>NZ_JBXAQZ010000010.1:0-217151 GCF_058807755.1 Pseudomonas sp. GW821-FHT12A04
CTGTGGGAGCGAGCTTGCTCGCGATAGCGTCTACCTGTTTGCTATTGATTTGACTGGAAAATTGCTATCGCGAGCAAGCTCGCTCCCACATTAGACGGCGTGCAGATGCAGACCTTCGGCATCCACCAGAACCCGCACCGATTCATAACTCGCCAACGTCGCATGCAACGTCTCGATCGGCTGCTCATGGGTCGCCGTGACAATCATCAAGTCCGCCCCCGCCGCCTCGGCCGCCAGAATCCCCACCGTGGCGTCCTCAAAAACCAGGCACTGCTCAGGCTCGACACCCAAGCGCCGGGCCGCGAGTTTGTACCCCACCGGATCGGGTTTGCCGACCGTGACGTCCTCGGCCGTAATCATGACGTCAGGCTCCGGTATCCCCGCCGCCGCCATCCGCCGCAACGCCAGTTCCCGCGGGGCGGAAGTGACGATGGCCCATTGGCCGGCTGGCAAGGACCGCAAGAATTTCGCCGCGCCAGCCACTTCCAGTACCCCGTCGACGTCGACGACTTCCGCTTCGGTAATCCACGCGGCTTCGGCCTCGGCATCCACCCCGGGCAAGTCCAGGCGCCTGATGGTGTCGATGGCGCGGGCACCGTGAATGGTCGGCAGGAAGCTGTCGACATCGACACCATGGCGCACGGCCCAGGTGGTCCAGACCCGCTCGGCGGCGGCAATGGACGTCAGGACGGTGCCGTCCATATCGAACAGAAAGGCTCGGTAAGTCGAGTTGAATACAGAGTGATCGGACAAGGAAAAGAACCTCGCAGGTGCCGGACGGATTTGCCCGGCAATGTAGCATCTGCGCGCTGGTCAGTTGAGTCGTTTGGACTTGAAGGTCTGGTCCACGCAATCGAGCAGCCCGCCAATCATCCAGGGTTTCTTGATGAAAGAGACCGCATGCCGCACGCCTGCGCTTTCAGGGGTTTCGAAACCGGACATGATCATGATCGGCTTGTCCGGCCAGCGATCGCCGAACTGGTTGGCCAGGTCCGCGCCGTTGAGCGTGCCGGGCATGGTGATGTCTGTCAGCAGCATGCCCACCTGTGGCGCATGCTGCTCCAGATAAATCGCTGCCGCGTCCGCGCTGATTTGCGGTTCGACGACAAAACCTTCCTCCTGAAGAATTTCACAGAGAAACTCCAGGATCAGCGGGTCGTCCTCAACCACCAGAATCAACCCGCCAGGAAGATCCCCACCCGCCGTCGGTACTCGACTCATGACCGTGCCGCTCCCTGATTGCCTCGATGATTTCGCGGGTTCTGATCCGCCACCTAAAAGGTATGAGCAGCGGAATCGGTGGAAATTCATTTTTGATACAGCAGATCGACAATAGGAAAACCTGTGGGAGCGAGCTTGCTCGCGATGGCGGCGTGCCAGTCAACAGGGATTCGACTGTCAGGCCCTCATCGCGAGCAAGCTCGCTCCCACAGGTTTTGTGTTGCCTTTGATTATTGCGACATGGCGTCTTTGCTCATGCTGTCCTTGGACATGGCATCTTTCTTCATCGCGTCCTTGGACATTGCATCCTTGGACATGCCGTCTTTGGACATGCCGTCTTTGGACATGGCGTCCCTGGACATCGAATCGGTCTTCTTCATCGCATCCTTGGACATGGCGTCTTTGGACATCGAGTCCTTGCTCATGCTGCCGTTATCAACAGCAGTAGCGGCAAACACAGAGGCAGCACCAACGGCCAGGCACATGGACAGAACAACAGTGGTCAACTTTTTCATGATGGATCTCCTTGGAGCACGGGTTTGCGGACGGTGAATGTTTCGCACGTTCATCAGCTGCCACCGAACCAGTTGTAGCCCTGGTCTTCCCAGTAGCCGCCGCTGTAGGTGTTGCTGACGAAAATCGCCTGAATGTGTTTGGGGTTCTTGTAGCCAAGCTTGGTGGGCATGCGCAGCTTCATCGGGAAGCCGTATTCGCGCGGCAGCACCGCGCCGTCCCAGGTCAGCGCCAACAGGGTTTGCGCATGCAGCGCGGTGGCCATGTCGATGCTGGTGTAGTAGTCGTCGGCGCATTTGAAACCGACGTATTTGGCATCGGTGTCGGCGCCGATGCGCTTGAGGAAATCGCTGAAGCGCACGCCGCCCCAACGCCCGATCGCGCTCCAGCCTTCGACGCAAATGTGCCGGGTGATCTGCTCGGTCTGGGCCATGGCCCTTAGCTCTTCGAGGCGCCAGCTGCGCTTGTCGGCGACCAGGCCGGTGACTTCCAGGCGATAGCCCTCCTCCTCCACCGTCGGCGCTTCGTCGATGCCGTAGAAGGCATTGAAGGGAAACGGCCGGGTGATCATCGATTCGGGGTAGGTCGGCGCCATCGCGTTGGGGTTGAACAGCCAGCCTTGCACCCGGTCGTTGAAGCGCGACATGGACGACAGCGCAGTCTCAACACTGTCGTTGTCAGTGATGTTGCAGCCGGACAGCATCGCCACGCCGCCAAGGGTCAGGCCGCGCAACAGGAACGAGCGGCGCGAGCGGTCCTCGATCTGTGGCGCGAGGATCTTGCGGGCATCGGTGAGGATCGAATCCTCGTCCAGCCCGGCTACCTGAATGCGCTTTTTCATACCTGCTCCTTGTGGCCGACGATCATGGCCCACAGCGTTTTTGGAACCAGTGCGACCATCACCAGATGCACCGCCACGAAGGCCACCAGCAATGCCATGGCGAAGAAGTGCACGCGACGTGCCCCCTCGTAGCCGAACAGCAACTCACGCAACAGCGGAAACTGCACCGACTTCCACAACACCAGCCCGGAGAGCACCAGCAGGAGGATGTCGACCATCACGAACAGGTATGCAAAACGCTGCACCTGGTTGTAATGATTGAGGTCGGCGTGCCCGAGTTTTCCCCGCAAGGCGGCCCACAGGTCGTGCAACACGCCTTTGGGCGAGACCGGGAAGAAACGCCGCTTCAGGCGCCCGCTGAACAGGTTGAACGCCAGGTAAATCAGACCGTTGATCGCCAGGAACCACATCGCCGCGAAGTGCCATTGCAGCGCGCCTGCCAGCCAGCCGCCGAGGGTGATCGAATTGGGAAAGCTGAAATCGTAGAGCGGCGAGGCGTTATAGATGCGCCAACCGCTGGTGACCATCACCAGCACCGCCAGGGCGTTGAGCCAATGGGTCAGCCGCAGCCAGCGTGGATGGCTGGCCTTGGGTGAAGCAGTTGTCTGCGACATGTCCGGCTCCCGTTTGTTGTTGTTCGTTGGAGCCGAGTATGGAAGCCGGAAGATCGCCAAATCCTCACGCAAAGTTAAATTAAACGTGATAACTCTCGGGACACGTGCCCCGCTTTCTGCCTCCCGACAATCAACCTCGTCATCAACGGACTTGAACGGCGCGTTGCGACATGACAGCATTCGCAACTGCAACAACTTCCCATTTGCGAATTATCTTCGTTCGAGGTTTCGTCGTGTCGGGCCAGTCCGCTTCGTCCCTTTCCGAGCTTTACCGTGGGCATCACGGCTGGCTTTTCGGCTGGCTGCGTAAAAAGCTCGGTTGTCCCGAAAACGCGGCTGACGTGGCCCATGACACCTTCGTCAAACTGCTGGGCCTGGACGTGCTGCCGACGTTGCAGGAGCCGCGGGCCTATCTGCTGGTGGCGGCCAATCGCCTGTTGATCAATCAGTACCATCGCCGCCAGGTCGAAGCGGAAACCCTGCGCAGCATGGCTGTTCTGCTTGATCAACAGACCCAGCAAGGCCCGGAACGGATCAACGCGATAAACCAGTTGCTCGGTAAAGTCCTGCTGCTCTTGTTGGAAGAACTGGAGGAGAAACCGCGCCAGGCGTTCCTGATGTCGCGTATCGATGGCTGTTCTTATGCCCAGATTGCCAGGCACCTCAAGGTCTCAGAAAGCAGCGTCAAGCAGTACCTGGCCAAGTCGCTTGCGCACTGCCACGCCCGTCTGTTCGACGCCCTGCCCGATGGATTGAACGATGACTGACGGCCTTGTTCAGGAGCAGATCCGCGAGCAGGCGGCACTGTGGCTGGTGCGTCTGGACGAGAACCCGACGACTGCCGAACTGGCCGAATTCAACGCCTGGCGGGACGCGGATGCACGCCATGCGCAACTGTTCGAACAACTCCAGCAACTGTGGCAATCGCTGTCACCGCCCACGAAAACCCGGCCTCGTCGCGCGCGCCTGATTGGCGCAGCGCTGGTGTTACCGGCGGCAATCGCCCTCGCCCAGTTCCTGCCGGTGCAAACCTGGATCGCGCCCGGCACGCAGGCACCGATGTCGCCCCGCGCCCAACTGATCTTCCATGACAGGCCATTGCCCGAGGTACTGGCCGAAATTGAACGGCATCGTCGGGGCATTATCTGGGTGTCGGATGCGCAATTGCAGGCCCTGCGCTTTACGGGCGTGCTGCCGGCACAAGACAGCGATGCCGCGCTGGCGTTGTTGCAGGCGGCCTTGCCGATACGCGTCGAGAGTTACAGCCAGTTGCTAATCCAGGTGCGCAAACGCTGAGTCTCTGGAAAGAGCCTCGAAAAAAATCTTCAAGACAACTGCCCGATTTCATTTCAGCCCGGTCATTGGAGTTAATACAGTCGATTCCATGGGCAACAACAATGACCAACCAGACCTTTTCCCTCTTTCGCCTGAGCGCTCTGGCACTGGCCTTGAGCTGCGCCGCACCGGCCTTCGCCGACACCGCGACAGACACCTGGCACTTCGAGTTGGCGAGCCAGCCGCTGGAAACCGCGCTGACGGCGCTGGCCACTCAAACCGGGCTCTCCATCGGTGTCGACGCGGCACTGCTGCGTGGCAAATCGGCGCCGTCGTTGCAAGGTGACTACAACGCTGAACAGGCGCTCAATGCCGTGCTGCGCGACAGCGGCCTGCAATGGCGCTTCAGCGGGGACAACAGCGTCATCCTGCAACCGGCGCCGGCACCGATGGAACTGGGCAACGGTCCGCTGGCGTTGTCCGACACGGTGGTTTCCGCCACCCGCAGCGAAGCCAGCATCGCCTCGATTCCCGGCACCGTGCAGCTGATATCGCAAAAGGACATTGCGCAACAGTCCGCTGCCGGGCGCAACGTGGCCGACATTCTCGGCACGCTGGTCCCGGGTTTGGCGCCCTCCTCCGGGACCATGAGCAACTATGGCCAGACCATACGCGGACGTAACGTGCTGGTGCTGATCGATGGTGTATCCCAGAACGCCAGTCGCGATGTGTCACGCCAACTCAACAGCATCGCGCCATCGAGCATCGAGCGCATCGAAGTGGTCTCAGGCGCCAGCAGCCTTTACGGTGCCGGCGCTTCCGGGGGGATCATCAACGTCATCACCAAACGCAACGAAGGACAACCCTTGGCATTGAGCAGTCGCGTGGGCATCAGCAGCGCCGACAATTTCAATAGCAAAGGCTTTGCCTACGATGTCTTCCAGAGCGTGACCGGGCGTGAGAAAGCCTTCGACTGGTACCTGTCGGCCGACCTGTTGCAACGCAACGATCAATTCGACGGCAATGGTAATCGCATCGCCCAGGAAGCTTTTCAGGGCAGCAACATGGACACCGAGAGCCATGACCTGCACGCCAGATTCGGCTTTGATCTGGATGACGATCGACGCCTGAGCCTTTCCTTGCAGGAATACGAGGACAAGCAAGACACCGGTTACGTGGCCGGCGTTCGCAATGGTGAGTCAGTGGCGGTCAAGGGTTTGCAGCTGAGTGATCAGCCGTTTACCCATAATCAGGCGGTGAACTTCAATTACAGCGATCAGGATCTGTTCGGCCAGCAATTGCAGGTGGAAAGCTACTGGCGCAAACAAGAGGCACGTTTCTTCCCTTACAACTGGGGCGCCAATGCCGGGGTCGTCGCCTCCGAAAGCCAGGCCGATGTCTATGGCGTGCGCACCGCCGTGGACAGTGCGTTGCCCTCGATTGGCAGCGCCACCGGCAGCCTGGTCTGGGGTGCCGACTTCGAGAATGAACGCATCAGCCAGCACGGCGACCGCTACAGCGTCGATGGGCTGGTCTATACGCCGACGGGTCAGCGCTATGCATTCGGCCCCGACATCGAAACCAACACCACCGCGCTCTTCGCCCAGTCGAGCTGGGACATCGGCGACTGGACACTGCGCGGCGGTGCGCGGCATGAATGGATTCACAGCGACGTCGCCGACAGCATTGCCTTTGGCGGCATCTGGCAAGCGGGGGTGACCGAGGTGCTGCCGGGCGGCACGCTGAAGTACGAAGACACCCTCTACAACCTCGGCGCGGTTTATCACATCAGCAGTGCGCAGGATGTTTTCGTCAATTTCAGCCAGGGTTTCTCGTTGCCCGATGTCCAGCGTTTCCTGCGTGATGTTCGCGGCAGCTATGACATCCAGGACCTCAACGCCCAGGCCATCAAGGTTGACAGTTACGAACTGGGCTGGCGTGGGGATTGGGATTCGCTGCAAGGCAACATCACCGTGTTCGAAAACCGTTCCGACGTGACTCAGTACTACGATTCCGTCACACGTGCGCAGCGTCTTATCGACCAGAAAGAACGCGTGCGTGGCATCGAGACCAGTCTTGCCTATCACCTGGACGATGCCTGGTCGCTGGGCGGAACCTATGCCTGGACCAAAGGTGAAACCCATCAGAACGGCGAATGGCGCGACCTGCCGGCCACCCGCATCTCACCTGCCAAAACCACGGCCTTCATCGCCTATGAGCAGAGCGACTACAACCTGCGATTGCAGGCCCTTCGCCTGGAAAGCTACGACGCCGGATTCCAGGACGGGAACGGTCGTAAAATCGAAGGCTACACCACGGTCGATCTGTTGGCTGGCGTGGCGCTACCGGTCGGCAAACTGGACCTGGGCATCTACAACCTGAGCGACCGCAACTATCAAACGCTCTACATGCAAGCCAATGCCGCCGCGCCATACCCGAATGCCGAAGGACGTCGATTGGCCGTCAGCTATTCGGTGGACTGGTAAACGCTTGCGCTAACGGTTCGTTGAGGGGGCAATTGGGTTTAGAATGCTGCCCCTTTCACGCCACCGAACCGACCCGATGAACCCTGAAGCCCTCGCCACTCTCAACCAGCACCTGCTGACCGCCCTCGCGGCAGCCCCCGCCGAAACCCGCCGCCTGTTCCACGGCCGTGGCCGCTGCTGGCCCGGGCTGGAGCAAGTGACCGTGGACTGGTTGCAGGGCGTCGTGCTGGTGGCGCTGTTCAAGGAACCGGAAGCTGAGCAACTGGAAGGCTTGAAGCAGTTGCTGATGGCGATCACCGAGTCAGCGCAATGGGCCCAGTCCGGCGCCCACACCCTGTTGCTGCAACATCGCTACTTGCTGCAAAGCACCACCGAGTGGCTGCTGGGGGACGTCATCGAGGAAATGACCATCACCGAGGGTGGCCTGAAGTACCGGGTAGACCTGGGCCGCAAACAGAACACCGGGCTGTTCCTCGACATGCGCTACGGTCGCGACTGGGTGCGGGCCAATGCCGAGGGCAAGCGGGTGTTGAACCTGTTCGCCTACACCTGCGGTTTTTCGGTGGCGGCCATCGAAGGCGGCGCGAGCCACGTGGTCAACCTCGACATGTCGAGCCCGGCCTTGAACCGTGGCCGTGACAACCACCGGCTCAACGGCCACGACATGAGCAAGGTCGGTTTCCTCGGCCACGACCTGTTCAAGTCCTGGGGCAAGGTGATCGGCAAAGGCCCGTACGACCTGGTGATCATCGACCCGCCGTCGTTCCAGAAAGGCAGCTTTTTGCTGACCAAGGACTACCAGCGAGTGTTGCGTCGATTGCCGGAATTGCTCAGCCCCCAGGGTACCGTGCTGGCGTGCATGAACGACCCGGCGTTCGGTGCCGACTTCCTGATTGACGGCGTGACCCGCGAAGCGCCAAACCTGCGGTTCGAACAGCGGCTGGAGAACCCGCCGGAGTTTCCGGATGCGGATGTCGAGTGTGGGTTGAAGGCGTTGGTGTTCAAGCAGCGCCTGACCGACTGACCGTCGTTGCGGCGGGCAGCACGCCCTCATCCCTCGACACTTCATCAATCTGCGCCATGCTCAAGTGCGCCGTTTCCCTCAGGAAGAACGAGCAAACCGCGACAATCGCCAACGCCACCGAGCCATATACCGCAACCCCGACTGCATTGTGGTTGGTGGCAATCAGGATCGCCGTGGCCACGCTCGACGCCGTACCGCCGCCCAGTGCTGCGCCGATCTGGTAGGCGGCGGACATCCCCGAATAGCGCATCTCCCGGGGGAACTGCTCTGCGAGAAAGGCCGGAATCGGCCCCTGGGTCGCCCCCATGAATGCACCGACCGCGATGTACGCGAGGGTCGATACCCACAGGCTTTTCATGCCGACCAACGGGAAGAAGGCAAAGAACCCGATGGCCATGATGATTGCGCCGAGGATCATGACTTTGCGTCGGCCGACCCGGTCGGACAGCAGGGCAAACAGCGGAGCTGTCACCACGATGGCCACCGACAACGAAAAGTCGAAGATCAGCGCGTCCGTGCTGCTGTAGCCGAGTTGGGTGGCATACGACAAAAAGAACGTGCTGCCGATGTAGGCGATGGTCACGTAGCCAAACGCGATCCCGGTGCACAGCAGCATTTCCTTCGGGCGTGCCCGCAGTGCCGCGACCAGGGGAATGCGTGCCTGCGTTTTGTGTTCGACTGGCTGTGCCACCGGTTTTTGCAGCCGCGCATAGAGCCCGATCAGCACCAGCAGACCGCCCAGCCAGAACGGGATGCGCCAGGCGAAATCGGCAAGGTTATCGTTCGAGGCGACACTGACGATGCCGAACACCGCTGCCCCCAGGATGCCACCGATGCCGATGCCCATGCTGGTGAAACTGCCCCACAGTCCTCGTCGACCGGGTGGTGCCGATTCGATGCCGAACAGCGCCGCCCCGCCCCACTCGCCGCCAGCGGCGAAACCTTGTATCAACCGCAGCAGCACCAGGAGTGCCGGTGCTGCCAGGCCTATCGACGAATAGCCCGGCAGACAGCCGATCAAAAAGGTGCTCAGGCCCATCAGTAACAGGGTGATCACCAGCATTTTCTGTCGGCCGCTCTTGTCACCGTAGTGCCCGAAGACCATGCCGCCCAACGGACGGGCAAAAAAGCCCGCGCCAAAGGCCGCGAAGGCAAACAACGTGGCGGTGAGTGGGTCCATCTGCGGAAAGAACACCTTGGGAAATACCAGCGCCGCCGCCGTGCCGTAGATGACGAAGTCATAGAACTCCAGCGCGGTACCCATGCCGGAGACGAAGAAGGTTCTGAGGGCGGATTGCGAACCCGCCGTGGAATGACCGTTACTAGCCATATCGAGTGCTCTTTTTGTTGTTATGGAGGACGCCGGTTCAGAACCGCTGAAAGCCGTCGCGGGCCAGTTGCATCGGGTTGCCGGCAGCGTATTCGAGGACGCCGTGTTCGCTGTCGATGCCGATGGTCAGCAGGGTTTCCCAGCGCTCGGTGGCCGGCATGCTCAGGTCCGGATGGAAACAGATCGGCGCCTCGTCGCCGGCGGCACCGCACATGGCCGCCGCCCGGCGATTCAAGTCGCCATGGACCATGTCAACCCGCGCTGCATTGACATGAGCCAGGCGTGCGTAGGTGGTCGAAGCGTCCGGCGTCCGCTCGCCAAGGCTGAGTGCCGCGTCGAGAAAGTGGTTGGTGTGGGTGATCCAGCCGTCCTCACCGGGCAAAACCACGGCGGTGCCGGCGGCGGACATTTCAATGCTCGCCGCACGTGGCGATGCATCGCTGCGGGAGAACACCGTCAGCACCGTCGAGGCACTGACCCGCGCCGATCGCGCCAGGGCAATCGCCTCTTCTACGCTGGTGGCCTCCTCCAGAATCCGCCGGGCAATCGCATGCACTGGCACCCCGGCCACGGCGTTGTCACTGGCGTGGTGCAGGATGTTGAAGTGCAGCCCGATGCCTGCGCTGTTCACGCCGATCTTGCCGAGCATGCCGAACTCGGTGAACAGCTTGACGGTGAGTCCGGAGCTGGCCGTGAGTTGCAACAGCATGCCGTGGGGCACCAGGGAATCGTGCCAGTCCCAGGTCTGGATGGTCCTGGGCGCATCAGCCCCCGCTGGCGCATGCACCGCCGTCGAACATTCACCTTCGAGCGAGGCTGGCATCACCGCAAGAATTTCCGTACGGGCATTCAGGCTCGCCAGTTGCCACAGGGCAATCCCGGCACCTTCGGCCGTGGCTTCCAGCTCCCGGGCCAGGCTTGGGCTCCAGTCGGTGAGTGCTTGCAGGCTGGCTTCGCCGATCGAGCGCACCTGCTCGGGCATAACACCGACCTGATTGAAAAAATCGAGATAGAGCGCCACCGTCTTGCCGATCTGTGCGCCCCAGGTTTCGCCAATTTGCTGGCCTCGGACTTGCGGGTTTTGGGTGTCGGTGACGAAGCAATGCAGTTTCACGAGCGGTGGTCCTTTTTTTGCGTTGGCATTCAGCCTGTGGGAGCGAGCTTGCTCGCGATAGCGGTGGGTCAGTCGACATCAATGTTGGATGTGATGACGTCATCGCGAGCAGGCTCGCTCCTACAGGTTCCGGGTTGTGGGGGGGTCAGGATTTACGGGCGAAAATTTCGCGGCCGGCGAACCAGGTCTGCAGCACCCGGGTATCGCGCAGGGCCTCTGGCTTGACCGTGAAGACATCACGGTCGAGGACGATCATGTCGGCCTGTTTGCCCGGCTTGAGCGAACCGATCTGATCCTCGAGGCGCAAAGTGCGGGCGGCGTTGAGGGTGTAGGCCTGGAACATGGTCTGGCGGTCGATGTCTTCGTCAGCGTTGAGCACGCCTTTGGGACCTTTGCGGCTGACCGCCTGGTAGATCGCCTTCCACGGATCCGGCGTGGTGATCGGCCAGTCGCTGGCACCGGCAATGGTCGCGCCGTTCTTCAGCAGTGAGCGGGCCGGGTACGAATACATGAAGGCCATGGCGCTGACATAGGGCTTGACCAGGTCCACGCTCGACTCATCGGCCATGGCCCAATACAGCTGCATCGAGGCAATCACGTTGAGGGTTTTGAAGCGGGCGAATTCCTGCGGATTGACCATCTGCACGTGCGTGATGGAATGGGCAATCCCGCTTTTCCGGTCCTTGCGCGCTTGCTCGATGCCGTTGAGCGATTCACGCACTGCGCGGTCGCCAATCGCATGGATGTGCACCAGCCAGCCGCGGGCGTCGGCGGCGCTGACCAGTTCGCCGAAGTGCGCCGGGTCGATCAGCAACTCGCCGGATTTCTTCGAGTTCTTGTAGGGCTCCAGCATGGCGGCGCTTTGTGCCGGAACTTCCGCCACGCCGTCGGCAAACACCTTGATCCCCGGCAGGGTCAGGTTGGGCACGCCGAGAAACTGCTGACGCACCTTGTCCAACTCATCGAGATCGGCCGGCGTGGCTTTCGAGTCCGCCATCAGCAGTGCGGCCACATGAGCGGTCAGCTCCCCGCGTTCGGCCAACGCTTTGTAGATGGGCAGCACCCCCACCGACTGATTGTTCACATCGCCGCCGGGGATTTCATTGGCGATCGGGTCCATCCAGCCAGTGATGCCCAGGCTCTTGTAGTAGTCCAGTGCTGCGCGCCCGCCCGCCATCAACTCCTCGGTGGTCGGGGCTGCTAGCAAGGCCTGCACCGGATACAGGCCGGCGTCGACCAGGAAGCCATTCGGACGCCCATCGGAGTGATGCCCTATCGTGGCCTGCTCCTCGTCCTTCAGCGCCTTGACCCGCGCGGCATCGACGCCGGCACGCTGGAGCATGGCCCGGTTGGCCCACCCCGTGTGCAGGTCCCAGCCCAGAAAGAGAATGGGTGTATCCGCCCATTCCCCCTGATTGAAGCGCTGCTCAAGCGCCTCGATCCGGTTCCAGTAAGTCGATGGCAAGCCGCCGACACTGAGGACATCACCGCGTTTGGCCTTGCCGTCTTCGCGCCATTGACGCAGGCGCTTTTCCAGCTCATCGAGCGGCAGCAACTCGCCGTCCAGATTGGCCTGACGCAATTGCAGGCCGCCCTTCACCGTGTGCGAGTGCGAGTCGATAAACCCTGGCATCAGCACCTTGCCACCCAGGTCGATGATGCGCGTGTCCGGCTGTTTGAGCCGCAGCACTTGAGCATCGGAACCCACCGCCGAGACCTTGCCGTTCTCGACCGCAATGGCCTGCTGCAAGGGCTGGCCAGGTTCGGCGGTGTACACCCGGGCGTTGTGCAGGATGAGATCGACAGCGGCCATACTTTCCATCGAGGAACAGGCCAGAACAAGTGACGCGGCCAGGGTCAGAATCTGTTTCATGGGATGGCTCTTTATTTTTGTTGGGCTGTAGCCAAGACTATCCAAGCCGAATCGAGAACTGAATGCCTGCTCCCGCACAACTTCTGTGCCTATCAGGAATAGATAAATGGACAAAATGAGTGCCCTGACCATGTTCGTCGCCACCGCCGAACAGGGTAATTTCAGCCGCGCCGCCGACCTGCTCGGCAAAACCCCTTCGGCCTTGACCAAGGCCGTGGCCCAACTGGAGGAAGAACTCGGCACGCGCCTGTTCGACCGCACCACCCGGCGCATGGCGCTGACCGAAGCGGGCCGCATCTACCTGGAAGGCGCACGCCAGGCGCTGATGCAACTACAACTGGCCACCGAAGACGTGGAGCAGTTGCAACATGAACTGCGCGGTGACTTGCGGATCACCGCCCCGCCCTCGTTCGCGCCAGCGTTTCTCAACCAGGTGTGCTGTCGCTTTTTGACCGCGCATCCGCAGGTCAAACTGGAAGTGGACCTGAGCGATAACTTCGAAGACCCGGTGGACGGCGGCTACGACCTCGCCCTGCGCGACGGCCCCATCGACCTGCCTGGGGTGATCGCGCAGCCGGTAGTGGAAAACCAGATGTTGCTGTGCGCCAGTCCGACGTACCTGGCGCGCAAAGGCGAGGATGTTTCACTGGAAAATTATCAGCAGCATGACTGGCTGATATTCCGCCATCCGCTACTGAATCGGCATTTCTGGTGGGTCAAGCAAGGCGAGCAACGGATACGCCTGACACAGCCGACGCCACGGGTGGCCAGTGATAACTACGACTTTCTCCTGGCCTGCCTGCTCGATGGCCAGGGCTTGCAGTTCATCCCGCAGTGGAGTGCCGCGCCCTATCTGGCGCGCGGTGAGCTGGTCGAGTTGATGCCCCAGTACTGGCGTGAACCCAGCGCGTTCGGGCCGTGGGTCTACGTGCTGTACCTGGCCCACCGGCGCAATACGCGCAAGGTGAAAGTGTTCATCCAATACCTCAAGGCGCATTGGCAGGAACAGCAGGCCTGAAAGGTTGGATCAAGCCAATAAAGACCGCGAAGGCAACGGCCTGGTCAACCAGACAATCCGGATTAACGCGGCTGCAACACCAGTGCAAACAACTCGCCATGCCCGTTCACGTTGAGCTTGTGATAGAGGTTGCGCCGATGCACCTTCACCGTCTCCGGGGAGATGCCCATTTGCTGGGCGATGGCCTTGCTGGAGAACCCCTGGAGAATCAGGCGCGCGGTTTCGATTTCCCGCAGGGTCAGGCGTGCGTCGAAGCGATCGAGCAAGGTCGCCAGATCGCCGGCCGGTGGTTCGGCGACCGGCCCTTCCAGTGGCAGCAAATCCAGGTGTCGGCGCATCGCCGCCAGCACCCAGTCACGCACGCACAGCAGACAGCCCTGCTCCTCGAGGCTGAAGCGTGTCGAACGCCCCAGGGACAGGCCGAGCACGGCGCCATCGACGTTGACCATGAACTGCAATTCGTCCCCACCGACCACGGTGCTGAAGTAACTCAGGTAGTACTCACTGTGCTGGAACTGGTCGGGGGCCACCGAATCAAGGCTGTGCAAGCCGTCGGCGATGCCGGCGCAAGCGGCTTGATAGAACGGATCAAGCAGGTACATGCCGGCGCGGTAGTCCGCCAGTTCTTCCTGCTCAACACTGTTGCCCTTGGCATCGAAGTCAATCAGCAGGCGCGGCACATGCCCCGGGCGCATCAGCGCCACCAGCGCGTTATCCAGCGGCACCAGCAAGCGCAGGGTATCGACCAGCGCACGCCAGAAACTGTCCCGCCCCACCGCCGTAAAGACCCGCGCCAGCCCCTGATGCACCGGCAACTCTTTCAACAACGCGTCCACGCACTACCCCTTTTGAGTAACCCATGATGGGAATGGGTGAAGGCCACCCTGGTCGATACGCTGCAAACTCCTGATTACCACCGGCCGCAACAGGCCAGGAGTGCCGCATCATGAGTCGTCACCGCTTGTATTTCAATCTGGGGTTTGGCGCCTGTCTGGCGGTTTCGCTGTCGGCTTTTGCGGTCGAAGCCCCGACGGTGCACGTGTACAACTGGTACGACTACATCGGCCCCACCACCCTGCAGGACTTCAAGCGTGACACCGGGATTGCACCGGTCTACGACACCTTCGACAGCGCCGAAGTGCTCGAAGGCAAGTTGCTCACCAGCCGCAGCGGCTACGACGTGGTGGTGGCCAGCAACTTCAGTTTGCCCACGCTGATCAAGGCCGGCGCCCTCGCCCCCCTGCCCCGTGCGCAGATGCCGGACTTCAAGAACATGGACACCGAACTGCTGGCGAAACTGGCCAACAACGATCCGGGCAACCAGTACGCCGTACCCTACCTGTGGGGCACCAACGGTATCGGCTACAACATCGACAAAGTGCGCGCGCTGCTGGGTGACAAGGCGCCGGTGGATTCCTGGGACCTGGTGTTCAAGGAAGAGAACCTGGCGAAACTCGGCGAATGCGGCGTGGCCATGCTCGACTCGCCGTCGGAGATGCTGCCGGTTGCCCTGCACTACCTCGGCCTGCCGCCCAACAGCACCAACCCCGAGGACTACAAGAAGGCCGAAGCGCTGCTGCTGAAACTGCGTCCGCACATCGCCTACTTCAACTCGTCGAAGTTCATCAGCGACCTGTCCAACGGCAACATCTGCGTGGCGGTGGGCTGGTCCGGCGCGATGCTCGAAGCCAAATCCACCGCCGAGCAGGCGGGCAACGGCGTGAAGATCGCCTACAGCTTGCCGAAGGAAGGCGCGCCGGTATGGTTCGATACCCTGGTGCTGCTCAAGGACGCTCCGCACCCGGAACAAGGCATGGCCTTCATCGACTACCTGATGCGCGCCGAAGTCATCGCCCCGGTCAGTGACCACCTCAACTACCCCAACGGCAACCGCAGCGCCACCACACTGGTGGCCGAAGCGACCCGCAGCAACCCGGCCGTCTATCCGCCCGCCGAAGCCATGGCCACCTTATTCACCCTCCAGCCACTGCCACCCGCTACCGAGCGCGTGCGCACGCGGATCTGGAGCAAGGTCAAAAACGGTCAATGACCGGACACCACAAAACCCTGTGGGAGCGAGCTTGCTCGCGATAGCGGTGGATCAGTCGCCATGGATGCTGAATTTAGCGACCCCATCGCGAGCAAGCTCGCTCCCACAGTGTCCGTGGTGTCCAAAAAATATTTTTTCTGCCACGAATCGAAGATGAGAAAAACCATGAAACCACGCGCCCGCGACCTGAATATCCCGATCGGCCAACTGCAACCCGGTCCGCTCAATGCCATCACCGACGTCCCCGGCGTACGGGTCGGCCACAGCGACGTACGAGGCCGCACGGCCAATGGCCGCGACATCCTCACTGGCGTTACCGTCATCGAACCGCGCGCCGGTTCCACCAGTCAGCAACCCTGCTTTGCCGGCGTGCATGTGCTCAACGGCAACGGCGATGCCACGGGGCTGGAGTGGATACGCGAGGCAGGCTTGCTGACCAGCCCCATCGCCTTCACCAACACCCACAGCCTGGGCGTGGTGCGCGACGCGCTGATCGTGCTCGACCGCGAGCAGCAGCCGGATGACGGGCGCCTCTACTGGAATATGCCAGTGGTGCTGGAAACCTTCGACGGCCTGCTCAACGACATCAACGGTTTTCACGTGAAGCCGGAACACGTGGCCCAGGCCGTGCGTTCGGCGGCGGGCGGACCGGTGGCCGAAGGCAATGTCGGCGGTGGCAGCGGCATGATCTGCCACGAATTCAAGGGCGGCATCGGCACCGCGTCGCGCCGCTTGAACAGTGCCCAGGGCGGCTGGACAGTGGGGGCGATTGTCCAGGCCAACCACGGTATTCGCAATGAGTTGCGCGTCGATGGCTACCCGGTCGGGCGCTACATGGAACAGGTCGATTCGCCGTTCCTCAAGGCCTCTTTGCCCCATCCGGGCATGGGTTCGATCGTGGTCTGCCTGGCCACCGATGCGCCGTTGCTGCCGCACCAGTGCACACGCCTGGCCCAGCGCGCCAGCCTCGGCCTGGCCCGCACCGGCGGCGGCAATGAAGACCACAGCGGCGACATCTTCATCGCCTTCGCCACCGGTAACGATCACGTGCCACCGGCTGCCTACGAGAGCAAGAAAGCACCGACCACCCACAATCTGAGCATGGTCAACAACGACCACATCAGCGAGCTGTTCCTGGCCGCCACCGAAGCCGTGGAAGAAGCCATCATCAATGCCCTGCTCGCCGCCGACACCGCCGAAGGCAACGGGCATGGGGTGCCGGGGCTGGATGCCGAAACCTTGCTCAAGGCGTTGCGCCGCGCCGGCTGGCCGGGGGATGCGACTAGCGGTACTTGAGTGAAACACTCGGTCTTTTTAGGATGAACTTACGCAGCCGCTTGCTTGCGCAAGCCGCTGCGTAGGTGGTGAGTGAACTGAACCCCTACCAAGCTCACCACTTGTTTCATGCGCATCTTGAGCCTCACGGCTCCACTTCCTCCCCATCAAGAGCTTTGAGGCTCTTTTTTTACCTCTGAAAACCAACACTATTCATTGTGGAAGCGAGCTTGCTCGCGATAGCGGTGGGGTCAGCCACAGTAAATGTCGACTGACCCGGCCTTATCGCGAGCAAGCTCGCTCCCACAGGGGGATTTGTGGGGGGTTAGGAGAGTGCGATCAGACCAGGCGCAACCGAGGGCCAGCGGCCGGCACCGCATCGTCACCCAACCGCCCCCGCACAAACGCCTGGGCCTTGCGCGTCAGCTGGTCCAGATGCCGGTCGCGCTGTTTTTCCGCGTCGGTCATGGCCCGCTTGCCATGTTTTTGCAGCAGGTAGGTATGAATCTGCCGCACTTCCAGCGAGCTGTAGATCGACGCCACATCCAGCAGCGCCATCAAGCCAGCGGTAGCGTGGTCGCGAGTGTTCATCAACACCTGGGTCGCACGCACGCCCACCACCTCAAAGCCCATCGCCTCGAAATACGGCACCTTGGCCACCGAGCAGGTCAGCTCGGCATGGGGGTAGCGACCGACCATTTCCCGCAGCATCCGCCGGGCCACGCCCTGGCGCCGATACTCGGCCTGCACTGCCATGTACGCCACGCCGCAGGCCTCGGGGTCGTCCTGCACCGGCAGGTACAGCACAAAGCCCGTTACCTTTTGCGGGTCGTCTTCGTCCGTGGCGACGATCAACTCCACGGCAATGCCTTTTTCACCGTTCAGCGCTTCCAGATACAGGTGCACCTCATAGCCGATCGCGTATTGATAGAGGTTGTACAGCAGGTTGCTGGGCGGGATCGCGACCATGCTGATGTCGGTCAGGTTGTCGACCACCATCTGCAGGATCTGGCTATTGATGTGCTCGGGGCACGGGGTCTTGAAATGGCTGATCAGGGGCATTGCGGTGACAGGCTCCGGGAGGCAAGGGCCGCCTATCATAGCGCGCCCGGCACGTCCGGTCCGAAGGTGATGGACAGACATCCACCCTCCTTGAGCCATGCGCATCATTTTCAAGGCCGACAACAGTGAGTCCGGCACACATTGTGCTGGATGAACTTGCCTCTTCGCGATCAGGCCTGCTCCTTCAGGGGACAGCGGTATTGCCCACACCTCAATCTGCTGTGGGAGCTCGCCTGCTCGCGAAAGCGGTTACCACCACACCGACCTCGGGTATGAACGGGGGAGAACGGGTGGGTGAAAGCCCCCAACGTTGAGGATTCCCACCTACTGCGCCATCAGGACCAAAACCCAAACCGCCAGCCTTTTGATATCAAACAGGTTTTTGTTTCCCCCAAATTTCCCCGCGATTGGCGCACCTATTGCATCGAGCGTTTTTGCAAACGTCAGCCACACCGACGCGTCCCGAGGAAACAAGATGAAAAACAAAACTGACCTCAAATCGCTCGGCTTTTTCAGCAAACCGGGCATCGCCGCTGTGATGCTGATCAACGTCAGCCTCGGCATCGTCAATGCAGCACCGCTCGACGATGTCAGCCCGCCGCCGCCGACAGATCCGTCGGCGTATACCAACCCGCCGGCCGACCCCCAGGCCGCGCTGGATGCCATAGAGACCATGCCTCCCACCAACCAGGGCTCCTACGCCTTGCCCAATGGTGTGTACGGCACCCGCACCACGCCAACGACCGACAACGTGCTGCCGCCAAGCCTGCAGACATCCTTCAAAATCCCCACCAACGGCAAGCCCAGCCCGTTGTTCGGGGCCCAGCCATACACTCAGCAACTGCTGCTGTTCGAAGAATTCGGCACGGAAAAACTCGACCCGACACTGCCGGCACCGCCCCTGACTTTCCCGGTTCCGATCGTCGGCCCGGCGCCCACGCAGGACCCGAACAACATCGCCCGCAGCGGCCCTTCGGCCGCCGCGCTGGAAGCCTTCATGCGCCAGCCGGGGCTGTACCCGTTTCCGGCGCAGTATTCCAACGTGCTGGACCGCAACCCGTGGAAAGCGCAGATCGAAGCCTTCCTCAACCGCCATCCGGTCGGCTCGCCGGCCGAAGGTCGTCCGCCAGGAAAAGGCTGGTCGCACCAGCGCTGGAACGAGTTCTACCCACAGGTCGCCTTCAAGACCGCTCAAGCCGGCGCCAAGCTCAACGGCGGCATGCGCGACCGCCGGCAGTTGCACAACTACGCCGTCGGTGAGTTCGGGCCGGGCGGGCTCTACAACCAGACCTCGGACACCCCGATCATAACGGGCACCACCAAAGGCATCGACACCCGCTTTCACCCCAACATGCCGATTCAGAACCACAAGGCGCTCTGGACTTTCGACGGCACCTTTCCGCCAAAACTGCTGATGGTGCGGTACGGCCAACCGGTGCTGATGCGCCACTACAACGCCCTGCCGATCGATCCGTCGGCCAACATGGGGTTCGGCCTGCACACCCTCAGCACCCACGAACACAACGGCCACTCCCCGGCCGAAAGCGACGGCTATTCCAATGCGTTTTTCTTTCCGGGGCAGTACTACGACTATCGCTGGCCGATCCAGTTGGCCGGTTACGACTCCATCAACACCAGCGCTCAGGATCCGCGCGCGGCGTTCCCCTGCGCGCCGGGTGAAACCCTGTTCGTCAACGATGCCACGCCGGGCTTCAAGACCTGCGACAACGGCAGCATCAAGATCCGTGGCGACTGGCGCGAAGCCATGAGCACCCACTGGTTCCACGACCACATGCTCGATTTCACCGCGCAGAACGTCTACAAGGGCAATGCGGTGATGATGAACTACTACAGCGCCATGGATCGTGGCAACGAAGCGCTGCAAGACGGCGTCAACCTGCGTCTGCCCAGCGGTTCGGCATTGCCCTGGGGCAACCGCGACTATGACGTCAACCTGATGATTGCCGACAAGGCCTGGGATACCAATGGCCAGCTGTGGTTCAACCCGTTCAACACCGATGGTTTTCTCGGCGACCAGATCCTCGTCAACTGGCAGTACCAGCCACGCCTGAACGTGCGGGCGCGCAGCTATCGCTTCCGCATTCTCAATGGCTCGGTGTCGCGCTACTTCAAGATCGCGCTGGTGCGTGAGATCGCCGGTACCGGTGGCGAATTCCCCGGCCCGGCGGGTTCCGGCCTGTCTTACACCCGCGTGCCGTTCCATATGATCGCCAACGACGGCAATCTCATGGAACACGCGGTGCCGTTCGACGGGAGCATGGACCTGGACGCCGACGGCGATGTGCAGGACCACAACGCTATCCTGCCCACCCTGGCCATCGCCGAGCGTTACGACATCATCGTCAACTTCTCGAAACACGGGATCAAGACCGGCGACAAGCTGTACTTCGTCAACCTGATGGAGCACCACGACGGCAAGGGGCCGGAGGTTGCATCGCAGAGCCTGGCCGATGTCTTGTCCGGCAGGTACAAGGCAGTGCTCAAGCTGGGCAGCAAAGGGCTGGAATGGGACGCCGGCGACCCGGTGGTGGGCAAGTTCATGCAGATGGTGGTGCAGACTTATGCCGGCCAGGACGTGAGCATGAACCCCGCCGACTACGAACCCGCCAAGCCAGGCCAGCCGGTGGGTAAAAGCATGATCCCGCTGACCCTCAACCGTGACGATCCGACGGTGCAAGCCACGCTCAAGGCGGCGCGCCATCGCGAGTTCACTTTCGGCCGCTCCGACGGTACCGACGAAGAACCCTGGACCATCAAGACCGACGGCGGTTTCGGCTACCAGATGGACCCTCGGATCATCAGCGCCGCTCCGCAACTGGCTACCGGCCCGACCGCTGCCGGGTTCTCCGGCGACGGCACCCTGGAAGTGTGGAAAATCATCAACGGCGGCAACGGCTGGAGCCACCCGGTGCACGTGCACTTCGAAGAAGGCATCGTCCTCAAGCGCGACGGCAAGGCACCGCCGGAATGGGAAAAATGGGCGCGCAAGGACGTCTATCGGATCGGTCAAGAAGTCGACAGTTCGGTGGACGTGGAGATCGCGATCCGCTTCCGCGAATTCGCCGGGACCTACATGGAGCACTGCCACAACACCCAGCACGAGGACACCTCCATGCTCCTGCGCTGGGATGTCGAGAATCCGGGCCAGTTCCAGTTGATGCCAACCCCCCTGCCCGGCTGGGACGGCGTCACCTACGTCAATTCCGCCGCGCTGCCGACCTTCCGCACTGGCGATAAACGTGTCGAGGACCCCGATAACCAAAAACCGGTCGCCAACGCCGACAGCGCCATCAGTAACACCGGCCAACCGGTGATCATCAACGTGCTGGCCAACGACAGCGACCCTGACGGTAACGTGCCACTCAAAGTGGTGGGCCTGGAGCAACCGGACTCCGGCAAGGGCGTGGTCAGCACCGATGGCCTGCGCGTGACCTACACACCACCGGCCACGGTCCCCGCGCCGTTCACCGCGACCTTTACCTATAGGGCCGCCGATGCCAAGGGCGCCGAGTCGGCACCGGCGACGGTGTCCGTGGCGGTCTCGGCACCGGTCAACGAGAGCCTGATCGTCACCAGCGCCACCGTCACCGCCCGCAGCAACAGCCGCTGGTATTGGGTCCTGTCCGGCACCACCTCCCGTGGCACGGGCAATACCATCACGGCAACGGCCACGACCACAACCGGTACGGTGAACCTTGGCGCCGCCGTCCTGACGCTGACACCGACAGGCGCACGCTGGAACATAGCGGTGACGACCGCCGGCAGCGGCCCCTCGCCTAGCCCGACGGCGACCATCAAATCGGCCTTCGGCAAAACCGTGACGGTGCCGATAAAGGCGAACTAGAGCGGATTGATCGACGCCCGGCCCATGCAATGTGGATCGGGCGTTTTTCTTTTGTGCAGCGTGCGGTGGGTCCGAAGTGGGTTTTGTTGACTGTCCGCTCTATCCGCAAAGTGCCTGATGGATCTCAGCCTTGGTATTGACTGTTACACCGCCATCGCGGGCAAGCCCGCTCCCACAGGGGGTCTGCGTCGAGCATAATTTATGTGCTCGCTGAAGATCCTTGTGGGAGCGGGCTTGCCCGCGATGGCGGCACCTCGGTCTATCAGACAAACCACATTCCATCCCCCCAGCAGCATGGTCACATGATTGGCCGAGGAACTATCGATGGGGTCCCAGTCACCGCTGCGGCGCCACCATCCGGAAGCGAATATTGATCTCGTTGGACACCACACTGTCCGCCCACTCGCCCTCGCCGATCTTGAAGTCGTCACGCTTGAGCACCAGTTGGCCCTCGAAGATGCCGATGGCGCTCTCGGATTTGAGCAGCACCGGTACACTCACTTCCCGAGTAAGCCCCCGCAGGGAAAGCTTGCCGGTGATGGTGTAGCGGTTATTGCCCAGGGCCTTGATGGACGTGGATTCGAAGGTCGCCACCGGATAAGTCGCCGTGTCGAACCACGCCGGTTTTTGCAGCTCGGTGTTGGCGTCGCTGTTGCCGGCGTCGATGCTGTTCAGGTCGATGGTCAGCGCGGCATGGGCGGCGCCGGGGTTATCGGTGTCGAAGTCCAGTTTGGCCTTGAACTTGCCAAAGGTGCCGTAGGCTCTCGACCCCATCTGCTCATAGGTGAAACTCAAAGTGCTGGCCCTGGCGTTCACATCCTTGTATTCCACGGCTTCAGCAAACGGCACCAGGCCGAACACCAACGTGCCGGCCAGAGCGACGCAACGCGCGGATCGAAGGTTCATGACGCTCTCCGGGAGGGATCCCGTCCTGAGTTGGCGTGCCGCACAAGTCGGGTGGTATCAGATGGACTAAAGCAAACAACCGGCGTTTATTCCACCTCACCCGTTGATTTGCGACCACCTGCCGCTGGCCGCCAGCGCTACCCGCACTCCCCGCGTTGCCACGCCCGCCGCAACAGGTCGATCACCTCGGCATCCGAGGTTTGGGAAAAATCCATGTACCAATGACCAATCGATGTGAACCACTCGGGCATCAGCGGACAGATCAACTCATCCACCTCGCTGCGCAGCGCCTCCACCGTTTCGATCGGCGCCACCGGCACCGCCACCACGATGCGTGATGGGGCCTGCGCCCGCAGCGCCTGGATCGCCGCCCTCATCGAAGCCCCGGTGGCCAGGCCGTCGTCGATCAGGATCACCACCTGATCCTTGAGCTGCACCGCCGGCCGCGTGCCACGGTAGACCTGCTCGCGGCGTAGCAACTCGCGGCTTTCCCGTTCGACCACGGCGTCGAAAGCGGCGCGATCAATCGGGTGCACCCGCAGTGCCTCTTCATTACGAATCTGGATACCACCGCTGGCAATCGCGCCCATGGCGTACTCCGGGTGGGACGGCACGCCGAGCTTGCGCACCAGCATCAGATCCAGGCGAACCTTCAGCGCCGTGGCCACCTCATAAGCCACCGGCACGCCGCCACGGGGCAAGGCCAGAACGATGACATCGGGGCGATTGGCGTAAGGCAGCAACGGCTCAATCAAACGCCGCCCGGCTGCTGGTCGGTCTTGCAGGATGGAATGGGACAAGGGGCTCATTTGAAAACCTCCCCAGGCGATGGCGCCTGTCTTTTTCAGTCACACCGTCCTTTTGTGGCGAGGGGCTTTGTGGCAAGGGACCTGTGGCGAGGGGGCTTGCCCCCGTTGGGCTGCGCAGCGGCCCCCAAAATCTAACAATACATCCAGATTTTTGTGAGCGCTTCGCACTCAAACGGGGCGGTGCGGCGACCCGACAAGCCCCCTCGCCACAATGGGTCTGTGAGCAGCATGCCCCTCCCGCAGCGTTCCGCCTACACCAACCGCTCAATCTTCTGATGCTGCCACACCAGTTTGTAATACAGCGTCTGCAACACCAGCATCCCCAGATACGCCACCGGAAACGCCATCCACACCCCTTGCAATCCAAACTTCGCATCCAGCAGATACGCCGCCGGCAACTGCACGCCCACCACGCACACAATGGAAATCGCCACCGGCACCATCACCGTACCGCTGGCGCGCATGATGCCGCCGATAATCGCCTGGAAACCAAACACCAACAGGCTCCAGAGCATGATATGCAACAGGTGCTCGGCCATGCCAAGTGTCGCCTCCTCAGTGAGGAACGACGCCAGCAACCAGCTCGACAACAAGTACCCGAGCACCACCAGACCACCGGTCAAACACACGTTGATCATCAGCCCGGTCTTCAGGATCGGCCCGATGCGCTCGATGCGCCCCGCCCCAATCGCCTGGGCCCCAAGGATCGACGCGGTGATCGCAATCGACAGCGCCGGGAACTGCACGTAATTGACGATCTGCGTCACCGCGCCATACGCCGCCGTCGCCTGGGACCCGTGCTGGTTCACCAGCGCCAGAATCACCAACTCCGACAGCGACAACACCACCATCTGCAACCCGGTGGGCAAACCGATGCGCAGCACCTTGCCGAGGATCGCCACGTCCAGCTTCATCGCCGCAAAGAACTCGCGATCCGGCGCCAGCGGATGGCCCTTGCCGATCAAGCGCCATGCCAGCAACCCCATCGCCACCAGGTTACCCACCAACCCGGCAATCGCCGCACTCTGAATCCCAATCGGCGCAAAACCCAGCCACCCGCGAATCAACGCCGGCGTCAGCGCCAGCCCCACACAGGTCGACACCACCAGCGCCAACAACGGCGACAACGTATCGCTCACCCCGCGCAGCAACTGCGTGAACAACACGAACACCAACAGCGACGGCATGATCCACAACATCACATGGGCATACGCCACCGCATCGTCCAGCACATCCGCCGGCGTCCCCAACCCCACCAGCGCCGACCGCGCAAACACACTCCCCACCACCGCCGCCACCAACCCAATCAACACCCCCAACAACAACGTCGCCCCGGCAATCGCCTTCACCAGATGCGTCTCCCGCGCCCCCCACGCCTGCCCGATCAACACCCCCGCGCCCGCGCCGAGGCCGATCACCAGGGCGATGAAGAAAAACACGATGGGGAACATCCCCGACACCGCCGCCAGGGCCTGGGTGCCGAGCATCTGGCCGATGTAGATGCTGTTGACCGTGCCGGACATGGATTGCAGGAAGTTCGACAGGACCATGGGGGCGAGGAACAGCAGGTAGGTTTTCCAGAGGGGGCGTTGGGGGGTTGGGGTCTGCATTCGGGAAGGTCCATCTCGACGGCCGGAGCGATGATTAAGGATAGCGTGGGTGGCTGAATCCAAGGGGCCGTGAACATCTCAGGTCTGTGTTTATATTTCCAGCGACGTGAGGTGAAAGGTCTGAAGTTTCATCAACACGGATCTTACGTCTGCCCGTTTTTTTGTCTGACGAGACCGAAGCGATGAGCCGTCCCAGCATCTTATGCCCCGGACTGGGACAGACCGTACCAGACGCGGAACAAGAACTAATGGCCGCGAATATACCGTTCAAGTTGCAATATCAAATCAGCTTGTTCTGCAATAGCTGACTTCACCAGGTCGCCTATCGATAGCAACCCAAGCAGCTTTTCGTTTTCTACAACTGGCAGATGACGAAGATGACTATCGGTCATAATACTCATGCAAACCTCAATACTCTGACGAGAGTCCACCGTTATCACTGGTGAGCTCATAATATCCCTAACGGGTGTACCCGCCGAGGAGCGCCCTTTCAGTACCATCTTCCGCGCGTAATCTCGCTCACTGATAACACCAACTACGACTCCGTCCTCTACGACAGGTAGCGCACCAACGTTCCGTTCAGCCATGGTCCTGACTGCCTCCAGAACCATCTGTTCCGGTGCAATGGTGTGAACATTCCGGTTATATTCGGGCTTTATACAAAGCAACTGCGCAACCGTCTTCATAATGGTTCTCTCTTGTTTTTGTTTAATGCAAGCATCCGCTGCCCGGCGCTTAAATCGGCATAAAAAAGACAAACAGAAAATTCGTTAAAATAAAAAATCAAGCATAAGAATCTGTTGAAATCGTGGATCAACACGCTTCAATGGTAAAACCGCGCACAAGGTGCTTGCTTGAAATTAAAGCTTTCGACTTCGCTCAACCGTCTTCGATGGCACTTCTAAAAACATTTTTTTGTAATCGGATGAGAAACGCCCCAAGTGATTAAACCCCCAGCGCATTGCCACTGCAGTAATATTTTCGTTGGAGCCCCCCTCCAGCAACGCTTGCCTTACGGCCTCAAGCCGAAAACGCTTCAAATACAGAGTTGGCGTAAGGCCAAAGTATTTCTTGAAGTCTTCATATAGTTTGAAGCGGGACACTCCGACCGCGCGACCTAACTCGTCCAAATCGACTTCATCGCTGGCATGCTCATGTATAAATTGTTTGGCTTTAAATAAATACTCAGGGCACCGACCTTGCGAAAGACCAACCAACTCGCCCGAGTAATTATTAGGCTGCGACAATATAAAACCCTTTATTAGCGCTTTTTCAATATCGCGAGCCATGGAGATATGACCAAAAAAGTTACGCGCCTGCTCCATCTCCGTTAGCAGGTATTTGACCAGCCGCCACCAGGCTGCGGGCGCGCCCTCACTTGCACCTACTCTCGTTTCGAAGACAATTGGTTGTTGGGTCGGACGCTGTAACAGTTCTTCCAACACTTGGCGCATCGCTGCACATTTTATTGCGACCTGAATTTTTCGACAATTACCGGTAATAGAAAGCTCTTGCTGATCATAAGGCGATACGATCAATCCGTTATCGCTATCGGACATCAGTAAGCCATTTGATTTTCGCAGTTCCTGTTCGCCACTGATGGGTAGACTGATGCTATAGCTATTGAGCACCGACGCATCAATATCGATAGTGACATCGGTACCATATTCGATATACCCGATCACCGTGGACATCGACTTCAAGACATTTCCGGCATGTTGAAAATGCATGCGTTGGGGGTACGAGGCCTTGAGCTCGTGGGGGCCGCAAATGTTCGACATCCAGGCCTGCGCACTCTGCAGGTCATGACGCACTGCATGGATGTCTTGAAATTCAACATCGGTCCCCGCATGAGTTTGCAGATTCATCGCAGCACCACAATGGTTACGGATTGGCTACAAACGTACTTCCCAGGCCTCGGGACTGCTATCCGCATAATGCAGTAATGATCAAGAAAACGCACAAAAACACCTCGCCGTATGGCCCTCGGAAAAAGCACGCCCCGCCCTCCTCAGAAACGGATAGATATCGCCTCGAATCCGGATAGATGCACCGCCCGGAAAGGCTTTCAATCGGGGTGAGCCTAAAACTACAAAAGGGTGTACCTGATGAACAGCGCTAAAAGCATTACTCAGTGGCAGGAATACATTCAAGGCTGTCTGGATTTCCGGCCGGCCGAAGGTATTTACCGCGTCGCCCGTGACATGTTCACCGAGCCGGAACTGTTCGACCTGGAGATGGAACTGATCTTCGAGAAGAACTGGATCTACGCCTGCCACGAGAGTGAAATCGCCAACCCCAATGACTTTCTGACGATGCGTGCAGGTCGTCAGCCCATGATCATCACCCGCGATGGCAACAATCAGCTCCACGCGCTGATCAATGCTTGCCAGCACCGGGGCGCGACCCTGACTCGCGTCAGCAAAGGCAATCAGTCGACCTTCACCTGTCCGTTCCATGCCTGGTGCTACAAAAGTGATGGCCGCCTGGTCAAGGTCAAGGCCCCGGGCGAATATCCGGAAGGCTTCGACAAGGCAACCCGCGGCCTGAAGAAGGCCCGGATCGAAAGCTACAAAGGCTTCGTGTTCATTAGCCTGGACGTCAATGGCAGCGATTCGCTGGAAGACTACCTGGGCGATGCCAAAGTGTTCTTCGACATGATGGTCGCGCAATCCCCTACGGGCGAGTTGGAAATATTGCCCGGCAAGTCGACCTACAGCTACGACGGTAACTGGAAGCTGCAGCACGAAAACGGTCTGGACGGTTATCACGTCAGCACCGTGCACTACAACTACGTCTCCACGGTACAACATCGCCAACAAGTCAATGCCGCCAATGGCGGCGTCTCCGACACTCTGGACTACAGCAAACTGGGCGCCGGCGATGCAGAAACCGACGACGGCTGGTTCTCGTTCAAGAACGGCCACAGCCTCTTGTTCAGCGACATGCCTAATCCAACGGTGCGCGCCGGTTATGCCACCGTCATGCCGCGTCTGATCGAGGAGTATGGCCAGCAGCAAGCCGAGTGGATGATGCACCGCCTGCGCAACCTCAACATCTATCCAAGCCTGTTCTTCATGGATCAAATCAGCTCACAGCTGCGTATCGTGCGCCCGGTGGCCTGGAACAAGACAGAGATCACCAGCCAGTGCATCGGCGTCAAGGGTGAATCCGACGCCGACCGGGAAAACCGGATTCGCCAGTTCGAGGACTTCTTCAACGTTTCCGGCATGGGAACCCCGGACGACCTGGTTGAGTTTCGCGAAGCCCAGCGCGGATTCCAGGCGCGCCTCGAGCGCTGGAACGAAGTGTCTCGCGGCAGTGAAAAGTGGGTCGAGGGTTCCACCCCCAACAGCGAGGTTCTGGGTATCAACCCGGTACTGACCGGCACCGAGTTCACCCATGAAGGGCTCTACATCAATCAGCACGGATCCTGGCAGCGCTTCCTTTTGCAAGGTCTGGAACAAAAAGCCCTGAAGTTGAAGGAGGTGTGAAATGAGCGCACTACAGTATTCCATCGAACAATTTCTCTACCGTAAAGCCGAGCTGTGTGATCAACAGGACTGGGACGCCTATATCGCCCTGTTTGATGAGCAGAGTGAGTTCCACCTGCCGCAATGGGAGTCGGAGCATGTGTACACCACCGACCCCAAGCGCAGCATGTCGCTGATTTACTACTCGAACCGCTCCGGTCTGGAAGATCGCGTGTTTCGTTTGCGCACGGGTAAGTCGGCGGCTTCAACGCCGATGCCGCGCACCTTGCATCAAATCAGCAATGTGCGCATCAACGAACTCAATAACGGACTGCTTGAAGTCAAGGCAGCCTGGGTCACGCTCTTCACGCGACAAGGGTTGTCCGAGCAGTTCTACGGCCATGTGACCTACCACCTCAGACCCGTCGCGGACAGCTGGAAGATCACTCGCAAGCACATCGTATTGCTCAACGACACCATCAACTCGGTGCTTGATTTCTATCACCTGTGAGCTGTGGAGCACGCTGTCATGAATCATAAAGTCGCTTTCAGCTTCGCCGATGGCAAGACCTCGTTCTTCGAGGTCAAGCCAAACGAGTTGCTGCTCGACGCCGCGCTGCGCAATGGCGTGAACATCCCGCTGGACTGTCGCGAAGGTGTCTGCGGCACCTGTCAGGGGCGCTGCGAATCAGGCCGATACACTCAAGATTATGTCGATGACGAGGCTTTGTCCGAACAGGATCTGGCGCAACGCAAGATGCTCTCTTGCCAGACCCGCGTGCAATCGGATGCGTCGTTCTATTTCGATTTCGATTCGAGCTTGTGCAACGCTGGGGCAACTCAATTGTTGCAAGCGGTGATTACCGGTGTGGAGCAGGTTTCGGCCACCACGGCGATCCTTCATCTGGACGCTTGCTCCCACCCCCGGCAATTGGATTTTCTTCCGGGGCAATACGCTCGACTGCATGTACCTGGCACCGATGAGTGGCGCTCCTACTCATTCGCCAACCGACCCAACCCCAATAACCAGCTTCAGTTTCTCATCAGGCTGTTGCCTGATGGAGTGATGAGCAACTTCATCCGTGAGCATTGCCGCCCCGGAGAAGTGCTCGAGTTCGAGGCGCCTTTGGGTAGTTTTTATCTACGCCAGGTCAGTAAGCCTCTCGTCCTGGTGGCAGGAGGAACCGGCCTTTCGGCCTTCCTCGGAATGCTGGATACCATTGCCGAACAAGGTGGTTGCGGACACCCGATCCAACTGTTCTATGGCGTCACGCAGGATAATGACCTCTGCGAAACTCAACGCCTGGCTGATTATCGCGATAAAATCGCGAACTTTGATTATCACTTGGTGGTGTCGAAACCATCAGAACACTGGAAAGGTAAAACCGGCTGGATTCCTGATCACTTCGACCGCCAGTCGTTCGAAGCCAATCCATTCGACATTTACCTGTGCGGTCCCCCGCCGATGGTCGAAGCGGTTAAAACCTGGTTCAGCGATCAGAAGATTGAGCGGTTCCAGATGTATTACGAAAAATTCATCGGGAGCAATTCCAAGCATTGAGATTGCATGAGGAATATCTGGTGCAGACCAGATATTCCTGTGCTTTTTTCATCATCCACCGACGCTACTGATCAATACCCCACCGTCGAACTCTCAGCGATCAAAACGATCTGCCAAATGCCGTAGCGCTTTGGCCTGAACGAGCAGATCCTCGCCAATCCTTCCTGAGTCCGAGTTGCCAGTTGCCGTACCTCGTCGGCAACGACACTGCCCCCCTGCCCGCTTCGCCGGCGCGAGCTGCTTCAATAGCCGCGTTCACAGCCAGTAGATTGGTTTGTCTGGATGGGCGGCCTGAACGTTGCTGGCAACTTCCTGAAGGGTGGTGCCCAATTCGCTGAGGGCGGTCACCGACAAGTCGGTTTCATCGCGTCGACGTTCGAGGCGCAGGGTTTCGCCCTGGATCAACCGGGCAAGCTCAACCACCTGCTGTTCTACGACGCCCCAGTCGTCCCTATTCGTGACAATGTGCTTTGCAGGCGACGCTCTTCTGCAACCAGGGCAATCAACATGGTCAGAAGCAGCAGGAGATGCCGACATGACTGGTCCCGAAAAGGAAAAAAAAGGTTCTTCATCCAATCCCGGGAAACTGTAGGAGCCAGCTCCTGCACGAGACCGCGTCCGAGTCGAAAATGAAGTGACCTCCAAACCATTGCGCAATAAAAACGGGTCCCGGTAGAGGGACCCCAAAAAAAGCCCGCCCCCCAGGGGCAGGCAGAAGACCAACGTAATCGAAGCTATGGAGCACAATGACTGTGGCGGTCTTAAAAGTGATGGACATACCGCACTTGCACACGACTACCTTCAGGACGATTCTCGACGTCCTGTTCGAAGTACGCATTCACAAACACATGATCCTCTTTGGAAAAGCTGTACATCGCCCCAGGCCCGACAGCCCATACCTTTTCGCGACGGCCGGAAACCTCATGACCGTCAACTTTGGTATCGGTGATTTGCTTCAGCCAATAGCCATTGATACCCAGACGCAGCTGTGGCGTCACCGCATACTCGGTAGCAAAGTTTGCGTGTAAAGCCTGGCCGGCTTGAATATCGTCAGCGCCACCAAACCCTGGGCCCGGATCATCGTTCTTGCCGTTGTAAAGATAATGAGCACGAACGGATGCCGTCCATTTTGGAGTAAACCAATAAGTGGCGGCCCAATAGGGATCAAACGACCAAGCGTTGGCGCCCGGATTGATGTCATGCTTACTGTCGTATTTGCCAGTCGGCACGTTCACCTGCAACTCAATGCGGTGCGCGAAACGCGGTCCATCGGGTCCCATGATTGGATCAAACTGAATCATCGGGCCCAAAAGCAGATCGCCCATACCACTTTGAGCCTTCAGCGCCGCGTTATTGAGTCCGTCATCAACATCCATGCTCGTTACAAAAGGCAGCACGGCGTTCATGCCCAGCGTCGCGTTGCCCAAGCGAAGGTCGGAAAAATAGCTGACCTGTGTAACAGCGACCTGATAATCCAGCTCCTGCCTGGGCAAGCCCAGCGACTTGCCATTTTGATCCCTAAAACGATTGGCGCTGTAGTTCTGGAAGTATTCCTGAAAGTACCACCCCGCACCCGCTGGCGGCGCGCCATCGAGAAAAGATGTTAAACCCAGATTGACGACTGGCAGGTCATACGCCTGCGCGGCTTCAATTCCCAAGAGGCCAGTGCCCAACACACATACCGATAGCAGTTTTCTTTTTATTTTCATGACGCTCTCCACAGCAAGGCTAAAGGCGGAGAAGTTGAACGTAGCAATGGGCGTGCAAAGGCTGTCCGTTACCACATAACGTTGAACCCTTGCCGCACAGGCCAGCGCATCAACAAGTCTCAACGCCTGTAGGATGTTCAGCTGGTATTAGTGTTTTGCGAGGTTCAAGCCCTGACTTATCGGTTCACCCCAGGATGTTGCGCAGCCACTCGATACTGCCCGCCGTGAAACACCAGCGGTTCCCCTGCGCCGTGGCGGTAGTGTTCGATTTGTCCAAGGAATATCAAATGGTCACCGCCCTCATACTGAGTGACATTGCGGCAGACCAGCGTGGCAATCACGCCATCGAGCAGAGGCACCCCGGACTCTCCGGCCTTGAAGGCCACACCCGAAAACTTGTCTGGCGCAGGTCGTGCAAAACGTCCGGAAATATCGTGCTGATCTGCACCGAGGACGTTGATCGCAAAATGCTCGCACGACAGGTAGTCCGGCAGACTCGGCGCACTGCGGGCAATACTCCAAAGCACCAGTGGCGGATCGAGTGAAACCGACGAAAAGGAGTTGGCGGTCATGCCAACATTGCGTCCATCGATCGTACGCGTGGTGATGACGGTCACCCCAGTGGCAAACTGCCCAAGCAGATTGCGTAATTCGCGCGGATCGCAGTCCTGAGCGTTGACCAGATCATGCTGGATGGATTCTGCGGTAAAGGCATTCATGTTGAACTCCTGGCTCGATGGCGACTCAAGCGGCCTGATGGGTCTTTTCCTGAATGAAGGCTTGGCACGACTGGGCGTCGAACCACCAAGGGGCAAAGTTGCGTGGATCATCGAAGCCATTGGCGATGGCCGATGCCAGAGGTTTTGACTGGCTGGCGGCCCCGAGCAGTTCGAGCAGATGCTGAGGCGGTGGCGTGAGCATCGTATTGGTCCACTTCACTACGTGCCGGGCATAACTCCAATACTGCTCGAAGGTATCGTGCATCCACTCCGGGCCGAAGTTTTGCGCGCCACGGGTGACAATCGCGTCCAGATAAACCTTGCTGCACTTGGCGGCATTGTTCGACCCCTGGCCAGTAATAGGATCATTGACCACCAGTGCGTCGGCCATGCCGAACACCTTGCGCCCCGACGGCAGCGTCAGAACCGGTTTGCGCACCATCGGCGTAAATCGTCCGGACAGGAAACCCTTGTCATCAGTCAGTTCCACGGACCGGCAACGTTCGGCCTCCCAGGGAACGTAGCGATTGACCAGTTCCAGGCTTTTCTCAAGATGTTGCTCGGCAGATGTGATCCCCTGCCAGCAATCCATCGGCCCGCCCGGAATCCCTTCGAAAACCATGATTTCGCAAGGACCGGTGGTCGTCAGGCAAGGGAACACAAAGTATTCGCCCACGCCCGGGATCAAGTTGAAGCTGACCCTGGAAAACGGCGACATCGGTGTCATGCCCTTCACGTAGGTCAATGACAGCGCCCGTTGCGGCTGCTGAAACTGCGTCCGTTCGGTATCTTTTTCGAACAGGTTGACGATCTCACCTTTACCCGCAGCAAGCAGCACCAGGTCATGACTCGCCGACAACTGCTCCAATTCAGCCACACCTACGTCCTGGATAACGACCTCGCCGCCACGCTTCACGACTTCGTCCAGCCACACCGGCATTTTCAGACGTTGATCGACTGATTGAGCGTAGCGATCCAGCCGAGCACTCCAGCTGAACAGTGGCTCATTCGGGTTCTCAGGGTCAGGCACAGTCAGACCGATACCTTCAACAGCCGGGCATTGGTCTTCCCAGAAGTTCAGCCCCAGATCGCGCTCACTTTGCAGAGCGGCATTGAACATGCACTGACTGGACATCACTTTACCGTTGCGAATGTCCTCGCCATTGCGATTAGTGGTCAGGGTCACGTGATAGCCCTTGGCGAGCAAACCTAGAGCGAGTTGCAGGCCGGCTTGACCGGCTCCGACGATGGCGATTCGACGCATTGTTATTCTCCTGGTTATCGACGGTTACAGGTGCAGCATTCGGCAGTCGCCGAACAGGGTTTCTTGTCAGTGTTATGCGTTACTCGGCAAGCCGCGGTATCGCTGGCAGGTTCTGCTCCGGTCCCATGACCGAGTAGCCCCCGTCGACGGCGTAATCCGCGCCCGTCACGAAGCTGGCGGCGGGTGAACAAAGGAACGCCACCACATTGGCCACCTCGGAGGGTTCTCCCAGGCGCCCCAACAGGTGATAAGAAGCGGCGACTGCATCAGCCTTTTTACGATTGTCGCCACTGGCTTCGGCGATCACCCGCGACCACGTCCAGCCAGGCGATACCGAATTGACGCGGATGCCGTCGGCTGCCAGGTCCATGGCCATGCTGCGAGTCAACTGCACCATGGCGGCTTTTGATACCGGATAAAGCCAGCGCCCGGTCTGGGCACACTTGGCCGAGATGGAAGCGAAATTCACGATCGCACCACATCGCGCCTTGAGGTCCTGATGTACCGCCTGAGTCAACGCCACTGCAGAAACCAGGTTCACATCAAGTGCGTGCAACCAATCCTGGCGCGTGGAGGCAAAGCCTTGATCGCTGTAAGTGCAGGCCAGGTTGATCAGGAGGTCGATCCCGCCGAAACGCGCTCGCACCTCTTCGACCGCATGCGCAATGAGTTCGTCATCTGTCACATCGAGGTGAAAAAAAACCGCTCTCTCGCCGAGCTCGGCCGCCGCCTTGAGACCCGCTTCACGATCGATATCGAACAGCGCAACGCTAGCCCCTGCGTCCATCAACGCCCGAGCCACGGCGGAGCCGATCAGGGTCGCGCCGCCACTGATCACGGCGATCTTGTTCTGTAGATGAGACATGGTTATCTCCTTAAACCGGCTTGTTGGCGCTGGAGGCCCAATTCGGCATCAACGTATTGGAAGGCAGCGATTCATCGAGCAGTTTTTGCGCAGTCACCACACCCGCCACCGGCAGCCCCGTCGGGTCAAGCAGGCCGATCTGAACCAGCACGCTGGCCTGATCCCAGTAGATATGTTCGTGATAAAGCCTGGGCCCGCGAAACTTGACGACTCCCAGCATCGGAATCTCGACATGACGCCCGGTCGGCGCCACCCCTGGGAGCATCCAGTCGATCTCGGTGTCATGGGTAAAACTCATGATGAATTCATCAACGATCTGCGATGCACCCACCGTGCGTGACAGCGGTGTCAGAGCCATGTCCTTGGGATTGCCATGGACGAAGTGATGCTGGTAGAAGCGGCTCAACTCTTTGGCACCCACGCCACCGGTCATGGTCGGGATGTGGTTGACGTAAGGTTCAGCGACCATGGTAGCCATGGTGGCGGGTACGTCGCGGGTGTCGAACTCGTGACGCACGTGCTCGTCCCAGAGATCGGAGAGGTTGTAGTCCGGCCCTAGAACCCGACGCAATGCGGCAATGGTCCGTTCGTGAGCCAACAGCGCCGATGGTTTGTGATAGTGATGACCGTTGGGGCGAGCAAAGGCGTGATCCACTCCCGGGTAAACGTAGAGTTCGACACCCGGCTGCTTCTGCAAAGTCTCCTGGATCGCGGACCGAGCCTCGGCGGGACAGAACTGATCCTGTTCGGCCATATGGAGCACCAGACGACCCTGTAACCCTTCGATTTCCGACAAGGCGTTTTCAATGCCCACGCCGTAGTAACCGACGGCACAGGCCACTTCAGGTAACCGACAGGCCGCCAGATAAGCCAGCTTGCCACCCAGGCAATAACCCACGACACCCAAGTCGCCCGGTTGACATTGGGGCAAGGCTTCCAGGGCATTCAGGCTGGCACGAATGTCATCAATGCCAAGCGCCTCGTCGAAACCCTGGTAGAGTTCATAGGCACGACCAAAGTCTTCCTCGGTGTAGCCTAACTGGACACCAGGCTCCTGGCGCCAGTAAAGGTCCGGAACCAGCACCGTGTAACCTTCTTCAGCCAACAGGTCGGCGACTTCGCGCATGGCCTGGTTAACGCCGAAGATTTCCTGACAGAGCACGACGCCCGGCCCGCGACCATCGACAGAGGTCGCCAGGTAAGCCTGGAAGTGTCCCCCGGAAGGAACCTGCACGCTGACATACTGGCCTTTCATTTCGAATCTCCAATGGTTCAGGAACGTTGGAGATGATATTGGGCACCTTCGGCGATGCGGACTATCCGCTGAATGCGATGCCTGTCCGTGGCATGCAGGAAGTTGCCCATGCGTACCGGATCTGATGCGCACAATGAAACAAAGCTTTGGGAGTGGCGCTGAAAGCGCTGACGCTACCTACTGACTTCATCAACCAACAGGTTGATGAAGAACAGTGCCTTGAAGATTTCGTCACAGATGTCGACGTACGAAAACCTGCTCAGCGCAATCGATGGAAGGCAAAGGTGAAGGATCAGGCGATGGTGGTTTGCTGAAGAAGTCCGGGCAGGGTCTTCAGAAGAAGTCGCAGTGCTGCGAGAGGATGAACTGAAAATTTGCGGACCTGATCACTACGGCTTTCGCCGTAAAGACACCAATTGCAGAAATGCTCGCAGTTGTTGGTCAGAAGTCGGTATTGATTTTCTCCTACCCGTGAGAGGGCTCTTCGGACGACTTCGTCTCGTTCAAATCCAAGCTGCCGGGTGCTCTTGACCCAGATCGGTTTCCCTGACGCAAACCGATGCAGTGTCAGCACTTCTACAGGCCCTGCGTGCAAGCCTGCACAAAGCCCGGAATAGTGAACGACTTGATGCCCACCCAAGTAGATCCCGTGATGGTAGTAGCCATTTCGTGAGGTGATGAGGTGGCTTCCAGGTGGGACCTCTGCGTCAGTTTCCCAGTCCCACTCATAGCACTCACTGGTACGGAGTTCGTCTACCGGAGCGGTTCTATAGGAGTTGTTCATCATGTTCCGCCTTACCGGGAGTGGATGAGCGCTCTGGTCGGCACTCCCACCTCAGTTAATTCAGAAGCGTTGGAATGATGTTGAACATCTGCATCGAGAGGGACTATCCGCTGGGCGCTAAACCTGTCCATGGCCTGCAGGAAGTTTTCTGATTCGCATCCACAGGGTCAATTCGACCTGCACCGAAAGTCGATCCGGCAACAGTGCTTCGCGACTGATTCAGATACCCCGCTTTTCGCCCCTCAAAAGCCCGACACCGCCAAGGAAAAAACATTGGACGCCTAATATTTACGGGGGGATTCCAGGGGCGAATGAGTAAGGTCTCGCAGCGGCCAGCCAACCTGAAAGCCGCCTGGCATAACTTTTGCCAGAGTCGGTAGAAAGCCCGATCAAGGGCGCTAAAAGAAACAGACATGCCCACGGGCTATCCGATTAGCGCAGCGACTATCCTTATCCTGCAGACCCTCGGTAACGCTTTGTGCGCCATGCCTCGAAACCGTGCATGCAAGTGAGGTGACCATGAGCCTGAATCTCATTCCAGAGAATTGCGGCAGTCTCTTTAACAGAGCTTCCCTGTTCACCCCTGAAAATCAGCTATTCCTTCTCAATGACCTGGATGCCATTCGTAAAGGCGTCAGCAGTGTGTTCAAAAATCACGAGCTGCGCTGCATCCAGGAAACCGACCGCATCAGCGCACGGATGCACCACGTCAATCGTGGGCGCCTGTCCTTGAACCGGCTGGAGTATGGAGCCCGAGTCAACATTGATCCCGGTCGTCTGGAAGATTTTTTCTTGATCCAGATCCCCATCAGTGGCAAAGCGCACATCATCTGCGGCGACCATGACTTTATCTCCACCCCTTATAAGGCCTCTTTGATTTCACCCAACCTGCCGTTATCGATGTGCTGGGATGCCAACGCCCCCCAATTGGCCCTTCGCATCGAACGCAGTGAAGTTGAATACCATTGTGCCCAGCACCTTGGGCATGTGATGGACAGATCACTGGAGTTCCAGCCAGAACTCGACCTGACGACCCCAAGCGGAAGCTACTTTCTCCAGCTGATCGCCATGTTGGCCGACGCGATTACATCTAACCAGCACCCGCTTCACCACTCCCTGGTGCTCAAGCAGTTCGAGTCAGTCCTGATCAATGCATTGATCTATGGCCAACCCAACAATCTGCGGGAACAACTGGAGAGCGCCAGTAAACCAAAAGCGCTTTTGCCCTATTTCGTCAAAAGGACCGAGGAATATATGCGGACTCATGCGAATGAACCGCTGAGCATCGAGCAGTTGGCCGAGCACGCCGGGGTGAGCGTACGCACACTATTTGCCGGCTTCCGCGATTTTTGCGACACCACGCCCATGGCCTATCTGCGCAACCTGCGACTGGAACAGGTGCACCTTGAGTTAAGCACACAGAGTCATGACGCTTCGGTAACCGACATCGCGTTCAAGTGGGGCTTTGTCCACTTGGGACGGTTTGCCCAAGAATATAAAAAACGTTTTGGCGAGGCGCCCTCAACCACGCTTAGATTCCGAAGCTGAACTCAGGATTCACAGTGCAAGATCCGGGGCAATCTCAATGCTGCCTCAAGCTTCGCCCCGGCAAAGTAATCAGGATCCGAAAATAGCTCACTCGGTCGAAGGGACGGATGCTTTGCTGCCAAAGCGGATTAGTTCATTGGAGAAACACAGGCCGACGATGATCATTGCCGCTCCCGCGTACAGGCTTTCGCGCGGTACTTCATTGAGCGCCACAAACGCCAGCAGCGCGGCGAACAGTGGCTCGGTCAGCTCCTTATCGTCAAATCGCTCAAGCTGAGCCTGGGATTGCTAACTTCGGTGGTGTCACTGTTTTCCTTCCTGCACATCCTCTGGCAGGCATCCGGCCTGGTTAGCGTGCCGTTCGCCGGTGAGTCCGTAGTCATTCCGGGGTTGCTGGTGTGGATCGCCCTCGTCTACGCCCTTCTGGGCACGGGGCTGGCGTTCTGGTTGGGGCGCGCATTGCCGCGGCTCAATTTCATGCAACAGCGGCGCGAAGCCGACTTTCGCTTCTCGCTGATGCGCCTGCGGGAAAACGCCGACTCGGTGGCCCAGTACCGGGGTGAAGCGACAGAAAACGCACGCTTCAACCAACGCCTGGAGGCGGCGCTGGAAAACTTTTGGACGCTGGTGAAAAAGCAGAAGCTGATCATGGGCTATTCGACCTTCTACCTGCGCAGTGCCACGGTCATACCGATGTTCATCATGGCGCCGCAGTTCTTCGCCGGCGCGTTTCCTCTTGGCGCCTGACCCAGATCAGCGCTGCCTTCGGCGAAGTGCACTCGGCCATTGCCTATCTCGTAGAGGTGTTCCCGGAGCTGTCGGCATGGAAATCGGTGATCGACCGGTTGATTGGTTTCCAGGAGCGCCTGGACAAGGTCGAAGTCAAGTCGAATGTCGTTGTGGGGCAGCAGCCCAAGGGCCTTCAAATCAAGGATCTGGACATCTGGTTGCCGAACGGTCGGCGCTTGCTCAACAGCTTCAACCTTTCACTTGAGCCCGGTGACAGCCTGCTGATCAGCGCACCGTCCGGCTACGGCAAGTCGACGTTGATACGCACGGTCACAGGACTCTGGCCTCACGCTCGCGGCTGCGCCAGTGACGACCGTGAGCGTGCCCTGACACTCTCGCAGAAACCTTACCTGCCGCTAGGCAGCCTGCGCGAAGCACTCTGGTACCCCAATCAACCGGATCGTGATGCAGACGCCGCGTTACGCCTGCACATGCAGCACGTCGGCCTGCAACACTTGAGCGAGCAACTGGATGACGAACTGGACTGGTCGCAAATCCTGAGCGTTGGCGAACAGCAACGCTGTGCCTTCGTCCGCGCCCTGTTGGCCCGCCCCGCGGTGCTGTTCCTCGACGAGAGCAGTTCGGCGCTGGATGCGGCGAACGAGGCGCGCTGCTATCAGTTACTCAAACAAACGCTGCCGGAGACGATCCTGATCAGCGTCGGCCACAATGCCTCGCTGGAACGCTTCCACTGGCAAGTTCTGGAACTGCAAAGCGAGGCTCAGTGGGTGCATCGAAAGGTGATGCAACCGGTATGACTTCGCGGGGCACACAGCTACGTCAAATCGAACGCGGGCAAGTAATCAGACATCTATCACAGTATTTTCACATCCATTGGCATACGGTGGATCCAGCTCCTTTGTGATTTCCAGCCCGCTCTCCCCATCGCGGGCTTTTTTTCGTCTGCTCGATTCAATTCGTATGAATCAACAAGACGCCCCAGCCATCAGGGGGAGGACAAGAGACTAGAGCAGTCGGACGACTATGGCGGCGGCGGAGTAAAGAAAAACGGGTGCTCTCGCGCCAACTTTATTTGCTACTCCAGAAAGGGGTTACCCGTCAGCTTGATTCAAGGCCACGAAAAACCAATCAGGCGAAGATACTCAATATGCCCGTAACAATGAGAAGAGCCGCTGCGGCAGCGGCTCAACCTGGGAACCTTCGATGATTTAAGCGACTGGACAAGAGAACCGGACGACCACGAAATGATGGCTACTGTCACCGTTCTCTGGCACCTGCGTTCAGGCACTTGATGCTGTCAATCAAAGGTATATTTTCCCTCGAGCATGAATGCCGGCTCTCTCCAGTTTGGCCCTCTCACAACTCCGCCCCCACTATATTTGATAAAGCCGGCATCACTCATTTTCTTGACAAGGTTCAATAGCCCTAAGTTGTTCTCCACATGCGCCCAGTTAGCCAGATTATAAAGGCCGTCAAGCCTAGGTAAAGAAATGCCTAATTCATTTTTGGTAAGAAATAGAATTACCTCTTCAGGTTTTTCGTTAAGCACGATAGTTGCAATGACGCTCATTATTTCACCCCTCCAAGTTCCTTGTACTCTCGTTCACTTTGTTCTCGATACGCCTCTATAGCATCAGGCGTATAGAGCAGTTCGGTGCTTCCCCTTTCTGCCCCTTCAGCATTTCCGGTTTTTCATTTTTGGAATAGCGGGTAACCCCTGCTGAAGCTGTAGGCAAAATCCGAGAATTGCGTGAGGGATCAATGGGGTCAAAAAAGAAAGGTCGATTGCTCAAAACAGCCTCCCCAAGCGCCAAACAACCCAGCCCACTGTCAATTAGCTAAACTTCATCAGTAAACCACTTCGCGAATCCCTGAAAAATCAGGAGGCGAACCATGAGCAAACAACCTCAACCCCAAAGCCGCTCCAACCCCCAGCCCAGATCCCGTCCGTTGGTGCCGAATTTGCCGAGCAAAACCGGCAACAAGTCCGGTGTCTTGCGCGGTAACTATCCGCCGAAGAAGTCGTAATTGCCTCGGGTGTACGACAGGCTTTGCAACGGAGTCTGTCGCACTCCCCCGCCACTTCAGCATTACTTGCCTCTATATCGGACATTGTTTTCCACGAGCGACGTCGTAGCTGCCTAGAATGATGGCCAAACGCTACGCTCTCCACGGCATCTCAAATACAGCTCGACCATGCCGCCAACAGATTCGCATCCCTGACTCTGAAAACGTCTGCCCCTTAACGTACCCAAGCCTTCGCGATGTCCCGTGTTGCCATAAACCCTGCTTTTTCTGGCTCATTTACATGGAGTAAGCGTACATGCCCTTCCCCCCTCGTTTCCTCGACCACTACCGCAAAGCCGACCGCATCATGCTGGGCCTGATCTGGCTGATGTTCGCGTTCGCTATCGGCCTGGCGTTCTGGCACGACACGTTGAAGCAGGCGCTGCTGGTGGGCGGTGGCACCAGTGTGTTGTTGACGCTGTTGTATCGAGCCATCGGCGGAATGCGGTTGATGCGTTGTCTGCTGGGCGTGGGTTTGATGGTGATGGCGGCGTTGCATATCAATCAGGCCGAGGGTGTCATTGAGTCGCACTTCGGGATTTTTGCGTTGTTAGCGGTGTTGACGTTTTATCGGGACTGGCTGCCGATTCTGGTGGCGGCGGTGACGATTGCGCTGCATCACGTGGTGTTTCATGCGCTGCAGCATCAGGGTTTTCCGGTGTTTGTGATGGCCCATCACGGTGGCTGGACGATGGTGTTCGTTCACGCTTTTTATGTGGTGATGGAGACGGTCGCGCTGCTCTATCTGGCGATGCACAGCCAGGCCGATGCGGTGGAGAGCCAGGACATGCTGGACAAGATGCTGGCGACCACGTCCCAGTTCACCGCGGGTGCCGGCCAAGGTGACAAGGCGCGAGTGCATGTGTCGCTGGCACAGCGCTTCGATCAGTTTTTGATGCAGATCACCGCCTTGGTGGACGGCGTGGTGCGTGACTCTCAGGGGTTGGGTCAGTTGGGCCAGGAGTTGGCCAAGGCCAGCAACACGCTGGAGAAAGGCGCCAAGCATCAGTTGACGGAAATCGCGCAGATGACCGGGTCGATGCAGCGCATGGGCGATGCGATGGAGCACATCGTGGTGCATGTCGAGCATGCCGTTGTCCATGCCGGCCAGGCCAGCGCGCAAGTCACCCGCGGCCAGGAAAGCGTGAACCGTGCGCGGCAGGAAATCACTCAACTGGCCTCACGCCTGGAAGGCACCAACCAGACCGTGCAGGTACTGGCCGGGCAGGCGCAGCAGATCGGTACGGTGCTGGAGGTGATCAGCAGCATTGCCGAGCAGACCAACTTGCTGGCGCTCAACGCGGCGATTGAAGCGGCGCGCGCCGGCGAGCAAGGCCGGGGCTTTGCGGTGGTGGCCGATGAGGTGCGCAGCCTGGCGCAACGCACGGCAGTGTCCACCAAGGAAATCCGCACCATCATCGAAGCCTTGCAGCAAGGCAGCCGCAAAGCCGTGGAGGCCATGCAGGACAGCCGCGAAGGTGTAGTGCGCTGCGTCGAGGACAGTCAAGTGGCGGCAGCGATGTTGCAGGCCGTCGGCAGCGACATCTCGCAGATCGATGAACTCAATGGGCGGATCGTCACGACGACCCGCGAACAGTCCTCGGCAAGTTTCGAGATTGTCGGGCGCTTGCAGTCGGTGCAGAGCATTGCGCAAAACACGGCGGATGATGTGGAGACACTGGCGCTGAGCAGCAGGCGCTTGCCGCCCATTGCGACCCGGCTGGATGCGTTGGGGCGGACGTTTCATCAGTGATGCTCGACGGGAGAAGTTTTCCGTTGGTCGAATCGATTTGCTCTACAGACTCAACAAACCTATCTTTGAGTCTATGGACTCAAGATAGGTATTGATCATGGCCGTCCCCCTGCAACCCCAATCCTTCAGCAAAAACCAATGCGTCACCGGCCTGCGTGCCGCCGTGAGCATTCTGGAAAAGTGGAAGGCCAACAGCGATCAGGCCTGTCGCATCCTGCGTATTTCCCGCAGCACCTACACCCGCGCCCGGCAGCGAGACCCGGACTGGGCGGTGGCGCTGGATGCGGACCAGATGCAGCGCATCAGTTTTGTGTTGAACATTCACGCGACGTTGCGGCTGGTGTTCGACAACCCGGATAACGTGTACGGCTTTGCCTCGATGGCCAATGACAACGAGTTTTTCAACGGGCGTTCGCCGCTGGAGATCATGGCCCAGGGCGACATGATTTCGCTGTACGAAACCTTCCGCCGCATCGACATGCTGCGGGGTGCGCAATGGTGATGGCGAGTGAGCTGGCGGTGTTTGCCGGTCAGTCGTTGCAGGCTTTTCGCCTGGTCAATTCGAAGTTTCCGCCCATTGCGTTGTTTGATGATGTGGCGGATGCGGCTGAGTTCGAGGTGTTGTTCGAGATTCAGGCGCTGACCAATCCGCGGTTGAAAAATGAGGTGGGTCAGCTGGAGTTGATTGCGCGCAGCGAGATTCCGTTCGGCATTCCGGGTTGCTCCTATGCCATTGCGCCGTTTACCCACGTCAACCCAGCGGGCTCGCGTTTCAGCGATGGCCGTTTTGGGGTGTTGTACCTGGCGGAGTCGATGGACGCGGCGCTGGCCGAGGTGCGACATCACCAGGCGCTGTATTGGTCGAGGGTGCCGAGCCTGAACTATGAGCGCTTTGTGTTTCGTGGATTGGCCTGTGCATTTGGCGATGGCGGGATGAAGGACGCCACGGCCCTGCCGATGAGCGATCCGGTGTATGCGCCGGACGACTACAGCCACTCCCGTGTGTTGGGGCAGGCGGTGCGCGATGCCGGTTGCCCCGGTTTGCGTTATCACTCGGTGCGGATGCCGGGCAGTCATTGCTGGGCGTTGATGACGCCGAGGCCGGTTTCGTCGATTGTGCAGACGGCGCATTACGAGATGGTCTGGAATGGGCAGATCACCAGTGTCAGTCAGATCAGTGAGGCTTGAGCCCCGTTGTCATGCACATGAAAACCTGTGGGAGCGAGCTTGCTCGCGATTGCTGTGTGTCAATCGACACATATGTTGAACGTGAAATTGCCATCGCGAGCAAGCTCGCTCCCACAGGGATCTGCGATCCATTGAGCGCATCGATAGTCACCATCATTTCAATGAAGTTCTCTTGAAAAATCCCCGGCGTAACATCTGCTCCATACCAACCCATAAGCACCCCGGAGCACACCATCATGAAACGCCAGACCCTCCTCAGTATCGCTTTCTCGGTTTTCGCAGTTAACGCTTTCGCCGCAAACCCTGCTCAACCTGTGGTCGCTGAAGGCGGCTCGGATCGTTTGATTGAAAGCCGTGTGGCCGAGGGTGGCTCCGATCGTTTGATCGAGAATCGTGTGGCCGAAGGTGGCTCGGATCGCTTGCTGGAAAAACGTGTTGCCGAAGGCGGTTCCGACCGTCTGATCGAAAGCCGCGCTGTCTGAATGCAGTGCTTTACCGCAAGACTCAACGAAAAGCCCGGCCTCAACAGCCTGATGCTGCTCAATCAAGCGAGAACGATCCACTCACTGTAGGAGCGAGCTTGCTCGCGATGGAATCAAGAACGCCGCGTTTAGCCTGTAAACACGCGGCATCGTTAACGACCATCGCGAGCAAGCTCGCTCCTACAGGGGATCGTTCTCATTTAACTGAACAGCATCAGGCTTCAACAGCCGGGCTTTTTCGTGCGGGTTATCAATTCGTTTGTAGGTCATGCACTTTCGCGGATCGCGAGAGGCCAATCTTGATGCCCACCAGTATGGGCGCGGCAAAGACGAACAGCAGGGCCACGGCGAAGAACGCCGTATCGAAAGCAATCACCGTGGCCTGACCTGATACCGCTTTGCCCAGCAAGCTCGTGGCTGCCCGGCCAGCGGCCACCTGATCCATGCCCTTCCCTGCCAGCATCGCGGTTGTGGTCATCAGCCGTTCGATGACCGCGTGTCCCCCTGGGGTGACGTTGGCGCCGAGGACCACGCCATTGCTGACAACCTGATGGTCGATCAAGGTCTGCAGCCCGGCGACGCCCATCAAGCCTCCCAACTGGCGCCCTGTGTTGAACAGGCCGATGCCGCTGGCCAGGTTGCGGCTGTTGAGGTGGCTGAAAGCGATCAGCGTGATCGACAGAAACAGGAAGCCAAGGCCCAGGCCGCGCAACAGGATGGCCGCCATCATGTCGTCGGTGCCGCTTTCGCTGCTAGAGCCGGACAGCATCCACATCGCCCCCATGATCAGCAGGATACCCAACGGCACGGTCGCCACCGGCGGCACGCGACGCACGCTGAACAGGTAGGCGGCGATGAGCAGCGAACCGACAAAAAAACCGCCACTGGGCAACAGGAGCAAGCCGGCATCGGTCGGTGTGAAGGCGAGTACCGACAGGGCGAACGCCGGGATCAGGTAGGCGCTGCCGAACAACGCGGCACCGGCAACGAAACTGACGCAAAAAGCAAAGGTAAAATCGCTTGATCTGAACAGGCTGAAGTCGAGCAGCCCCTGGCCGTTGGCCAACACCTGTTGGCCGAGAAAGGCCAGCAGCGCGGCGGTACCGAGCACGGTCAGCACCAGGATGCGCGGCTCCTCGAACCAGTCCCAGCGACTGCCCTGGCTGAGCACGTAGGTGAAACAGAACAGGGCTGCAGAGAGCAGCGAGAACCCGAGCCAGTCGAACGAACGTTGCCGGACCTGGGCGGGCACGGGGTGGTCGGCGATGAGCAAGAGGCCGGTCGCCGCCAAGGCCAACGGCACCACGCTGAAGAAGATCCAGGTCCAGGACTGGCTGTCGACCAACCACCCTTGCAGGGCTGGCGCGAGGGTCGCCGACGCGACCACCGCCGCCATGGCGAACAGGGCTTGCAGGATCGGCTGAAGTGCGCGCGGATAGCCGCGAAAGATGATCGCCTGACCCGCCACCAGCAGAGCACCGCCAGCGAAGCCCTGCAGGATGCGCAGTGCGATCAGCAGTTCCAGCCAGGCGGTAACGGCAGCCACGCAGCACGCCAGGCCCATGACCAGGGTGGCGCCGATGATCACGTTGCGCGCAGAAAATCGCTGCATCAGCCAAGGGGCGAGCATGAACCCGATCAGCTTGAACGCGATGTAGCCGACATCCAGCCAGGCGAACTCGTCAGGCGTGGCATAGGTGTCGCCGATAATGTCGCCGCGACCGAGGGCCAGCACGGTGCTGGCGATCGCTTCCGTCAACGTCGCCAGCACGATGCCCACCATGAGCAGGACGCCGTTCATTGTCCTGGCGCTGCTCGGCGTGGCGCAGGCAACGCGGCTCATGAGCCGGCCCCTTGTGCAACTTCCACCCGCGCGGACAGGCCCGGCACGATGCGCCCCGGCAGGGGGTTTTCAGCCAGGCGGATCTTCACCGGAACGCGCTGCACGACACGCACAAAGTTCCCGGTGGCGTTGTCGGGCGGCAGCAGGCTGAACGCCGAGCCACTGCCTGGTGCAAAGCTGTCGACCACGCCATCGAGTGCCGCATCGGGGTAGCCATCGACCGTGACGCGCACCGGCTGACCGGGGCGAATATGTTCCAGTTGAGTTTCCTTGAAGTTCGCCACGATCCACACATCGTTGACCGGCACGATATCGAGCAGGGATACGCCCGGTGTGACGAAACGACCGAGGCGAACCTGACGGTTACCGACCACGCCATCCACAGGTGCGTGTACCACGGTGTGCTCGAGATCGATCCGGGCGAGATCACGTGCGGCCTCTGCCTGGCTCACAGCGGCCACGGCAGCCTCGCGCTCGGCTACAAACACCGTGATGCGCTGCTGTTGCGCCTCGACCGTTGCCGAAGCGGCCGAAACCGAGGCCGCGGCTCTGGATTGCGCGGTGCCGGTTTCATCGACCAGGGCCTGGCTCACCGCATTGCTGACGATCAGTTTGCGGCTGCGGTCGTGGGTCTTGGCCGCCAGGCTCATGTCGGCGGAGGCTGAGCGCCTTTGCGCTTCGGCCTGCCTGATCAGCGCATGCTGGAGCTGGATCTGTGCGTCGACATGGGTCAGGCGCGCCTGGGCGGCGCTGACATTGGCCTCGGCTTGCGCAAGTTTGGCGCGGTAGTCGCGGTCATCGATTCGAAACAGCACATCACCGGCACGCACGGCCTGGTTGTCCCGAACCTCCACCGCCGTGACATAGCCCGCGACCTTGGCGGCCAGCGAGGTGACGTCCCCGCGGACATACGCGTTGTCGGTCGAGGTCACGCCACTTGAAAACGCCATGGCTCCCCAAACCGCCACGACCATCAAGGCCGCGACGCACAGCAACAGGCCGATGGTCTTGCGCTTGCTTCGCCGCACCACGACCACAGGCGTGCCGCTACTTGCGCTGGTGGCAATGGCGGCCTTGTCCAGGAGCGAGTTCATTTTTTCATTTCCTGTTCAGTGCCAAGAACTGACTCAGCCACTGGGCGACAGGGTCTGCCGCCCGGCGGTCGAGCCTTCATGAGCGCGTGATCGGCTCACTGTTTGATCGGTGTCACGAGTACCTTTTCCTCGGTGTCGAGGACGAACACCGCCAACAGGCGTGCAGGTTGGGTGTCACTGGCGTTGGCGCTGACCAGGTGCACGGAGCCCGGTTCCTCTACGAAGTTTTCGCCGACGTTGTAGATCTTTTCCGGCTCGCCTTTGACCTGGATGCGAAACGAACCCTCCAGGACCGTTGCATAGATGAAGGCCGTTTTCGGATGGGTGTGGGCCGGCGATGCGGCACCCGGCCCATACTCGACGACCACGCCCCTCATGCTCTTGCCAGGGATGTTGGGAATGGGACGGTCGAACACCACCGTCACCTTGCCGGGGGGCGGCTCGGCGGCTGTTGCGGCGCTGATCGAGAGCGCCGCGAAGACAGCGGCCATTAGCAATCGGGTAACCATGGGATTTCTCCTGGATTCGTAGGGAAATGTGCGGGTGCGATCCGTTACTGCGCCATCGACCGGGCCAGCCAGTCGTCGAAGCGGATCGCCCCCAGGCGTGCGTTCTTGCCGGTGACCAGCGATTGATCGTCGAGCACGGCGCCGAAGTAACGGGCATGTACATCCGGCACGACCTTGCGGTTGTCCTGGGTCGCCCGCAGATAACGCCTGGCCAGTTCGTCGATCGGCATGGTTTCCGGGCCACCGACTTCAACGGTGCCATTGACCGGTGCTGCCAGCACGACATCGGCCAGCGCCGCTACCACGTCGTCGGACGCTATCGGCTGGATCAGCGCCGGCGAAGCATGAATTTCCTCGCCAACGGCGAACGACTGGACAATGCCGCCGGCAAACTCGGAGAACTGCGTGGCACGTAGAATGGTGTAAGGAACGCCGGATGCCTTGATAAGGGCTTCCTGCGCGACCTTGGCCCGGAAATAGCCGGTATCGGGAAGCCGTTCGCTGCCGACAATCGACAGGGCTACGTGATGACGAACCCCGGCAGCGGCTTCGGCGGCCAGCAGGTTACGGCTCGACGTTTCAAAGAAATCGAGAACTGCCTGGTCCTCCCACGACGGTGCGTTCGCCACGTCGACCACCACATCAGCACCATCCATCGCTTCGGCCAGGCCTTCGCGGGTGATGCTGTTCACGCCCGTGCTGGGGCTGGCGGCGAGCGCATCATGGCCGCGCTCGCGCAGGGTGTTCACAAGTTTCGATCCGATAAGGCCGGAGCCTCCGATGACGACGATCTTCATGACTTTTCTCCGCTTGTCGACTGCAACCATTGCGTCGGTGTAGAAAGAGTGCCTGCGCGCACCAGGCAAGTCCTTGCGCCGGGCTTGGGTTTGCCTTGGCGAGTGCTTGGTTTTATGTCCAAAGCCATTGACGTTCGTCCAGCCGCCCTTGCCGCAGACGGTGCAGCGGGTGTCGAGCTGCCGTATCATCTGCCTCAGTTACCAACCGCCAGCCGCCTGGGACACGGAGTTGAGGGCGCTTCGCCAGGGGATGCTCAATTTGCCATTCACGTTTGAAGACTACGTACTCGATCAGGAGCGCCGGGAGCTGACCCTGCGCGGGCAAATCGTGGCCGTCGGACCGCAGGTTTTCGATCTGTTGCTGCTGTTCGTCAACAATCCCGACCGCGTCGTCAGCAAGGACGAGTTGCTCAAGGCGGTGTGGGGCGACCGGATCGTTTCGGAATCGACGATCACCAGCCACATCAATGCGGTGCGCAAGGCCATTGGTGATACCGGTGAGGAGCAGCGCCTGGTGCGCACCGTCCCCCGCAAGGGCTACCGTTTCGTTGGTCGGATCAACGGCGACTTGAGCGGGCAAACACCACAGCCTGACATCGACGAACGCGCAAGCGCTGCCCCGAAACAAATCCTCTCCCCTACGCTCGTCCTGCCGGACAAACCCTCGATCACCGTCCTGCCCTTCCAGAACCTGAGCGGCGATCCGGAGCAAGAGTATTTCGCCGATGGCGTCGTGGAGGACATCATCGCGGCCCTGTCGCGTATCCGCTGGCTGTTCGTCATTGCGCGCAATTCGAGCTTCACCTACAAGGGCCAGGTCGTGGACGCCCAGGGCGTCGGCCAGGAACTGGGCGTGCGCTATGTGCTCGAAGGCAGCGTGCGCAAGTGCGGGAACCGGCTGCGCATTACCGGGCAACTGATCGACGCGACAAGCGGGACGCATATCTGGGCGGAGCGCTTCGAAGGCCTGCTCGACGACCTCTTCGAGCTGCAGGACCAAATCACCGAAAGCGTCGTCGGTGCCATCGCGCCGCAACTGGAGCGGGCAGAAATCGAACGCGCCAAGCGCAAGCCGACGGAAAGCCTGGACGCCTACGACTACTACCTGCGGGCCATGGCAAAACTGCACAGCGGCAGCCGGGAAGCCATCGAGCAGGCGCTGCCGATGTTCTACCGGGCCATCGAACTCGATGCGGAATTTGCTTCGGCCTATGGCATGGCCGCCTGGTGCCACTTCTGGCGCAAGCTCAATGGCTGGATGAGCGATCGACCCGCAGAAATCGCCGAGGGCATACGCCTGGCGCGTCTGGCGGTGACCCTCGGCCGCGACGATGCCGTCGCGTTGACCCGGGGCGGACATGCGCTTGCTCATCTCGCCGGCGAAGTCGACGGCGGCATTGCGCTGCTCGACAGGGCGCGCCTGCTCAATCCCAACCTCGCCCCCGCCTGGTTTCTGGGCGGTATCCTGCGGGCACTGCACGGTGAAACAGACGCCGCCATCGAGCATTTGAACCATGCCGTTCGCTTGAGTCCGCTGGATCCGGAAATGTTCAGGATGCAGGTGGGGATGGCGCTCGCGCATTTCTTCGCCGGGCACTTCGATGCCGCTGCGCAGTGGGCGGAAAAGGCCCTGGGCAACCTGCCCAGTCTGCTGGTCGCGGCGGCGCTGGTGGCGGCCAGTGATGCGCTCGGCGGTCGAATGGAAAAAGCGAATCTGGCGATGCAGCGTCTGCAAAAGCTGGATCCTTCTTTGCGTCTGTGCACCCTCAAGGACTGGCTGCCCATTCAACGGCCTGAGGATTTCGCCCGTTTCGTCGATGGACTGCGGCTGGCCGGGCTACCTGAGTGAAGACGACCACCCTGTAGGAGCGAGCTTGCTCGCGATGGTCGTCAACGATGACGCGGGTTTTCTGATTAAACGCGGTGTCTTCAAGTTCATCGCGAGCAAGCTCGCTCCTACAACGTAGGCTAAGCTTTGATCAACTCGTTGCTCATGATGCTCGGTTCTGCAGGTTTTGGGTTTTTCTGGAGAGCGTCTGCAACAGCTATCCCAGACTGGCCCAAACCTTTCACGCAGGATTGCCGTGATGACAGAGCCCCTCCTCAGCTTTGATGCACTCAAGCGCGCCGCGGCTGCCGGCGAAATCGATACCGTACTGGTCTGCATGGTCGACATGCAGGGACGCCTGGTCGGCAAGCGATTCCAGGTCGAGTTTTTCATCGACAGCGGCCACGAAGAAACCCACTGCTGCAACTATCTGCTGGCCGATGACATCGACATGGAGCCGGTGCCGGGTTACGCCGCGGCCAGTTGGAGCAAGGGCTACGGCGATTTCGTGCTCAAGCCCGACATGTCCACCCTGCGGCGCGTGCCCTGGCTTGAGTGCACGGCGCTGGTGCTGTGCGACGTGCTCGATCATCACCATCGCCAGGACCTGCCCCACAGCCCAAGGGCCATTCTGAAAAAACAGGTCGAGCGCCTGCGCGAGCGTGGTTACACCGGCATGTTTGCCTCGGAGCTCGAGTTCTATCTGTTCGATGAGAGTTACGAGGCGATCCACAGGCGCAACTATCACAAACCGAAAACCGCCGGCCATTACATCGAGGACTACAACATCCTCCAGACCACCCGCGAAGAGCCGGTGCTGCGGGCGATTCGCAAGCACTTGCAGGCCTCGGGCATTCCCGTGGAAAACTCCAAGGGTGAATGGGGCCCGGGGCAGGAAGAGATCAACATTCGCTACGCCGATGCCCTGACCATGGCCGACCACCACGTCATCATCAAGCACGCCTGCAAAGAGATCGCGCAATTGCAGGGCAAGGCGATCACCTTCATGGCCAAGTGGCGCTACGACGCTGCCGGCTCCAGCAGTCACATCCATAATTCGCTGTGGGACAAGAACGCCAAGAAGCCGCTGTTCTTCGAGGCGAAAGCCGAGTTCGGCATGTCGAAACTAATGCGTTCCTGGGTCGCCGGCCAGCTCAAGTACGCCAACGACATCACCTGTTTTCTCGCGCCCTACATCAACTCCTACAAGCGCTTCCAGGCTGGCACTTTTGCGCCGACGCGGGCGGTCTGGAGCCGCGACAATCGCACCGCCGGCTTTCGCCTGTGTGCCGAAGGCAGCAAGGCCATCCGCATCGAATGCCGCATCGGCGGTGCCGATCTCAACCCCTATCTGGCCTTCGCCGCGCTGATCGCGGCGGGCCTGGCCGGTATCGACGAGAAGCTCGATCTGGCGCCGCCGTTCGAAGGCGACGCCTACCTGGATGAGCATTTGCCGGAAGTGTCCAAGACACTGCGCGAGGCGAGTGCCGCACTCAAGGCCTCCGGCATGTTGCGCAAGGCGTTCGGCGATGAGGTGGTCGACCATTACGTACACACCGCCGAGTGGGAACAGAAAGAGTACGACCGGCGAATCACCGACTGGGAATTGCAGCGCGGCTTCGAGCGCTATTGAGAACATCATGACTGCGAAGGTTCAATTGATCTCCCCGGTCGATGGCCGGGTGTACGCCGAACGCGCGGTGGCCGATGCGGCGCAGATCGAGCAGGCGCTGACGGCCGCTGCCAGCGCACAGGCGGCATGGCAACGCCGCTCACTGAGCGAACGCGCGGCGTTTTGCACTGCCGCGGTGGACGCAATGCTGTCGATGCAGGCCGACATCGTGCCGGAGCTTGCCTGGCAAATGGGCCGCCCGGTGCGTTATGGCGCCGGCGAACTGCGCGGTTTCGCCGAACGCGCCCGGCACATGATCGCTATCGCACCGCAAGTCCTTGACCGGGTAGAGCCCGAGCCTGTCGCGGGATTTCGTCGCTATATCAAACGCGAGCCGCTGGGCACGGTGCTGGTGGTCGCTCCGTGGAATTACCCCTATCTGACGGCGGTGAACACGATTATCCCGGCGCTGATGGCCGGCAACAGCGTGATCCTCAAGCATGCTTCGCAAACGCTGCTGGTGGGCGAGCGTTTCGCCGAGGCCATGCGTCGCGCAAAACTGCCCGAGGGGCTGTTCCAGAATCTGCTGCTCGACCATGTATCGACCGGGGCGATCATTGCTTGCGGGCGCGTGCAGCAAGTGAACTTCACCGGTTCCGTGGAGGCTGGAAAAGTCATGGAAAGCGTCGCCAGCGGACAATTTCTCGGTATGGGCCTGGAGCTCGGCGGAAAAGACCCGGCCTATGTCCGGGCAGACGCCAACCTTGAACAGGCGGTGGAAAATCTGGTGGACGGCAGTTTCTTCAATTCCGGGCAGAGTTGCTGCGCCGTGGAACGCATCTACGTCGACCAGAAAATCTACCCGGTGTTTGTCGAGCGCTTCGCCGAACTGACCCGCCAGTACGTGCTGGGCAACCCACTGGATGAAGCCACCACCCTCGGTCCGCTGGTGACACCGGGCGCCGCATTCTTCGTTCGCGGCCAGATTGCCGATGCGCTGGCCCAGGGTGCCAAAGCGCTGATCGATCCGAAGTCCTTTCCCGCCGACGTGCCGGGCAGCGCCTACCTGGCACCGCAAGTGCTGGTGGACGTGAACCATCAAATGTCGGTCATGCGCGACGAAAGCTTTGGCCCAGTGGTCGGCATCATGCCGGTGGCCAGCGATGAAGAAGCCATCGCCTTGATGAATGACAGTGAGTTCGGGCTCAGCGCTTCCATCTGGACCCGGGACCTCGCAGCAGCCGAACGCCTGGGCAACGAGATCGCCACCGGCACGGTGTTCATGAACCGCTGCGATTACCTGGACCCGGCATTGGCCTGGACCGGCGTGAAGAACAGCGGTCGCGGCGTCACCCTGTCGCCACTGGGCTACGAGCACCTGACCCGGGCCAAATCCTTTCATCTGCGTCACGAGGTGTAGACCATGAACCTGACAGGAAACTGGAGCTACCCCACGAGCGTTCGTTTCGGTGTCGGGCGCATCGCCGAACTGGCCGAGGTCTGTCGCAGCCAGGGTATCCAGCGACCTTTGCTCGTGACCGACAGCGGCCTGGCCCGCGCACCGATCACTACGGCGGCACTGGACGCATTGCGCGCCGCCGGTCTTGGCGTGGCGCTGTTTTGTGACCTCAAGCCCAACCCGGTGGAAGCCAACCTGGCCGGCGGGCTCGATGCCTGGCGTGCCGGCCAGCACGATGGTGTGATCGCGTTCGGCGGCGGCAGTGGCCTGGACATGGGCAAGCTCATTGCCTTCATGAGCGGCCAGACCCGTCCGGTCTGGGACTTCGAAGACATCGGCGACTACTGGACCCGCGCCGACGACAGCCGCATCGCCCCGGTCATTGCCGTGCCGACCACGGCGGGAACCGGTTCCGAAGTCGGCCGTGCGGCGGTGATCATCGACGAGCGCACCCACACCAAACGCATCATCTTCCACCCGAAAATGATGCCCCGCGTGGTGATCAGCGATCCGGCCCTCACCGTCGGCATGCCCGCCAAAATCACCGCAGGCACCGGCATGGACGCGCTGTCCCATTGCCTGGAAGCGTACTGCGCCCCCGGCTTTCACCCCCTGGCCGATGGCATTGCCGTGGAAGGCATGCGCCTGGTGGCCAACTCACTGGTGAAGGCGGTACACACGCCGTCGGACCTTGAGGCCCGCGCACAAATGCTCGCGGCGGCGGCCATGGGCGCCACGGCATTCCAGAAAGGCCTGGGCGGGATGCATGCGCTCTCCCATCCGGTGGGTGCGTTGTATGACACCCATCACGGCATGACCAATGCCACCTTCATGCCCTATGTCCTGCACTTCAATCGCTCGGCCATCGAGGAGCGCATCACCCGCCTGGCGGCGTACCTGCGCCTGCCCTCCCCGGGGTTCGACAGTTTCCTGGCCTTCGTCCTCAAGCTGCGCAAGGACATCGGCGTGCCCCATACCCTGGTTGAACTGGGCGTTGATGACCGGCAGGCCGACCTGATCGCCGACATGGCGATTGTCGACCCTTCCGCTGGCGGCAACCCGCTGCCATTGACCCGGGACGGCGTGGCAAAGATTTTCGACGCGGCACTTCACGGCCGTCTGTAGGAGCGAGCCTGCTCGCGATGGACTTGAGGATGACGCGGGGGGGCAGGCTCCCCGCGTCATCGTTGACGTTCATCGCGAGCAAGCTCGCTCCTACAGAAAACCAAGGTCGAGCCTACGGCGGCTCAGTTCGGCCTGTCCAAAACCTGAAAAGGGGCACACATCATGAACCCAGCAAGCCAGCCGGGCACCGAAACGCACGACGATGACGTCAAGGTGCTGCACAGCATGGGCTATGCCCAGCAACTCTCACGACGAATGGGGGTTTTCTCCAACTTCGCCATTTCCTTTTCGATCATCTGCATCCTCTCGGGTGGCATCAACTCCCTGGCCCAGGGCACCTCGGGCGCGGGCGGGGCATCCATCGGGATCGGCTGGCCAATCGGTTGCCTGATCTCCGGGGTATTCGCCATGGCCATGGCGCAGATTTCCTCGGCCTACCCCACCGCTGGCGGCCTGTACCACTGGGGCTCGATCCTCGGTAACCGCTTCACCGGATGGCTGACCGCGTGGTTCAACCTGCTGGGGCTGGTCACGGTGCTGGGCGCGATCAACGTCGGTACCTATTACTTCTTTTTCGGTGCCTTCGGGCCGGCACTGGGCATGGAAGACACGACCACGGTCAGGGTGATTTTCCTGGCAATCCTCACCGGCCTGCAGGCCTTGTGCAACCACTTGGGTATCGGCCTGACCGCCAAACTCACTGACTTCTCAGGTTACCTGATCTTCGCCACGGCGCTGGCCCTGACCATCGTCTGCCTGATATCGGCACCCAGCTATGAATTCGCACGGCTGTGGACCTTCGGCAACTATTCCGGCGAAGCGGGTGGCAGCGTCTGGCCGCAGGTCTCCAACGGCTGGGTTTTCATGCTCGGCCTGTTGTTGCCGATCTACACCATCACCGGCTATGACGCCTCTGCGCACACCTCCGAGGAAACCCGCAACGCGGCCATGTCGGTGCCGCGCGGCATGGTCATGTCGGTGGTCTGGTCGTTGCTGTTCGGCTGGCTGATGCTCAGCGCGTTCGTGCTGATGCTGCCGAACATGGACGAGGCGGCCAAGCAAGGCTGGAACGTGTTTTTCTGGGCCATGAACACCCAGGTCGACCCGATACTGAAACTGGTGCTTTTCGTGGCGATCTTCATTTCGCAGGTGCTCTGCGGACTGGCCACCGTCACCTCGGTTTCACGGATGATCTTCGCGTTCTCCCGGGACGGTGGCCTGCCCTGCTCAAAAGCGCTGTCCTCGGTCTCATCGACCCATCGCAGCCCGGTGGCAGCGATCTGGACCGGTGCCACCCTAGCGGTGTTGTTCGTCTGGGGATCGTCGGTGATCTCGATCGGGACAACGCCGGTCTATACCATCGTGGTGTCCTGCACGGTGATCTTCCTGTTCTTCTCCTTCGCCATTCCCATCGCGCTCGGCCTGTTTACCTTTGGGACGTCGAAGTGGCCGACCATGGGGCCGTGGAACATGGGGCGTTTCTGGTACTCGGTGTTCGCCATCCTCTCGATCCTGGCGATGATCATCATTTTCGTCATCGGCATCCAGCCACCGAACGATTGGGCGCTGTACATCACCATCGGTTTCCTGATCCTGACGGCCATCGTCTGGTTCGGTTTTGAAGCCCGGCGCTTCCAGGGGCCACCGGTGGGCGACATGATCGTCAAGCGCCAGGCTGAAATTGCCGCGGCGGAGGCGGCGTTGGACAGGAAATAGGCGAGTGCTGATTAACCTGTGGGAGCGAGCTTGCTCGCGATGGCGGCGTGTCAGGCGCCATTGATGTTGGATGTGCCGGCCTAATCGCGAGCAAGCTCGCTCCCACAAGGTTGTTTGGCGTTTACGGTTTTTTTGCAGGCTGATGATCTATCCTGTGCCTCCCCGATTCCGTCCCGGAGACACCTGTGCCCGCCCTCACCGCCCGCGAGGTTTACCAGCCGTTGCGCGATGCCGCTCAAGGCATTTGCACCTTCAAGCGAGTCGACGACGCCTGCGAGCCTGACCATGTACAGGTCGACATCGACAGCTGGCGCCTGACGCTCGACGTCGACGCCGGTCACCTGCGCCACTGCCTGCACGGCCAAAGCCCCGATGGCCGAGAATATGTGTTCGACAACGGGCAGCGCTTCGGCACCGACCCGGTGAGTTTGCTCAGCACCTGGGAGCTGGCGCAGATTGAACGGCTGCTGGCCTGAATCTTTCGCAACCTGTCGTTCCCTGGCCGCACTTGTGATACACAAGCCGGAGTGATTTTCGCGTCCAAGGAGGTTCTGCCCATGCCCCGTTCCCTACGCCTGCCGCACTGGCTGGCCTGCGCCCTGCTCGGTTTGCTCGCTGGCAGCGCCCAAGCCGGCACGACACCCCCGGCGCCCGATGCCTTGCAGCCCTTGCTGGCGACGATGAATGAGCGGTTGAACATCAGCGAACTGGTGGCGCTGACCAAGTGGGACAGCGGCAAACCGGTCCAGGACAACACCCGGGAAGCGCAAGTCATCGCCAACGCCAGGAAGCAGGCGGCCGAACGCCAGCTTGACCCCGACGATGTCGCCGTCCTGATCGCCGCCCAGATTGAAGCCAGCAAACTGGTGCAATACGGCCGGCTCGCACAATGGCAAGCGGCGCACAAGGCACCGGACACGCCACGGCCAGACCTGGGCAACGACATCCGGCCCAAGCTCGACAACCTGCAGAACCTGCTGCTCACGCAGTACGCCGCGTTCCTGCCCTACCGCAACGACCCGAACTGCCCGCAATGGCTGGCCACCGAACGTTCCGCGCTGATCAAGGATTATTTGCATGGCCAGGCGATGATTCGTGCGACCGGGGAGCTGTGTATTGCAGGGCGATAACGTCAAATGAGCCACATTGAAACCCTCGCCAAAATCCTGCTCGGCCCGTTGTTGCTGGCGCAGGGCCTGTATACGCGGCGGGTGACGCCCAAGTTGCCGGAGGCCGAAGGTGACCGCCAGGGCGAGGCCGGCAGCGGTGACGTGCTGCGCTTGTTGATTGTCGGCGACAGCGCCGCAGCGGGGGTGGGTGCGGCGACTCAAGGTGAAGCCCTCAGTGGTCGGCTGGTCGCGCGCCTGGCCGATGATTACCAGTTGTCGTGGAAACTCTGGGCGCACTCGGGGCTGGATTCACAAGGGTTGCTGGAGCTGCTCGAACAGCACGCCCCGGAGCCGTTCGATGTGGCGCTGTTGTCGATTGGCGTCAACGATGTCACCAGCTCTCTCACCCTGGATCAGTGGCTCACTCGGCAACGGCGCTTGATGGCGCTGCTGTGCGATAAATACGCGGTGAGGCAGATCGTGGTGTCGCCGCTTCCGCCGATGCATTTGTTCCCCGCGCTGCCCCAGCCGCTGCGCTGGTTTCTGGGTTTCAGGGCGCGACGGTTCAATGCACATCTTGCGGATCTGGCCGCACGCCTGGATCAATGTACGATGCTGACCACCCCGCTGGCGCCCGAACCGGGCTTGATGGCCAGCGATGGTTTTCATCCGGGGCCGATGCTTTATCGTCAATGGGCCGACGATGCCGCCAGGGTGATCGACCAACGCTTTCGCACCACAACAATAAAAACAGGAGTTGAAGATGTCTGAGCTGAAACTGAACCCCAATGTCGCAGCGTCCCTGAAGCAGTGGCACGCGATGCTCGACAACCGCGACTTGAGCGGTTTGCCCGAAATGCTCGATCCGCAGGCGGTGTTCCGTTCGCCGATGGCGCACACGCCGTATCCGGGAGCGCCGGTGGTGTCGATGATCCTCAATACGGTCATGGACGTGTTCGAGGATTTTGCCTATCACCGTGAGCTGGCGACGGCGGATGGCTTGAACGTGATTCTCGAATTCAGCGCCAGGGTCGGCGAGAAAGAACTGAAGGGTATCGACATGATCCGCTTCAACGAACAGGGCAAGATTGTCGAGTTTGAAGTGATGGTGCGGCCGCTCAGTGGCTTGCAGGCGCTGGGTGAGGAAATGGGGCGGCGGTTGGGGGCTTACCTGAAGGCCACAAAAGCCTGACATCCTGATCCCCCCTGTAGGAGCGAGCTTGCTCGCGATGGGCGTTAACAAAAACGCGTACTTGCTGGCTCAACGCGGCGCTCTTGAGTCCATCGCGAGCAAGCTCGCTCCTACAGGTACAGGTTTTGTGTAAAACCGGAAGTCATCACACCATCGGCTGGTGACTGGTCACGCAGTGAATGCCGCCACCGCCCGCGGAGATCGCGTCGATGTCGAGTTGCACCACCTTGCGCTGCGGGTAGAGTTCGGACAGCAGGTCGAAGGCTTTGGCATCGGCTTCTTCGTCGCCGAATTGCGGAGCGATGATCGCGCCATTGATCACGAAGTAGTTGATGTAGCCCGCGGCGAAGTCCGGGTTGTCGTTGCTGAACCGGCTGTTGCGCGGGTTGAGCGGCGGCGACACGGTATGCACCTGCAACTTGCGGCCATCGGCATCCGTGGCGTTTTCCAGGATCTGCAGATGGGCGCGAGTGACCTTGTAGTCGTAGGACTCGGGGTCGTTGTCGAGGTTGGCGATGACCACGCCGGGCTTGACGAAGCGCGCATAGAAATCGACGTGGGCGTCGGTGATGTCCTTGCCCTTGATGCCCGGCAGCCAGATGATTTTGCGCAGGCCCAGCCGTTCTTTCAGTTCCTCTTCGACCTCAGCCTTGCTCCAGTCCGGATTGCGATTGCGGTTGATCCAGCTGCTTTCGGTCATTATCCCTGTGCGGTGGCCATCCACTTCGATGCCACCGCCCTCGCCCACCAGTTCGCTTCGCTGGTAATCCGCCTTGGCGTTTTCGGCGACCAGGGCGGCCAGTTGCGCATCGTCCGCATGCTGCTGTTTGTTGCCCCAGCCGTTGAAGTTGAAGTCCACGGCAGCAAGGCCGCCGCTTCCGTCGACGACAAAATTGGCGCCGATGTCGCGCATCCAGATGTCATCCAGTTCGGTGATCACGAAGGTCGTGTTGTGGCTGCCGCATTTGGCTTCGGCCAGGCGCCGTTCGCTCTGGCGACAGAACACGGTGACCGGCTCGTATTGGGCAATGCTGCGGGCGATCCGGCCAAGGGCGTCTTGCACGTGGGGCGTGAAGTCCTCCCAGATCGCGGCCTGTGCCCCGAAGGCGATGAAGGCCCGCTGGTGTTTGTCCCCTTCATCGGGCATGTACCAATTGCCTTTGTCGGCCGCTCGCACCGGCAGGCCGGCAAAGCCCAATCCCATGGACGCCACCGTGCCCATTGCGGCTGCGACCGATACCTGCTTGATGAATGTTCGACGTGTCGGCATGTGATTTCCTGAAATCGAGGTTTGGCCGGCCCTCGGGCCGGCCGATGATCATTTGACTGTAGCGGTCTTGAACTTGGTCCAGGTGCGCATGCGTGCCCGCATGTCGGCCTGGGGAATGTCCTTACCGGGAATCAGCCGCGCGTAGGTGGCATCATCAAGGTAGATGTCCGGGTTGTTGCGCATCGCGGCATCGACATCCGGGCGTGCCTTGGCGTTGGAGGTCGGGTAGCCGGTGAAGTTGCTGATGGCTGCCATGTTTTGCGGGCGCATCACGAAGTTGATGAACGCGTAGGCGTACTCCGGATGCCGGGCGTCGACGGGAATGGCCATGGTGTCCATCCACACCGTGGTGCCTTCGCGGGGGATGCGGTAGTGGAAGGTGGTTTTCTTGCCGGCGCTGTCAGACGTGCGCTGCGCCTGGGTCATGTCGCCGCTGTAGCCGAGGGACATGCACAGGTTGCCGTTGACCAGGTCGGTCACCGGTTGCGACTGGAACTTGCGAATGTACGGCCGCAGTTTCATCAGCAAGTCACTGGCCGCCGCCAGGTCCGCCGGTTTGGCGCTCCGCGGGTCGCGGCCCAGGTAATTGAGCACCACGGCCAGCACTTCGTCCGGCGAGTCGATCATCGAGATGCCGCAGTCGGCGAATTTCGCCGCCAGTTCCGGTTTGAACAGCATGTCCAGGCTGTCGACCGGCGCATCCGGCGCACGCTGGGCAATCTGCCCGGCGTTGTAGGTCAGACCGATGGTGCCCCAGGTGTACGGGACCGTGGCCTGGCGCGACTGCTCATAGTGCGAGCGCAATTTCTGCAACCCCGGCTCGACGTCATTCAGAGCAGTAAGTTTTGACTGATCCAGGGGCTGCAAACTGCCAGCGCGCATCAGGCGTTCGGCCACGGTGTCACCGGGGAAGATCAGGTCGTAGCCACTGCCGCCAGCGAGCATTTTCGCTTCCAGGGTTTCACTGCCGTCCATCACGTCGTAGATCACTTTGATCCCGGTTTCGGCGGTGAACTTGCTCAAGGTGTCCTCGGCGAAATAGTCGGCCCAGTTGTACAGCCGCAGGGTTTTCTCTTCGGCGTGCAACGCAGGCACCGCACAGCTCAGCGCCAGCCCCATGGCCAGGCACAGCTTGTTGATCGTGTTCATGTCACACCCCTTGGGTTGCCCAGCGTGAGTGGATCTGACGACCGTCCTGGGTCAACAAGGCGCCGTACATTTCCGGACGGCGATCGCGGTAGATACCCCAGGTCAGGCGGTCCTCGCGCATGGCCGCCAGGTCCAGGCTGTGGACCAGCACGCCGGTGCTGTCGCGGTCGGCTTCGGCGAGCAACTTGCCCTTGTGGTTGCAGATGAACGACGAGCCATAGAAGCTCATTTGCAGAGTCGGGTCGGTGGTCGCCGCTTCCCGGCCGACCCGGTTGGCCGCCACCACCGGCAGCAGGTTGGCGGCGGCGTGGCCGCGCATGGTCATCTGCCAGTGATCCCGGGAATCGAGAGTGGCACAACCCGGTTCGGAGCCGATGGCCGTCGGGAACAGCAGCACTTCGGCCCCCATCAACGCCAGGCAGCGGGCGGTTTCGGGGAACCACTGATCCCAGCAGATGCCCAGGCCGATGCGCCCGAACGCGGTGTCCCAGACCCGGAAACCGCTGTCGCCGGGGCTGAAGTATTCTTTCTCCTGATAGCCGATGGCGTTGGGGATGTGGGTCTTGCGGTACACACCCAACAGGCGCCCGTCGGCGTCGGCCACGCTCAGTGAGTTGAAGTAGGCGTTGCCGGCCTTCTCATACCAGCTCAGCGGCAGCACCACGCCCAACTCTTTCGCCAATGCGGCGAAGCGCTGGAGCACGTGGCTTTCGCGATACTCCTCGGCCAGTGCCAGGTGTTTGTGGTGTTGCTCGATGCAGAAATACGGCGTGGCGAACAGCTCCTGCAACAGGATGACCTGCGCGCCCTTGGCCGCCGCTTCGCGGACCAGTTGCTCGGCCTGGTCGAGGTTGTGTTTCAGGTCCCAGGTGCAGGGCATCTGGGTGGTGGCGATGGTCAGCAGTGTCATGGCATCAACCCCGCACCGGCCAGGCCGGCTGTTGCTGGGTGATGCAATGCACACCGCCACCGCCATGGGCCAGATGGTTGATCCGCACCGGCACCACTTCACGACCGGGGAACGCCTGCGCCAGCACTTCGGCAGCGACCTTGTCGGCATCGATGCCGTAGGCCGGCATGATGATCGCGCCGTTGGCGATATAGAAATTGGTGTAGGAGGCGCAGAACACTTCGGCCTCGGTGTCCACCGCATCGGTGGCTTCGAACAGTTCGATCAGTTCGAACTGGCGGCCCTGGGCGTCGGTGGCCAGTTCAAGGGCGCGGCGGTTCTCCCTGGCCACTTCGGCGTACACCGATTGCTTGTCGTGGGTGGCGTCCACCAGCAACACGCCGGGACGGGCAAAGGCGCACACGCCATCGACGTGGCCGTCGGTCATGTCACCGGTCACATAGTCGGGATCGCCCGGCAGCCAGATGGTTTTCTTCACACCCAGCAGGCGGGTGAAGATCTCTTCGATCTCGGCCTTGCTCACGCCCGGGTTGCGATTGGGGTTGAGCAACACCGATTCGGTGGTGATCAGCGTGCCCTCGCCGTCCACATGAATCGCGCCACCCTCATTGCTCAACGCCGTGCCGAAGCACTCCAGTCCCAAATGATTGAGCGCACGGCGGGCCAGGCTTTCGTCCAGATCGTGAGCCGACTTGCCGCCCCACGCATTGAAGCGCCAGCTCACACCGGCCAGGCCTTGCTGCGGGTGGCAGACGAAGCTCGGGCCGGAGTCGCGGCACCAGCTGTCGTTGACCGCCAGTTCGATCAACTCGATGTTCGGCCCGCACAACGCCTTGGCGCTGGCGACGGCTGAAGGATCGACCACCAGTTTCACCGGTTCGAAGCGGGCGATGGCGTTGGCCACCCGGGCGAAATCTTCTTGAACCTGTGGCAGTGTCACCCGCCAGCCTGACTCCCACAGGGTCTTGTTGTGCGGCCAGACCATCCAGGTGGCGGCGTGAGTGACCCACTCGGCCGGCATCGTCCAACCGCTGTTTTGAATTACGTTCTGCTGCATGACAAGCACCTCTGAGTTAAGTCATTGTGTTCAATGAAAACGGCCTTGGCGGTCTTGGCATGCATGCTACGGCTGGAAAAACAGGCAAACAAACGATGGATTTTGCAGACAACTGATTAGAGGAGCTTATCGATATGCTCAAACACTGGCCGCCCCTGAGCACCCTGCGCGGCTTCGAAGCCGCCGCCCGGCTGGGCAGTTTTCACAAGGCTGCCGACGAGTTGCACCTCACCCAATCGGCGATCAGCCAGCAGATCCGCAGCCTTGAGGCGTACCTGGAGCAACCGTTGTTCCATCGCAGCGGGCGCAGCGTCAGCCTGACCGATGCCGGGCACGATCTGCTGAGCACCACCCAGGCGTTGTTGCAGCAACTGGCGGTGGGCATTCGCCGCTTGGGGCAATACCAGAAGCCCAATCAATTGGTGCTCAACACCACCCCGGCGTTTGCCCGGCATTGGTTGTTGCCGCGCCTGGGGGATTTCCGCCGGCAGCATCCGCAGGTCGATCTGTGGATTTTCAGCACCGATGAAGTGCCGGACATGGCCAGCCAGACCATCGACCTGGCGGTGCGCGACGACATCAGCTCCCAGGCCGAATGCAGTTTCAAGGTACTGCACGCCGACCGCCTCTACCCGGCGTGTCACCCGAGCCTGTTGGCCGTGCCCGTGGAACAGCGCACCACCCTGCATGGCGAGCGGGAAATGGACTGGAGCCACTGGGCGGTGGAATCAGGAATCGATGTGGGGCAGATGGATCAGGGGCTGAATTTTTCCGATCCGGGTTTGCTGCTGGACGCGGCCTGTACCGGACTGGGCATTGCGCTGGTGAGCCAGTTGCTGAGTCGGCAGGCACGGGCCACCGGGCTGTTGCAGCCGATGGTGGAGCAAACCATCCGCGGCCCGAACTGGGCGCTGCTGACCCACCGTGACAGCGAGAACATCCCGATGGCGCGGGCCTTTACCCAGTGGCTGGTCGACAACCTGGCGGCCGAGCAGCAGACCGCGGCGTGATCATTGCGCCGGGAAAGTTTGCAGGTAGGCCAGCAGGTCTTCGATTTTTTCCGGGTCGCTGAGGCCCCAGAAAATCATGCGGGTGCCGGGCACGACTTTCTTCGGCGCTTCGAGGTAGGCGATCAGGGTTTCGCGGTCCCAGACCAGGTTGGCGGATTTCATCGCGTCGGAATACACGTAGTCCGTGGTGACGGCGGAATGGCGACCGATCACGCCATTGAGTTGCGGGCCAAAGAAGGCGCGAGCCGATTCACCGATCTGATGGCAGCCGCTGCAGAGGCGCTTGTACACTTTCTCCCCGGCCTGGACATCGCCCGCAGCAAGGGTGGGTGTGCTGAACAGGCCCGCGATGAGCGCCGAGGCGAGGGTCAGTGCTGCGAGTTTCTTCATGTTCCGTTTCCAGTCGGGTGTTGCCGGATGGCTATTGGAACATGCGGGCCGGGGATATCCCAAGTGGTCAAATGGACGCAATCCCTGTGGGAGCGGGCTTGCTCGCGAAAGCAGTAGTCCAGCCACCTACGATGTTGAATGTGAAGGCCTCTTCGCGAGCAAGCCCGCTCCCACAGGGGGCCTGCGCTCATCATGATGGTTGTGACCGATGAGGGTAGACGGTGTTCGAGGGGTTTCAGGAATCGCTGACTGACGGCGCCTGGGGCACGGGGCGGGTTTTCACGGTGACGAACATTTTGATGCGGTCACCGATTTCCTGGAGGGTATGGCGGAACGGGTCGTGTCTTTCGCTGGTGGTCGGGTCTTCGAAGCTCCAGACCATCACTTCACCGGTAAACGGCATGCGTGAGGCCTCTTCGCAAGACTTGTCGCACAGGGTGATGACGTAGTCGAATTCCTGACCTTCGAAATCTTCGAGGGACTTGCTGCGCAAGCCGCTGGCATCGACACCGATGTGATCGAGGGATTCGAATGTGCGCGGGTCGATCTCGCTGGCCTCAAGCCCGGCGCTGAAGGCCTGGAAATCGGCAGGATCGGTGTGGCGAAGCAGGGCTTCAGCCATGGGTGAGCGGACATCGTTTCGGGCGCAGACGAACAGCACGCGACGGGGGTCGGTCATGGGTTTACCTCGGCTGGCAGGTTTTTAGTGTTTGCTCATCAATCCATGCAGAACGCCGAACCGCAGACCCGGTTCAGACGCAATCATGTGCGTGATCCCGAACACCTTGAATGCCGCCAGCATCACCACCAGACCGCCGGGCAGAATGCTCAGGCGGTGGATGGGCAAACCGGCCAACTTGAGGTGTTTCACATGTTTGACTTCCAGCAGGCGCAACGACAGGCGCAACAGGCCACCGTAGGTGATGCCGCCTTGGCCGTCATCATTGAGGCCATTGGCCTTGAGCACCTTGGCCAGCATCCGCGCCGTCCCTGAAGAACCGATCGCCTGCTGCCAACCCATGGCGCGATAGCGGCGGGCAATGCGTTCGAATTGCACGGTGGCTGCGCGTTCGGCCTCCAGCAGCGCTTCGGCCACGATCCGCCCGCCGTGGAAGTAATGCGCACCGAAGGTGCCGCTGCCGATGGCAATGCTCTCGGTGACCAGCAACTGGTCGCCACGGCCGATGATCATTTCCGTGGAGCCACCGCCGATATCCACCACCAGCCGCGTGGTTTGCGCCGGCAAGGTGTGGGCGACGCCGGCGTAGACCAGTTGCGCCTCTTCGTGACCGGAAATGACGTCGATGCGAAAGCCCAGGTGCCGCTCGGCACTGGCCAGGAACAGCGGCGCATTGTCCGCTTCGCGTACCGCGCTGGTGGCCACCGCCCGCACGCGCCCGGCCTCGAAGCCGCGCAGTTTCTTGCCGAATCGCGCCAGCGCCTGCCAGCCACGGTCCAGCGCCAATTCATCGAGCGCCCCGCCCTGCAGGCCCTCGACCAGACGCACCGGTTCACGCAGGGTTTTCACTTCCTGGATGACCATCTGCTGGTTCCGTCTCACCGACTGGCCAATCATCAGGCGAAACGCATTGGAACCCAGGTCGATGGCGGCAAACAGCGGGGCGTCTTTCATATGGGGTTCCTTGCACATTCATCTGCCGGCGGACTGACGGCCGCCAGTCACTCAAGACGGATTGCGAGGATCTTGCCATTGCTTCGATGACACCCGGATGACAGGCCTGGAGATCTGACCCACACCACAACACTGGCAGGATTTTCGGCATCCTGATGGATGGCCATGAAGCTGTCATCGAATCGTCATGAACCGAGCGCCATACTCAGTCCATCCAATGCGTGCTTTAACTTTCCGCTGCCAGTCCCGGCAGCTTTTTTTTGCCTGAAATTGCCCTTACAAACACTCCTGCGCCGCACGCTCGAACGTCGACGGCACGAAGGTCGACGCCAGCAGCTTGCGCTCGTACAGGAACACCTTGCCGCCGTTCGAGGCTTTATAGGTTTCAAGCACGTTGTCCGCCGACACTTTGCTTGATACGACGATCCGGTAGCTGCGCTGGGTCTGCGACACCGTTGGGTTGAGCGCATCGTGCTGCAACTTCGGCACCACGCAATGGGTGTACTCCTCCGGTGACTTGCTGGTCTGCAAGGTCATGGTCGGATCGTTCGGCGTGGCACAACCGGCCAGCAGCAGCGAAGCGAAGGCCAGGGTCGGGGCAAAAACAGTGCGCATGAATCAGGTCCTGAATAGAAATCCACGGTGGATCGGGTTGCCCGCCGCTCAATGGACGTCGGGCTTGTTAGTTTGTTGTTGCGGTCAATCCGGCGGTTACCAGCGCCTTCAACGACGCATCGAACTGTTTCAGCGCGGTCAGTTGCAGGTCGCGTTGCTGTTCGATTTGCGCGGCGATCTCGGGCGCGGTCTTGTCATGCACCCATACCGACGGCAGTTGTTTTTCCACCGCGCCTTCGGCCTTGCCGATGTACTGCAGGTTGGCGTCGTAGAACCGCGCGGCGAAACGCGCCTCGACCCGGTCGTTACGCTGAGTCAGCAACTGATTGTGGGTATCGAGCATCACCACCACATCGGGATGGACCTGCACCAGGGCATCGAGATTTTCGTAGACCGTCACCGACAGAAAAGTGTGGTGCAACGAACCCATCAGCCAGTCGATGGCCAGGTCCGGATCGGAACTGTTGACGAACGCCTGGCGAATCCGCGTATCCAGTGCGTTTTTCGCACCGTTGACGGCCACCGAGTGGTATTGCTCAAGGTATTGCAGGTTTTCCACAGTGTTGTCGCTGTAGAGCACCCCGACCGTCTGACCGTATTGCAGCCCGCTGTGACCGCCGGTGATCGGCGGCAGATGGCAGGCGCGTGCATCTTCGGCAAAGGCCGATGCGGTGGACGCAACACTGCCCAGCAACAGGGCAATCACAGCCAGTCGGGTCAAGATTTTCATCGCGCAGGTTCCTTGAGCAGCGTGTTCAATGCAGGCAATTTTCCGCCTTTGCGCACAAAACAGAACTTGCGATTCTTGATGGTGACTATTGATTGAACCAATAGTGTGGCGGCGGGGTTCCCGCGGGCGAAAAAAAGCCCGGCTCGACCGGGCTTTTCACGTCAAGGCGACAGGTATTGCGTTTATTGAACGTTCTTCAGCTTAACCACATCACCGGAAATCTTGGTGGTGTAACCCGTCAGGACCCACGCCCAGAACCAGCGCTCCTGCACCTGTGTGTTGATCATGGCATCGCCGCCTTTGGCCTTGATTGCCTCGTCCTGTGCGCGCACAAAACGACTGTTCTGACGGATCGGGATGATGCCAAACAACAACAGGCCGGTGGCGCTCGCTTCACTGTGGCCCAGCACGGTGTACTGACTGCTGTCGTAATGCTGGGTATTCATCGGGGCACTGTTGCAACCGGCCAGTACCAGACCGAACAGGGTAACGGCAGCCACTTTACTGAGGTATTTCACTGAACAACTCCAGAGGGGGAACGCCCGAGATCAATTCTCGGGCGGTGCGCATCCTAGCGAAAATGATGCCTCATTGATATCACCCTTGAAGCTGACCACAGCAATAGTGTTCAGTTGGCGCAAATTTACCGGTCTATGGCGCATACATTGCTGTGGCGACAGCTGCAATCAGCGGATAGTCAGACGCTTTATCAAGGAGAGAAACAATGGTCACTTGCTACCTGAAATACGTGCTCGACCCCTACCAGCTCGACGCTTTCGAGCACTACGGCAAGATGTGGATTCCCCTGGTGGAAAAGTTCGGCGGCCAGCACCACGGCTACTTTTTGCCATCGGAGGGTGCCAACAATATCGCCCTGGCGCTGTTCACCTTCCCCAGCCTGGCGGCGTACGAACATTACCGGCAGCAGTCGATGAACGATCCAGAGTGCATCGCAGCCTTCAAGTACGCCGAGGAGAAGAAATTCATCCTCAGCTACGAGCGTTCATTCATGCGGCCGGTGTTTGGCTGACTGGATCGCTGAGTCAGTCTTTTTTCAGATCCAGGCAATAGGTGTAGTAACCGGGGTCGCGCACCCAGCCCAGGGATTCATACAGGCGCTGGGCGGTGAAGTTGTCGGTGGCGGTTTCCAGGGTCATGCCTTTGCCACCGGCCAGCTTCGCAAAATCCCGGGCGGTGTTCATCAGCAAGGTGCCGACGCCTTTGCCCCGGGCGGCGGGCGTGGTGAACAGGTCACCGAGCAGCCAGGTGCGATGGGCGTCGATCGAGGAAAAGGTCGGGAACAGCTGGACGAAGCCGAGGTTTTCACCATCGCTGTCCTGGGCAAGAAAAATCACCGATTCATCCCGGGCGAGCCGCTCGGCGATGAAAGTGCGCGATTGCGAAAGGTTCGACGGCTGCTGGTAGAACATCCGGTAGGCGTCAAACAAAGGGGCGATCTGGTCGATGTGCGATGCGTCGGCGCGCAGGGCCTGAATAGCCATGAGGGTGCTCCATTGCGGTCTCAAGGAATTACAGACTAGCAATGGCGAGGCAACAGCGACGTAAAATTTTCTGAAAGCACCGCCGTCCACTGTGGGAGCGAGCTTGCTCGCGATGGCGGTGGATCAGTCGACATTGACGCTGCCTGACACTCCGCCATCGCGAGCAAGCTCGCTCCCACATTAGATTTCCACATTGGTTTGCAGGTTGCGGTCAGACCCGCACATTACGCCCCGGCAGCGAAGTACGCTGGCTGCTTTCCCAGCCCTCGACCAGCCCCACCGGCACATCCGCCGACGGCAGCATCTGCACGCCACGCACCAGGTCGGATGCCCGTTCGGCGAGCATGATGGTCGGCGCATTGAGGTTGCCGTTCGGCTCGGTCGGGAACACCGACGAATCGATCACCCGCAGACCGGCGATACCACGCACGCGCAATTCGGAATCGACCACCGCCATGTCGTCCTCGCCCATGCGGCACGAACCGCACGGATGGTAGGTGCTTTCCAGGTTGTCACGCACGAAGGCGTCGAGGTCTTCGTCGCTGGTCACCTGGGCGCCCGGGGCGATCTCGCCGTCGCGGAAGCGGTCCATGGCTTTCTGGCCGATGATCTCGCGGGTCAGGCGAATGCAGCGGCGGAAACCTTCGCGGTCCTCTTCCCGCTCCAGATAGTTGAAGCGGATTTCCGGATGCTCGTACGGATCGGCCGAGCGCACGCGCACATAACCACGGCTTTTCGGTTTGTTCGGCCCGGTCAGCACCATGAAGCCATGGCCCTTGATCGGTTTGTTGCCGTCGTAGCGCATCGCCGCCGGCAAAAAGTGGAACTGGATGTCCGGCCAGCGCAGGCCCTTCTCGGAGCGAATGAAACCACCGGCCTCGAAATGGTTGGTGGCGCCCAGGCCGTCCTTGAACAGCAGCCAGCGCAGACCGATCATCAGCTTGCTCAGCGGGTCCATCTTGCTGTTGAGGGTCACCGGCTCCTTGCAACCGAACTGGATGTACACCTCGGCGTGATCCTGCAGGTTCTCCCCTACCCCCGGCAGGTCATGGCGTACGCCGATCCCGGCCTTGCGCAGGACGTCCGCCGGGCCGATGCCCGAGCGTTGCAGCAGGTGCGGCGAACCGATCGGCCCGGACGAGATCAGCACTTCGCGGTTGCAATACACCTGGTGGGTCTGGCCGCCGTGGTCATACATGACCCCCACCGCACGCTTGCCTTCGAGGATGACCTGGCGCGTCATCGCATGGGTGATCACCGTCAGGTTCGGACGGCCCATGGCCGGGCGCAGATAGGCGTTGGCCGTGGAGCAGCGCACGCCGTTCTTCACCGTCATGTGCATGGCGCCGAAACCTTCCTGCATGTAGCCGTTGCAGTCTTCGGTCTTGATGTAGCCAGCTTCGGCACCGGCTTCGACCCAGGCACCGTACAGCGGGTTTTTCATATGGTTGCCGTTGGTGGTGTGCAGCGGCCCGGTTTGCCCGCGATAGCTATCACCACCCGACTCGTAGCTCTCGGCGCGCTTGAAGTACGGCAGGCAGTTGCGATAGCCCCAGCCTTCGGCACCCAGGGATTCCCACTCGTCAAAGTCCAGTGCATGGCCACGGATGTACACAAGACCATTGATCGACGAAGAGCCGCCCAGCACCTTGCCTCGCGGGCAGTGAATGCGCCGGCCGTTGAGGTGGGTCTCCGGCTCGGTTTCGTAGCGCCAGTTGTACTTCTTGGTGTTCATCGGGATCGAGAATGCGCTCGGCATCTGGATCACTACGCTCTTGTCACTGCCGCCGAATTCCAGGACCAGCACCGAGGTGGCCGGGTCTTCGCTCAGGCGGTTGGCCAACACACAACCTGCCGAGCCTGCGCCAATGATGATGTAGTCGTATTTTTGCGTAGCCATTTTTTGCGTGGTCATGACTATCTCCCAACCGTTGATTCAGTGAATACCGGCAGTGGCTGCTGTTTGTGGGTCAGCGTGTCGCCGGTGGTGTATTGCGGGGAGTTTTTCTCAATCTGCTGGATCACCGCTTCTTCGCGCTTGAGGTCGATCGAGCGGCTCAGCCAGTAGTACGCCAGGCCCGATACGATCAGCCCGACCAGCCAGGCGATGTCGATGCTGCCCAGCGCCTTGGCGAGCGGACCGACATACACCTCGCGCTGTTCAACGCCGTCGAAGATGTAGAAGAACGGGATCATCGAGATAAAACCGATGGCATAGGCGGCGATACCGCGCAGCCCCCAGCTGCCGTAAATGTTGCCGTGGGGCATGAAGAAGTGCGGGATGGCGTAGCGGCCCTTGCGCACGAAGAAGTAGTCGGTGAGGTTGACCGAGGTCCAGGGCACCAGGAAGTACAGCATCACCACCAGGTAGATCCCCAGTACCGACAGGCCTTTGCCGGAACTCTGGATGCTCAGGGCCACGCCCAGTTGCAGCAGGATCACGAAGCCGATGGCCAGGATGCGTGCCTTGCGGGTTGGCTCGATGTGCTTGATCGAGTCGACGCAGGTCAGCGTGGTCAGCTTGGCGCTGTAGATGTTCATCGCGATCACCGGCAGGAACGCCAGGATGGTGACGACCACCACCGCCGTGCCCACCAGCGGCGACACGGTGTTGCCGACTTGCCCGAGGGCCACCAGCACGTCAGTGGAGTGCAGGTGATCGGCCAGCCAGCCACCCACGGAAATCATCCACGCACCGGACAGCGACGCCCCAAGGAACACCACGGCGATCAGCTTGCCGCTGGAAGTATTCTTCGGCAGGTAGCGCGAGTAGTCCGACACATAAGGCGCATAGGCGATGTTGTAGCTGGCGGCCGCCGCAAACTGCGCGATGAAACCGGTCCAGTTGAAACCCAGCGGCTCCCGGGCCACTTCGCCCGCCGCCAGCGCCGGCATTACCGCGTCCGGCACCCAACCCATCAACACCGCCACGGTGACAAGGCCATACAGCGGCAGCGACAGGAACAACGCCCATTTGAAGCTGCGGTGCATCCAGTCATGGCCGAGAATCGCCAGCACCGCCGCCGGTATGGTCACCGCCACCGCGATCACTGCGGGGTTGAAGCCGAACAGCGTGTGCAGCCCCTGCATCATCAGCACCAGGTTGACGATGTTGAAGCCGGCGAACACGAACAGCGTCGCCAGCAGCACCAGGATCACCCCGCGATAACCGAACTGCGCACGGGACTGGATCATCTGCGGCAGGCCAAGGTGCGGCCCCTGGGAGCCGTGAAACGCCATGAACAGCGTGCCGAACATGATGCCCAGCGTGCCGGCGAGCGTGGTCCAGAGCGCGGTCAGGCCGACGCTCGGGCCAACGAAGCCGATGGTCATGGTGAAGAAGGTGAAATTGCCGAGAAACCAGAACGGGCCCTGGCTCGACAGTTTGTCGGTGCGCTCGTTCTCGGGGATGAAGTCGATCGAATGCCCCTCGACGACGGATTTTTCGTCGAGGGCGGACACGCTCGTGGCGGACTTGGCGTTAGTGTTCATGACGGACTCTTATTGTTGGAAGATCATGACGAGATAACCGCGTTCTTTCGGGTGAACGACTCCCCTGTGGCCCTGAAAATGGGACTGCTGCGCAGTCCAGCGGGAGCAAGCTCCCTCGCCACAGGTTCAGTGTTGCCCGTGCCTACCTGGCGTTCTTGCTGGAACCGAAAACCTGTGGGAGCGAGCTTGCTCGCGATAGCGGAGGGTCAGGCAACACAGATGTCGAATGTGCAACCGTCATCGCGAGCAAGCTCGCTCCCACAGGAATTGAGTCAGCCCTGACTCAAGGCAGCGTGATCCACACCGCCTTGGTTTCGAGCAGGTAGTCGAGCTGCTCGGCGCCCAGGTCCTTGCCGAATCCGGACTGCTTGTAGCCACCGAACGGCATCGATGGATCGAGGGTGCCGTGGGCGTTGACGTAGACCGAACCGGCCTTGAGGCGCGGGATCAGGCTGTGCACTTTCCCGAGGTCGTTGGAATACAGTGCGGCAGCCAGGCCGTATGGCGAGTCGTTGGCCAGGGCCAGCGCTTCTTCCTCGTCGTCGAACGGTGCGGTGACCAGCACCGGGCCGAAGATCTCTTCCTGGACAATGCGCATGTCGTTGCGGCAATTAGCGAAAATGGTCGGCTCGACGAAGAAGCCAGGGCCATCGACCGGTTGACCGCCGTAGACCAGTTCGGCGCCTTCGGCCTTGCCGGTTTCGATGTACTCGGTCACGCGCTGCTTTTGCAGGGCCGAAACCAGCGGGCCGATGAAGCAGTCCGGGTCCAGGCCCGAGGCCATTTTCAGGGTGCGCGTGTAGGCGATCAGCTCACGCAGGAATTCGTCGTAGACACTGCTATGAATATAGGCCCGTGTACCGGCGTCGCATACCTGCCCGGAGTTGAAAAACACGCCGTTGGCGACTGCTTGGGCGGCGGCCGGGATGTCGGCGTCGGCACAGACGATGACCGGTGATTTACCACCGAGTTCGAGGGTCAGACGCTTCATGTCATCCAGCGCTGCGCGGCCGACAGTCTGGCCGACCGGGGTCGATCCGGTGAAGGTCAGTTTGTCGATGCCGGGGTGGGTGGCCATGGCCGCTCCGACCACGCTGCCGCGCCCGGTGACGATGTTGATCACGCCGTCAGGGATGCCCGCTTCCTGCACCAGTTCAGCGAAACGCAGGGCCGACAACGAAGTCAGTTCGGCGGGCTTGACCACCACGGTGCAACCGGTCGCCAGCGCCGCGCCGAGCTTCCAGGCCATGGTTTGCAGCGGGAAATTCCACGGCACGATGGCGCCGACCACACCTACCGCTTCCTTGCGGGTATAGGCCAGGTAGTTGCCCGGCAGCGAAGGTTCGACAGTACGGCCGTGCAGCTTGGTGGCCCAGCCGGCGAAGTAACGCAGGGTATCCACGGTGCCCTGGATGTCCACGTCCTTGGCGAAGGCAACCGATTTGCCCATGTCGATGGATTCGATTTGCGCCAGCTCGGCAGCGTTCTGCTCGATCAGGTCGGCCAGGCGCTGCATCATGCGCTCGCGTTCCGCGGGTTTGGCCTGGCGCCAGGCGCCGCCGTCGAACTGGGCGCGGGCGGCTTGCACGGCGCGGTCCAGATCATCGGTGGTGCCCATGGGAATGCGGGTGATGAGGCCTTCGGTCGAGGGCTCGATCACATCGGAGGTTTCGCCGTTGCTGGCCTCGACCCAGGCGCCGCCGATGAACATTTTCTGGACCTTGCTAAGGAAGGTCTGGGTGGCTTCGCTGACGCCGAATTTTTGCAGGTAACTTTTGACGATCGTGTCCATTTTTGTTCTCTCTGCCCGGCAGTCAGGGCCTGCCGGGTCACTGGTTTCGATGATCAGGCTGATGCGGTTTCGCTTTCGGCGGCCGCCCGCACCTTGCCTCGCTCGTGGAAGATGAAACCGATGCTGTTGAGCAGCAGTTGCGCGGCGAGGATCGAGGTCATGCCGGTCGGGTCGTAGACCGGAGCCACTTCCACCAGGTCCATGCCGACGATGTTGCCCTTACTGCGCTTGGCCAGGGCCTGGATGATTTCCAGCACTTCGTAGTAGAGAAAGCCGCCGTGGCTCGGGGTGCCGGTGCCGGGGGCGATGGACGGGTCGAAACCGTCAATGTCGATGGTGATGTAGTAGTTGATGTTCTGCGGGATCAGCGCCAGCACGCCTTCGACACCGAGACGACGCACATCGCGCACCGAGAGGATTTTCGAGCCGGCTTCGTGGGCCGCTTCGTAGTCATCACGGTTGGACGACGACACGTTGCGAATGCCCATTTGGGTCATGCCGACAATGTGGTTCATTTCCGAGGCACGGCGTAGCGGGTTGCCGTGGCCGTAGCGCACGCCGTGGCGCTCGTCGACGAAGTCCAGGTGCGCATCGAAGTGAATGATGTGGATCGGGCCACGGCCCTCGAAGGCCTTGATCACTGGTGCGTGCACCGAATGGTCGCCGCCGAGAACAACCGGCATGACACCAGCGTCGAGGATCTTGCGCACGGCGTACTCGGTGTTCTTGTTGCTGGTAGCCATGTCGGTGTGGACGATGTCGGCATCACCGACGTCAACCATGCGCACGTCCGATGCGGTGAGGTACATCACGTCATCTTCATGATCGTAGGCGCCGGCGTGGCCGAAGGAAAACAGCGTCGATGCTTCACGAATCCCGCGTGGTCCGAAGCGTGCGCCGGAGCGCCACTGGGTGCCCATGTCGTTGGGCACGCCGAGCACCGCGACGTCGGCATCCAGTGCATCCCAATCGGTGCACACCGGGGATTTGCCAAAGGTGCAATGACCCACGAATGGCAGGTTCAGGCGACCGGATTCATAACCGTTGTTCGACATTTCTAGCCTCTCCACTTCTTGTTATCGGCTTGACGGACTGCAAGGCGACCGCCGTTGGAAAGACTATGGGCGCAGGTTTTCGTGGAAAAAATGCTAAACATCAGATACTCATATCGGCATTCCCGATGCATCCACATGCCGGAGGTCCAAGATGATCCAGCTGCACGACGTCGACCTGAAACTGCTCAGGGTGTTTGCCACGATTGTGCGCTGCGGTGGCTTCTCGGCCGCGCAGGCGGCGTTGAATGCCGGGCAGTCGACCATCAGCGAACAGATGACCCACCTGGAAACCCGTCTTGGGGTGAAACTCTGCCAGCGTGGGCGCAGCGGGTTTCGCCTGACCGAACAAGGGGTGGCGATTCATGAAGCCACCCAGCGCCTGCTGTCGGCGGTGGAAAACTTCTGCATGGACGCCGACGTGCTCAAGCAACACATCAGCGGCAAGCTCAACCTGGGGATCATCGACACCACGATTACCGACCCCGACTCGCCGATTCCGCGCACCACACAGCGCTTCGTCTCCCGCGGGCATGACGTGCACCTGAACGTGTACGTCGGCACCCCGGCGGAACTCGAAGAACGGGTGCTCGACGGTCGCCTGCACCTGGCCATCGGGCACTTCCCGATCCATGTGCCGGGCCTGCTGCAATCACCGCTGTACCAGGAAGCGCTGGGTTTGTATTGCGGCCGGCGACACCCGTTGTTCGGCAGCCAGGCCGAGGGCGCCGAGCTGCTCGAAGAGGTCGGCGCGGGGCGCATCGTCGTGCGCGGCTACATGCAGCAATACGACCTCGAACACCTGGGCGTCAGCAAGGCGGCCGCCACCGTGGACAACATCGAGGCGTCGGCCATCCTGATCATCTCCGGCGCTTATGTGGGTTTCCTGCCGGAGCACTTCGCCAGCCAGTGGGTGAAAAGCGGCGAGATGCACCAACTGGCACCCGCAAGCCTGCGCCTGAAATCGCCGTTCGACGTGATCACCCGTCGCGGCACGGCACCGCCACCGATCCTCCAGGCGTTCCTCGAGGACCTGGCCGCCAGCACCCGTAAAACCGGCAAGCCGTGAGGTGACACTCGCCAAATTCAAATTTTGCCGGGCATACTGATTCGGTTCGCCAACCTTGCAGGCCCGTCATGCGCATCCACGTCACCTTCATCGACCGCGTCGGAATCACCCAGGAAGTGCTGGCCCTGCTCGGTGGACGCAGTTTCAATCTGGACGCTGTGGAGATGGTGCCGCCGAACGTCTACATCGATGCGCCAACCCTCGGCGCCGAGGTGCTGGAGGAGTTGCGCGAGGCGCTTTTCGGTGTGCGCGGCGTGCAAGCGGTGACCATGGTCGACATCCTTCCGGGGCAACGCCGGCGCCTGCAACTGGACGCGTTGCTGGCAGCCAGTTCAGACCCGGTGCTGGCGGTGGATGACCGAGGTCATGTGCTGCTGGCCAACCCGGCGTTGATCGCCCTGTGCGGGCGCGAACCGGCCGGTGAATCGCTGACCGCGCTGTTCGACGATGCCGATTTGCAACGCACCTTGATCGCTCACCATTTCCGCCTGCCCATGCACGAGGTCAGCCTCGGTGGCCAGACCTTGCTCCTGGACGCGATGCCGATCACCGACGCCGGCGCCCTGCTCACCCTGTATCAACCCAATCGCATCGGCGAACGCCTGTCGGCGCTGCACCATGACCATGCCGAAGGCTTCGATGCACTGCTGGGCGAATCACCGCCGATTCGCGCGCTCAAGGCTCGTGCGCAAAGAGTGGCGGCCCTCGATGCGCCGCTGTTGATCCAGGGTGAAACCGGCACCGGCAAGGAGCTGGTGGCCCGCGCCTGCCACGCCATCAGCCCACGGCACGATGCGCCGTTTCTGGCCCTGAACTGCGCGGCACTGCCGGAGAGCCTGGCCGAGAGCGAGCTGTTCGGCTACGCCCCCGGCGCCTTCACCGGTGCGCAAAGGGGCGGCAAGCTCGGCCTGCTGGAACTGGCCGACCAGGGCACGGTGTTCCTCGATGAAGTCGGGGAAATGTCGCCCTACCTGCAAGCCAAGTTACTGCGTTTTTTGAGCGATGGCTGCTTCCGTCGGGTCGGTGGCGACAAAGAGGTCCGGGTCAATGTGCGGGTGCTCAGCGCGACCCACCGCGACCTGGAAAAAATGGTCGCCGAAGGGCGTTTTCGCGAAGACCTGTTCTACCGTCTCAATGTGCTCAACCTGCAAGTACCGCCGCTGCGCGAGCGCGGTCACGACATCCTGTTGATGGCCAATCACTTCATGCAACAGGCCTGTGCGCAGATCCAGCGACCGGCGTGTCGTTTGGCACCGAGCACCTTCAGCGCCCTGCTCGGCAACCGCTGGCCGGGCAATGTGCGGCAATTGCAGAACGTGATCTTCCGTGCAGCGGCGATTTGCGAAAATCCGCTGGTAGACATCGACGATCTGGACATCGCCCGCACGGCGGTAGAGCGGCAAAATGACGGCGAAGTCGGTAGCCTGGAAGAGGCTGTGGGTGACTTTGAAAAGAATCTGCTGGAACAGCTTTATCGCAGCTACCCGTCCAGCCGGTTGCTCGCTGCACGATTGCAGACGTCCCATAGCGCCATTGCCATTCGCCTGCGCAAGTACGGCATTCCCGCCAAGCCCTGAGTGATCTGTCGGAACACATTGTCACAGACAACACATTCCCCTGTGGGAGCGAGCTTGCTCGCGATGAGGCCGTGTCAGTCGATATCAATTTTGCCTGTCACACCGCAATCGCGAGCAAGCTCGCTCCCACAGGGGATCAGTGGTGTTGCTGAATTCTTCGTCTGTAAATCGATACAGCGTAGCGAAATCAAGACAATCCCTTCCACGCCTGCAATCACGGCGCTTGCCCCCAAGGCCATACCTGCTTGTATTGAATTCAATACGAGCGAGATGTCACAAACTCCGCACAAACTACTCAACCTATTGATTTAAAACAAATAAAAAACATTGGCACCACCCTTGCTCTCACTCCTCCAACCCCGCTCGTCGCCCCGCCACGAGCCTTAAAACAATAAGGAGTTGAGATGAGCGAATTGCGTTTTACCGTCGATCACGAATGGCTGCGCCTTGAGAGCAATGGCCTGGTCACCGTCGGCATCACGGCGTTTGCCCAGCAGGCGCTGGGGGATGTGGTATTCGTTCAGGTGCCTGAGCTGGGCGCCTTCGATGCAGGCGCTGAAGTGTCGGTGCTGGAATCGGTGAAAGCCGCCAGCAGTATCGGCATGCCGCTGGACGGTGAAGTGGTCGAGATCAACGCGACACTGGAGAACACCCCGGAACTGGTCAACGAAGACCCATTGGGCGAAGGCTGGTTCTTTCGCTTCAAACCGGTCGATGTCCAGGCGTTGAGCGATCTACTGGATCAAGACGCCTATGAACGCCTGACCGCAGAACACGCCGACGCTTGAAGCCCCCTACGCATTTCCCGAATCCGAAAAAGGACCACACCATGTTCAGCAAGCACGACCAGATCAAAGGCTACGACGACGAACTGCTGGCGGCGATGAACGCCGAGGATGCGCGGCAGGAACACCACATCGAACTGATCGCCTCGGAGAACTACACCAGCCAGCGGGTGATGCAAGCCCAGGGCAGCGGCCTGACCAACAAGTACGCCGAAGGCTATCCGGGCAAGCGCTATTACGGCGGTTGCGAGCACGTCGATGTGGTAGAGCAATTGGCCATCGACCGCGCCAGGCAGCTGTTCGGCGCCGATTATGCCAACGTCCAGCCGCACTCCGGCAGCCAGGCCAACGCGGCGGTTTATCTGGCCCTGCTGCAAGCCGGCGACACCGTGCTCGGCATGAGCCTGGCCCACGGCGGTCACCTGACCCACGGCGCCAAGGTGAGCTTTTCCGGCAAGCTGTACAACGCCGTGCAATACGGCATCGACACCACCACGGGCCTGATCGATTACGACGAAGTCGAACGTCTGGCTGTCGAACACAAGCCGAAGATGATCATCGCCGGGTTCTCGGCCTATTCGAAGACCCTGGACTTCCCGCGCTTCCGCCAGATCGCGGACAAGGTCGGCGCGTACTTTTTCGTCGACATGGCCCACGTCGCCGGCCTGGTGGCGACCGGTCTGTACCCCAATCCCCTGCCCTACGCCGACGTGGTCACCACCACCACCCACAAGACCCTGCGCGGCCCCCGTGGCGGTCTGATTCTGGCCAAAGCCAATCCGGAACTGGAAAAGAAGCTCAACGCCGCGGTGTTCCCAGGTGGTCAGGGTGGCCCGCTGATGCACGTGATCGCCGCCAAGGCCGTGTGCTTCAAGGAAGCGCTGGAGCCGGCATTCAAGACCTATCAGTCGCAGGTGATCCGCAACGCCCAGGCCATGGCGCAGGTGTTTATCGAGCGTGGTTATGACGTGGTGTCCGGCGGCACCGACAACCATCTGTTCCTGGTCAGCCTGATCCGCCAGGGCCTGACCGGCAAGGACGCCGACGCCGCCCTCGGTCGCGCCGGCATCACCGTGAACAAGAACGCCGTGCCCAACGATCCACAATCGCCGTTCGTGACCTCCGGCCTGCGCATCGGTACCCCGGCGATCACCAGCCGTGGCTTCAAGGAAGCGCAGAGCATTGCCCTGGCCGGCTGGATCTGCGACATCCTCGATCACCTGGGCGATGCCGATATCGAGGCCAATGTCGCACGGCAGGCTGCCGCCCTGTGTGCCGACTTCCCGGTCTATCGCGACTGATCACACCACACAAAAACCCTGTGGGAAAAACCCTGTGGGAGCGAGCTTGCTCGCGATGAGGCCAATACATTCAGCATTGATGTTGAATGAAAGTCCGCCATCGCGAGCAAGCTCGCTCCCACAGGTTCTGTGCCCTGCCTGATTAGCTGTCTGCACAAGGAAAAACCATGACTGTCATTGCTGAAGCGGCGCAAAAAGGTCCAGCCAAAGTAGAGGTCGGCACCAAACTGCGCGGTGCGCAAAAGGTTGCGCGGATTCCGGTGAAGATCATTCCCACGGATGAATTCCCGCGCAAACCCGACTGGATTCGCGTGCGCATGCCGATCTCTCCCGAGGTCGACCGCATCAAGCAACTGTTGCGCAAACACAAGCTGCACAGCGTCTGCGAAGAGGCGTCCTGCCCGAACCTGGGCGAGTGCTTCTCCGGTGGCACGGCGACCTTCATGATCATGGGAGACATCTGCACCCGTCGCTGTCCGTTCTGCGATGTCGGCCATGGCCGGCCCAAGCCACTGGACGCCAACGAGCCGATGAACCTGGCCGTGGCCATCGCCGAGCTGCGCCTGAAGTACGTGGTGATCACCTCGGTGGACCGCGACGATTTGCGCGATGGCGGCGCCCAGCACTTTGTCGATTGCCTGCGCGAGATCCGCAAGCTGTCGCCCGGCATTCAATTGGAAACCCTGGTGCCGGATTATCGCGGACGCATGGACGTGGCCCTGGCGATCACCGCCCATGAGCCGCCGGATGTGTTCAACCACAACCTGGAAACGGTACCGCGCCTGTACAAGGCCGCGCGGCCGGGTTCGGACTTCGAGTGGTCGCTGGACCTGCTGCAGAAATTCAAGCAGATGATGCCGCACATTCCGACCAAGTCCGGCCTGATGCTGGGTCTGGGCGAGACCGACGAAGAAGTCATCGAAGTCATGCAGCGCATGCGCGAGCACGATATCGACATGCTGACCCTCGGCCAGTACCTGCAACCGTCCCGCAGTCACTTGCCGGTACAGCGCTTCGTGCACCCGGACACCTTTGCCTGGTTCGCCGAAGAAGGCACGCGCATGGGCTTCAAGAACGTAACGTCCGGGCCGCTGGTGCGTTCGTCCTATCACGCCGATCAACAACTTCATGGAGGTACGGACGGTTTCAAGCCATGATGGAATGACTGGTCATGCATGGAGCCGTTCCCGATGTCGCGTTCACCCTGTCTGTTGTTGCTGTGCCTGAGCCTTGCCACGCCGTGCATGGCCGACGAGTCGAAACCCGGGCACATGGTGTATGTGCGCAGCGTCGACCCGGGCATCGCGCAGGACATCCGCTACGCCAGCGCGCACAACTTCACCGGGCACCCGCTCGACGGCTACCAGGCGGCGGAGTGCCTGCTGTCGCAGGACGCGGCGAAGGCGTTAGCCCGAGTGCAAAACTCACTGAAAGCCGAAGGCTACGGCTTGAAGGTATTCGACTGCTATCGCCCGACCCGCGCGGTGGCGGACATGGGACGCTTCGCCAGCGAACCCGGCGACCCGCTCAAGACCGAGTTCTATCCACGGGTCGACAAGCAGGACTTCTGGCGCCTGGGTTATGTGGCCCGGGTGTCCAATCACTCCCGAGGCAACACCGTCGACCTGACCCTGACCGGCCCCGACGCCCTGCCCGCCGGCACCTGGACACCTTCGGCGATACCGGCGGATTGCACCGCCCCCTACGGCGAGCGCTGGCACGACGGCGCGCTCGACATGGGCACCGGTTTCGATTGCTTCGATGAGCGGGCGCACACCGACTCGGCGCTGATCAACGCCACGGCCAAGGCCAATCGCCAGCGGCTGACCAGTGCCATGGCCAAGGAAGGCTTTGTGGGTTATTCGGCCGAGTGGTGGCACTTCACGTACAGCGGGAATCCGCCGAAGCCGGACGTCATGAACTTCCCCATCACGCCGCTCGCACCATGAACATTCTCTTCAAGACCCTGTTGGTGGCGTTTTTTCCGCTGGCCGCCATGGCCCAGGGACTCGACGGCAGTGACCAACTGATCGTGGTCACCAGTAAAGGCTGGGATGACATCCAGGGTACTGCCCAGCGCTATGAACGGCACGGGCAGACCTTGCAGAAATTCGAAGCGCCCTTTGCAGTGGTGCTCGGCAAGAATGGCATGGGCTGGGGCAAGGGCCAACTCAACCCCGGGCGACCTGAAGGGCCGATCAAAAAGGAAGGCGACGGCAAGGCGCCGGCCGGGATGTTCAGCCTGGGCACGGCGTTTGGCTACGAGCCTTCGGCCAATACCCGCCTGCCCTACCTGGCGCTGACAGCGACCATCGAATGCGTGGACGACAGCCAGTCGGCTCGCTACAACGAGCTGGTCGACAGCTCGGTCATTGCAAGAGACTGGAACAGTTCCGAACGCATGCGCCGCAGCGATGACTTGTATCGCCAGGGCATTTTCATCCGGCACAACACCCTGGCCACTCCCGCTGCCGGATCATGCATTTTCTTCCACATCTGGCGCGGACCCACGGCGCCGACCCGTGGCTGTACGGCCATGGACCCGGCGGATATCGCGCGGTTGTTCAACTGGCTGGACCCGGGAAAATTCCCGATGCTGGTGCAACTGCCCGAAGCTCAGTACGAACAGTTGCGCCAGCGCTGGGAACTTCCCGAACGCGAGTAAACGCTGAACCCTGTGGCGAGGGGGCTTGTCGGAACGCCGCATCGCCCCGTTGGGGCACGAAGTGCACCCAAAAAAGGGACTGCTACGCAGTCCAACGGGGGCAAGCCCCCTCGCCACAAAAGCCCCCTCGCCACAAATGCGGGATTTAACCCCGCTCAACCACCACGCCACTCATCGACGGCTTGGCCAGCGCGTAATAAATCACACCCGGCACCAGCAGCCCAACGATCCAGGAGATGTCCACGCCGCCCAGTTGCGCAACCATCGGCCCGGAGTAGAAATGGGTGTCGACAAAGGGCAACTGGATCAACACGCCGATCACGTACACGCTGATCCCCAGCACGTTCCAGCGACCGTAGCGACCGTTCGGGTCGGACAACGCAGGAATGTCGTAACGTTCCTTGTTGATGAAGTAGTAATCCACCAGGTTGATCGCGCTCCACGGGGTGAAGAACGTCAGCAAAAACAGGATGAAGTACTTGAACGAGTTGAGGAACGAGTACTGCCCCAGCAATGCCAGGGCGGTGGACGCCGCGACGATCAGCAGCACAAACAGCATGCGCTGGCGGGCGGTGATTTCCAGGCGACGACGAAAGCCGCTGATGATGGTGGCGATGCACATGAAACTGCCATAGGCGTTGAGGGTGGACACCGTGACCTTGCCGAACACAATGCTCAGGTACAGCAAGGACGCGATCACACCGCTACTGCCCAGGCCGACAATGGTCGCCACTTCATGACCACGGAAGTTCGCCCCGGCCAGTGCGGCGGCGAACACCCCCAGCACCATCGAAGTCTGGGCCCCCAGTACGGTGCCAAGGCCCACGGCGGCGAAGGTTTTCCACGATGAGGTCTTGCTCGGCAGGTAACGTGAGTAGTCCGCCACGTAGGGGCCGAAGGCGATCTGCCAGGATGCCGAGAGCGAAACCGCCAGCAGGAAGGTGCTCCAGCCGAAATGCCGGTTGTCGAGCAGCAGGCCGATGTCGTTGAGGGTCATCAACCGGGTGAACAGGTAGGCGAACGCGATGATGCCCAGCACGCTGGCCACCCGCCCGACCAGGTGAATCACCCGATAACCGAAGATCGTCAGGAACGCGATGCAGGCCGCGAAAATCAGGATGCCGGCGCTGTCGCTGACGCTGATCAATTGCGCAATCGCCTGCCCCGACAGCACCGCGCCGGTGGCGCTGAACCCCAGGTACATCAGGCACACCAGGACAATCGGGATCGCCGCGCCATACACCCCGAACTGCACTCGGCTGGAGATCATCTGCGGCAGCCCGAGTTTCGGCCCCTGCGCCGCGTGCAGCGCCACCACGGCACCGCCCAACACTTGCCCGATCAACAGGCCGATCAGCGACCAGAACACATCGCCGCCCAGCACCACGGCCAAGGCGCCGGTGACGATGGCGGTGATCTGCAGGTTGGCGCCGAGCCACAGGGTGAACTGGCTATAGAGACTGCCGTGTCGCTCAGCCTCGGGAATGAAATCGATCGAGCGGGTCTCGATCAGGGGACTGCGTTGCGCACTCATGAGGGTTTTTCCTTTGAGGAACTGTTTTTGTTGTCGGGGCTGAACTTAGAAGGTCTTGGTGGCACTGGCAACGACCGTGGCCGAGCACAGGTCGTCATAGCCGTACCAACTGGCACACTCGCTTTTCGACAAGTCGGTGTCGACGTAGCTCAGGCCCCAGGTGACGCCGACGAAGTCGCGGGTCAGCTTGGCTTCCCACTCGTAGTAAGACTCACGGCTATCGCCATTGGCGGACCAGAACGCGGGGTCATTCACATCGTTGCGCCCAAAGCGCAGGTCCAGGCCGACTTCGGCCGGCAAATCGATTTTGTAGCCCAGGTAGGTGTAAAGGGTGTCCTGGTCCTCGCCGAAGAAGTTCGGCGTGTCCTTGGAGTAATAGGCACCCAGCTTCACGCCGTACAGGTCGAGGACGGCGTAGACCTCGCTGAGGTTGAATTCGGAATTCTTCGGGTAGTCGTACTTGATGTAGCCCAGATCCAGGCTGATGGCATCCGTCGCCTGCCAGTAATAACCGGCGTAGTACTCAAGCTCCTGGCGGGTATCGAAGCCGCCACCGAAATCGACGTTGGAGGTCCAGGCTCCGATGTAGAGGCCGCTGCTGTGCAACAGCGTTGCGCCGCCCTGCACTGCCGGATCGCCCAAAGTTTGCGAGATGCCCCGGGTACGGTAGTCGCTGACGACGCCCAGGGTCATGTCCAGGCTGAAATCATCGTTGAGGGTCAGGGCCTGGCTGCTCAGGGGGATCAATGCCAGTGTCGCGAGGGTCAATGCTGAAAGTGCGTTCATACAATTCTCTTGTTGTTATGGCGTACGGGAATTTCAGGCATGGCGATGCCAGGCCCCTCGCGCTACGAGGGGCTGGCGGTTTTTGCGTGTGCTGGGTGTACGCAGGTCAGGACGCGGGGGCGTAGACCTGCTTGCCGGCGAAGAAGGTGTTCAGGACTTTGGTTTCGAACAGTTCGTCATCGCTGACTTTGAACACATCGCGGTCGAGGATGATCAGGTCGGCCTGCTTGCCCGGTGCCAGCGAACCGATCTGCTGATCCAGGCGCAGGGTTTTCGCCGCGTTGATGGTGTAGGCGTAGAACATGGTCTGGCGGTCGATGCTTTCCTTGGCATTGAGTACGCCCAACGGACCCTTGCGCGTGCTGGCCTGGGCAATGGCGTTGAACGGATTGGCGCTCGACACCGGCCAGTCGCTGCCACCGGCAATCGTCGCGCCGGCGTTATGCAAGGACCGCGCGGGATACTGGTAACCGTAGGCAAAGGCGCTGATGTAAGGTTTGACTAGTTCGACGGTGTAGGACTCGCCGGTGGCCCACAGCAGTTGCATCGAGGCAATCACGCCCAGTTGCTTGAAGCGCGCAAACTCCTTGGGGTTGACCAGTTGCAGGTGCGCGATGCTGTGGGGCACGGGTGTCGGGCTGAGTTTGCGCGCATACGCCACGCCATTGAGCGCTTCACGCACCGCGCGGTCGCCGACGGCATGCATGTGCACGATCCAGCCGCGTTTTTCCGCTGCCACCACCAGTTCGCCAAAGTGCGCCGGGTCGGTCAGCAGCTGACCGTCCTTGTGGCTGTTCTTGTACGGCACGACGACCGCCGCTGTTTGCCCCGGGAATTCGAGAATGCCGTCGACAAACACCTTGACGCCGGGGAACGTCAGGTTAGGCACGCCCTCGAACTGTTTCATTACCGTGGCGATCACCTCCAGGTCGGCAGGTTTGCTCTTCGGATTGGTGACCATCAGCGCGGCGACGTGGGCACTGAGTTCGCCGTTCTGCGCCAGTTCCTTGTACAGCGGCAGCACGCCGACACTTTCGGCGGTGGCATGGAAATCGAACAGCGAATCTTCACTGCCGCCGTTCGCCGCCGCGTCCATCCAGGCGGTGACGCCGAATTGATTGTTGATCTTCACCGCCTCGCGAGCGGCCTTGAGCATGGCTTCCGGGCTGGGCGCCGGAATCCCGTTACGCACCACGTCCCAGCGGGATTCGGCAAAGTAGCCGTTAGGGGTGAAGTCCGCTTCATGGCCGATGTAACCGCGTTCCTTTTCCGGCAGGCTCTTGACCAGCGCCGTGTCGATGTCCAGGCGCTTGAGCATCGCGTTGTTGGCCCAACCGGTGTGCCCGTCGATGCCACTGAAGACAATCGGTTGATCCGCCCAGCGTCCCTGGTTGAACACCTTGCCCAGTTCACGGCTTTTCTCCCAGTAAGCCGAACTGACCCCGGCCACGCTGATCACATCACCGGCGCGTGCGCGTCCAGCCTTGTCTTCCTCGATCAACCATTGCTCCAGTTCCGGCAAGGGTTTGACCTCGTCCAGCAGGTTGGCTTTCATGCTGTCGAAAGCGCCCACCACCGGGTGGCTGTGGGTGTCGATCATGCCCGGCATCAACACTTTGCCCGCCAAGTCGATGCGCTGGGTCTTGGCATCGGCCAGGGCATTGATTTCGGCATCGCTGCCCACTTTCAGAACCTTGCCGTCTTGCACCGCAACAGCCTGCACCAGCGCCTGGCCGGGTTCGGCGGTAAAGACCTTGCCGTTGAACAACACCAGGTCAGCGGCGGCCATCGCCTGCACCGACGACAAGGCCAGCGCGGCGGCCAACAGGTTTGGAATAAATCGCATCGGAACGCTCTCTAGTTTTTATTGGACGGATCGAGAAGTGACAACTTGGGAAACAACCTGTGGCGCCAGTCCCAGGAACGGCGCCTTGGCCCACACGACCTTGCCGCCAACCAACGTCAGCAGCACGTCATTGCGGCCCAGTTCCTCCTCGGGCACCTGCATGAAGTTCTTGTCGAGCACGATCAGGTCAGCGAACTTGCCGACTTCGACCGAGCCCAGCACCGCGTCCAGCTTCAGCTGTTCGGCGGAACTGAGGGTGATGCTGCGCAGCACCTCGGCTCGCGACAGCGCCGGATCGGCGTTGAGTCGCCCGGCATATTTGGGGCCATAGCTGTGCGGATTGCTCGGGTCGCCGGAACGGGTGACACCGACTTTCAGCGCCAGGAACTCATCCAGCGGATCGACCGGCCAATCGCTGCCAAAGGCCACACGGCCGCCGGCATGGGCGATGCTGCCCGAGGGTTCCATGCGCGCAAATCGCGCGGCACCGAGGTGATCGCTGGTACCGTCGACCGTGGACGGGGCCTGCTGCGCCCACTGGAACGACATGGTGGCCGTGACGTCCAGAGCCTTGAAACGTGCGTAATCGGCAGGGTCGACTGACTCGGCGTGAGCGATGGCCGGGCGGAAGTCTTGACCGGGCAGTTCCTTGCGCACGTAGGCGACGCTGTCCAGTGCATCGCGCACCGCACGCTCGCCGGTGGCGTGCAGGTGCGGATCGAGACCGGCCTTGACCGCTTGCAGCACCAGCGGATTGAGCACCTGCGGCGGGAAGTACAGCTCGCCCAGGTTCTTGCCCGGCGTCCACTGCGGCGCCTTGTCGGTGCCGCTGTTGTGCAGGTACGGGGTCAACATGGCGCCGGTGTCCGCCGGGGCATTGATGATGCCGTCCAAGAACAGTTTGACGTGGCGCATGCTCACGCCCGGCGCGACCTTCACGTCGCCCTGGTCGTAGGTGCTGGCCAGGGCCTTGGCCTCGGCGATGGTTTTCACCGGGTTGGCGGCCGCGGCGGCCGGGTCCAGCTTGATCGCCAGCAAGGCCCGGGCGGTCAGTTCGCCGGACTTTTGCAGACTGGTGAAGGCCTTGCCGTTTTCCGGCCCCGCCAGCGCATCGAAGAAACTGGTGATGCCTTGCTGGCGCATGGCGTCGAGGGCCGCTCGCATCTGATTGAGTTTTTCCGCGTCGGTCGCCGGCGGCACCACGGCGGCCAACGATTCGGCGGCGCCGTCTTCACAAATACCGTTCGGGTTGCCGGCGCTGTCGCGTCGGTATTTGCCGTCCTCGGGGTCGGCGGTGTTCTTGTTGATCCCGGCCAGTTCCAGGCCGCGGGAGTTGGTCAGCACGGTGTGGAAATCGGTGGAGCGCACCTGGATCGGACGCTGGGTCTTGAGCGCGTCCAGGGTCGATTTGTCGGCGTCGCCGTCGAGCCCGGTCATGCCCATGCGGTCCCAGCTGCCCACTTCCAGCCAGACGTCCGGGCCCTTGTCCTTGTCGGCATCGAGGCAGGCCTGGATGCTCGCCTGAAACTGCGCGCGGGTCATGGTCTGGTATTTCAGGTCGCACAAGGTCATGGCGCGACCACCATCCCCGGGGTGCATGTGTGCATCGACGAAGCCCGGCATCAGCATGCGTCCGGCCAGGTCGATCAGTTGTGTCTGCTTGCCGATGTAGCCGTCGACCCCGGCATCGCTGCCGACGTAGACGATCTTGCCACCCGAAATGGCGATGGCCTGCTGCACGGAATTCTGGCCATCGACGGTGTAGACGTAGCCATTGCGCATGACCGTGTCGGCGGGCGTCGCGCCCAATGCCATGCAGGAAAACGCCGTTGTCGATGCAACGGCGATGAACAACCTGGAAAGTCTCAAATGCCTCACCCCTGTTCTTATTGTTTTGAAGCGGCCCGAAGCGACTGCGCAAGCCCTTGTATAGACAGGGCCTACCCTATAGGGCGCGGCGCGCGAATGGACCTCTGCAAATGAGGAGGGGTAAGGCAAATAATTGAAACGGCGGGGATCAGTCCCGGCGCACGGACTCCGTCAGCGCACCCGGTGAACGCAGGACGGAGCCCAGTTCCACCTTGCTTTTCACACCGAGCTGCAAGTAGCAATTGCGCAGGTAGGTGCGCACGGTCGCGGGGCTCAGGGCGAGCATCCTGGCGATTTCCTTGTAGGAGTGGCCCGCGGCGAACAGCATCGCCGCCGTGCGCTCCCGAGGTGCCAGGCCGTCCCCGCCCGAGGGTGCTTCCAGGGACAGGATGACGTGTTCGGCGTTGGGGCTCAGGGTCAGGGCGCAGCGGCCCAGACGGATCACGCAGGGGGCTTTGGACAATTGCGCGATTACCTCCGGTGGCAGCGTGGAACCGCTCCAGCCGGGCAGTTCGCGCTGGATGGCGACGCACAACCTGGCCCCCACATAGAGCAGACTGCCGTCCATGCGCGCGACGCCAAAATCACTCGCGCCGTTTTCGCTGTCGAAGCGAATCATGTCCTGCACCTGAAACCGCCACAGCTGGAACAGGTGATCGCAGAACGCCAAAAACAGCTCGGCTTCGTTCTCCTCGAACGCCTGTTCATCCTGACCACGGTAGAGACAGACGAAAAACATCAGGCCGCTTTCGGGCAATTCGTAGGTGATGCTCATCAAGTGATAGAGGTCGAAGCGCCGGGCGAAATCATTGACCGCCTCGCAAGGGTCGTTGAAACCCGTGTCGCACACCACCTCACCAGGACGATTGAGCGTGGCGTAGGAGAACTGATCGTTGGCCGCCACCGGATGCCATTCGGCGGCAAAGGATTCAGGAAGATTGATGCTGCCATGCATCCAGCTTTGCATGGGCACCTCAGGACCTGGTGCAGACATTTCGCCCCACCAGGCAGATGCGAAGGGCACCAGCTGACCGAATGCCTGCAGGCCATCGGCGATGAACCGCGACGCCCCGCTCTCCCGCGCCAGCCGGCCCAGGTGCAATACGCAATGATTGAACGCCTTCAGCGTGGCCAACGCCCCGTCGTCGCCGACCTTGTTCCCCTCCTCCATCATGGCGATCCCGTTCACTGCATGGTCTGTTGCCGGGACGATGCCATAGCGCCGGGAATGGCGTCCAGTTCGCCGTGACATCAGCAGTTACAACAACCGCTCAGCCGTACAACTGCGGCCGCCGGTCCCGATGCAGGTCATTGCGCGCACTGATGCGCTTGTTGCGCGCCTCGGCGAGGTTCAGCGTGGCCAGCAACATCTGCTCGCCACCCTGCTCCGCCGGCCCGGCCAACGGGTAGCCGTCGGCATCGACGATGACCGAGCCCTGGACCCAACCGACTCCACGCTCATGGCCATAGCGATCACAGGCGGCGATGAACATGCGGTTGACCGAGGCATTGGCCTGCACCCGCAGCACTTCGGCCGGGCGCTCGGTTTGCGGCCGCGGACCGTCGGGCCAGTTGACCGGCGCGCACAACAGATCGGCCCCGGCCAACGCCGGAAGACGCACCCACTCGGGGAACTCCAGGTCGTAGCAAATCAGCATGCCGAGCCGTCCATGCAGCGTTTCGACCACCGGCGGTGGCGCATCGCCGGCCGTGAAGATGTCCTTCTCGGCATCCCACAGATGCGCCTTGCGGTACACCGCGCGCAGGCCGTTGGCGTCGATCATCGCCGCGCTGTTGGCCAATTCATCAGCGGGCAGGCGCTCGCAGAAGCCGCCGACGATCACCAGGTTCAACTCACGGGCCAGGGCCTGCCACAGTTGCAAGGTCGGACCATCAACGGTTTCCGCCAGGCCCAGCGCCTCAAAGCGGTCGGCAAACAGATAGCCGCTCTGCACCAGTTCGGGCAGCACGACGACTTGCGCGCCCTGAAAGGCTGCCTGGCGAATCGCGCGTTCGGTGAGCGTGCGGTTGTAGGCCAGGTCGCCTATTTTCGGTGCCAGTTGGCAGCAGGCGACCACTGTGTTTTTAGCGTTGTTCAACGCACTGTCTCCGCAGATGAATGGGTCATGGCGACGATGTCGCTTTCGCTCAGCGCGTCGATCACCCGGCGTTCGGCGGCCAGATCAATCGAGCGACTGAGCAGGTAGTAGATCAGCCCCGACACCACAAGACCCACCAGCCAGGCGATGTCCACGCCTTCAAGCATCCGCGCCATCGGACCAACGAACACTTCCTTGTTGGCCGCTGCGTTGAAGATGTAGAAGAACGGCACCATCGCGGCGAAGCCGATCAGGTACGAAACGATGCCGCGAAATTGCCAGGCGCCGTAGATGCCTTTTGGCGTGAAGAAATGCGGGATCGCATAACGGCCCTTGCGCACGAAGAAGTAGTCCACCAGGTTGACGGCGGTCCACGGCACGAGGAAGTACAGCAGCAACACCAGGAAGGTGTTCAGCAGAGCGATGCCGTCACCTTTGATCAACAGCACGCAGGTCAACAGGATGACGCTGATCACACTGATCGACAGCACACGGGCGCGGGGTGTCGGGGTGATTTTTTTGATCGAGTCGACGCCGGTCAGCAGCGTCAGCATGGCGCTGTAGGTGTTGAGCGCGATGATCGGCAGGAAGCCCGCCACCGAAACGATCACCAGCAGATTGCCCAGCCCCGGAATCATCGACGAGCCGACCTGATTCAACGCCACCAGCGCATCCGCCGCTTTCAATTGCTGCGCCAGCCAGGCACCGAGGCCGATCATCCAGCTGCCCGACAACGAGGCGCCGATGAACACCGCCGCAATCAGTTTCGTCCGGCTGGTGTTTTTCGGCAGGTAACGGGAATAGTCGGACACGTAGGGCGCATAGGAAATGTTGTAGCTGGCACCGATGGCGAACAACGTGGCGAAGGCCACCCAGTTGAAGCCCAGGTCGGTTGCCGGGGTGACGCCTTCGGAACCTGCGCCGAACATCAGGGCGATGGTCACCAGTGCGTAAAGCGGCAACGTCGCCAGCAAGGCCCACTTGAAGGCCTTGTGCATCAGGTCGTGGCCGTAGATCGACAACAGCGCGCCGATCAGCACCACGGCCACGGCGACGATGGTCGGGTCGATGCCGAACACATGTTCAAGGCCGTTCATGATCAGCGAGATGTTCACCACGTTGAAACCCACGAACACAAACATCGTCGCCATCAACGCCAGGATCACCCCGCGATAACCGAACTGCGCACGGGACTGGATCATCTGCGGCAGGCCCATTTCCGGGCCCTGGGAGCCGTGGAACGCCATGAAAATGGTGCCGAACATGATGCCCAGGGCACCGGCGAGCATGGTCCACAGCGCCGACAAGCCGAGACTCGGGCCGACAAAGCCGATGGAGATGGTGAAGAAGTGGAAATTGCCGAGGAACCAGAATGGACCCTGGCTGCTGAGTTTGGCGTGACGTTCGTTTTCCGGAATGTAATCGATGGAGTGGCCTTCGATGGCCAACCCGCCGCCCGCCTCGGTGGCGTGCGCAGACACTGGGGAACCTGACATACGATTGTTCCTATGCTGTTGTTTGTTGTTTTTGTGGGTACAGCGCTCGCTACGACGTCCAGATCAGGTGAAAATCCATAAAAAGCTGACGATGACGCTGGTTTCACGGCAATGTAGGGCGTGAGTTCTGGCAGTAAAATATCGCAGGCACACTGTTCACATAGATCGGTATCTATGTAAGCGAGAATCGGGAGCCCCCATGCTGGGAACTGTAACGGAGCTGGATCTGCGTCTGATCCGGGTATTTCTGACCGTCGTCGAAGCGGGCGGCATCTCGGCGGCACAAACCGCTCTCAACACCACGCAACCCACGATCAGCGCGCAACTGGCAACGCTGGAAGCGCGGGTCGGTTTCCGCCTGTGCGAACGCGGACGTGGCGGGTTTTCGGTAACGCCCAAAGGTACTCAATTCATCGAGGCAGCCCGGCGCTTGCTGGCGGCGGCCGAGGGCTTCCGGGTGGAAGTGCAGCACATCAACCGCAAAGTCTCGGGCAGTATCAACATCGGTTTGCTAGGGCAAATCGACCCGGTGGCGAACAGGAAAATCGGCCAGGCCATTGCCCGTTTGCGGGCGCGGCACGAGGGGCTGTACTTCCACTTCACCGAGCTGTCGTCGTCGCTGCTGGAAGAAAAAATCATCAATGGCCATATCGACCTGGCCATCGGTTACTTCTGGCACCGCTTGCCCAGCATCGATTATTTCCCGCTGTTCCCGGAAACCCAGATTGCCTACTGCGCGCCCTCGCATCCACTGTTCGAGCAGGTTGGCGCGCTGACCCGGGAAGATGTCAGCGGGTTTGACTGGGTCTGGCCGAGCCATCCGTTGCCGGAAATGCCGGCCCCCACCTCCATCGAACGCCTGACCGTGCTCACCGACAGCATGGACGGCGCGGCCCTGCTGATTCTGTCCGGCCAGCACCTGGGGTTTCTGCCGCAGCACTACGCGACCCGGCATGAACAGCTGGGGCAGTTGCACCCGCTGAACCCGGATCTGCTGCGCTATGAGGTGAGCTTTCATGCGGCGGTGCGGCATTCGGCGCGGCAGCGGGATCTGGTGAGTGCGTTCCTGAACGAGCTGATCGAGATTTTCGGAGCGGTGTAGGTCCTGTGGGAGCGGTGGGTCAGTCAACCCGATGCTGGCTGTAATGACGCCATCGCGAGCAAGCTCGCTCCCACGGGGTTAGTGGGTATACGCAAAATTCGGGAGCGACCGAAATCACTGTGGGAGCGAGCTTGCTCGCGATAGCGGTGGTTCAGCCGACATCAATGCTGGCTGTAATGACGTCATCGCGAGCAAGCTCGCTCCCACAGGGGAAATGCGGTGGTTTCAGAAGTGGATATCCTTGGCCGGAACCACGTCGATCCGCGCCACGGAACCGGTCAGGTGCGCCAGGTCCTTGTTGTGCTCGGAAATGATGTCTTCGGCGGTCAGGTTGCCGTTGTCGACGGTGGAATGTGCGTCTGCCGCCAACACCACGTCGTAGCCCAGCTTCAGGGCCTGGCGCACGGTGGCGTTGACGCAATAGTCGGTCTGCAGGCCGCAGATGACCAGGCGTTCGAAGTCCTGTACCGGCACCAACTGTTGCAGGTTGGTCTGATAGAACGAATCCCCGGTGGTCTTGCGCACGCGGTGGTCCTTTGGCGAGGTTTGCAGCCCTTCCGCCAGTTGCCAGCCGGCAGCGTCATGCGCCAGCGGACTGCCCGCTTCTTCATGCTGGATCAGCACCACCGGAACGCCGGCCTTGCGCGCCCGGGCAGACAGGTCATTGATGGTGTTGATGACCCGTCCAATCTCGAAGCACTCGTACTCCCCGGAACACAAAGCCTGTTGGACATCGATGATTAACAACGCAGTGGTCATGATTTCCTTCCTTGATATGTCGAGGGATCAGGGGACGAACATAAGCCCGTCCCCCTCCGGACACAACCCTCAATAACCCAGCGACAACCCGGTGTTACGCCGTGGGTCGTTCGCCCCGTAGAAACGGTTGTTGCCTACCGGTTTGCCACCCAGGGATGGCGCACCGACCAGGATCGCCGCCAGGTGGTTGGCATCCTGGGGACCGGCGAACTTGTGGCCCCAGCTCTCGAGGATTTTCACCGTGTCCGGGCTGGTGGTGAAGGCTTCCAGGTTGGTTTCCTCCGGCAGCCACTGCTGGTGGAAACGCGGTGCATCCACCGCCTCCTGGATGTTCATGCCGTAGTCGATCACGTTGAGCATGGTCAGCAATGTCGCGGTGATGATGCGGCTGCCGCCCGGAGTGCCGACCACCATCACCACTTTGCCGTCCTTGGTGACGATGGTCGGGCTCATGGACGACAGCGGCGCCTTGCCGGGCGCGATGGCGTTGGCCTCGCCCTGCACCAGGCCGTACATGTTCGGTACGCCGATCTTCGAGGTGAAGTCGTCCATTTCATCGTTGAGGATGACCCCGGTCTTGCTCGCCATCACGCCGGCTCCGAACCAGTCGTTGAGGGTGTAGGTCACCGACACTGCGTTGCCCCACTTGTCGACGATGGAGTAATGGGTGGTGTTGCTGCCTTCATGGGGCGCTACGCCGGGCTTGAGTTCACTGGATACCGCGGCTTTTTGTGGTTTGATCGCCTCGCGCAGCTTGGTCGCGTAGTTTTTATCCAGCAGATGGGCAATCGGGTTCTTCACGAAATCCGGGTCGCCCAGGTAGCTGTTGCGGTCCACATAGGCGTGGCGCATCGCCTCGATCTGATAGTGCATGCCCTGGGCCGAGTGGTAGCCCAGTTCCTTCATCGGGTAGCCTTCGAGGATGTTCATGATCTCGCAGATCACCACGCCGCCGGAGCTCGGTGGCGGTGCGGAAACCACGTGGTAGCCACGGTAGTCGCACTCGATGGGCGCCAGTTCACGGGTCTTGTATTTGTCGAGGTCGGCCTGGGTGATGATGCCCTTGTTGGCCTGGCTGGAGGTGACGATGGCATCGGCCACCCAGCCTTTATAGAAACCGTCGGCGCCTTTGTCGGAGATCTCCCGCAAGGTCTTGCTCAGGTCCTTTTGCACCAGTTTCTGGCCGACCTGCATCGGCTCGCCGTTGCTCAAGAAGATCGAGCCGGAATCCTTGATGTCCTTCTTGAACATGTCGGTGGCGTAGTCCAGCAGATCGACATCCCCCTGCTCCAGCACGAAACCGTCTTCGGCCAGCTTGATGGCCGGGGCGATGATTTCCTTGCGCGGCTTGGTGCCGTACTTGGACAGCGCCAGTTCCATGCCCGAAACGGTGCCCGGCACGCCCACGGCGAGGTGGCCACGGGTACTCAGATCGGGGACGACGTTGCCCTCCTTGTCCAGGTACATGTTGGCGGTTGCGGCCAGCGGCGCTTTTTCACGGAAGTCGAGGAAGGTCTTGCGCCCGTCCGCCAGTTGAATGGTCATGAAACCACCGCCGCCGAGGTTGCCTGCCGCGGGGTACACCACTGCCAGCGCATAGCCGACCGCGACCGCCGCATCCACGGCATTGCCGCCGTTCTTGAGCACATCCACGCCCACATGGCTGGCCAGGTGCTGGGCCGTGACCACCATGCCGTTTTCCCCGGTAGCCGGGGCCACGGAGGCGGCGTGAGCAGTCAGGCAGCTGAGCGCCAATGAGGTCGCAATCAGCGATTTGGCAAAAGGTTCGTACTTCATGAGTCAGTCTCTTCTTGTTATTAAACAGGGGGAACGTTTCGAAAGCAGTAGGCAAGTATGGTCGGGATTACGTATTGCGCCTCCCCGCCGAGGCAGTATCCTTAACGCCTGTTCAGCAATTTTGCGCGAGCCCTTGCATGACCTATACCTGCACCACCGTGGCCTCCCCCGTGGGCCAGTTGAAGCTGGTCGCGAACGGCTCACGACTGGCGGCCATCCTCTGGGAAAACGACAAACCCGGGCGGGTGCGCCTGGGACCGATGAGCGAAGCGCCGGACAACCCGATCCTGGTGCGCACGGCTGCGCAGCTACGCGAATATTTTTCCGGCACCCGCGATCGCTTCGAACTGGATCTGGATTTTGCCGGCACGGAGTTTCAGAAGAAGGTCTGGGCAGCGCTGCTGACCATCCCGTTCGGCGAGACGCGCAGCTACAGCCAGATCGCCGAACAGATCGGTAACCCGGCAGCGGTCAGGGCGGTGGGTGCGGCGAATGGCAAGAACCCGATTTCGATCGTGGCGCCCTGTCATCGGGTGATTGGCGCGTCGGGCAAGCTCACCGGGTTTGCCGGTGGGCTTGAGGCGAAGGCGTTGTTGCTGACCCTGGAGGGTGGGCAATGGCCCGGCACGGCACGCCTGCCAGGCTTTTGATCACACTTGGGCGAAGAGGTTTTTCATCGCCGCATACTGCAACAGCATGATGGTCTTGGCGTCGCAGATTTCGCCACGGTAAAACGCTTCGAGCGCGTACTCGAACGTCCACTCCAGCACTTCCAGCTCTTCGGTTTCCGCCTCCAGCCCGCCACCGTCGCTGACTTTCGACTTCGCGTCGTATTCGGCAATGAAGAAGTGCAGTTTTTCCGTCACCGAACCGGGGCTCATGTACGCCTCGAACACCTTCTGCACATGGTGCACGCGGTAACCCGTCTCCTCCTCCGCTTCATCGCGGATGCGGTCTTCAGGTGCCGCGCCTTCCAGCAGCCCCGCCGCCACTTCGATCAACAGCCCATCGTGGCCGTTGACGAACACCGGCAGGCGAAATTGCCGGGTCAGTACCACGGTTTTCTTTTCGCGGTTGTACAGGAGAATCGCCGCGCCATTGCCACGGTCGTAGACCTCCCGGACCTGGCGTTGCCACTCGCCGTTGTTGCGTTGGTAATCGAAGGTGATTTTCTTGAGCAGGTACCAGTCGTGGGACAACACCTGAGACTCAAGGATGTTGACCCGCTCGGCTGTGTTCGACATGACAACGCGTCCTGTGATTTGTCTGAGGGTCCACATGTTAAGTGAAAACGCACAGCCTTTGCCCCCTCAGGCAAGCTGCGCCTTGTACTCCTTCTCGTATTGTCCGGCCAATGACTCTTTCTGTTTGTCGTTGAGCAGCTTGCCGGCCATCTGGAAGAACTTCTGCTCTTCTTCCTCGAGGTGGTGATGCACTTTCTCCGAGAGTTTCTTTGCGGTCACCAGCCAGGCCGGGCTGGACATCTCGGTGTCGTCCAGTTCCTCCATCATTTCGTCCATTTCGTGATGTTCGGCGATGCCATGACGGCTGAGGTCGACACCGTTGTCGAGCTCCATCAACGGGATGTAGAAATGCCGCTCTTCGGCCGTGGCGTGAGCTTGCAGTTCTGATTTGAGTTGTTTGTAGGCCTCGACGCGTTCGGGGCTGTCGCCGCTGGTGTGGATCAGGGCTTTGGCGTAAGTACGTTGGCGTTCATGGCTTTCGCGCAGGGCTTCGAAAATATTCACGGCGTGTCCTCATCGGTCGCACTCTGGAATGACGCGTACTAATGAGTGACATCTGTGCGCAGGCGACGGTTCCACCTGCTTTGTGCCGATGGAACATTCGCGGCGACCACGCTAGGCTGCGGTTTCACTGCCATAAGGATATAGCCATGAACCTGCGTATCGAACTGTCGCAAAACCCCACGGAAGAACAACGCCAGGCCATCCTCAAGCCATTGCGCGCGTACAACAGCTCGAAAGCCGAAGGCAACGTGCCCGAGCACATCGCCTTGCTGGTGCGCGACGACAACGACGAGATCCTCGGCGGCCTGCATGGCCGATTGTTTTACCAGTGGCTGTACATCGACTTGCTGGTGGTGCCGGAACAGGCCCGGGGACAGGGCCTGGGTTCGAAACTGATGCAGATGGCCGAAGACCTGGCGCGGGAACGGCGCTGCGTCGGGCTGTGGCTCGACACCTTCGAATTCCAGGCACCTGGGTTCTATAAGAAATGCGGCTACAGCGAGATCGGGCACATTGCCGATTACCCGCCGGGCCACAAGCACTTCTTCTTCCAGAAACGCTTGAGCTACTGATCCATACCGCCCCTGTAGGAGCGAGCTTGCTCGCGAAAAAAACCGGAATGCCGCAGGGTTTCAGGCATCCAGCGTTTTCGTTGATGACCATCGCGAGCAAGCTCGCTCCTACAGGGGGTACAGCGTCAGATCACAGGCAAGTCGCCAACGCCGCCAAGCGTCGCTTGGCCACGAAATCATCCTTCTGTGCGTAGTAGCTCAACACCGTGCCCGAGGCATCGGTGGTCACGTCGACGAAAGACTCCGCCGAACGGGTGTAAACGGTCGTGCCGCCCTTCTCCCCTGGTTGCAGATAGGCAGCGGCATCGACGCCGAACACAGCCTCGTCCTGCCAGGAAAACTGCACGCACTGGGCGACGTCTTTGCCCGGTTTTTCCGAGTTCAGGGTCTTGTACGGGGCCTTGGTGCGGGCGTCGTTCATCGCCGAGCCTGCGCATCCGGCCAGCAACGTCACGGCCAGCGCCACCATCAGAATTCGCATTGCATTCACTCATCAGGAAAAAGCGGACTTTATCACCCCGGCGGGCCGTATCGTTCTGCTTTACTGCATTTATACCGCGACAGCGCGCAACGATTCGCGCACCCTGTCGCGCCAATATCGCCCTATCGCACCCATGACTGGAAACCTGATGACACCTAATGCCGAGTTCTACAAACCGAGCACTGAATATGCCGACAAGCTGATCAGCCAGATCGGTCAGACGCCTTCCTGGATTGCCAAGCGAATCGGCGTCACCGACAAGCGGATTCGTTACATCCTCGACGGCGAAAGAACCGTCAAAGGCGAAACCACGCCGATCCAGATGACCTACACCGAACAATTTGCCCTCGAATGCCTGGCGGCAGCGGCCAAGGCCAGTAAGAAGCAATCCTCGTAACCCGTTCACAAGGAGCGACCATGGCGGCAACCGAACTGCAGCATGAGCAAGCACTGAAGCGGTTTCTCGATGCGCGCCCCGAGTTGCGCGAAGAACTCGACCACCTCAACCCGCTGTTGGCTCAGGCCAAGGGTGAAACGGCGGCACAGTATCGCGAAGAACGGCTGCACGAAGCGTTTGAAGCTGAAGCTGAACGCCAGCAGTTGTTCGCCTGGGAACTGACGTTGCAGTTAACTGCCGCCACGCCCAGGGACTACGAAGCGCAGCGCCTTGAAGTGCACCGAGAAGTGGCGGAAATGGCCGGCATGGACTGGCTGGAATATTGCGAGTTGAATGGGATAAAACCGTAAACACTGTTCATGGAGGCCATCGCCGATGCTGCCCAACACCGCCAGGACCCACGCCAGCCCCGGTCATTTGCACACACAGAAATGGCGCGGGCGCATAGGCTTGAGCCTGGTGGCCATGCTCTCGGTACTCGCCGGCATGACCGACGCCATCGGTTTCATGGCCAGCGGCGACTTCGTCTCGTTCATGAGCGGCAATACCACCCGGATGGCGGTCGCCATCAGTACTGGCGACCTTGGGTTGACCCTGCGCCTGGTGATCCTCATCGCCACCTTCATCGTCGGCAACGCGCTGGGCATTATCGTCAGCCGCCTGGGCAGGCGCCGGACCCTGCCCTTGTTACTGTGCATTGCCGCCCTGCTGTGCGCCGCCGCGGCCTGGTCGTATGACGAGCAACTGCCAGCCCTGCTGGCGGCGATCATCGCCATGGGCATGCTCAACGCCGCGGTGGAAGAAGTGAATGGCCTGCCGGTGGGCCTGACCTACGTTACCGGTGCCCTGTCGCGTTTCGGCCGCGGGCTGGGCCGCTGGATGCTCGGCGAGCGCCGTAGCGGCTGGCGGGTGCAGTTGATCCCCTGGACCGGCATGTTCGCCGGCGCGGTACTCGGTGCCGTGCTGGAACATCACCTGGGGCTCAAGGCGTTGTTTGCCAGTGGCCTGCTGGCTGCCGGGCTCGGGGTGTTGTCGTTGAAGATCCCGCGGCGTTGGCAGTTGGGGTATATGCCGCGCTGAGTCTGGTGTTGACTGGGCGGGCCTCATCGCGAGCAAGCTCGCTCCCACAAGGGATTTGCGTCGGACACAAAATCAGCAACCACCACACGTCCACTGTGGGAGCGAGCTTGCTCGCGATGAGGCCCGCCCAGACAACATCACTTTAGCCGCCCCGCCGATAAAGCATTATCATGGCGGCAGTTTCGCTGATCGAGTCCGTCATGAAGTTCGCCATCGCCGTATTTTCCGCCGCCCATGCGCCCTCCTCGCGCCGAGCCCTGCTGTTCGCCCAGGCCGCGCTGGCCGGCGGGCACGAGATTGTCCGGCTGTTTTTCTATCAGGACGGCGTCTACAACGCGTCCGCCAGCGTGGTCACGCCCCAGGATGAACTGGACTTGCCCAAGCAATGGCACGCCTTTGTCAGCGACCATCAACTCGATGGCGTGGTGTGCATCGCCGCCGCGCTGCGTCGTGGCGTGTTGAACGAGGAAGAAGCCAGACGCTATCAACGCGAGGCTGTAGCCGTCGGCGCGCCGTGGGAATTGTCCGGCCTCGGCCAATTGCATGACGCGGCGCAGGATGCCGACCGTCTGATCTGTTTCGGAGGCGCATGACATGGCCAAATCCATATTGATCATCAGCCGCCAGTCGCCATGGTCCGGCCCAGGCGCGCGGGAAGCGCTGGATATCGTGCTGGCCGGGGGCGCTTTCGATCTGCCGATCGGCCTGCTGTTTCTCGATGACGGCGTGTTCCAGCTGGCCGCCGGTCAGAACGCCAAGGCCCTGCAACAGAAAGACCTGAGCGCCAACCTGCAAGCCCTGCCGATGTTCGGTGTCGAGGAACTGTTTGCCTGTGGCGACAGCATCACCCAGCGTGGCCTGGACCCCAGCAGCCTGTCGCTGGAAGAAGCCCAGGTATTGGCCGCTCACGAAATCACCGCCCTCATTGACCGTTACGACCAGGTGATCACCCTCTGATGTCGACTTTGCATGTGTTGTCTCATTCCCCGTTCGGCGACGAACGCCTGACCAGTTGCCTGCGCGTGATCGGCGCCAACGACGGGTTGCTGTTGTCCGGTGATGCCGCCTATGCGTTGCAACCAGGCACCGCGCCGTTCACTGCGCTCAGCGCACGTGGCCTGAAGCTGTTCGTGCTGGTCGAAGATGCCCAGGCCCGTGCGCTTGCGGTTCCAGACTGGGCCAGTGCCATCGATTACCCGGCCTTCGTCGAGCTGTCGATTCACTACGACAAGGTCAACAGTTGGCTATGAAGGCATTGACGGTCGGCCCCCGCGCCATCGAACTGGACAAGGACGGTTTCCTGGTCGAACTGAGTGACTGGTCCGCCGATGTGGCCAGTGCCCTGGCGGCGGCCGAAGACATCGAACTGACGCCCGAACACTGGGAAGTCCTCGAACTGCTGCGCAGTTTCTACGCCGAATTCCAGCTGTCACCGGCCACCCGCCCGTTAATCAAGTACACCGCCCTGAAACTCGGCCCGGAAAAAGGCAACAGCCTGCACCTGAACCGACTGTTCAAAGGCACTCCCGCCAAACTCGCCGCGAAACTCGCGGGCCTGCCCAAACCGACGAATTGCTTATGACCGATTACCCAGCACTGACACTCGAAACGCCCGCCGAGCACCCGTTCGCCCAGTTCGTACGGATCCTTGGCAAAGGCAAGCGCGGCGCCCGTGACCTGACCCGGGTCGAGGCCCGCGAAGCCATGGGCATGGTGCTCGATGAAAAGGTCGAGGAAACCCAGCTCGGCGCCTTCCTGATGCTGTTGCGGCACAAGGAAGAAAGCTTCGAGGAGATGGCGGGTTTCACCGAGGCATTGCGCGAACGCCTGAATCCTCCGGCAATGGCAGTGGATCTGGATTGGCCGACCTATGCCGGCAAGAAGCGGCACTTGCCGTGGTATCTGCTGGCGGCCAAGTGCCTGGCGCAAAATGGCGTGCGGATTTTCATGCACGGCGGCGGCGCCCACACGGCCGGACGCTTGTACAGCGAGCAACTGCTGGGCGAATTGAACATCCCGTTGTGCCGTAACTGGCAACAGGTGGGTTCGGCGCTGGATAACGGCGGCCTGGCCTTCATGCCATTGATGGACTGGGCGCCACAGCTGCAACGCATGATCGATCTGCGCAACACCCTGGGCCTGCGCTCGCCGATCCACTCCCTGGCGCGGATCCTCAACCCACTGGGCGCCCGTTGTGGCCTGCAGAGCATTTTCCACCCGGGTTATCAGGCCGTGCATCGCGACGCCAGTGGATTGCTCGGTGATACCGCCATTGTGATCAAGGGCGATGGCGGCGAAATAGAGATCAACCCGGACGCCGACAGCCACCTGTACGGCACCACCGGGGGCGAGAGCTGGGACGAGGAATGGCCGCAGTTGTCGGCGCAGCGTCACGTCAAACCTGCCTCGCTTGATCCTGAGCATTTGAAAGCGGTCTGGCGTGGCGACGTGGTCGACAGCTACCCGCAAATGGCCCTGATCTCGACCATGGCCTTGGCCCTGCGTGGCCTCGGCCACACCCGCGAACAGGCCTTCGAAACCGCTGAAAAATACTGGGCCGCGCGGGACAAATCGATTTAATCGATCATTCGCGCCCGATCTTTGCGCTTTTTGTTCGAACTCATCGGAATAGACTCGACTCCATCGATTATGGGTTTCGGGAGTCTTGAACATGGGTTTGTTAGTGGATGGCCGCTGGCAGGACAAGTGGTACGAAAGCAGCAAGGACGGCGCGTTCCAGCGCGAACAGGCGCAGCGTCGCAACTGGTTGACCGCTGACGGCAAGCCGGGACCGACCGGCGTCGGCGGTTTCGCGGCCGAGCCCGGACGCTATCACCTGTACGTGTCCCTGGCCTGTCCGTGGGCCCATCGCACACTGATCCTGCGCAAACTCAAAGGCCTCGAAAACCTGATCGACGTTTCGGTGGTCAGTTGGTTGATGCTGGAAAACGGCTGGACCTTCGACCAGCACCTGGGGTCGACCGGCGACAAGCTCGACCATTTCGAATTCATGCACCAGCGCTACACCGCCGACACCGCCGACTACACCGGTCGCGTCACCGTGCCGGTGCTGTGGGACAAACAGCAAAAGCGCATCGTCAACAATGAATCATCGGAAATCATCCGCATGTTCAATGGCGCCTTCGACGATCTGACCGGTAACGACCTGGACTTCTACCCGGCGCCGCTGCGGGGAGAAATCGATGCGTTGAACGAGCGGATTTATCCGGCGGTGAACAATGGCGTGTACCGCGCCGGGTTTGCTACCTCGCAACAGGCTTATGAACAAGCCTTCGATGAGGTGTTTGCCGAGCTGGACCGACTGGAGCTGCTGCTGGGCGCCAACCGCTATCTGGCGGGCGAGTACCTGACCGAAGCGGACATCCGCCTGTTCACCACGCTGATTCGCTTCGACGCGGTGTACTACGGTCACTTCAAGTGCAACCTGCGGCGGATTGCGGATTATCCGAACCTGTCGAACTGGCTGCGGGAGATTTACCAGTGGCCGGGGATCGCCGAGACGGTGGATTTTGAACACATCAAGAATCACTACTACGCCAGCCACCGCACCATCAACCCGACGGGTGTGGTGCCGAAAGGGCCGGCGCAGGACTTCACCGCGGCCCATGATCGGGAGCGGTTGAGTGGGAAAGGGGTTTGGCGCAGAGCTTGAGATTTGTGCAGGTTTTGAAGGCCCCATCGCGAGCAAGCTCGCTCCCACAATTGATTTGTGTCGTTCACAAATCCCCTGTGGGAGCGAGCTTGCTCGCGATGAGGCAACTCGGTCTCAGACCTGCCCCTGAGCCCCTTCGAACCACGCCAGTTTCTCGCGCAGTTGCACCACTTCACCCACGATCACCAAGGTCGGCGCATGCACTTCATGCTCTGCCACCAGTCGTGGCAGGTCCGCCAGGGTACCGGTAAACACCCGCTGGTTGACCGTGGTGCCCTGCTGGATCAGTGCCGCCGGGGTATCGGCAGCGCGACCATGCTTGATCAACTGTTCGCAGATGATCGGCAAGCCCACCAGCCCCATGTAGAACACCAGGGTTTGCGCCGGGGCGACCAGATCGGCCCATGGCAAATCGCTGGAGCCGTCCTTGAGGTGGCCGGTGATGAAACGCACCGACTGCGCATAATCGCGGTGGGTCAGCGGAATCCCGGCATAGGCCGCGCAACCGCTGGCTGCCGTGATCCCCGGCACGACCTGGAACGGGATGCCATGGGCCGCCAGTTCTTCGATCTCCTCGCCACCACGACCGAAGATGAACGGATCGCCGCCCTTCAATCGCACCACACGCTTGCCTTGCTTGGCCAGATCCACCAATTGCTGGTTGATCTGATCCTGCGGCACCGCGTGATCGGATCGGCGCTTGCCGACGTAAACCCGCTCGGCGTCGCGACGGCACAGTTCGAGAATCGCCGGTGCCACCAAACGGTCGTACAGCACCACGTCGGCTTGCTGCATCAGGCGCAATGCCTTGAACGTCAGCAGGTCGGGATCACCTGGCCCTGCGCCCACCAGATAGACTTCACCGGTCGCCACTGGCGCCTCACCATCGATTTTCGCCTGGAGCAACCGCTCGGCTTCACCGCCCTGCCCAGCCAGTTGCCGATCGGCAACCGGGCCCTGGAAAACATCTTCCCAGAACGCCCGACGCTGCTGCACATCCGGAAACAGGCCTTTGACCTGATGACGGAATCGCGCAGCCAGCCCGGCCAATTGACCGTAGGTGGAAGGAATCCAGGTTTCGATCTTGGCGCGAATCAAACGTGCCAGCACCGGCGCATCGCCGCCGCTGGACACAGCAATGATCAAGGGAGAACGGTCGACGATGGCCGGGAAGATCACGCTGCACAGGGCCGGCGCGTCCACCACGTTGACCGGCACGCAACGCCGATGGGCATCGGCGGAAACTTGTGCGTTCAGCGTTTCGTCGTCGGTGGCGGCAATGATCAGCCCGCAACCGTCCAGATCCGCCTCGGCGTAGCCACGCAACAGGCACTCGCCACCGCTGCCGGCAACCAGCTCGCGCAATTGCGCTTCGATTTCAGGTGCAACCACCCGCAGCAGCGCACCGGCATCGGCCAGCAGGCGGGATTTGCGCAAGGCAATCTCCCCCCCGCCGACGACCAACACACGACTGCCGCGAAGGTTGTGAAACAGCGGCAGATAGTTCATTTAGCCGATGACCTCAAGGCCACCCATGTAGGGCTTGAGGACTTCAGGCACACGGATGGAACCGTCGGCCTGCTGATAGTTCTCGAGCACCGCGACCAGGGTACGGCCCACCGCCAGGCCGGAGCCGTTCAGGGTGTGTACCAGTTCCGGCTTGCCGGTTTCCGGGTTACGGAAACGCGCTTGCATGCGGCGGGCCTGGAAGTCGCCGCAGTTGGAGCACGACGAGATTTCGCGGTACTTGTCCTGGCTCGGGATCCACACTTCCAGGTCGTAGGTCTTGACCGCGCTGAAGCCCATGTCGCCGGTGCACAGCGCCAGGGTGCGGTAAGGCAGTTCCAGCAATTGCAGGACTTTCTCGGCGTTGGCGGTCAGGCCTTCCAGCGCCTCCATGGATTTCGATGGTTCGACGATCTGCACCATTTCAACCTTGTCGAACTGGTGCTGGCGGATCATGCCGCGGGTGTCACGACCCGATGCACCGGCTTCGCTGCGGAAGCACGGCGTGTGGGCGACGAACTTGATCGGCAGCAGTTTCGAATCGACGATTTCGCCGGCGACGATGTTGGTCAACGACACTTCGGCGGTCGGGATCAGGTACAGGTCGGCTTCGCCTTCGCGCGCGATCTTGAACAGGTCTTCCTCGAACTTCGGCAGCTGGCCGGTGCCTTGCAGCGCCGGGGCCTGGACCAGATAAGGCGTGTAGGCCTCTTCGTAGCCGTGCTCGGTGACGTGCAGGTTGATCATGAACTGCGCCAGGGCGCGGTGCAGACGGGCAATCGGGCCGCGCAGCAGGGCGAAACGGGCGCCGGACAGCTTGGCGGCGGTTTCGAAGTCCAGCCAGCCGAACTTCTCGCCCAGGGCGACGTGGTCCTGAACCGGGAAATCGAAGGCAGTCGGGGTGCCCCAGCGGCGCACTTCGACGTTGCCGTCTTCGTCTTCGCCGACCGGTACCGATTCGTGCGGCAGGTTGGGGATACCCAGCAGGATCGAGTCCAGATCGGTCTGGATCGCGTCCAGTTCGACTTTACCCGCGCTCAATTCGCCCGCCATGCGCTCGACGTCCGCCATCAGCGGCGCGATGTCTTCGCCGCGCTGCTTGGCCTGACCGATGGATTTGGAGCGCGCATTACGTTCAGCCTGCAGTGCTTCGGTGCGGGTTTGGACGGTCTTGCGCTGTTCTTCCAGCGCTTCGATGCGCGCAACATCCAGGGAATAGCCACGGGATGCCAGGCGGTCCGCTACGTCCTGAAGGTTGCTACGTAACAGTTTGGAATCGAGCATGTCGGTTTCTCGTTTATCAAAGTTTGGTCAAGGACAGGCCGGCCCAGGTGGCAAGCAGCCCGCCGAATACGCTGAGCGCCGCATAGCCCAGGGCTAGCGGCACTTGCCCGCTTTCCAGCAGGCGCACCGTATCCAGTGAAAAGGATGAAAAAGTCGTCAGCCCCCCGAGGAAGCCAACGATCAACCCGGCACGCACCTCGATGGGCACCTCCGGGCGTATCAAAAACAGACCGTATAGAACGCCGATCAGCAAACAGCCCACGATATTAACGGCCAGCGTCGCGGTATAGAAGTGCCGAGGCCAATTCGCGTTGATCCAGTTGCCCGTGACGAAGCGCAACAACGTGCCGGCCATCCCGCCGACGGAAACCGCAACGATCAAGGGAAGCACTATTTTCTCCGCTGCCTTGGGCTTAAACGGTCGAGTTTCGCCAGGTGATTGAGTTTTTCGCCGATCTTCAACTCCAGGCCACGGGGCACGGGCTGATAGAACGGGATCGGGTCGAGCTCTTCCGGGAAATAGTCTTCGCCAGCGGCATAGGCGTCCGGCTCATCGTGGGCATAACGGTATTCATCGCCGTAACCCAATTGTTTCATAAGCTTGGTCGGCGCGTTGCGCAGGTGCAGCGGCACTTCCAGCGAACCGTGCTCGGCGGCGGCGCGCAATGCCGTCTTGAAGCCCATATACACCGCGTTGCTCTTTGGCGCGCAGGCCAGATAGGTGATGGCCTGGGCCACCGCCAACTCGCCTTCGGGGCTGCCGAGGCGCTCCTGCACTTCCCAGGCCGCCAGGCACAGGCTCAGGGCGCGGGGGTCGGCATTGCCAATATCTTCGCTGGCCATGCGCACCACACGCCGGGCCAGGTACAAGGGGTCGCAACCGCCGTCGATCATCCGTGCGAACCAGTACAAGGCGCCGTCGGGGTTGGAGCCGCGCACCGATTTATGCAGGGCGGAAATCTGGTCGTAGAACGCTTCGCCGCCCTTGTCGAACCGCCGGCGGGTATCGCCGAGCAGGCTTTGCAGCAGGTCGGTGCCGATTTCGCCGTTGTCTTCCGCCAGGTCCGAGGCGTTTTCCAGCAGGTTGAGCAGGCGCCGACCATCGCCATCGGCAGCCGACAGCAGCATCTGGAAGCCTTCGTCGCTGAGGGTCAGGTTACGCTTGCCCAGTCCACGCTCTTCGGTCAGCGCGCGGTGCACCAGTTTGCGCAGGGCCGCTTCGTCGAGGCTTTTCAGCACATAGACCCGCGCCCGCGACAGCAAGGCGTTGTTGAGTTCGAACGAGGGATTTTCCGTGGTTGCACCGATGAAAATCAGCGTACCGTCTTCGACATAGGGCAGGAACGCATCCTGCTGGGACTTGTTGAATCGATGCACTTCGTCGACGAACAGAATGGTGCGGCGGCCGTACTGCGCGGCCTGCTGTTTGGCGATTTCCACCGCCTGACGGATCTCCTTGACCCCGGCCAGCACCGCCGAGACCGTTTCGAAGTGCGCGTCCGAGACTTCCGCGAGCAATCGCGCCAGGGTGGTTTTGCCCACGCCCGGCGGCCCCCAGAAAATCATCGAATGCAGGGCACCCTGCTCCAGCGCCTCGCGCAGGGGCTTGCCGCGAGCGAGCACGTGTTCCTGACCGACGTACTCGTCCAGATTGGCCGCACGCAGGCGGGCGGCCAAGGGCTGGGCGATGGGGGTGCTGCGAAACAGATCCATGGCGTACGTTTAAAACCTCGGGTTACTTAATGCCTGCGGGCCAAAACGCTGACCCTGTGGGAGCGAGCTTGCTCGCGATTACGGCATCACATTCAACATTTATGTCGACTGACCCAACGCTATCGCGAGCAAGCTCGCTCCCACAGGTTTTGCGTCAGCCGTTTATTCCTGGATTACATCGGCACCCTTGGGGATGTCGAACTTGAACTTGGACGCAGGGATCGGCTCGTTCGCCTTCACCCCGGTGAACAGGATATTGGTGCGCTGGCCGACGCTGTCGATCAGTTGCATATCATTGACCAGGCCATTGCGGAACGACAGGCGCAGGCTGTCGAACAGGGTGTCCTTGGTTTTCGGCTTCAGGGTGAAGTCAATCACGCCGCCGGCTTCCTTGGCACTGATGTCGAAGCTCTGGCTGATCTTGGACACGTCACCGGACAACAGCAAGGCCGGGGTCTGGGTCAGGCGCTGGTCGAGGTTCTTGATGGTGGCCTGTTCCAGGTCCGGGTCCCACAAGGTGACTTTCTTGCCATCGGAGATCATGGTCTGTTCGGCCGGCGCATCGGTGTGCCAGTAGAACAGGCCCGGACGCTGCAGGGACATCTCGCCGGCGGTTTCCTGCAATTGGGTGCCTGTGCCATCAAGGGTCAGTTGCGAGAAACGTGCGGTCAGGGTCTGGGATTTTTCCAGCAGTTGGGTCAGGCGCGCCACGTCCTTGTCATCGGCGTTAGCCTGGAGCGTGGTCAAGGCCAGTACCGGCAGCAACAGCATGCGGATCAGACGCATGGGAGTCCTCATAACATTCGTGGGAGTGCGGGCGGCGCAAAGGCGCCCCCCCTTTCATACTCGGGTCAGTCGCGCACCGGCCCCGGGGCCAGGACTTCACGCGAACCGTTGGTGTTCATGGACGTCACGACCCCGGCCATTTCCATGGCTTCGATCATGCGCGCAGCGCGGTTGTAGCCGATCTTCAGCTTGCGCTGAACCGCAGAAATGGAGGCACGACGGCTTTCCAGCACGAACTGGACCGCTTCGTCGTACAGCGCGTCGGCCTCGGGATCGTCACCGTCGCCGCCACCGCTGCTGCCTTCAAAGCCGCTGCCCGCCTCTTCGACGCCATTGAGGATGTCGTCGTTGTATTCCGGCGCACCCCGCAGCTTCCAGGCTTCCACCACGCGGTGAACCTCATCGTCGGACACGAAAGCACCGTGAACACGAATCGGCAGGCTGGTACCCGGCGGCATGTAGAGCATGTCACCGTGGCCCAGCAGTTGTTCGGCGCCGCCCTGGTCGATGATGGTCCGCGAGTCGATCTTGCTCGATACCTGGAACGCCATGCGGGTCGGGATGTTGGCCTTGATCAGACCGGTGATCACATCCACCGACGGACGCTGGGTCGCAAGGATCAAGTGGATACCGGCCGCACGAGCCTTTTGCGCGATACGGGCGATCAGTTCTTCAACCTTCTTGCCGACGATCATCATCATGTCGGCGAATTCGTCGACTACGACCACGATGGTCGGCAGCTTCTGCAGCAGTGGCGCTTCGTCGTGGATGCTTTCGCGCTTGTACAGCGGATCGCTCAACGGCTCGCCGGCGTCCTGGGCTTCCTTGACCTTGGCGTTGAAGCCCGACAGGTTTCGCACACCCATCTTGGCCATCAACTTGTAGCGTCGCTCCATCTCGGCAACGCTCCAGCGCAGGGCGTTGGCGGCGTCCTTCATGTCGGTGACCACCGGGCACAGCAGGTGCGGAATGCCTTCGTAGATCGACAGTTCCAGCATTTTCGGGTCGATCATGATCAGCTTGGCGTCTTCCGGGCCAGACTTGAACAGGATCGACAGGATCATCGCGTTCACACCCACCGACTTACCGGAACCGGTGGTACCGGCGACCAGCAAGTGCGGCATTTTCGCAAGGTCGGTGATGACCGGCTTGCCGCCGATGTCATGGCCCAGGGCCAGGGTGACCGGGGATTTGAAGTTGTCGTACTCCGGAGTCGACAACACTTCGGAGAAACGCACGATCTGCCGATCTTCGTTGGGAATCTCGATACCGACCGTGGTCTTGCCCGGAATCACTTCCACCACGCGCACGCTGGTCACGGCCAGGGAACGGGCCAGGTCTTTGGCCAGGTTGGAGATTCGGCTGACTTTTACCCCGGCCGCCGGCTGGATTTCGTAACGGGTGATCACCGGGCCCGGGTGGATCGAATCCACTGCGACTTCAACGCCGAATTCCTTGAGCTTGATTTCCAGCAAGTGGCCAACCGCAGCCAGGGATTCAGGCGAGTAATTGAGCTGTTTCTTTTCCGCCGGATCGAGAATCGAAATCGGCGGCAAGGTGCCTTCCACGGCGCTGTCGACGAACAGCGGCGCCTGTTTCTCTTTCTCGACGCGTTTGCTCGGTGCGGCGGGCTTTGGCGGCGCGGGCGCAATCACCGGCGGCACCTGCTTCTCGCGCTCGGACATGTGCTTGCTCAGGGCTTGCTCACGTTCGATCAGGCGTTCCTTGACCTTGGCCTGCTCGCGCTTGTCGGTGACGGTCGGCGCAACCACTTCATCCATACGGTCGTCGACTTCACGCAACTGGGCAACCAGCTGTTTGCGCTCGGTACGGGCCGCCCACCAGCGATTGGCGGCGCCCTGGAACAGCTCGAACAGGTCGAGGGTGATCTTGCCGGTGATGTCCATCACCTTGAACCACGACAGGTCGGTAAACACAGTCAGGCCGAACAGGAATAACGCAATGAACAACAGCGTGCTGCCCTGGATATTCAGGGCGTTCCTGGCCAGTTCGCCGAGGCTTTCCCCCAGCGCACCGCCCGCACCGGCCGGCAGACCGGTCGCGGCATGAAAATGGATATGGGCCAGAGCGGCGCCCGACAGCACCAGGAACACCAGGCCGATCAGGCGCCAGGAGAACAGCCACCCGCTCCACTGCCACGGCTCGTGACGCTGGCGGAAGATCTGGTACGCCTTGATGGCCAGCAGCAACGGGAAGATGTAGGCGAAGTAACCCAGCACCATGAACAGGATATCGGCGCTGTAGGAGCCCGCTGGTCCGCCGAAGTTCTGCACGTCGTCGATCTTGCTGTTATGGCTCCAGCCCGGATCATCCTTGCCATAGGTCAACAAGGCCATCATCAGGAACAGGCACAAGGCACCGATGGCGATCAGCGCACCTTCCTTGAGTCGGTAGTGCAAGTGCTGGCGCCAGAGCGGCACGACGGCTGGTTTAGGTGCTGCGGTGGATTTCTTCAAAACGCTTCTTTTCCTGCGCCAATGGCGCGTCCATCTGGTGAATGTCTATAAAAACCGCGAAAAAACTGCCCAATCCAGGCAGGTAATAAAGTTAACACGTGTAACCGGGACTACTTTTAACACTGCACCCCTGTTTCTATAAACACGGCGCACACTGAATATATGTAACACGCAGGGCATTGTACGGGTTTGTACGCACGACGCCATGCTTGAGACCCTTGGATGCAGCATAGTCAACAGCACATGACATGCCATTCAATTTGAGCATGCATTCTCTTTGGTGACAAAGGCTTATGAGGTGTTTTTTATGAGCGAAGCGAAGCATTCCCGCCTGATTATCCTGGGCTCCGGCCCTGCCGGTTACAGCGCGGCAGTTTATGCCGCCCGCGCCAACCTCAAGCCGGTTGTCATTACCGGCATCCAGGCAGGCGGCCAGCTCACCACCACCGTCGAAGTGGATAACTGGCCAGGCGACGTTGAAGGCCTGACCGGACCGGTGCTGATGGATCGCATGCAAAAACACGCCGAACGCTTTGCCACCGAGATCGTTTACGACCACATCCATACCGCCAAGTTGCAACAACGGCCGTTCGAGCTGATCGGCGATGGCGGCACCTACACCTGCGACGCCTTGATCATTGCCACCGGCGCCTCCGCGCAATACCTGGGCCTGCCGTCGGAAGAAGCGTTCGCCGGCAAAGGAGTTTCGGCGTGCGCGACCTGTGATGGATTTTTCTATCGCAATCAAGTGGTTGCTGTGGTCGGCGGCGGCAACACGGCGGTCGAGGAAGCCTTGTACCTGTCGAACATCGCCAAAGAAGTGCACCTGATCCATCGGCGCGACAAACTGCGCTCGGAGAAAATCCTCCAGGACAAACTCTTTGAAAAGGCCGCCAACGGCAATGTTCGCCTGCACTGGAACCAAAACCTGGACGAAGTGCTCGGCGATGCCAGCGGCGTGACCGGTGCCCGCCTGCGGGACAGTCACACAGGTGAAACCCGGGAGCTGCCGCTGGCCGGGGTGTTTATCGCCATCGGCCATAAACCCAACACCGACCTGTTCACAGGCCAACTGGAAATGCGCGACGGGTATCTGCTGGTCAAGGGTGGCAGCGAAGGCGATGCCACCGCTACGGCGATTGCAGGTGTGTTTGCCGCCGGTGACGTGGCCGACCACGTTTATCGCCAGGCCGTTACATCTGCCGGTGCCGGTTGCATGGCGGCGCTGGACGCTGAAAAATACCTGGACGACATTCCAACCGTTTGAAGGCAAACTTTATGGCGGGCCAACACCCGCCACTGCCCTCCCCTTCTGCAAGCCCGGATGCCATGCTGACTTGGTTACAACGCAATACCTTGCATTTCCCTCCACTGGAAAAGGCCATGCGCGACCCCAACGGGCTGCTGGCTGCCGGTGGTGATCTGTCCGCCGATCGGCTGATCTCGGCTTATCGCCACGGCTGCTTCCCTTGGTTTTCCGAGGGCCAGCCAATCCTCTGGTGGTCTCCGGACCCGCGTACGGTGCTGTTTCCCGACGAATTGCACGTCTCGCGCAGCCTGAACAAACTGCTACGCCAGCAACGCTATCAAGTGACCTTTGACCAGGACTTCGCCGCCGTCATCCGCGCCTGTGCCGCGCCCCGGGATTACGCCGACGGCACCTGGATCACCGAGGCCATGCAGGACGCCTACATCGAACTGCACAGGCGTGGCCACGCGCACTCGGTGGAAGTGTGGGACGGGGACGAACTGGTGGGCGGGCTCTACGGCCTGGCGATGGGCCAGCTGTTTTTCGGCGAGTCCATGTTCAGCCTCGCTGACAACGCCTCGAAATTCGGCTTTGCCACACTGGTGCGGCATCTGAAAGACTCGGGTTTTGTACTGATCGATTGCCAGATGCCCACCGATCACCTGCACAGTCTCGGAGCCCGGGCGATACCCCGCCATGAATTTGCCAACTATCTGGCCAGGCATCTGGACCAGCCCAATCGCGCTAGCTGGGTTTGCTGAGCGACTTTTGCGCAGGTGGCTTACACTTATTCAAAAGCATTATCCCGAGGGTTGATCATGACCGAGTTGGCGCGATTGAAGTTCTATGCCACTCAGCCGCACTCTTGCAGTTATCTGCCGGAGGAGCAGGCCACAACCCTGTTCCTCGACCCTAGCCAGCCCATGGATGTGCATGTCTATGCAGACCTGTCGGAGATGGGGTTTCGTCGCAGTGGCGATCATCTCTACCGGCCGCATTGCCAGAATTGCAATGCCTGCGTTCCGGCGCGCATTCCCGTGGGACAGTTCACGCCCAACCGGCAACAGAAACGCATCTTCAAGCGCAACATGGATTTGCAGGTACGTCCAGCCAAGCCCGGCTTCAACGAAGAATACTTCGACCTTTACCAGCGCTATATCGAACAGCGTCACGCCGATGGCGACATGTACCCGCCGAGTCGCGACCAGTTTTCGACATTCCTGGTGCGGGACCTGCCGTTTTCAAGATTTTATGAATTTCGCCTGAATGGCCGGCTGCTGGCCGTCGCCGTCACCGATTTACTGCCGAACGGTCTTTCGGCGGTCTACACCTTCTACGAACCCTCCGAAGAGCGTCGCAGCCTTGGGCGCTATGCGATCCTGTGGCAAATCGCCGAGGCCAGGCGGCTGGGGCTGGATGCGGTCTACCTCGGCTACTGGATCAAAAACTGCAAAAAAATGAACTACAAGACTCAATATCGCCCTATTGAGTTGCTGATTAATCAGCGCTGGGTGGTTCTAAACTAGAGCAGACCCTAAACCCCTTGGCTTAAACCCCATTTTTCGGGCACAATGCACGCCGCTTTTGCCTGGCGCAGTTGCACCGGGCCATTCATTGGACACCGAGGGCTTTACTGCATGTCGAAAGAAGACAGCTTCGAAATGGAAGGCACTGTCGTCGACACCCTGCCCAACACCATGTTTCGTGTGGAGTTGGAAAATGGGCACGTCGTAACCGCGCACATCTCCGGCAAGATGCGCAAGAACTACATCCGTATTCTTACCGGCGACAAAGTGCGCGTAGAGCTGACTCCTTATGACTTGAGCAAAGGGCGCATCACTTACCGCGCTCGATAAGGTTGGAGCGAGCTTGCTCGCGAAAAACCTGACGGTACCGCGTCAAGTCAGAGTCCCCGCATCATCATTGACGAACATCGCGAGCAAGCTCGCTCCTACAGAGATAGGGCTCACTCGCCAAGCAAGTCAATACAAAACGCCCGGCTTATGCCGGGCGTTTTTGTTTGCCTGCGATTTAATGCCCCCCCTGTGGGAGCGAGCTTGCTCGCGATGAGTGCGGCACATTCAGTAAATGTGCAATCTGTCCCGCCGCCATCGCGAGCAAGCTCGCTCCCACAGGCTTTGATGTGTATTTCGCAGACAACAAAAAGGCGCCAACCGGCGCCTTTTTGCTTTATTGCGGTTTAACGTCAGGCCATCTCGGCCGTGGTCTCGAACTCGAAGGTCAGCTCCCCGTCCTTGATGTCGATGTGTACCACACCGCCATGCTCGGCCAGTTCGCCAAAGAGAATCTCCTCCGCCAGCGGACGCTTGATCTTGTCCTGGATCAGGCGAGCCATTGGGCGAGCCCCCATCGCCGCGTCATAACCACCTTCGGCCAGCCAGTTGCGGGCCGCATCGGTGACTTCCAGCAACACTCGCTTGTCTTCCAGTTGCGCCTGAAGCTCGGTAAGGAACTTGTCCACCACGCTCTTGATAACCTCATGACTGAGGCGACCAAACTGGATGATGGTGTCCAGACGGTTGCGGAATTCCGGCGTGAAGCTCTTCTTGATCACTTCCATCGCATCGGACGAGTGATCCTGATAGGTGAAACCGATCGAAGCGCGGGCTGCGGTCTCGGCACCGGCGTTGGTCGTCATGATGACGATCACGTTACGGAAATCCGCCTTGCGCCCGTTGTTATCGGTCAACGTACCGTGGTCCATGACCTGCAACAGCAGATTGAAGACTTCCGGATGCGCCTTCTCGATTTCATCGAGCAACAACACGCAGTGTGGCTGCTTGGTAATGGCTTCGGTGAGCAGACCGCCCTGATCGAACCCGACATAACCAGGAGGCGCACCGATCAGACGCGATACGGTGTGACGCTCCATGTACTCGGACATGTCGAAACGAATCAACTCGACACCCAAGGCCTTGGCCAACTGACGCGCCGCTTCGGTCTTACCGACACCGGTAGGCCCTGCGAACAGGAACGAACCGACAGGCTTGTCAGGGGACTTGAGGCCGGCACGGGACAGCTTGATCGCGGTTGCCAGCGAGTCGATCGCGGCATCCTGACCGAACACGGTCAATTTCAGATCACGCTCCAGGTTACGCAGCAGCTCCTTGTCGGAACTGGTGACGTGTTTTGGTGGAATCCGCGCGATTTTCGCGACGATGTCCTCGACTTGCGGCACTTCGATGCGCTTCACACGCTTCTCGACCGGTTGCAGGCGCTGATAGGCACCCGCCTCGTCGATGACATCGATAGCCTTGTCCGGCATATGACGGTCGTTGATGTAACGCGAGGCCAGTTCGGCAGCCGCGCGCAGGGCCTCATCACTGTATTCGATATTGTGATGGCTTTCGAAACGCCCCTTCAGGCCGCGCAGAATGCCAATGGTGTCTTCCACCGAAGGCTCCGACACATCGACCTTCTGGAAGCGTCGGGCCAAGGCACGATCCTTCTCGAAGATGCCACGGAATTCCTGGAAGGTGGTTGAACCGATGCAGCGGATATCACCCGAGGACAGCAGCGGCTTGAGCAGGTTCGAGGCATCCATGACGCCACCGGACGCGGCACCCGCACCAATGATGGTGTGGATCTCGTCGATGAACAGGATCGCCTGCGGACGTTTTTTCAGTTCATTGAGCAACGCCTTGAAGCGCTTCTCGAAATCGCCACGATACTTGGTGCCCGCGAGCAGAGCGCCAAGATCGAGGGAATAAACAACACTGTTTGCCAGCAGATCCGGCACCTGGTCGTCGACAATGCGCTTGGCCAGGCCTTCGGCAATCGCGGTTTTACCCACGCCCGCCTCGCCCACCAGCAGCGGATTGTTTTTGCGCCGACGCGCCAGGATCTGCGCAACGCGCTCGACTTCCAGCTCACGCCCCACCAGCGGATCGATGCGACCCTGGCGCGCGAGTTCGTTGAGGTTGCTGGCATAAGCATCCAGGGGATTGCCTGAGGAAGAAGACTCACCGCCCTCGTCGTCCTGCATATCTTGCTCACCTTCAGAGTGATCGCCATGCCCCGGCACTTTGGAAATGCCATGGGCGATGTAGTTGACGACATCTATACGGGCAACGCTCTGCTGTTTCAGCAGGAACACCGCCTGACTCTCTTGCTCACTGAAGATCGCGACCAGCACGTTGGCGCCAGTCACTTCGCGTTTGCCCGAGCTCTGTACGTGAAACACAGCACGTTGCAGTACACGCTGGAAGCCCAGGGTTGGCTGGGTTTCGCGATCCTCGTCATGAACAGGGATCAATGGCGTGGTGGAGTCGATGAACTCCTGCAGGTCATGCTTGAGTTTGTCGAGGTTTGCGCCGCACGCACGCAGAACGGTGGCGGCAGCCTCATTGTCCAATAGGGCCAGCAAGAGGTGCTCGACGGTCATGAACTCATGACGCTTCGAACGAGCTTCCTTGAAGGCAAGATTGAGGGTGACTTCGAGCTCGCGGTTTAACATAGCTTCACCTCATACCCAAGTGTCCGGCGATTAACCGTCCTTCTCGATTTCACAGAGTAGCGGATGCTGGCTTTCCCTGGCGTACTGGTTGACCTGCATGGCCTTGGTCTCGGCGATGTCGCGGGTAAACACTCCACATACTGCCCGTCCTTCTGTGTGGACGGCCAGCATGACCTTGGTCGCCAGCTCGCGATTCAGGTTAAAAAACACCTCGAGCACTTCGACGACGAAATCCATCGGTGTGTAGTCATCATTGAACAAAACCACCTTGTACATCGGCGGCGCCTGTAAAGCAGGCTTGGCCTCCTGAACAGCAATGCCTGCGGAATCGTCGTCGTGTTCCTCCGGGCGATCCTTCTGGAGAGTCGGGCGATCCTGATTGAATGTTAGTCGAATCTGGCTGATTGCATGCATGGAAAGAAAGGTTCGTCAGTTGTTCAAATACAGTGGTGGGGGCGGCTATCAGCGATTTCAACTCCGACTGCCGGGTCAGCTTGACTATCGGCAAAACGGTGTTACAACCAATAGAGCCCACAGTGGGTAAAAAAGGTCCGCGGAGTCAATCTTATTTACAGATTCGACTGCGGATGTACTGGATGATACTCCAGTGATGGAGTGTGTTGCAGAGGGAGTTGGGTATGTCAGGCGGCAAGGTCAGCGGCAAGGTCAAATGGTTCAACAATGCCAAGGGTTACGGTTTCATCAATGAGGACGGCAAGACAGAAGACCTGTTTGCCCACTACTCCGCCATCCAGATGGAAGGTTATAAAACCCTGAAAGCCGGGCAAGCTGTCGTATTCGACATCATCCAGGGCCCCAAAGGCCTGCACGCGGTCAACATCGGCAGCCCGGTGGGCGCTTCGAAAGCGACGGCATCCGCCCCGCAACAGACCGTTACAGTGTAAGTCCACACCGTCATAGCGCCATAAAAAAACCGCCTGACTCATCTACTTGAATCAGGCGGTTTTTGTGTGCCTGCGTTTTGTTACATGTGCGAGATCAGCGCATCACCGAAGCCGGAAGACGACACCAGTTTGGCGCCTTCCATCAGACGCTCGAAGTCATAGGTCACGGTCTTGGCGGAAATCGCGCCGTTGGTGCCCTTGATGATCAGGTCGGCCGCTTCGGTCCAGCCCATGTGGCGCAGCATCATTTCAGCCGACAGGATCAACGACCCCGGGTTGACCTGGTCCTTGCCGGCGTACTTCGGCGCCGTACCGTGGGTGGCTTCGAACATGGCGACGGTGTCGGACAGGTTGGCACCCGGCGCAATACCGATACCGCCCACTTCCGCCGCCAGAGCGTCGGAGAGGTAGTCGCCGTTCAGGTTCAGGGTCGCGATCACATCGTACTCGGCCGGGCGCAGCAGGATCTGCTGGAGCATGGCGTCGGCGATGGCATCCTTGACGATGACGTTCTTGCCGGTTTTCGGGTTCTTGAACTGCATCCACGGGCCACCGTCGAGCAGGGTCGCGCCGAACTCTTCAGCCGCCACTTCGTAGGCCCATTCCTTGAAGGCACCCTCGGTGAACTTCATGATGTTGCCTTTGTGCACGATGGTCAGCGAATCGCGATCGTTGTCGACCACATATTGCAGGGCCTTGCGCGCCAGACGCTTGGTGCCCTGCAGGGACACCGGCTTGACGCCGATACCGCAGTTCTCGTCAAAACGGATCTTGGTAACGCCCATTTCTTCTTTCAGGAACTTGATGACCTTGGTGGCTTCCGGCGTACCGGCCTTCCACTCGATGCCCGCATAGATGTCTTCGGAGTTCTCGCGGAAGATGGTCATGTCGACATCGCCTGGCTTCTTGACCGGGCTAGGCACGCCTTCGAACCAACGCACCGGGCGCAGGCAGACGTACAGGTCGAGCTGCTGACGCAGGGCCACGTTCAGGGAACGGATGCCGCCACCGACCGGGGTGGTCAGCGGGCCCTTGATGGAAACCACGTAATCCTTGACCGCATCCAGGGTTTCCTGAGGCAGCCAGGTGTCCTGATCGTAAACCTGAGTCGCTTTCTCCCCGGCGTACACCTCCATCCAGGAAATCTTGCGTTCGCCACCGTAGGCCTTCTTAACAGCAGCATCGACAACCTTGATCATGACCGGGCTGATGTCGACACCAATGCCGTCACCTTCGATGAAGGGGATGATCGGGTTATTAGGAACATTGAGAGAATGGTCTGCATTGACGGTGATTTTGTCGCCGACGGCTGGAACCTGAATCTTCTTGTAACCCATGCTGAACTCCATTGATTGGATTGAACATCTGGCTTGGTTCGAGCGTAACCCAGTTGAATCGGCGCGCAAACCCTATGTTCCATCGATCTGGCGCAAAGCCTTGCAACTCGCGCGCTACAAGCCTGAAAGCAAAGGGAAAAGCGCCAAAACCAAGCACGACGAGTGACCTTACGCCCTGCTCGCCCCTGCGACCTTTAGACCAATGGACGACATTCGTTGCATATGAACCATCGGCAGATTGCCAGCTACCTATGTATAATGCCGCCCGCTGACCACAGGGTCACGACGGCTGAAGTGCTCTACGATGAGACTTTCCGCCCGGCAAGCCGGCCTGTTATCGCAGTCCGGCTACTTGACGCCCTACTGATGCACCCAACATCACAGCAACGAAACCTCGATATTCGGCTCATGGATGACTTTGAACGAACGCGCTTACCCGGCGCCCTCGAGTTTCTGCGCACGCTTTAGCAAAGAAGAGAGAGTTAATCCGAATATGCCCACCCGCTCGAAGATCATCTATACCTTCACCGACGAAGCTCCTGCCCTCGCCACCTATTCACTGTTGCCTATCGTAGAGGCGTTCACCGCCTCGGCTGATATCGCCGTTGAAACCCGCGATATCTCTCTTGCAGGGCGCATCCTGGCCAGCTTCCCCGAGCAACTGGGTGACAAAGCCGTAGCCGACCACCTCGCCGAACTGGGCGCCCTGGCCGTTACGCCTGAAGCCAACATCATCAAATTGCCGAACATCAGCGCCTCGGTTCCGCAACTGCAAGCCGCGATCAAAGAGCTGCAAGCCCAGGGCTACGCACTGCCGGACTACCCGGAAACCGTGACCTGCGACGCCGACAAGGAAGCCAAGGCGCGTTACGACAAGATCAAGGGCAGCGCCGTGAACCCGGTCCTGCGCGAAGGCAACTCCGACCGCCGCGCACCGTTGTCGGTCAAGAACTACGCACGCAAGCACCCGCACAAAATGGGCGCTTGGGCCAAGGACTCCAAGTCCCACATCGCGCACATGAGCAACGGCGATTTCTACGGCAGCGAAAAAGCCGCCCTGATCGACGCCGCTGACGCCGTGAAAATCGAGCTGATCGCCCAAGACGGCACCGCTACCGTCCTGAAAGAAAAGACCAGCGTACAAGCCGGTGAGATCCTCGATTGCGCGGTACTGAGCAAAAACGCCCTGCGCAGCTTCATCGCGGCTGAAATCGAAGACGCCAAGGCACAAGGCGTGCTGCTGTCGGTTCACTTGAAAGCCACCATGATGAAGGTCTCCGACCCGATCATGTTCGGCCAGATCGTTGCCGAGTTCTATAAAGACGCACTGGCCAAGCACGCTGACGTGCTGGCACAGATCGGCTTCAACCTGAACAACGGCATCGGCGACCTGTACGCTCGTATCAAGGCTTTGCCTGCCGAGCAGCAAGCGCAGATCGAAGCTGACATCCAGGCGGTCTACGCCGTTCGCCCTTCCCTGGCGATGGTCAACTCCGACAAAGGCATCACCAACCTGCACGTGCCGAGCGACGTGATCGTCGACGCCTCGATGCCGGCAATGATCCGTGACTCCGGCAAGATGTGGGGCACCGACGGCCAGTTGCACGACACCAAAGCCGTGATCCCGGATCGCTGCTACGCCACCATCTACCAGGCCGTGATCGAAGATTGCAAAGCCAACGGTGCGTTCGATCCGACCACCATGGGCAGCGTGCCGAACGTTGGCCTGATGGCGAAGAAAGCCGAAGAGTACGGTTCTCACGACAAGACTTTCCAGATCAAGGCTGACGGTGTTGTTCGCGTCACCGACAGCAAGGGCAACCTGCTGATGGAACAGGCTGTTGAAGCCGGCGACATCTTCCGCATGTGCCAGACCAAAGACGCGCCGATCCAGGACTGGGTCAAACTGGCCGTCAACCGTGCTCGCGCCAGCAGCACCCCGGCGATCTTCTGGCTGGACCCGATGCGCGCCCACGACGGCGTAGTGATCGAGAAAGTTCAGGCTTACCTGAAGGATCACGACACTGCCGGCCTGGACATCCAGATCATGGCACCGGTCGACGCGATGAAGTCCACCCTGCAGCGCACCCGCGCCGGCAAGGACACCATCTCGGTAACCGGCAACGTACTGCGCGACTACCTGACCGACCTGTTCCCGATCATGGAACTGGGCACCAGCGCCAAGATGCTGTCGATCGTGCCGCTGATGAACGGCGGTGGCCTGTTCGAAACCGGCGCCGGCGGTTCGGCTCCGAAGCACGTTCAGCAACTGCTGGAAGAAAACTTCCTGCGCTGGGATTCGCTGGGTGAATTCCTGGCCCTGGCCGCGTCCCTGGAACACCTGGGCGTGACCTACAACAACCCCAAGGCGCTGGTTCTGGCCAAGACCCTGGACCAGGCCACTGGCCAGTTCCTGGACAACAACAAGTCGCCATCGCGCAAAGTCGGCAACATCGACAACCGCGGCAGCCACTTCTATCTGGCGCTGTACTGGGCTCAGGCCCTGGCTGCCCAGACCGAAGACGCTGCACTGCAAGCGCAGTTCGCGACCCTGGCCAAGACCCTGACCGAGAACGAGGCGACCATCGTTGCCGAACTCAACGCCGTTCAGGGCAAGCCAGTGGACATCGGCGGTTACTACCACGCCGACGCCGAGCTGATCAGCAAGGCCATGCGCCCAAGCGCAACCTTCAACGCGGCTGTTGCTGCGCTGGTTTAAGGTTGTAAGGGAACATCACAAACCCCGGCCCTGTGCCGGGGTTTGTGTTTTCCGGACCTCACACAATACCGAATAAACACACAACCCCTGTGGGAGCGAGCTTGCTCGCGATAGCGGTATATCATCCAACACCTCTGGTGACTGACTCGCCGCCATCGCGAGCAAGCTCGCCCCCATAGGGATAGTGTTTCAACATTCAAAACCGAGGAAGTTTTATGGACTGGAAACCCCACATCACCGTCGCCACCATCGTCGAAGACAACGGCCGCTTCCTGATGGTCGAGGAACTCAAGCACGGACGCGTGGTGCTCAATCAGCCCGCCGGCCATCTGGATCCGAATGAAACCCTGACCGAAGCCGCCGTGCGCGAAACCCTCGAGGAAACCGGCTGGGACGTCGAACCGACCGGCGTACTGGGCATTTACCTCTACACCGCCCCGAGCAATGGCGTGACCTACCAGCGGGTCTGCTTCATCGCCAAACCACTGAAACACCACGCGGATTATCAACTGGATGACGGCATCGTCGGCGCCAAGTGGTTGACCCGCGAGGAATTAATCGAGCAGCGCGACAACTGGCGCAGCGAGCTGATCATCCGCTGCATCGACGACTATCTGGCAGGCCAACACTTCGACCTCGAATTGATCCGTCCTTCTCTTTAGCCTTGCGGGCCCGAGCCTGCTAGAATCGCGTCCTTTTTCAAGACACTCATTGAATCCCTATGCGTGATCCAGCCCCTTCTGACACACAAAAGAAGCGCGTCATTGTCGGCATGTCCGGCGGCGTGGACTCTTCCGTTTCCGCCCTCCTGCTGATCGAGCAGGGTTATGAGGTGGAAGGCCTGTTCATGAAGAACTGGGAAGAAGACGATGGAACGGAATACTGCACCGCCATGGATGACCTGGCGGACGCCCAGGCCGTGTGCGACAAGATTGGCATCAAGCTGCACACCGCCAACTTCGCCGCCGAGTACTGGGACAACGTGTTCGAGCATTTCCTGGCCGAATACAAGGCCGGACGCACGCCGAACCCGGACATCCTGTGCAACCGCGAAATCAAGTTCAAGGCGTTCCTCGACTACGCCATGATGCTTGGCGCCGACCTGATCGCCACCGGCCACTACGTGCGTCGCCGCGACATCGATGGTCGCACCGAACTGCTCAAGGGCCTGGACCCGAACAAGGACCAGAGCTACTTCCTGCACGCCGTCGGTGGCGAACAGATCGCCAAGACCCTGTTCCCGGTCGGCGAGCTGGAAAAACCGCAAGTGCGCGCCATTGCCGAGAAGTACGAACTGGCGACCGCGAAGAAAAAGGATTCCACCGGGATCTGCTTTATCGGCGAACGCCGCTTCAGCGACTTCCTCAAGCAATACCTGCCGGCCCAGCCAGGCGAGATCAAGACCACCGAAGGCGAAGTCATCGGTCGTCACCACGGCCTGATGTACCACACCATCGGCCAGCGTCAGGGGCTGGGCATCGGCGGCCTGAAAGACGCCGGTGACGAGCCATGGTATGTGCTGATCAAAGACCTGGAACACAACGAACTGATCGTTGGCCAGGGCAATGATCACCCTTACTTGTTCTCCCGCGCCCTGCTCGCCTCGGACATCTATTGGGTCAATCCGATCGATTTGACCGAGCCGCGTACACTGACCGCCAAGGTGCGTTATCGCCAGAGCGACCAGCCCTGCACCCTGGAAAAAACCGCCACCGGTTATCGCGCGACCTTCGATGATCCGCAACGTGCGGTCACTCCGGGCCAGTCCGTGGTGTTCTATGACGGTGAAATCTGCCTCGGCGGCGGCGTGATTGAAGTAGCCGAGCCGTGGACGAGCAAGGGCCAGGCCCTATGAACCCGATTCAGGAGCAACTGACGGCACTGGGCGGGGTGTTTCTCGCCGCGGTGCTGGTGGACAGGATCGCCAAGACCGGCCAGACCAACGAAGCCGGCCTGAGCTGTATGCTCGGTAGCCTGCTGATCCGCGACCCCAAGGACACGCTGGAAGTCTATGGTGGCGACGACATCAACCTGCGCGAAGGCTACCGCGCACTGATCGGCGCCCTCGAACGCGACCCAAGCGCCCTGCAGCGCGAGCCCCTGCGTTATGCCCTAGCCATGCTCGGCCTTGAGCGTCAGTTGGCCAAACGTGGGGACATGCTCGACGTGATCGGCAAACGCCTGCCGCAGATTCAGTCCCAGGTCGAACACTTCGGCCCGGCCCACGAAAACGTGATCGCCGCCTGCGGCGCGCTGTATCAGGACACCCTGAGCACACTGCGCCAGCGCATTCAGGTGCACGGCGACATGCGCAACCTGCAACAACCGAGCAACGCCTCGAAAATTCGCGCCCTGCTGCTGGCCGGCATTCGCTCAGCACGCCTGTGGCGGCAATTGGGCGGTCATCGCTGGCAACTGGTGATCAGCCGCCGCAAATTGCTCAAAGAGCTTTACCCCTTGATGCGTAACGAATAACCCGCATCGACAGAACCGAACTCAGCAATACGCGTAATACGCCGGTCAGTTGGCGACGGACCGGCGGATTTTTTCATGTATGATACGCGCCCCATTTCGTTGCCCGACTGTCCGAGAACACCCCATGCAGCTTTCTTCGCTCACTGCGGTTTCCCCTGTTGACGGCCGCTACGCCGGCAAAACCCAGGCCCTGCGCCCAATTTTCAGCGAGTACGGCCTGATCCGTGCCCGCGTTCTGGTTGAAGTGCGCTGGCTCCAGCGCCTGGCCGCTCACCCTGCCATCAGTGAAGTGCCGGCGTTCTCCGCCGAAGCCAACGCTGTGCTCAACACCCTGGCGGAAAACTTCTCTCTGGAGCACGCCGAGCGCGTCAAAGAGATCGAGCGCACCACCAACCACGACGTCAAGGCCATCGAGTACCTGCTCAAAGAGCAAGCGGCCAAGCTGCCGGAGCTGGCCAAGGTCAGTGAATTCATCCACTTTGCCTGCACCAGCGAGGACATCAACAACCTGTCCCACGCCCTGATGCTGCGCGAAGGCCGTGATGACGTGATGCTGCCGCTGATGCGCCAGACTGCCAACGCCATCCGCGAACTGGCCATCCGTTTCGCCGACGTGCCGATGCTGTCGCGCACCCACGGTCAGCCGGCCTCGCCGACCACCCTGGGCAAAGAGCTGGCGAACGTGGTTTACCGCCTGGAGCGCCAGATCGCCCAGGTCGCTGCCGTTCCGCTGCTGGGCAAGATCAACGGCGCTGTCGGCAACTACAACGCCCACCTGTCGGCCTACCCTGAGATCGACTGGGAAGCCAACGCCCGCGCCTTCATCGAAGACGAGCTGGGCCTGGGCTTCAACCCGTACACCACGCAGATCGAACCGCACGACTACATTGCCGAGCTGTTCGACGCGATTGCCCGCTTCAACACCATCCTGATCGACTTCGACCGCGACATCTGGGGCTACATCTCCCTGGGTTATTTCAAACAGCGCACCATCGCTGGCGAAATCGGTTCGTCGACCATGCCGCACAAGGTCAACCCGATCGACTTCGAAAACTCCGAAGGCAACCTGGGTATCGCCAACGCACTGTTCCAGCACCTGGCGAGCAAACTGCCGATCTCCCGCTGGCAGCGCGACCTGACCGACTCCACCGTACTGCGCAACCTCGGTGTCGGCTTCGCCCACAGCGTGATCGCGTACGAAGCCAGCCTCAAGGGCATCAGCAAGCTTGAGCTCAACGAGCAGAAGATTGCCGCCGACCTGGACGCCTGCTGGGAAGTACTGGCCGAGCCGATCCAGACCGTGATGCGTCGCTACAACATCGAAAACCCGTACGAAAAGCTGAAAGAACTGACCCGCGGCAAGGGCATCAGCCCGGAAGCGCTGCAGACTTTCATCGACGGCCTGGACATGCCAGCCGCCGCCAAGGCCGAGCTGAAATTGCTCACCCCGGCGAACTACATCGGCAACGCTGTAGAACAAGCCAAACGCATCTGATCGACCGCTAGACCCTTTATAAGACGCCCGGCCGCGCCGGGCGTTTTTATTCCCGTCTGAAAAGTGCATTTTTTCAATAGGTTACACATGAATCCTGATATTCCTCTTCAACTTCTGGGCGGCATCACGGCACGGGAATTCCTGCGCGACTACTGGCAGAAAAAGCCGCTGCTGATCCGTCAGGCCATTCCTGATTTCGAAAGCCCGATCGACGCCGACGAACTGGCCGGCCTGGCGCTGGAAGAAGAAGTCGAATCGCGACTGATCATCGAGAATGGCGAGCGCCCTTGGGAACTGCGTCGCGGCCCGTTCGCCGAAGATGAATTCAGCAAGCTGCCTGAAACTGACTGGACCCTGCTGGTTCAAGCCGTGGATCAGTTCGTCCCGGAAGTCAGCGAACTGCTGGAAAACTTCCGCTTTCTGCCGAGTTGGCGCATCGACGACGTGATGATCAGCTACGCCGCACCGGGTGGCAGCGTTGGTCCGCACTTCGACAACTACGACGTGTTCCTGCTGCAAGGCCACGGCAAGCGCAACTGGAAGATCGGCCAGATGTGCAACACCGAGAGCCCGATGCTGGCCCACGCCGACCTGCGCATCCTCTCCGAATTCGAAGCCACCGATGAATGGGTGCTGGAACCGGGCGACATGCTCTACCTGCCACCGCGCCTGGCCCATTGCGGCGTTGCCGTTGATGAATGCATGACCTACTCGGTCGGTTTCCGCGCACCGAGCGCCGCTGAAGTACTGACCCACTTCACCGACTTCCTCAGCCAGTTCCTGTCGGACGAAGAACGCTACACCGACGCCGACGCCTTGCCGGCCGCCGACCCTCACCAGATCCAGCGCGACGCACTCGACCGCCTCAAAGGCCTGCTGGCCGAGCACATGAGCGACGAGCGCCTGCTGCTGACCTGGTTCGGCCAGTTCATGACCGAGCCACGCTACCCGGAACTGGTGGTGGGCCCGGAAGACGTCGAAGAAGAGGACTTCATGTCCGCCCTGGAACAAGGCGCGATCCTGATTCGCAACCCGAGCGCACGCCTGGCGTGGTCTGAAGTCGATGACGACCTGCTGCTGTTCGCCAGCGGCCAGAGCCGTTACCTGCCGGCCAAACTGCGCGAATTGTTGAAGATGATCTGCGCCGCCGACGCGCTGCACGCCGACAACCTTGGCGACTGGCTGAGCGACGAAGACGGTCGCGGGCTGCTGTGCGAACTGGTCAAGCAAGGAAGCCTGGGGTTTGCCGATGAATAAGATTCACGTACGTGTCGCAGACTGGCAGAAGGACAACGCCGAGATCCGGCGCATTCGTGAGACGGTGTTCGTCGCCGAGCAATCCGTTCCGCCCGAGCTGGAATGGGATGCCGATGATGTAACGGCCGTGCATTTCCTCGCCCTCGAAGGCGACTTCCCGATTGGCACCGCCCGCCTGCTGCCTGACGGTCACGTCGGCCGGGTATCGGTACTCAAGGACTGGCGCGGCCTGAAAGTCGGCGATGCGCTGATGCACGCAGTGATTGGTGAAGCCGAAGAGCGCGGGCTGAAGCAGCAGATGCTCAGCGCCCAGGTACAAGCCACGGCGTTCTATGAGCGGCTGGGCTTTCACATGGTCAGTGAGGAGTTCCTGGAAGCCGGGATTCCACACGTGGACATGGTTCGCCATTCGGCATAAGGCCCAGGTGCCGCCATCGCGAGCAAGCTCGCTCCCACATTGGATTTGTGCGCTGCTGAAGATTTCAGCAACACCATCGATCCCTGTGGGAGCGAGCCTGCTCGCGATGAGGCCCGACGAAACACCACAAAACGCCCCGCCATCTCCAGATGCCGGGGCGTTTTGCTGTCTACGATTCAACTTACCCCACCCCGGGCCGACAAACTGTAGGAGCGAGCCTGCTCGCGATGGTCTTGAGAACGCCGCGGGGTGTCAGACTTCCAGCATTATCGTTCACGCCCATCGCGAGCAAGCTCGCTCCTGCAAACCCCGGGCCGACAAAGTGGCAATATCAAGCTTTTAGAACGCGGAGATAACGGACATGTCCCTACGCACCCTGCTCACCACCCTACTGCTCGGCTGCAGTTTTTCGGTGCTGGCTGCCACAGAAATCATCCCCCTCAAATACCACACCAGTGCCGACCTGCTGCCGGTGGCGCAGGATTTCGTCGGCAAGGACGGACAGGTAAGCGCCTACGGCAATCAATTGATCGTCAACGCCGATCAACGCAAGATCGACGAACTTAAAGCCCTTCTTTCCCAACTCGACACCGCACCCAAGCGCCTGCTGATCACCGTCGATACCAGCGACAGCAACTTCCAGGGTGACCAGGGTTATTCGGTGAACGGCGCCAAGCCAAGCCAGTCCCGCATCATCAACTACACCACCGACAGTCGTGACGGCGGCATTCAGCAGGTGCAGGCCAGCGAAGGCACACCGGCGCTGATCCAGGTCGGCCAGAGCGTGCCGCTGACCAGCTCGCAAACCGATTCCTACGGCGACCTGCGCAGCCAGACCGAATACCGCAACGTCACTCAGGGCTTCTACGTCACCGCAAACGTCACCGGCGACATCGTTCATCTGTCGATCAGTACCAACCGTGACCGCATGAGCCAGGAACGTCCCGATGTAGTGAACGTACAAAGCACCGACACAACCGTCACCGGCCACCTCGGTGAGTGGATCCTGCTGGCCGGGGTCAACGGCCAGACCCAGGCCGACAAACAGGGCCTGACCCGCAGCTACTCGACCCAGAGCCGCAACGACATGACTTTGCGGGTGAAAGTCGACACCTTGGACTAAAGCACCAAAAACTGACTGACGAGTCGTATTAGACCAAAGATGTAGTGCCTGAAAAAAAGCACTACAAAACGTTTGACGAGCCAAAAAAGCGAAGGCATGATGGCCTCGCTCCCGCTAATCAGAGGCCCTGGCAAGGGCCTTCGAGGCGATGTTCGCACCTACCCCGCGAACCGCTTCGTGTCTGTACCGCCCACAAGGTGTGTTTGACGAGGTTGTCGACTGGAACGAAGTTGTCCCGAGGGACGGAAGCGTAATAGGTAACCCGGCACCACACTGATGTTCGCACCAAGGCCCACGACGCCCGAATGCGCCCGCAGTTCGCCTTTACCTGCTCACTTCCCCTCGAGCCGATCGTTCATCCCGTCGCCCTCCCCGCCGAATCCGACTTGACCGCTTAAGCTTCTGGTCAGCGAGCGCAGGAATTTTCCACCGCAGAACAACTTTTCATAAAGACGCGACGAGGTTTATCTCCCATGGCACTGACACGCGAACAGCAAATTGCAGCCCTCGAAAAAGACTGGGCTGAAAACCCGCGCTGGAAAGGCGTGACACGCACTTACTCCGCTGCTGACGTCGTCCGCCTGCGTGGCTCGGTTCAACCTGAGCACACCTTTGCAAAAATGGGCGCCGAGAAGCTGTGGAACCTGGTGACCCAGGGTGCCAAGCCAGCCTTCCGTCCTGAGAAAGATTTCGTCAACTGCATGGGCGCCCTGACCGGCGGCCAGGCTGTACAACAAGTCAAGGCCGGCATCCAGGCGATCTACCTGTCTGGCTGGCAAGTGGCTGCGGACAACAACTCCGCCGAATCGATGTACCCGGACCAGTCGCTGTACCCGGTGGACTCGGTTCCAACCGTGGTCAAGCGCATCAACAACTCGTTCCGTCGTGCCGACCAGATCCAGTGGAAAGCCGGCAAGAACCCGGGCGACGACGGCTACATCGACTACTTCGCGCCAATCGTGGCTGACGCCGAAGCCGGTTTCGGTGGCGTACTGAACGCTTACGAGCTGATGAAGAGCATGATCGAAGCAGGCGCCGCCGGCGTTCACTTCGAAGACCAGCTGGCTTCCGTGAAGAAATGCGGCCACATGGGCGGCAAGGTACTGGTTCCTACCCAGGAAGCCGTACAGAAGCTGACCGCTGCTCGCCTGGCTGCTGACGTTGCCGGTACTCCGACCATCATCCTGGCCCGTACCGACGCTAACGCCGCTGACCTGCTGACGTCCGACTGCGACCCGTACGACCAGCCATTCGTGACTGGCGAACGTACCCAGGAAGGCTTCTACAAAGTGCGCGCCGGCCTGGATCAAGCCATCGCTCGTGGCCTGGCCTACGCTCCGTACGCCGACCTGATCTGGTGCGAAACCGCCAAGCCGGATCTGGACGAGGCTCGTCGCTTCGCTGAAGCGATCAAGAAGGAATACCCGGACCAACTGCTGTCGTACAACTGCTCGCCTTCCTTCAACTGGAAGAAAAACCTGGACGACGCGACCATCGCCAAGTTCCAGCGCGAACTGTCCGCCATGGGTTACAAGCACCAGTTCATCACCCTGGCCGGCATTCACAACATGTGGCACAGCATGTTCAACCTGGCGCACGACTACGCCCGCAACGACATGACTGCCTACGTGAAGCTGCAAGAGCAGGAATTCGCTGACGCTTCCAAGGGTTACACCTTCGTGGCGCACCAGCAGGAAGTGGGCACCGGCTACTTCGACGACATGACCACCGTGATCCAGGGTGGCTCGTCCTCGGTAACCGCACTGACCGGTTCGACTGAAGAAGAACAGTTCCACTGATCTGCTTCGCCTGAGACATCAGCCGCTGCGGACCGAATAGAAAGCTAACCGCAGCGCTGCACCTCTGACGCCCCGACTGGTTCGGGGCGTTTTTTTGCCTGCGATTCAATGAGCGCCCCTCTGTAGGAGCGAGCCTGCTCGCGATGAACCTGAGGACGCCGCTGGGTTTCAGGCCCCCAGCGTCATCGTTGACCACCATCGCGAGCAGGCTTGCTCCTACAGGGGATGGTGGTGACCTGGAAAAACATTGATCCAGAGCGCTACGACCGTCAGAAAAATCCGCTAAAACGCTCTCCGCCGCTACTTGCTGTAACGCCCATATAAGACAACTTCCGGAGTATCCGAAGGATAAGCAGTTTAAAAACCAAGCCAAACAATATTGATTATCATTTAGCACGAACTATGTTCGTTACATTCCCTACAAAACATAATTGACGAAATGCCGGCTAATGCCCAAGGCGCAAGGCCTGCGGGGCTTTTGAAGCGCGCTATGTCCTTATTCCTATAAATAATTTCGCTATAGGAATTTTACTTGCCGGGTGTTTAGCCATAAAATCAGCGGGATTGATTGCTGCGACATATCGTCACTGCTTTTGTTTCTTTTCAAGCTCAGAGACCTTTGCTCTCTGTTAAGGATTACCAGCATGCCCGAAGCGACAGGACTCATGGCCCACAACTGGGGCTTTGCCATTTTCCTTCTAGGCGTCGTCGGCCTCTGTGCCTTCATGCTGGGCGTCTCCAGCCTCCTTGGGTCAAAAGCCTGGGGCCGCAGCAAAAACGAACCGTTCGAGTCCGGCATGCTACCTACAGGTGGCGCCCGCTTGCGGCTCTCAGCCAAATTCTATCTGGTCGCGATGTTGTTCGTGATCTTCGATATCGAAGCCCTCTTTCTCTTTGCATGGTCTGTGTCCGTCCGCGAAAGCGGCTGGACCGGATTCGTCGAAGCTCTCGTTTTCATAGCAATTCTGTTGGCAGGCCTTGTCTACCTATTCCGAGTGGGCGCCCTTGACTGGGCTCCGGAAGCTCGGCGCAAGCGGCAAGCGAAGCTGAAACAATGAGGCTTTGGCAATGCAATACAATCTCACCAGGATCGACCCCGATGCTCCTAACGAGCAGTATCCGATTGGCCAGCGGGAAACCGTTTCCGATCCGTTAGAAGATCAAGTCCACAAAAACATTTTCATGGGCAAGCTCGAAGACGTGCTTAACGGCACGATCAACTGGGGGCGCAAGAACTCCCTGTGGCCGTATAACTTCGGTCTTTCGTGCTGCTACGTGGAAATGACCACCGCCTTCACGGCGCCCCACGACATCGCGCGCTTTGGCGCCGAGGTTATCCGGGCATCGCCGCGTCAGGCGGATTTCATGGTTATCGCCGGTACCTGCTTCATCAAGATGGCGCCGATCATTCAGCGTCTCTACGAGCAAATGCTCGAGCCTAAATGGGTCATTTCCATGGGTTCGTGCGCCAACTCCGGTGGCATGTACGACATCTACTCCGTCGTTCAAGGGGTGGACAAGTTCCTGCCCGTGGACGTCTACGTGCCTGGCTGCCCGCCCCGCCCTGAGGCTTTCCTGCAAGGCTTGATGCTGTTGCAGGAGTCGATTGGACAGGAGCGTCGCCCGCTTTCCTGGGTCGTTGGTGATCAAGGCGTCTATCGCGCCGAGATGCCTTCCGAGAAGGAAAAGCGCCGCGAACAGCGAATCGCAGTCACCAACCTGCGCAGCCCCGACGAAGTCTGATCCAGATCTGCTTCTTAAATAGAACGAGAACCTGGCTTCATTCTTTACGTTGACCGAAAGCGATAAATAACCATGACTACAGGCAGTGCTCTGTACATCCCGCCTTACAAGGCAGACGACCAGGATGTGGTCGTCGAACTGAACAACCGTTTTGGCCCGGAGGCGTTCACCGCCCAGCCGACCCGCACCGGCATGCCGGTGCTTTGGGTTGCCCGCGCCAAACTCGTCGAAGTCCTGACCTTCCTGCGTAACCTGCCCAAGCCGTACGTCATGCTCTATGACCTGCACGGCGTGGACGAGCGTCTGCGCACCAAGCGTCAAGGGCTGCCGAACGGCGTCGACTTCTCCGTGTTCTATCACTTGATGTCGATCGAACGTAATAGTGACGTAATGATCAAGGTTGCCTTGTCCGAGGGCGACCTCAGCTTGCCGACCGTCACCAGCATCTGGCCGAACGCCAACTGGTACGAGCGTGAAGTCTGGGACATGTTCGGCATCGACTTCAAAGGTCACCCTCACCTGTCGCGCATCATGATGCCGCCGACCTGGGAAGGTCACCCGCTGCGCAAGGACTTTCCGGCCCGTGCCACCGAGTTCGACCCGTTCACCCTGAACCTGGCCAAGCAACAGCTTGAGGAAGAGTCCGCGCGCTTCAAGCCGGAAGACTGGGGCATGAAGCGTTCCGGTCCGAACGAGGACTACATGTTCCTCAACCTCGGCCCGAACCACCCGTCCGCGCACGGTGCGTTCCGCATCATCCTGCAGCTGGACGGTGAAGAGATCGTAGACTGCGTACCGGACGTCGGTTACCACCACCGTGGTGCCGAGAAGATGGCCGAGCGTCAGTCCTGGCACAGCTTCATCCCGTACACCGACCGTATCGACTACCTCGGCGGCGTGATGAACAACCTGCCGTACGTGCTTTCGGTCGAGAAGCTGGCCGGCATCAAGGTGCCGGAGAAGGTCGACGTCATCCGCATCATGATGGCCGAGTTCTTCCGGATCACCAGCCACCTGCTGTTCCTGGGTACCTACATCCAGGACGTCGGCGCCATGACCCCGGTGTTCTTCACCTTCACCGACCGCCAGCGCGCGTACACGGTGATCGAAGCCATTACCGGTTTCCGCCTGCACCCGGCCTGGTACCGCATCGGTGGCGTCGCCCACGACCTGCCGCGTGGTTGGGAAAAACTGGTCAAGGATTTCGTCGAGTGGATGCCCAAGCGTCTGGACGAATACCAGAAAGCCGCACTGGACAACAGCATCCTGCGTGGCCGGACCATCGGCGTCGCCGACTACAACACCAAAGAGGCCCTGGAATGGGGCGTCACCGGTGCCGGCCTGCGTTCGACCGGTTGCGATTTCGACCTGCGTAAAGCGCGTCCGTACTCGGGCTACGAGAACTTCGAATTCGAAGTACCGCTGGCCGCCAATGGCGATGCCTACGACCGCTGCATCGTGCGTGTCGAGGAGATGCGCCAGAGCATCAGGATCATCGACCAGTGCCTGCGCAACATGCCGGAAGGCCCGTACAAGGCGGATCACCCGCTGACCACGCCGCCGCCGAAAGAGCGCACCCTGCAGCACATCGAAACCTTGATCACGCACTTCCTGCAGGTTTCGTGGGGCCCGGTCATGCCGGCCAACGAATCCTTCCAGATGATCGAAGCGACCAAGGGCATCAACAGTTATTACCTGACGAGCGATGGCGGCACCATGAGCTACCGCACCCGGATTCGTACCCCAAGCTTCCCGCACTTGCAGCAGATCCCTTCGGTGATCAAAGGCAGCATGGTCGCGGACTTGATTGCGTACCTGGGTAGTATCGATTTCGTTATGGCCGACGTGGACCGCTAAGCATGAACAGCACGCTTATCCAGACAGACCGTTTCACCTTGAGTGAAACCGAGCGCTCGGCCATCGAGCACGAGCTGCATCACTACGAAGACCCGCGCGCGGCGTCGATCGAAGCCTTGAAGATCGTCCAGAAGGAACGTGGCTGGGTGCCGGACGGCGCCCTGTACGCCATCGGCGAGATCCTCGGCATCCCGGCCAGCGACGTTGAAGGCGTGGCGACGTTCTACAGCCAGATCTTCCGTCAGCCAGTGGGCCGTCACATCATCCGCGTCTGCGACAGCATGGTCTGCTACATCGGCGGCCACGAGTCCGTGGTCAGCGAAATCCAGAGCAAGCTCGGCATCGGCCTGGGTCAGACCACCGCCGACGGTCGTTTCACCCTGCTGCCGGTCTGCTGCCTCGGCAACTGCGACAAGGCGCCGGCGTTGATGATCGACGACGACACTTTCGGTGATGTGCAGCCTGCAGGCGTTGCCAAATTGCTCGAGGGCTACGTATGACCCTGACTTCCTTCGGTCCGGCCAACCGCATCAAGCGTTCGGCCGAGACTCACCCGCTGACTTGGCGTCTGCGTGACGACGGCGAAGCCGTATGGCTCGACGAGTACCAGGCCAAGAACGGTTACGCCGCTGCGCGCAAGGCCTTCGCCGACATGGCCCAGGACGACATCGTCCAGACCGTGAAAGACTCCGGCCTCAAAGGCCGCGGCGGTGCAGGCTTCCCCACTGGCGTGAAGTGGGGCCTGATGCCAAAGGATGAATCCATCAACATCCGCTACCTGCTGTGCAACGCGGATGAAATGGAGCCCAACACCTGGAAAGACCGCATGCTGATGGAGCAACTGCCCCATCTGCTGATCGAGGGCATGCTGATCAGTGCCCGCGCACTGAAAACCTACCGTGGCTACATCTTCCTGCGTGGCGAATACACCACCGCCGCCAAGCACCTCAACCGTGCCGTGGAAGAAGCCAAGGCAGCCGGCCTGCTGGGCAAGAACATCCTGGGTTCGGGTTTTGATTTCGAGCTGTTCGTTCACACCGGCGCCGGGCGTTATATCTGCGGTGAAGAAACCGCACTGATCAACTCCCTCGAAGGCCGTCGCGCCAACCCGCGCTCCAAGCCGCCCTTCCCTGCCGCCGTTGGCGTGTGGGGCAAGCCGACTTGCGTGAATAACGTCGAAACCCTGTGCAACGTGCCGGCGATCATTGCCGACGGCGTGGACTGGTACAAATCGTTGGCTCGCGAAGGCAGCGAAGACATGGGCACCAAGCTCATGGGCTTCTCCGGCAAGGTCAAGAACCCGGGTCTGTGGGAACTGCCGTTCGGCGTCACCGGTCGCGAGCTGTTCGAAGACTACGCTGGCGGCATGCGCGACGGTTACAAGCTCAAGGCCTGGCAGCCTGGCGGCGCCGGTACCGGTTTCCTGTTGCCGGAACACCTGGACGCACAAATGTACGCCGGCGGCATCGCCAAAGTGGGCACCCGCATGGGTACCGGCCTGGCCATGGCGGTGGACGACAGCGTCAACATGGTGTCCCTGCTGCGCAACATGGAGCAGTTCTTCGCCCGCGAATCCTGCGGCTTCTGCACCCCTTGCCGCGATGGCTTGCCATGGAGCGTCAAGCTCCTGATGGCCATCGAGAACGGTGAAGGCCAGCCAGGCGACATCGAGACCCTGCTGGGTCTGGTCGGTTTCCTCGGCCCAGGCAAGACCTTCTGTGCTCACGCACCGGGCGCCGTGGAACCGTTGGGCAGCGCAATCAAATACTTCCGCCATGAGTTCGAAGCCGGTATCGCGCCAGTCAGCGCCGCCGTCCCGCCTCTGGCAAGGCCGATCGTAGTCGGCGCGTAAACGCTTAAAAAGCGAAGGGTCCGCGCCCTTCGCTTTTCGTGTGATGACGCCTTTAACGGCTGTGTTGATTCACGCGGATAACAAGATTCCATTAGCCACGCCCGCTGACACCGGGCCAACGAAGAACTTTGAACCATGGCCACTATCCACGTAGACGGCAAAGCGCTCGAAGTCGATGGGGCAGACAACCTGTTACAGGCATGTCTGTCTCTGGGCCTCGATATTCCGTATTTCTGCTGGCACCCTGCCCTCGGCAGCGTTGGCGCTTGCCGCCAGTGCGCGGTCAAGCAGTACACCGACGAGAACGACACCCGTGGTCGTATCGTGATGTCCTGCATGACCCCTGCCACCGACAACACCTGGATCTCCATCGAAGATGAAGAATCCAAGGCCTTCCGCGCCAGTGTTGTCGAATGGCTGATGACCAACCACCCTCACGACTGCCCGGTCTGTGAAGAAGGCGGTCACTGCCACCTGCAAGACATGACGGTAATGACCGGCCACAACGAGCGCCGTTACCGCTTCACCAAGCGTACCCACCAGAACCAGCAACTGGGCCCGTTCATTTCCCACGAAATGAACCGCTGCATCGCCTGCTACCGCTGCGTGCGCTTCTATAAGGACTACGCCGGCGGCACCGATCTCGGTGTGTTTGGCGCCCACGACAACGTGTACTTCGGTCGCGTTGAAGACGGCACCCTGGAAAGCGAGTTCTCCGGCAACCTCACCGAGGTCTGCCCGACCGGTGTGTTCACCGACAAGACTCACTCCGAGCGCTACAACCGCAAGTGGGACATGCAGTTCTCGCCGAGCATCTGCCATGGCTGCTCCAGCGGTTGCAACATCTCCCCGGGCGAGCGTTACGGCGAACTGCGTCGTATCGAAAACCGTTTCAACGGTTCGGTGAACCAGTACTTCCTGTGCGACCGTGGCCGTTTCGGCTATGGCTACGTCAACCGCGAAGACCGCCCACGCCAGCCGCAGTTGGCGGGCGGCACCAAGCTGAGCCTCGACGAAGCGCTGGATAAAGCCGCGGACCTGCTGCGCGGTCGCAACATCGTCGGTATCGGTTCGCCCCGCGCCAGCCTCGAAAGCAACTACGCGTTGCGCGAACTGGTCGGTGCCGAGCACTTCTACTCCGGTATCGAAGCTGCCGAGCTGGAGCGTATCCGCCTGGTCCTGCAAGTGCTCAAAGACAGCCCGCTGCCAGTACCGAACATGCGCGACATCGAAGACCACGACGCCGTGTTCGTCCTCGGTGAAGACCTGACCCAGACTGCTGCGCGCATGGCCCTGTCCCTGCGTCAATCGGTCAAGGGCAAGGCCGAAGACATGGCCGACGCCATGCGCGTCCAGCCTTGGCTCGACGCCGCGGTGAAGAACATCGGCCAGCACGCGCTGAACCCGCTGTTCATCGCCAGCCTGGCTGAAACCAAGCTCGACGACATCGCTGAAGAATGCGTTCACGCCGCTCCAGACGACCTGGCCCGCATCGGTTTCGCCGTGGCTCACGCCCTCGACGCCAGCGCTCCGGCCGTTGAAGGCCTGGATGCTGAAGCACTCGAACTGGCCAAGCGCATTGCCGACGCCCTGCTCGCTGCCAAGCGTCCATTGATCATTGCCGGTACCTCGTTGGGTTCCAAGGCGTTGATCGAAGCTGCTGCGAACATCGCCAAAGCGTTGAAGCTGCGCGAGAAGAACGGTTCCATCAGCCTGATCGTGCCAGAGGCCAACAGCCTCGGCCTGGCCATGCTCGGTGGCGAATCGGTCGACGCCGCGCTGCAAGCCGTGATTGATGGCCGTGCCGACGCCATCGTCGTGCTGGAAAACGATCTGTATACCCGTACCGACAAGGCCAAGGTCGATGCCGCCCTGACCGCCGCCAAAGTGCTGATCGTCGCCGACCATCAGAAGACTGCCACCAGCGATCGCGCGCACCTGGTTCTGCCAGCCGCCAGCTTCGCTGAAGGCGACGGCACCCTGGTCAGCCAGGAAGGCCGCGCCCAGCGCTTCTTCCAGGTCTTCGATCCGAAGTACATGGACGCGAGCATCCTGGTTCACGAAGGCTGGCGCTGGCTGCATGCCCTGCGCGCGACCCTGCTGAACCAGCCGATCGACTGGACCCAACTGGACCACGCCACCGCCGCCGTCGCTTCCAGCACTTCGATCCTGAATCGCATCATCGATGCCGCACCGTCCGCCGCGTTCCGCATCAAGGGCATGAAACTGGCCCGCGAACCGCTGCGTTACTCCGGTCGTACCGCCATGCGCGCTGACATCAACGTGCACGAACCGCGTGCCCCGCAAGACAACGACACCGCGTTCAACTTCTCGATGGAAGGTTACTCGGGCTCGGTCGAACCGCGTCAGCAAGTGCCATTCGCCTGGTCTCCGGGTTGGAACTCGCCGCAGGCCTGGAACAAGTTCCAGGACGAAGTCGGTGGTCACATCCGCGCTGGCGACCCGGGCACCCGCCTGATCGAAAGCAGCGGTGACTCGCTGAACTGGTTCGCCAGTGTTCCGCGCGCGTTCAACCCGGCACAAGGCACCTGGCAAGTCGTGCCGTTCTTCCACCTGTTCGGCAGCGAAGAGAACTCTTCGAAAGCCGCGCCGGTTCAGGAACGCATCCCGGCCGCCTACGTGTCGCTGGCCAAGTCCGAAGCCGACCGCCTGGGTGTCAATGACGGCGCGATGCTGAGCTTGAATGTCGCTGGCCAGACCCTGCGTCTGCCGCTGCGCATCAACGAAGAGCTGGGCGCCGGTCTGGTGGCACTGCCTGCGGGCATCGCCGGCATTCCGCCAGCGATCTTTGGCAAATCCGTTGACGGTCTGCAGGAGGCAGCTCAATGACCTGGTTCACTCCTGAAGTGATCGACATCATCATCACGGTCCTCAAGGCCGTGGTGATTCTGCTCGCCGTGGTGGTTTGCGGTGCCCTGCTGAGCTGGGTCGAGCGTCGTCTGCTCGCCCTCTGGCAGGACCGTTACGGTCCGAACCGCGTCGGTCCGTTCGGCGCGTTCCAGATCGCCGCCGACATGATCAAGATGTTCTTCAAGGAAGACTGGACGCCTCCATTCGCCGACAAGATGATCTTCACCCTGGCACCGGTAGTGGCCATGAGCGCCCTGCTGATTGCCTTCGCGATCATCCCGATCACCCCGACCTGGGGCGTGGCGGACATCAACATCGGTATCCTGTTCTTCTTCGCCATGGCTGGCCTGTCGGTCTACGCGGTGCTGTTCGCCGGCTGGTCGAGCAACAACAAGTTCGCCCTGCTGGGCAGCTTGCGCGCCTCGGCGCAGACCGTGTCGTACGAAGTGTTCATGGGCCTGTCGCTGATGGGCATCGTGATCCAGGTCGGCTCGTTCAACATGCGCGACATCGTTGAATATCAAGCGCAGAACCTGTGGTTCATCATTCCGCAGATCTTCGGCTTCCTGACCTTCTTCATCGCTGGCGTGGCCGTGACTCACCGTCACCCGTTCGACCAGCCGGAAGCGGAACAGGAACTGGCAGACGGTTACCACATTGAATACGCCGGCATGAAATGGGGCATGTTCTTCGTCGGCGAGTACATCGGCATCGTGCTGATCTCGGCGCTGCTGGTGACCTTGTTCTTCGGTGGCTGGCACGGTCCGTTCGGCATCCTGCCGCAGATCCCGTTCATCTGGTTCGCACTGAAAACCGCGTTCTTCATCATGATGTTCATCCTGTTGCGCGCTTCGATTCCGCGCCCACGGTATGACCAGGTGATGGATTTCAGCTGGAAGTTCTGCCTGCCGCTGACCCTCGTCAACATGCTGGTGACCGCTGCGATCGTGTTGCTCAACACGCCCGCCGTCGCGGCTCAGTGAGGATAGAGAATCATGAAGTACATATTTGACATCGTGCATGGCTTCTTCACCCAGCTTCGCAGCCTGGTGATGATTTTCGGCCACGCCTTCCGCAAGCGCGACACGCTGCAGTACCCGGAAGAACCGGTCTACCTGCCGCCGCGCTACCGTGGTCGTATCGTCCTGACCCGCGACCCCGACGGCGAAGAGCGTTGTGTAGCCTGTAACCTGTGCGCCGTGGCGTGCCCGGTCGGTTGCATCTCGCTGCAGAAAGCTGAAACCGAAGACGGTCGCTGGTACCCGGACTTCTTCCGCATCAACTTCTCGCGCTGCATTTTTTGCGGCCTCTGCGAGGAAGCCTGCCCGACCACCGCGATCCAGCTGACACCGGATTTCGAAATGGCCGAGTTCAAACGTCAGGACCTGGTTTACGAGAAAGAAGATCTGCTGATCTCCGGCCCCGGCAAAAACCCTGATTACAACTTCTATCGTGTTGCAGGTATGGCGATTGCCGGGAAGCCGAAAGGCTCCGCGCAGAACGAAGCCCAGCCGATCAACGTGAAGAGCTTGCTGCCTTAAGGAAGAAAGATGGAATTCGCTTTCTATTTCGCATCGGGTATCGCTGTGGTGTCCACGCTTCGCGTGATCACCAACACCAACCCTGTGCACGCCCTGCTCTACCTGATCATTTCGCTGATTGCCGTGGCGATGACCTTCTTCGCCCTCGGCGCGCCGTTCGCCGGCGTCCTGGAAGTGATCGCCTACGCTGGCGCCATCATGGTGCTGTTCGTGTTCGTGGTGATGATGCTGAACCTTGGCCCGGCCTCGGTTCAGCAAGAGCGCGTCTGGCTCAAGCCCGGTATCTGGGGCGGCCCGGTGCTCCTCGCTGCGCTGCTGCTGGTGGAACTGCTGTACGTGCTGTTCTCCCACCAGACCGGTGAAGCCATTGGCCACACCACCGTAGACGCCAAGGCCGTGGGCATCAGCCTGTTCGGTCCGTACCTGCTGGTGGTCGAACTCGCCTCGATGCTGCTGCTCGCCGCAGCCGTCACGGCGTTCCACTTGGGCCGCAACGAAGCCAAGGAGCAATGACGATGCCTGCTATCCCCATGGAGCATGGTCTGGCGGTCGCCGGCATCCTGTTCTGCCTCGGTCTGGTCGGCCTGATGGTCCGCCGCAACATCCTTTTCGTGCTGATGAGCCTGGAGGTCATGATGAATGCCTCCGCGTTGGCGTTCATCGTTGCCGGTAGCCGCTGGGCACAGCCGGATGGACAGATCATGTTCATCCTGGTGATCAGCCTGGCAGCCGCCGAGGCCAGTATCGGCCTGGCGATCCTGCTGCAACTGTATCGCCGCTTCCACACGCTCGATATCGACGCTGCCAGTGAGATGCGCGGATGAATCTTCTCTATCTGACTTTCCTGTTCCCTCTCATCGGTTTCCTGCTGCTGGCGTTTTCTCGCGGCCGTCTCTCGGAAAACCTTTCGGCGCTGATCGGCGTCGGTTCCGTCGGCTTGTCCGCCATCGTCGCGGCTTACGTGATCTGGCAATTCAATGTCGCACCACCTGAAGGCGGCCACTACACCCAGGTGTTGTGGCAGTGGATGGCGGTGGAAGGCTTCACGCCGAACTTCGCGCTGTACCTGGATGGTCTGTCCCTGACCATGCTCGGTGTGGTGGTTGGCGTCGGCTTCCTGATCCACCTGTTCGCGTCCTGGTACATGCGCGGTGAAGCCGGTTACTCGCGCTTCTTCGCCTACACCAACCTGTTTATCGCCAGCATGCTGTTCCTGGTGCTGGGCGATAACCTGTTGTTCCTGTACTTCGGCTGGGAAGGCGTGGGCCTGTGCTCCTACCTGTTGATCGGTTTCTACTACAGCAACCGCAACAACGGTAACGCGGCACTCAAAGCCTTTATCGTGACCCGTATCGGTGACGTGTTCATGGCCATCGGCCTGTTCATTCTGTTTGCCCAACTGGGCACGCTGAACGTTCAGGAACTGCTGGTACTGGCTCCGCAGAAATTCCAGTCCGGCGACTTCTGGATGGTCATGGCCACCCTGATGCTGCTCGGTGGTGCTGTCGGTAAATCCGCGCAACTGCCGCTGCAAACCTGGCTGGCGGATGCGATGGCCGGTCCTACCCCGGTTTCGGCACTGATCCACGCCGCAACCATGGTGACCGCCGGTGTCTACCTGATCGCCCGTACCCATGGCCTGTTCACCCTGGCGCCGGAAATCCTGCACCTGGTCGGCATCGTCGGTGGCGTGACCCTGGTTCTGGCCGGCTTCGCAGCCCTGGTTCAGACCGACATCAAGCGTATCCTCGCCTATTCGACCATGAGCCAGATCGGCTACATGTTCCTGGCCCTGGGCGTCGGCGCCTGGGACGGCGCGATCTTCCACCTGATGACCCACGCCTTCTTCAAGGCCCTGCTGTTCCTTGCCTCCGGTGCGGTGATCGTTGCCTGCCACCACGAGCAGAACATCTTCAAGATGGGTGGTCTGTGGAAGAAGCTGCCACTGGCCTACGCCAGCTTCATCGTCGGCGGCGCGGCCCTGGCGGCCCTGCCACTGGTAACCGCAGGCTTCTACTCCAAGGACGAAATCCTCTGGGAAGCGTTCGCCAGCGGCAACAACGGTCTGCTCTACGCAGGTCTGGTCGGCGCATTCATGACTTCGTTGTACACCTTCCGCCTGATCTTCATCGCGTTCCACGGTGAAGCGAAGACCGAAGCCCACGCCGGTCACGGCATCGCTCACTGGTTGCCACTGTCGGTGCTGATCGTACTGTCAACCTTCGTCGGCGCGATGATCGTTCCACCGCTGCACGGCGTACTGCCGCAAAGCGTCGGCCATGCCGGCGGCGAAGCCAAGCACAGCCTGGAAATCGCCTCGGGCGCCATCGCCCTGGCCGGCATCCTGCTGGCCGCATTGCTGTTCCTCGGCAAGCGTCGCTTCGTCACCGCCATCGCCATCGCCAACAGCGGCATCGGCCGTATCCTCTCGGCCTGGTGGTTCGCTGCCTGGGGCTTCGACTGGATCTACGACAAACTGTTCGTCAAGCCGTACCTGGCGATCATCCACATCCTGCGCAAAGACCCGCTGGACCAGACCATCGGTCTGATCCCGCGCATGGCCAAAGGCGGTCACACCGCCCTGAGCCGTACCGAGACCGGTCAACTGCGTTGGTATGCCGCCTCGATGGCTGCTGGTGCCGTGCTGGTTATCGGCGCCGTCGTGCTGGTAGCGGTCTGATATGAACCTTGCGAACTTGCGAAAGGAATTGAGCCCGTCATGATTCTGCCTTGGCTAATCCTGATCCCCTTCATCGGCGGCCTGCTGTGCTGGATGGGTGAGCGCTTCGGCGCCACCCTCCCCCGCTGGATTGCGCTGATCACCATGTCCCTGTTGCTCTCCCTCGGCCTCTGGCTGTGGGCCAACGGTGATTATTCATTTGCCCCGGCGCCTGGCGCCGACCCGACCTGGGCGCTTGAGTTCAAGCACGTCTGGATCCAGCGCTTCGGCATCAACGTGCACCTGGCCCTCGACGGCCTGTCGCTGTTGATGATCATGCTGACCGGTCTGCTGGGTGTCCTCTCGGTACTCTGCTCGTGGAAAGAGATCCAGCGTCACGTGGGCTTCTTCCACCTGAACCTGATGTGGATCCTGGGCGGTGTCGTCGGCGTGTTCCTCGCCCTCGACCTGTTCATGTTCTTCTTCTTCTGGGAAATGATGCTGGTGCCGATGTACTTCCTCATCGCGCTCTGGGGTCACAGTTCTTCGGACGGCAAGAAAACCCGGATCTACGCGGCGACCAAGTTCTTCATCTTCACTCAGGCTTCCGGCCTGATCATGCTGGTGGCGATCCTGGGTCTGGTACTGGTCAACTTCAACGACACCGGCGTGATTACCTTCAACTACGCCGACCTGTTGAAAACCAAGATGTCGACGACCACCGAGTACATCCTGATGCTCGGCTTCTTCATCGCCTTCGCGGTGAAGCTGCCAGTCGTGCCGTTCCACTCCTGGTTGCCTGACGCTCACGCCCAGGCGCCGACTGCAGGTTCCGTCGACCTCGCCGGTATCTTGCTGAAAACCGCTGCCTACGGCCTGCTGCGTTTCGCCCTGCCGCTGTTCCCGAATGCGTCGGCCGAGTTCGCGCCGTTCGCCATGACCCTGGGTCTGATCGGGATTTTCTACGGTGCGTTCCTGGCGTTCGCGCAAACCGACATCAAGCGTCTGATTGCCTTCTCGTCCGTTTCCCACATGGGCTTCGTTCTGATCGGCATCTACTCCGGCAGCCAACTGGCGCTGCAGGGCGCGGTGATGCAGATGCTGGCCCACGGTCTGTCGGCGGCGGCACTCTTTATCCTGAGTGGCCAGTTGTACGAACGCACCCACACCCGCGACATGCGCGAGATGGGTGGCCTGTGGTCGAAGATCGCCTACCTGCCGGCTCTCAGCCTGTTCTTCGCCGCGGCGTCCCTGGGCTTGCCGGGTACCGGTAACTTCGTCGGTGAGTTCCTGATCCTGATCGGCACCTTCCCGATCGCTCCATGGGTCACCATCATCGCGACGTCCGGCCTGGTGTTCGGTTCGGTCTACTCGCTGATCATGATCCATCGTGCCTACTTCGGCCCGGCCAAATCGGACGCGGTACTGCATGGCATGGATGGTCGCGAAATGATCATGGTGGTCGGTCTGGCTGCACTGCTGATCTACATCGGCGTGTACCCACAACCGTTCCTCGATACCTCTGCCGCTACGATGCATGGCGTGCAGCAATGGCTCGGCACCGCCTTCACTCAACTCGCTTCGGCCCGGTAAGAGCGCTATGGAATTCACGACTCAACACTTTATCGCGCTAGCGCCGCTGTTGATTACCAGCGCCACGATCATCGTGGTGATGCTGGCAATTGCCTGGCGCCGCAACCACTCCCAGACCTTCCTGCTGTCGGTGGCGGGTCTGAACCTGGCGTTGCTGTCGATCCTGCCAGCCTTGAAGGTCGCGCCACTGGCTGTGACCCCACTGCTGCAAATCGATAGCTTCGCTTGCTTGTACATGGCGCTGATCCTGGTCGCCACCCTCGCTTGTGTCACCCTCGCCCACGCCTACCTCGGCGATGGTGGCACGGGTTACCCGGGCAACCGTGAAGAACTGTACCTGCTGATCCTGATGTCCGCCGCCGGTGGCCTGGTGCTGGTCAGCGCACAGCACCTGGCCGGGTTGTTCGTCGGTCTGGAACTGCTGTCGGTGCCGGTCTACGGTCTGGTGGCCTATGCCTTCTTCAACAAGCGCTCGCTGGAAGCCGGTATCAAGTACATGGTGCTATCGGCGGCCGGTTCCGCGTTCCTGTTGTTCGGTATGGCCCTGCTCTACGCTGACGCCGGCTCCCTGAGCTTCGTCGGCATCGGCCAGGCGCTGGCGGCTACCGGTCTGCCAAGCTCGTTGGCACAACTGGGCCTGGGCATGATGCTGATCGGCCTGGCGTTCAAGCTGTCGCTGGTACCCTTCCACCTCTGGACTCCGGACGTTTACGAAGGGGCCCCGGCGCCGGTTGCCGCGTTCCTGGCGACCGCTGCCAAAGTGGCGGTGTTCGCGGTCATGGTGCGCCTGTTCCAGATCTCCCCTGCTGCAAGCAGCGGCGTCCTGAGCAACGTGCTGACCATCATCGCCATCGCGTCGATCCTGTTCGGTAACCTGCTGGCCCTGACCCAGAGCAACCTCAAGCGTCTGCTGGGTTACTCGTCCATCGCCCACTTCGGCTACCTGCTGATCGCCTTGGTGGCGAGCAAGGGCCTGGCCGTGGAAGCCATCGGCGTGTACCTGGTCACCTACGTGATCACCAGCCTCGGCGCTTTCGGTGTGATCACCCTGATGTCCTCGCCGTACAAAGGCCGTGACGCAGACGCCCTGTACGAATACCGCGGCCTGTTCTGGCGCCGTCCGTACCTGACCGCCGTGCTGACCGTGATGATGCTGTCCCTGGCCGGTATCCCGCTGACCGCAGGCTTCATCGGCAAGTTCTACATCATCGCCACCGGCGTCGAGTCCCATCAGTGGTGGCTGGTCGGCTCCCTGGTACTGGGCAGTGCCATCGGCGTGTTCTACTACCTGCGAGTGATGGTCACCCTGTACCTGATCGAGCCAAACCTGCGCCGCGTCGACGCTCAATTGCACTGGGAACAGAAGGCAGGCGGCGTGATGCTGCTGGCCATCGCGGTACTGGCTTTCTTCCTCGGCCTGTACCCACAACCGCTGCTGAACCTGGTTCAACAGTCGGGCCTGGCGGGTTGATCGCTTAGAGCCATTCAGTAGTAAACAGAAACGGCACCTTCGGGTGCCGTTTTTGCGTTTGTAGGATATGTTACCGGCGCGCTCCCCTCCTCCGACAATCCCCGAAAGCTCACGCGGGATTACCCGCCTCGTCCTACATCCAGCATTGAGCACTTGGTTCTATCTTGAATGACTTCTAGATTGATAAACCAATGCGAGAACTAACAATAAAACGTGAGATTTTTTTCCGAAATCGTAGAGGGTTTCGATGCCTTTGCTGCCGAACGCAAAGGTAATGTCGGGCAGCGAATCGGAACGATGAAAGGCAAATTGGTGCTTCCAGAAGATTTTGACGCGCCACTACCAGTTGAAATGCTTGATGTTTTTGAAGGCACTCACGAATGAGGCTTCTACTCGACACGCGTAATTTACTCTGGACACTCAGTGATGATCCGCAGCTTTCGGGTAAAGCCAGAAAGCTCATTGAGAACGCTGCCGACATTTATGTCAGCGCAGCGGATGGCCTGTTCGCGAGCCTGCTCCGGGGGCGATCCGGGGGCACTGGCCAAACAAGACGGCACCTCCGAGTGGCGTTTTTGCGTTTGGTTTTTTTAAGATCGATGCCCACCTTATTGCCGGAGAATATCTGTATGTCCCATCAGAAATCGCCGACAGCAAGAACCAAGCATTGCAAGCAGCTATTGATTCAGGTTTCCGAAGGGATGCTTCCCATGTGAACGTCAGTTCTTGTCACATATATTCAATCTTTATTCGGCGCTTGCATCACGCCCCCCTAAAGACTGAGTCAGAAAGTCCTCGCATTCATAGTGAATTGAGGCCGGCGACGGATAAAAACCCAAACAAATAAAAATGTTATTGCATAATTCTTACATTTTGCCGTTCGACAACACCTGAGTACCGAGTTTAATTTATCGCCCAGATCAACTACAAGAAACGGGCCACAATGAAAAACGCACTCGTGATTCGACACTTAAACTTTGAAGATCTTGGCACACTTGAACAGCCGTTGATTCAACGCAATTATAATATTCATATTATTGATGCCACTTCGGAAGAGCTGCAGGCAGTTGATCCCATAACGCCTGATCTGATGGTGATATTGGGAGGGCCGATCGGTGCTTATGATGAAAAAAAATACCCATTCATAGAAAATGAAATTGCACTTATCAACGCACGTTTGCAAAGCAACAAGAAAACGTTGGGAATCTGTCTTGGTGCCCAGCTGATAGCGAGGGTGTTGGGAGCCTCCGTTTATCCAATGGGGCACTTGGAGATTGGCTTCAGCCCTTTACAGTTGATTAATGACGCACACCCTTCCTGCCTTGATCTATTGAACGACGATGTCGCCGTATTGCATTGGCACGGAGATCAATTCGACATCCCCAAAGGGGCTCATCACTTGGCGAGCAGTAAACTCTGTGCCAATCAGGCGTATAGTGTCGGCAAAAACATACTGGGTCTACAGTTCCACTTGGAAATTGATCCTGACCGCTTTGAACAATGGCTGATCGGTCACGCAGCCGAATTGAACATGGCCTCAATTGACCCTCGCGACTTGCGTCGACAGGTAGCTTTACACGGTAAGTCATTGAAAACCGTTGCCCCGAAAATCATTTCAAACTGGCTCGACCTGCCACTCTAACAAAGCTCATCGGGTCGACTATTTAGAACAAAAGGTAACTATCATGAACACCCACGACATTCAAACTTACTCGGTTGCACAGATGCTCGAAAAACTTTCGGTGCTTTGGAGCACCCGAGCCGCAGTCAATAACAAACAACCTACTTATTCCGAGCTAGCCTTCGATCCCGGCAAAAACGACTTTTGCGAGAGCTTGCTTCCCTTCAGAAATCACCCTGCCTGGATCGAAGCCTCTTCCGAAATGAAATCAACATGCCTTTCCTATGCATGGATCATCTACAACCTGAAAACCATTTATATCGAATGCGACATCGTCACGCCAGCCTGCGAAGACATCATCAAAACGCCACCCAGCGCAACCAGGAATCGAGCATTGCTTCAGGAGTCCATCTCCGAAGCACTGCTTGACGAAGCACTGCACACCAAGATGTCGGTCACCGCATGCAACTACATTTATCACCACAGAGATCTTGCACACCTGAATTTCACCGACTTCAACCTGATCAAATGGAAGAATTGGGTGCTATCGTCCTGTTCTGCCGAATGGGAGCGCAGACTCACTCGCTTCGGTATCGCCTGCGCCAGTGAAACGCTGATTACGGACTATCTTAAAACGTTGGCCGAAGACAGTTCCGTTCAAAGCATTTGCCATCAAGTCACCAAGACCCATGCGATGGATGAATGGAGTCATTCCAGTGTATTCAGTTATGTAGCGGCAGATCTGATATCGACGCTATCTCAACATGAAAAAACGCATTTAAAGGCCATTATTAAAAAAACCGTATCAATGTTTGCAAACAATGAAATGGGGGCTTGGGAAATGGCATTTTCTCATGCTCGCCTGCCTCGCTATGCGGACATCATCCACGACACGGCGACACTTGGCGAAGTCAACGTTTACACCGAATCGGTCGACAAATTACTGAGCAGAATAGGTCTCGAAGAAACCCACTGATATCAGCTGGCACTTCTTGAACAACTCATTAAAAACGTACTTATCTCTTTACCATGAAGGGGACGACCATGGAGCGGCTTACGTTCTTGAGTTGCGAGAAAATCTCAGATGCAGCAACCAACACGAAGACTTACCTGCTGCGATTGCCCCAATGCATTGAACCCAATGAATTAAAGCCGGGACGATATATTGCGATCAATCATCCAGACCGCTCTGGCACGGCACAACAACGTAATTACTCGATCACGGCGGTGCGAGATATCAATCAAATTGAAATCACGGTCAAGCGCACCGGCAACAATGGAGTATCGGACACTTTGTATTCGAACGTCGGCTGCGGATCACTCCTTTGTTTTTCCAACGTTGGTGGCAACATCACTTCGGACAGTATTATCGCCTACCGGCATGTCTTGATGCTGGCAGGCGGTATCGGCATCACATTGCCGATCGCGCTGATCCGTAGCCTTGTCGAGCTTGAAAGCAAAGATAAACCCATTCCCAGAGTAACGCTGCTGGTTAGTTCACCTACGATTGCGAGCATACCTTTCCTCGCGGAACTCCTCGCCTTAGCGTTTCGATCGAACTGGTTCAACGTTCGTTTTTTTATTACTCGAGAATCAATCGATACACACTCTCACCACTTTACCGGAGGACGGCTGGTTAAACTTTCCTTACCGGATTCAGTTCCCGTCGACGCGGCAGTCATTTGCGGCAGCCATGGCTTTTCCGTCGCCCAGCAGGTATTGGTCAAGGAGCTGAATCACAACATCCCCTGTTTCATTGAAGCGTTCAGCAGCGTGGAACAGTCAGAACCAGCAGCCGAACACAGCCCGCTGACCACTGTCTGTGCTCGATCAAATCAGCAGGACCACCATTTCCAGGTCAGTAGTGGACAAACGCTGCTTGATGCGTTGGAAGCCAACCAGGTACCCATCCGCAGTCAGTGTCGCTCAGGCATCTGTGGCAGTTGCAGGATCAAGGTTATTTCCGGGGCATGCAAAAGAGCGCCTGACTTCTCGCTCAGCACTACGGAACTGGAGGCGGGTTTCGCATTAGCTTGTTGCACATATGCCGAGGGTGGCGAGCTCTCAATTGAGATCTGACCGGCTTGCACGAACCGAGGGTGGCGCGGTGATCTGAACTATCGACATCGTTTCAACGACGTTTTCGCTGCGATGCGGCGACCCAACAAGCCAACTTGCCGGCGAATGCGGTGACACAAGCAACTATAAAAAACGGCACCTCCCGGTGCCGTTCGCCTTTCACAACTCCAGTGCTTTACTTGCGCGCCGCCTCCCACGATTTCAGCAGTTCGGCGTAGCTCACGGTTTCACCCTTAGGCTTTTCGTTCGCCAGTTTCGGTTTCGGGGCGCCCGGTTGGTCGAACCAATATTGAGCATCGCGCTCTGGATTCATTTTCGGGGCGCAGGTGGCTTGTGCCTTCGAGCGTTCCAGACGGGTCATGATTGCGTCCTGATCCTTGGCCAGGCCATCCAGCGCCTCTTGCGGGGTTTTCTCGCCGCTGGCGGCTTCGGCGATGTGGCTCCACCACAACTGCGCGAGGCGAGGATAATCAGGCACGTTGGTCCCGGTCGGGGTCCATTGCACGCGGGCCGGGCTGCGGTAGAACTCCACCAGGCCACCGAGTTTCGGCGCCAGGTCGGTCATGGCCTGGGAGTTGATGTCCGATTCGCGGATCGGGGTCAGGCCGACGATGGTTTTCTTCAGCGACACGGTTTTCGAGGTCACGAACTGCGCGTACAGCCAGGCCGCCAGTTTTTGTTTCTCAGGCGTGGACTTCATGAATGTCCAGGAACCGGCGTCCTGATAACCGAGCTTCATGCCCTCTTCCCAATATGGACCTTTCGGCGAAGGCGCCATGCGCCATTTCGGCGTGCCGTCGGCGTTCATCACCGGAAGGCCAGGCTTGGTCATGTCGGCGGTAAATGCGGTGTACCAGAAGATCTGCTGGGCAATGTTGCCCTGGGATGGCACGGGACCTGATTCGGAGAAAGTCATGCCCGCCGCTTCCGGTGGCGCGTACTTCTTCATCCAGTCAACGTACTTGGTGGTCGCATACACTGCTGCCGGGCCGTTGGTGTCGCCACCGCGGGTCACGCTGGAGCCGACCGGATGACAATCCTCGACGCGGATCCCCCACTCGTCCACCGGCAAGCCGTTAGGTATGCCTTTATCGCCAGCGCCTGCCATGGAGAACCAGGCATCGGTGAAACGCCAACCCAGCGACGGGTCTTTCTTGCCGTAATCCATGTGCCCGTAAACGCGCTTGCCGTCGATTTCCTTGACGTCTTCGCTGAAGAATTTGGCGATGTCTTCATAGGCCGACCAGTTCACCGGTACGCCCAACTCGTAGCCGTACTTTTCCTTGAACTTGGCCTTCAGGTCCGCACGCTCGAACCAGTCGGCGCGGAACCAGTACAGGTTGGCGAACTGCTGGTCGGGCAATTGATAGATCTTGCCGTCCGGCGCGGTGGTGAAGGAGATGCCGATGAAGTCCTTGATGTCGAGGGTCGGCGAGGTGAAGTTCTTGCCCTCGTTGGCCATCAGGTCGGTGATCGATTCGGTCTTGCCGTAACGGAAGTGTGTACCGATCAGGTCCGAGTCGTTGACCCAGCCGTCATAGATGTTCTTGTCCGACTGCATCTGGGTCTGCAGCTTTTCCACCACGTCGCCTTCCTGCAGCAGGTCGTGGGTCAGCTTGATCCCGGTGATCTCGGTGAAGGCCTTGGCCAGCACCTTGGACTCATACTCGTGGGTGGCGATGGTTTCCGACACCACTTTGATGCTCATCCCGCGAAACGGCTCCGCCGCCTTGATGAACCACTTCAGCTCTTCGAGTTGTTGATCGGCCGTCAGGGTGGACGGCTTGAATTCACTGCCGATCCATTTCTTCGCCGCGTCTTCATAGGCATCGGCCCAGGCAGATGCGCTCAAACCGCTGAGTGCCAGCATGGCTGCCAATGAAATGCTATGTCGCAGCTTATTGTTTTTGTCGAACATAGAGACCTCCTTATTGAGTTTCGGAGCAACATTGCCGAGCGATTCGACTAGCCCCAACGCATCACAGCCAACAGCCACACCAGGGACATCGCGAAGGCGACCCAGATGCTCCAGTCGGTGACGCCGATTACCAGCAGATGCAGGTAGGCGCTGCCGAGAAGACCGATGAACAGCCGATCGCCACGGGTGGTGGCAATCGGTAGAAAACCTCGCCTGAGCACGCTCGGCGAACGCAATTCCCAGGTGGTCATGCCCACCAGGATCAAGGCAATGACGCCGAAGAACGCCGCCGTGGGGACGGTCCAACTCATCCATTCCATCATCAGTTCCTCATACCCGGCCCAGGGCAAAGCCCTTGGCCACGTGGTTGCGAACAAACCAGATCACCAACATGCCCGGCAGGATGGTCAATACCCCCGCCGCCGCCAGCACGCCCCAGTCGATACCGGATGCCGAGACCGTGCGGGTCATCACCGCTGCGATCGGTTTGGCGTTCACCGAAGTGAGGGTTCGCGCCAGCAGCAGTTCGACCCAGGAAAACATGAAGCAGAAGAACGCCGTGACGCCGATGCCGGAGCCGATCAGCGGGATGAAAATCTTCACGAAGAACTTGGGAAAGCTGTAGCCATCGATGTAGGCGGTTTCGTCGATCTCCTTGGGCACGCCGGACATGAAGCCTTCGAGAATCCACACTGCCAGCGGCACGTTGAACAGGCAGTGGGCCAGGGCCACGGCGATGTGGGTATCGAACAGCCCGATCGAGGAATACAGCTGGAAGAACGGCAACAGGAACACCGCCGGTGGCGCCATGCGGTTGGTCAGCAGCCAGAAGAACAGGTGCTTGTCACCGAGGAAGCGGTAGCGCGAGAACGCATAGGCCGCCGGCAAGGCCACGGTCAGGGAAATGATCGTGTTCAGGCTCACGTAGTACGCCGAGTTGATGTAGCCGGTGTACCAGCTCGGATCGGTGAAGATCACCTTGTAGTTCGCCAGGGTGAAATCCTGCGGAAACAACGTCAGGCCACCGAGGATTTCGCTGTTGCTCTTGAAGGACATGTTCAGCAGCCAGTAGATCGGCACCAGCAGGAACAGGATGTAGATCAGCAGTGGAATCAGCTTTCTCTTGCTCATGATGGCCTCAGCGGTTGGCGTCGGAGTGAGTCATGGCGGTGTAGAACAGCCAGGACACCAACAGGATGATCAGGAAGTACACCAGCGAGAATGCGGCGGCCGGCCCCAGGTCGAACTGCCCGATCGCCATTTGCGTCAGGGTCTGGCTCAAGAAGGTCGTGGAATTGCCCGGACCGCCACCCGTAAGCACGAAGGGCTCGGTGTAGATCATGAAACTGTCCATGAAGCGCAGCATCACCGCGATCAGCAGCACACTCTTGAGCTTGGGCAACTGGATATGCCGGAACACCGCCCAGGCCGAGGCACGGTCGATCCGCGCCGCCTGGTAATACACATCCGGAATCGCCCGCAGGCCGGAGAAGCACAACAGCGCCACCAGCGAGGTCCAGTGCCAGACGTCCATCACCAGTACGGTGACCCAGGCGTCCATGGTGTTCGCCGCATAGTTGTAGCTGATGCCCATGGCCTTGAGGCTCGCCCCCAGCAGACCGATGTCGGCCCGGCCGAAGATCTGCCAGATGGTGCCGACCACGTTCCACGGGATCAGCAACGGAATCGCCAGGATGATCAGCACCACCGACGACCAGCGCCCTTTGGTCGGCATGGTCAGGGCAATCGCAATCCCCAGCGGGATCTCGATCAACAGCACGCAAGCCGAGTAGATGAACTGGCGCAGCAACGAGTCGTGCAGGCGCGGATCGAGCAGCACCTGCTTGTACCAATCGGCGCCGACAAAGTAGCGGCTGGACTGGTCGAAGATGTCCTGCACCGAATAGTTGACCACGGTCATCATCGGGATCACCGCACTGAACGCCACCAGCAGGAACACCGGCAGCACCAGCCACCAGGCCTTGTTGTTCTGCACCTTGTTCATGGCTGCGCCTCTTGGTTGGCATTGGCTTCGAGCAGGAATTCATCGGCGTAGACCATCAGCCACTGCGCCGGAAAACTGATGTACGCCGTGCCTTGCGGCACCGGCTTGTCTTCGGCCAGGCGCACTTTCAGGGGGACGCCATCGAGGTTGAGGGTCATGATCTTGTAGGTGCCCAGGTCTTCGACGTGTACGACCTGTGCCCGCAGCGCGTCATCAAAGGCTTCGTCCCACACATGGACGAACTCCGGACGAATGCCGACCTTCAGGGTTTTCCACTCCGATTCAGCAATACGCTGCTGCATCGCCTCGGACAGCGGCAGGTGAGTCGAGGCGAAACCGACGCCACCCGGTTGCGGCTGCACCTCGATCAGGTTCATCCCGGGACTGCCAATGAAGTAGCCGACAAAGGTGTGGCTCGGGCGCTCGAACAACTCCCTTGGCGTACCGAACTGCACGATCTGCCCGCCGTACATCACCGCAATCTTGTCGGCGAAGGTCGAGGCCTCCAGCTGATCGTGGGTGACGTAGACCATGGTGATGTTGAACTGTTCGTGGATCTGCTTGAGCTTGCGCCGCAGCTTCCACTTGAGGTGCGGGTCGATCACCGTCAGCGGTTCATCGAACAGGATCGCCGACACGTCGTCGCGCACCAGCCCACGCCCCATGGAGACTTTCTGTTTTTCGTCGGCGGTGAGGTTGCGGGCCTTTTTGCTCAACAGGTTCTGCAGGTCGAGAACTTCGGCGATTTCCTGCACCTTGCTATGCACCCGGGCCTCGGCCATGCCCTGATTGCGTAGCGGGAAGGCCAGGTTGTCGAACACCGTCATGGTGTCGTAGACCACCGGGAACTGGAAAACCTGGGCGATGTTGCGCTTCTCCGGGGTCAGGTTGTTGACCGCTTTGCCGTCGAACAGCACATGGCCCTGGGACGGGCTGAGCAGCCCGGAAATGATGTTGAGCAAGGTTGATTTACCGCAGCCCGACGGACCGAGCAAGGCGTAGGCGCCACCCTGCTCCCAGATGTGGTCCATCTCGCGGATCGCGTAGTCCTCCGGCCCCGCCGGAGTCTTGGTGTAGCTGTGGGCGAGGTTCTGCAAACGGATTTCGGCCATCAGGCAACCCTCGTGACACGCCGGCCCGGCGCCTGGACCAGCCGCCCCTGCGTATCGAACACAAACAGTTTATGGGTCGGGATGTAGATGCGGATCGGCGCATCGACGTCGTATTCGTGAACGCCGGGCAAGTGCAGCACCAGCAGGAAATGCTCGTTGCGCACGTGCAGGAAGGTTTCCGAGCCACTGATTTCCGCGACTTCGACAGTCACCGCCAATTCGAGGTCATCGTCGTTGCTCGGCACCAGCGAGATATGGCTGGGCCGCACGCCGAAACGGAACTCGCCCTCGCCCACCGGGCGCAGATCGACGTTCAGCGGGAAGTGCACGAAATTGGCGAAACTCACTTCGTTGCCGGCAATGCGCCCCGGCATCAGGTTGATCGGCGGCTCGGAAAACAGCTCCGCCGCCAGCACCGTTTGCGGCTGATGATAGACCGACGAAGACTGGCCGCTCTGGATCACCCGGCCTTCGTGAAGAATGGTGGTGGTGCCGCCCAGGGCCAGGGCCTCGTTGGGCTCGGTGGTGGCGTAGATCGCGATGGTGTGGCGCGCCTTGAACAGCTCGCGCATTTCCTGGCGCAGCTCTTCGCGCAACTTGTAGTCGAGGTTGACCAGCGGCTCGTCGAACAGGATCAGTTCGGCGTCCTTGACCAGCGCCCGGGCCATGGCCGTGCGTTGTTGCTGACCACCGGAAAGCTCCAGCGGATAGCGTTTGAGAAACTTCTCGATGCGCAGCATCTTCGCGGTTTCCAGCACCTTGCTCTGAATTTGCTCGCTGGAAACACCAGCCTGACGCAGCGGCGAGGCGATGTTGTCGAACACCGTCATGGTCGGGTAGTTGATGAACTGCTGATAGACCATCGACACATTGCGCAAGCGCACGGGGCGCTGGGTGACATCGACGCCATTCATCAGGATGCGGCCGCTGTCGGGCTTGTCCAGACCGGCCATCAGGCGCATCAGGCTGGTCTTGCCGGACAAGGTGCGACCCAGCAAAACGTTGAAGGAACCGGGTTCAAAACTCAGGTTGGCATCGTCGATCCAGGTCTGGCCCTCGACGGTGCGGCTGACGTGTTCCAGGGTGAGTGACATGGCTCGGCCTTTTTCTTATTGGAGTCAAGCGACCGGAGCTGTATAGCGACATTTGTGCCAGAAATTGCAAACGATTGATTCAGTTTGAAATTCCTGAAAATGACTACAGAGTCACGTTCATTGCTGAACACAAATGAACAACCGCGACTGAACAACTGAACACTTCAACGGTTGACAATGAACATTAGTGAACAACACTCTACAGACCGTATTCCGGCCCTTGTAGGAGCGAGCTCGCTCGCGATGGAGGTCAACGTGACGAGGGCTGCCTGAAGGAACGAGGCGACCTCACGTCCATCGCGAGCAAGCTCGCTCCTACAGGGCGCCATGTGTAATTGAATAACAACAATAAAAGCTTGCTCAGAGATCGACTGCCATGGCCGCACCCGCATCGCCGTTGTCCCACGACGCCATCATCCAGGACTCCTGGTCCCGTTGCCGCGCGTTCGGCCTCAGTCATCAGAGCACGCCGGCATTCGACCAATTGCCGGCCGCAGGCATCGCGCAACTGCTGGAGAGCCAGCATTCACTGGTGCAAACCACCCATCAGGAAGTGCTGCCCTACTACGAGAACATCCTGAGCAACTCCAATTGCCTGATCATGCTCGCCGACCATCAGGGCCAGGTGCTCACGTCGTGGGGCACCCAGCGCTTTATCGAACCGAAACTGGCCCGGGGTTTCAGCGCCGGCGCCAGCTGGATGGAACGCTGCACCGGTACCAACGCCATTGGCACCGCCCTGGCCTGCGAGCAAGCGGTGCACATCGAGCACGACGAACATTTCCTCAAGGCCAACCGCTTCATGACCGGTTCCGCCGCGCCGATATTCGATACCGAGCGCAAGGTGATCGCGGTGCTGGACGTGTCCAGCGACAGCTACCTGCCGCCCTCCCACACTCTGGGCATGGTCAAGATGATGAGCCAGACCGTGGAAAACCGGTTGATCCTCAACCTGTTCCATGGCCAGCATTTCCAACTGACGTTCAACACCGGGCTGAATAACCTCGACAGTCAGTGGGCCGGATTGCTGATATTTGATGAAACCGGCCAGGTGCTGTCGGCCAACCGCCGGGCCGACAACCTGCTGGGCATCAGCCTGTCGCGGGTCAGTGTCGAAAGCCTGTTCAAGGTCTCGCTGCTGGAGTTGCTGAACCAACCCGAAGGCTTGCCCTTCTCGCTGCAGGCTTCCGGGCGCAACCGCTTCCAGTGTCTGCTGAAAAGACCCAAGCAGGTTCCGATTCAACCGCGAGTGTTCGCCGAACCTGCCGTGACTGCGCCAACACCGGCCGCGATCAGCCTCAACACCCTGCACTTCGGCGACAGCCGCGTGGAAAAAGCTGTGCGCCAGGCCGAGCGTTTGCTGGAAAAAGACATTCCGCTGTTAATCCACGGCGAGACTGGCGTCGGCAAGGAAGTTTTCGTCAAAGCCTTGCATCAGGCCAGCTCCCGCAGCAAACAGGCGTTTATTGCGGTGAACTGTGCAGCGATCCCCGCCGAATTGGTCGAGTCAGAGCTGTTCGGCTACGAGAAAGGCGCGTTCACCGGCGCCAACCAGAAAGGCAGCATCGGCCTGATCCGCAAGGCTGACAAAGGCACGCTGTTCCTCGATGAAATCGGCGATATGCCACTGCCAACCCAGGCACGACTGTTGCGGGTGTTGCAGGAGCGTTGCGTGCAGCCCGTGGGCAGCAGCGAGTTGTTTCCTGTGGACTTGCGCATCATTTCAGCGACCAATCGCTCGTTGCGCGAACAGGTACAACTGGGGCGGTTTCGTGAAGATCTGTATTACCGCATCGGCGGCCTGACCCTGGAACTGCCACCGTTAAGAGAGCGCAGTGATAAAGAGGCGTTGTTCAAACGCCTGTGGGAACAGCATCGCGAGCCAAGCCAATGGGCCGGACTGAGCCGCGAGGTATTGGAGCTGTTCGAGCGCCATCCGTGGCCGGGAAACCTGCGTCAGGTCAGCAGCGTGATGCAGGTGGCGTTGGCTATGGCCGAGGAACAACCGATAAGGCCGGAGCATTTGCCGGATGATTTTTTTGTCGATCTGGAGATGGAACCGGTGGAGTCGCAGGAGCCGTTGGCGGTTGATCTTGATGATGCCGAGGAGTTGAATCGGCAGCTGCAGGCGGTTGGGGGGAATATTTCCCATCTGGCGCGGCGGTTGGGGGTTAGTCGCAATACCCTTTACAAGCGGTTGCGCCAGACTGAATGACGAGTGAATCGCAGCGGTAATATTCGGCTTGAGACCATCGCGAGCAAGCTCGCTCCCACAGTGTCCGTGTCGAACACAAAATCTGCGCATACCACAGAACCTGTGGGAGCGAGCTTGCTCGCGATGGTGTCAGCCCTGTCAACACAAGCCTGGAGTCCAACCCCATAAACAAAAACCCGCACAAGGCGGGTTTTGTTTTCAAGCACTACAGCTGTCAGTCAGCCAGACGCCAGGTCGTGCCGCCCTTGCCGTCTTCCAGCACCACGCCCATGGCGGTGAGCTGGTCGCGGATGCGGTCGGATTCGGCCCAGTCCTTGCCAGCGCGTGCCGCCAGACGCGCGGCAATCAGCGCCTCGACTTCGGCTGCGTCCACGCGCCCTTCGGCGCCAGCCTGCAGGAAGTCATCGGCTTCGAGTTGCAACACACCCAACACGCTGGCCAGTTCTTTCAAACGGGCGGCCAGACCGGCCGCAGCGTTCAGGTCACTCTCACGCAGGCGGTTGATCTCGCGGACCATCTCGAACAGCACCGCACAGGCTTCCGGAGTACCGAAGTCGTCGTTCATCACCTGGGTGAAGCGCTCGACGAAGGCTTCGCCGCCCGCTGGCGCCACGTTCGGCAGGCCTTTCAACGCGTGGTAGAAACGCTCCAGAGCGCCTTTGGCGTCCTTGAGGTTGTCTTCCGAGTAGTTGATGGCGCTACGGTAGTGGCTCGACACCAGCAGGTAACGCACGACTTCCGGGTGGTACTTGTCGAGCACGTCGCGAATGGTGAAGAAGTTGTTCAAGGACTTGGACATCTTCTCGCCATTGATACGGATCATGCCGCAATGCATCCAGGCGTTGGCGTAGGTCTTGCCGGTGGCCGCTTCGCTCTGGGCAATTTCGTTTTCGTGGTGCGGGAACTCAAGGTCGCTGCCGCCGCCATGAATGTCGAATGTCTCGCCCAGGCAGCAGGTGGACATCACCGAGCACTCGATGTGCCAGCCCGGACGCCCGGCGCCCCACGGCGATTCCCAGCTCGGTTCGCCCGGTTTGGCGGCTTTCCACAAAACGAAGTCCAGCGGGTCCTGCTTGGACTCGTCGACTTCGATGCGTGCGCCGATGCGCAAGTCTTCGATCTTCTTGCGCGACAGCTTGCCGTAGCCCATGAACTTGCCGACGCGGTAGTACACGTCGCCATTGCCCGGGGCGTAGGCGTAGCCCTTGTCGATCAGGGTCTGGATCATCGCGTGCATGCCAGGGATGTGATCCGTGGCACGCGGCTCCATGTCCGGCTTCTTGATGTTCAGGCGCGCTTCATCTTCGTGCATCGCCGCGATCATGCGCTCGGTCAAGGCTTCGAACGACTCGCCGTTCTCGTTGGCCCGATTGATGATCTTGTCGTCGATGTCGGTGATGTTGCGCACGTAGGTCAGGTCATAGCCGCTGAAGCGCAACCAGCGCGTCACCAGGTCGAACGCGACCATGCTGCGGCCGTGGCCCAGGTGGCAATAGTCGTACACGGTCATGCCGCACACGTACATGCGCACCTTGTTGCCATCGAGCGGCTTGAAGACTTCTTTGCTCTTGGTGAGCGTGTTGTAGATCGTAAGCACGTTTATTCCTTGACGCTAAATCACTGGCCCCACGAATCACGCAGGGTCACGGTACGGTTGAATACCGGCTGACCTGGTTTCGAGTCCTTGAGATCGGCGACGAAGTAACCTTCGCGCTCGAACTGGAAACGGTCTTCCGGCTGTGCATTGCCCAGCGAAGGCTCGGCACGACAACCGGTGAGTACCTGCAGCGAATCAGGGTTGATGTTGTCCAGGAAACTGGCGCTGTCTTCGGCCTTCTCCGGGTTTGGAGAACGGAACAGACGATCGTACAGACGCACTTCGCACTCGACGCTGGCAGCGGCCGGCACCCAGTGGATCACGCCTTTGACCTTGCGACCTTCCGGGTTCTTGCCCAGGGTGTCCGGATCGTAGGAGCAGCGCAGTTCGACGATGTTGCCATCGGCGTCCTTGATCGCTTCGTCGGCGCGGATCACGTAGCTGCCACGCAGACGCACTTCACCGGCCGGCTCCAGGCGCTTGTAGCCCTTCGGCGGCTCTTCCATGAAGTCGTCACGGTCGATGTAGATTTCACGGGCGAACGGCAACGCGCGCACGCCCATGTCTTCTTTCGGGTGGCACGGCAGTTCGAGGTTTTCGACCTGGCCTTCCGGGTAGTTGGTGATCACGACTTTCAGCGGACGCAACACGCACATGGCGCGCGGGGCGCTGTGGTCGAGGTCGTCGCGGATGCTGAATTCGAGCATGCCGAAGTCGACCACGCCGTCGGAACGGTTGGTGCCGATCATTTCGCAAAAGTTGCGGATCGATTTAGGCGTGTAGCCACGGCGGCGGAAACCCGACAGCGTGGACATGCGCGGGTCGTCCCAGCCATTGACGTGCTTTTCATCGACCAGCTGCTTGAGCTTGCGCTTGCTGGTGATGGTGTAGTTCAGGTTCAGGCGGCTGAACTCGTACTGGCGCGGGTTGGCCGGTACCGGCAAGTGCTCGAGGAACCACTCGTACAGCGGACGGTGGCTTTCGAACTCCAGGGTGCAGATCGAATGGGTGATGCCTTCGATGGCGTCCGACTGACCGTGGGTGAAGTCGTAGTTGGGGTAGATGCACCACTTGTCACCGGTCTGGTGGTGGTGAGCGTGACGGATGCGATACATGATCGGGTCACGCAGGTTCATGTTCGGCGAGGCCATGTCGATCTTGGCCCGCAGCACCCGTGCGCCGTCCTTGAACTCGCCGGCTTTCATGCGGGCGAACAGGTCCAGGTTCTCTTCGACGCTGCGGTCGCGGAACGGGCTGTTCTTGCCCGGCTCGGTCAGGCTGCCGCGGTATTCCTTGGCTTGTTCCGGGGTCAGGTCGTCGACGTAGGCATTGCCGGACTTGATCAACTCCACCGCCCAGTCATGCAACTGGTCGAAATACTGCGAGGCGTAGCGCACTTCACCGGACCATTCGAAGCCCAGCCATTTGACGTCGCTTTCGATCGCGTCGATGTATTCCTGGTCTTCCTTGGCCGGGTTGGTGTCGTCGAAACGCAGGTGCGTGACGCCGCCGAACTCCTGGGCCAGGCCGAAGTTCACACAGATCGACTTGGCGTGGCCGATGTGCAGGTAGCCGTTGGGTTCAGGCGGAAAACGGGTGACGATCTGCGTGTGCTTGCCCGAGTCCAGGTCTGCCTGGATGATCGGCCGCAGGAAGTTGACCGGCACGGCAGGGCCGGTCTTGGCATTCGAGGTAGGGTCGACAGTGGGCTTGCTCATAGGATCCTTGAACGTACAAGTGCGTGGCCGTAATGAAGGCCGGACAAAACAAAGCCGCTATCATAGCCGATGCCGTCAAGTACCTGACAGAGCGCACTCTGTAAACCGTCGCATTTAATAGGCCGTAAATGAAAAAACAGCCTCGAAATTCGCGTCTGGCACGCTAAACTGCGCACCTTGGCCAAAAAGGCTGAACCGGTGGCGGGACGCGATGTTCCAACACCACGAATTCCTCTAGTGAGTAACGATCATGACCCAAGTCAAACTGACTACCAACTTCGGTGACATCGTCCTCGAACTGAACGCCGACAAAGCCCCGATCACCGTGGCCAACTTCGTTGAGTACGTTAAAGCCGGTCACTACGAAAACACCGTTTTCCACCGTGTCATCGGTAACTTCATGATCCAGGGCGGCGGTTTCGAGCCAGGCATGAAAGAAAAGAAAGACAAGCGTCCAAGCATCCAGAACGAAGCCGACAACGGTCTTTCCAACGACAAATACACCGTCGCCATGGCCCGCACCATGGAGCCGCATTCGGCTTCCGCACAGTTCTTCATCAACGTGGCGGACAACAGCTTCCTGAACCACAGCGGCAAGAACGTTCAGGGCTGGGGCTACGCGGTATTCGGTAAAGTGACCGCCGGCACCGACGTTGTCGACAAGATCAAAGGCGTGGCCACCACTTCCAAGTCCGGCCACCAGGACGTACCGGCAGACGACGTGATCATCGAGAAAGCCGAGATCATTGAGTGATATTGCTGATTTCAGATTTACATCTGGAAGAGGAGCGCCCGGACATTACCCGGGCGTTTCTGGATTTGCTCGCCGGACGCGCCCGCTCGGCGAGTGCGTTGTACATTCTGGGCGACTTCTTCGAGGTGTGGATTGGCGACGACGCCATGACACCCTTCCAGCGTTCCATCTGCCAGGCCCTGCGCGAATTGAGCGACAGCGGCACGGCCATTTTCCTGATGCACGGCAATCGCGACTTCATGTTGGGCAAGGCCTTCTGCAAAGCAGCCGGCTGCACCTTGTTGAAGGATCCGAGTGTCGTGCAGTTCAACGGCGAGCCGGTGCTGCTGATGCACGGCGACAGCCTCTGTACCCGCGACGAAGCCTATATGAAGCTGCGTCGCTACCTGCGCAACCCGATCACCCTGTTCATCCTGCGGCATCTGCCGCTGCGCACCCGGCACAAGCTGGCGCGCAAACTGCGCAGTGAAAGCCGTGCGCAAACGCGGATGAAGGCCAATGACATCGTCGATGTCACGCCCGAAGAGATTCCGCGGATCATGCAGGAATTCGGCGTGAAGACCTTGATCCACGGGCACACCCACCGCCCCGCGATTCACAAGTTGCAGCTTGGCGAGCAAGCGGCCCGGCGCATTGTGCTGGGGGATTGGGATCGTCAAGGGTGGGCATTGCAGGTGGATGAGCAAGGGTTTGCGCTGGCGCCGTTTGATTTCACTCCGCCACCGCAACTGGCAGCACCCGCGAACTGAAGGCTGTAGGAGATCCCTGTGGGAGCGAGCTTGCTCGCGATAGCGGATTAACATCCAACATCTTTGTTGACTGATCCACCGCTATCGCGAGCAAGCTCGCTCCCACATGGATTCCACTGTGTTTGTCAGTGCCCCGTGGAAGCCTCTGGCCCGGCCTTCGCCGTAAACGGCGGCTTTGCCAGCCAGACAATCAGTATCAACCCCACGAACATCCAGCCCAGCAAGGTGAAGTAGTCCACCGTGGACATGATGTACGCCTGGCTGATCACCATCTGGTCCAGCTGCGTATAGGCCTTGGCCCCTGCCCCGCCCAGGTGGGTCAGCGCTTCGCGGGTCGCCGGATCGAAGGGGGTGATGCTTTCGGTCAGGTAGGCGTGGTGCTGGTCCGCCCGACGAATCCAGATCCAGGTGGTCAACGACGCCGCGAAACTGCCGCCCAAGGTCCGCAAGAACGTCGCCAGCCCCGAACCGTCGGCAATCTGGTTCGGTGGCAGGTCCGAGAGCAGGATGGTCAGGGTCGGCATGAAGAACAGCGCTACGCCGATCCCCATGAACAACTGCACCATGGCGATGTGCTGGAAGTCCACTTCATTGGTGAAGCCTGCGCGCATGAAACAGCTCAGGCCGATGGCCAGGAATGCCCCGCCCGCCAGCAGGCGCATGTCGAATTTCGGTGCGTACTTGCCGACAAACGGCGCCAGCAGCACCGGCAGGATCCCCAGCGGGGCCACGGCAAAACCGGCCCAGGTCGCGGTATAACCCAGCCGCGTTTGCAGCCACTGCGGCAAAATCAGGTTGATCCCGAAGAACCCGGCATAGCCCAGGATCAGCACGATGGTGCCGTAGCGGAAATTGCGATGGGCGAACAGGCGCAGGTTGACCACCGGGTGTTCGTCAGTCATTTCCCAGATCACGAAGAACGCCAGGGCCACCACCGAAATCACCGAGCCGATCACGATGAAGCTGGATTCGAACCAATCGGCATCATTGCCCTTGTCGAGCACGATCTGCAGAGCCCCGACGCCAATGATCAGCGCGATCAGACCGACGTAATCCATCGGTTGGCGGCTGGTGACCACCGGGCGCTTTTTCATCTGCTGGGTGACCACCCATGCCGCGAACAGGCCGATCGGCACGTTGATGAAGAAAATCCACGGCCAGCTGTAGCTGTCGGTGATCCAGCCGCCGAGGATCGGCCCGGCAATCGGCGCGACCACCGTGACCATCGCCAGTAGCGCTAGCGCCAGCCCCCGTTTCGCCGGGGGGTAAACCGCAATCAGCAGGGTCTGGGTCATCGGGTACAGTGGCCCGGCCACTACCCCTTGCAGCACCCGGAAGCCCACCAGCTCCGGCATCGAGGTGGAAATCCCGCACAGGAACGAAGCCAGTACGAACAGCAGTGTCGCCCAGACAAACAGCTTCACCTCGCCGAAACGCCGACTGAGCCAACCGGTCAGCGGCAAGGCGATGGCGTTGCTCACGGCGAACGAGGTGATGACCCAGGTGCCCTGCTCCGAACTCACGCCCAGGTTGCCGGAAATCGTCGGCAGCGCCACGTTGGCGATGGTGGTGTCGAGCACTTGCATGAAGGTCGCCAGCGACAGGCCGATGGTGCTGAGCAACAGGCTGGGCGGTGTGAAAGACGCGTTATTGCTCATCGCAAATCCTTTGAAACTCGGCTAGCGCCGCTAACCCTGTGGGAGCGAGCTTGCTCGCGATAGCGTTGGTTCAGTCGACATTGATGTTGAATGTCAGTCCGCTATCGCGAGCAAGCTCGCTCCCACAGGGTCGATGTGATGGCATATCAGCGTTGTGCGGTCTTGCTGACCGCGGCGCTGTTGTCGTGGATCAACTGGGTGATCATCGCGTCGGCCTCGGTCAGCTGACGGTCATAGACGCTGGTGCTGAACGAAGCCTTCTGCGGCGGCTGTTGCGCCAGCACCGGCCCGCTCTGGTCGTGCAGGTCCACATCGACCATGGTCGACAGGCCGACCCGCAGCGGATGTTTGGCCAGCTCCTCGGCGTTGACGTGGACTCGCACCGGCACGCGCTGCACGATCTTGATCCAGTTGCCGGTGGCGTTTTGCGCTGGCAGCAAGGCAAACGCACTGCCGGTCCCGGCGCCGAGGCTGTCGATGGTGCCGCTGTATTTGACGCTGCTGCCATACAGGTCCGTCTCGATCTGCACCGGTTGGCCGATGCGCATGTCACGCAACTGGGTTTCCTTGAAGTTGGCGTCGATCCACAGCTGATCCAGGGGAATCACCGCCATCAGCGCGGTACCCGGTTGCACGCGCTGGCCAAGTTGTACAGAACGCTTGGCCACGTAACCGGTCACCGGCGCAATCAAGGTGCTGCGGGCGTTGTTCAGGTAGGCCTGGCGCAGTTGCGCGGCGGCGGCCATCACATCCGGGTGCGATGAAACCACGGTGTCATCGACCAGCGCGCTGGTGGTCTTGAGCTTTTGTTCGGCATTGGCCAGGGCGTTTTGCGCCGAGGTCAGGTCGTCACGGGCGTGGGACAGCTCTTCCTGGGAAATCGCCCCGCCGGCGGCGAGGTTCTTGCGGCGGCTGAAGTTGTCCTGGGCCTTTTGCACTTCGGCTTTCTGGGCGTTGACCTGGGCCTTCATGCCGTCCACATCGCTATACAAGCCACGCACCTGACGCACGGTACGCGCCAGATTGGCCTGGGCATTTTGCAGACCGATTTCGGCGTCGTTCGGGTCGAAGTTCACCAGCACCTGGCCTTCGTGCACCAGATCGCCATCATCGGCGCCGATGCTGACCACGGTGCCGGTGACCAGCGGCGTGATTTCCACCACGTTGCCGTTCACATAGGCGTCGTCGGTGCTTTCGCTCCAGCGCCCGTAGAACTCGTGGTAGGCCCAGACACCCGCGCAACCGAGCACGACGACGGCAGCCAGGACCAGCAGCATGAACTTGCGCTTGCCCGAATTGGGGTTGCCCTGGGTGTTTTCAGGAGGTTGAGTTGTATCGGCAGTGGCCATGACAAGTACCTTGAATTAGTGGGTCAGCGTGGCTGGCGCGGTGTTGGCCGAGGCGATGGCCTCAGGCTGGAAACCGCCGCCCAGCGCCTGCATCAGTTGGATCGACAGGTCAATCTGCTCGGCATTCAGGTTGGCCAGCTGGCGCTGGGCCTGGAGCAATTGCTGCTCGATGCTGAGCACGTCCAGGTAGTTGCCGATGCCGGAACCGTAACGCTGGACCACGGTGTTGTAGGAATCCTGGGCGATGTCGGTGGCGTGCTGCTGGGCGGCGATCTGCCGGCCGATGTCACGCAGCTGGTTGACGCTGTCACTGACATCCCCCAGCGCCTTGACCAGGCTTTTGTTGTACTGCGCCACGGCGAGGTCGTAATCGGCGTCGCGGGAATCGAGGTCGGCGCGCAAGCGGCCACCGTCGAAGATCGGCACAGAGATCGTCGGTGCAATGTTGAAGAAGCGGCTGGCCGAACCAAACATCGCATCGCCCAGCAAGGATTCGGCACCGGCGGCGGCGCTGAGGTTCAGGTTGGGATAGAACCGGGTCTTGCCGGCGTCGATGCTTTTGCTCGCCGCTTCGACCCGCCAGCGCGCGGCCACCAGGTCCGGGCGACGCCCCAGCAACTCGGCCGGCAGCACCGAAGGTAGCGCTACCGCACTCGACTGAAGAATGTTCGGGCGGGCAATTTCATTGCCGCGGTCCGGGCCTTTGCCGAGCAGAACGGCCAGGGCAATTTTCGCGCTGTTCAAGCGTTTTTCGGCGTCGATCAGGTTGGCCCGGGAAGTGGCTTCCAGGCTTTCGGTCTGCTGGAACTGGTACTGGCTGTCAATCCCGGCAGTCAGGCGCCGCTGGCTGAGGTCGAGCATTTGCCGGGTGCGCTTGAGGTCTTCGTTGGACAGGTCGTAGACGATGTGCGCCTGACCGAGATCGCTATAGGCCCGGGCGACATCGGCGGCCAGCGTCAGTTGCGCAGCCTGCTGGTCGACTTCGGCGGCGCGAGCCTGGCCGAGGGCCGCTTCCCAGGCATCGCGTTGACCGCCCCACAGGTCGAAGTCGTAGTTGAAACCGGTGCTGATGTTGCGAACGGTGGCGTAAGCGTCACCCTGCCCGAGCGGGTCCTGGTCCCGGGCCAGGCGCGAGCGGCTGATACCAGCGCTGGCATCCAGGGTCGGCATCCGCGCAGCGTCGGCGGCGTAGGCTGCGGCGCTGGCCTGATGGGCACGGGCATCGGCGATCTGCATGTCCGGGCTGTCGCGCAGGGCCTCGCGGATCAGGTCATCGAGTTGCGGGTCGCCGAGGCTTTTCCACCAGTCGCTTTTTGGCCAGGCCGCGGGGGACAACGTCACACCGCTGAGAGATTGCCCCGCCTTGAGGGTCTTCGCGTCGAGGCTGACGCCTTCGGTTTTCAGGCCGCTGTAACTGGCGCAACCGGCGACGCTCATGGCCAACAGCACCAGGCTCAAGCCGGTACGCAAGGGGTTACTGCTCATTTGTCACCTACCCGCAGCAGGGTGATCGCGTCACCGGCTGCCACCAAAATTTTCTTCAGGATCAACTCCAGGGTTTTCAGTTCTTCCGGAGTGATGGCACCGGCCAGTTCATTCATGGCTTCGGCGCCGATATGCGGCAACCGCCCGGCGAGCTTCTGCCCTTCTTCCGTGAGCACAAGCTGCACCTGGCGGCGATCTGCCTCGGAGCGTTGGCGGGCAAGGAAACCTTTCTGTTCCAGACGATCGAGCATGCGCGTCATCGAGCCGCTGTCCAGGGACAGGTGCCGGCACAACTCGCCCGGCGAATCGACGCCGTACTGGGCGATGATGATCAACACCTTGAACTGCGCGGCGGTGATGCCGTGGGGTTCCATGTGGGTGTCGATGATCCGGTCCTTGAGCAGCGCGGCACGCCCGAGCAACAGGCCGAGATGGCAATTCTGGAAATCTTCCGGGGAGAAATGTTTCATCTGACCACCAATTAGCTGCCTAGGCAGTGAATGTATGTCAAGATGTTACTGCCTAGGCAGCGAATGTCAACGCAATAGTTAGCATGCTTGGTAAATAGCTGATCAATGGCGTCGGAATTTGTTGCGGCCACACTGACGCCATCGCGAGCAAGCTCGCTCCCAAAGGGATCGCACTGGACCTTGTAGGAGCGAGCCTGCTCGCGATGGGGGCGACTCGGTTTTAACGAAAACGCAGGCCTAGAAATCCCGCTTGTAGAAGATGTCCAGCGAACTGGCCACGCCGCCGGCGGCTTCGAGGTAGACCCTCTTGCTCAGCTTGTAGCGCAGGGCAATGGTGTTGGCCGGTTCGAACACGCCGACGCCATAGCGCAGGCTGAGCTTCTCGGAAATATTGCCGCTGGCCACCACACTGGTGGCATCGCCACTGCCCTGGGTGTCCAGCTGGAAGTCCTGGATGCCCAGGTTCTTGGCGATGCCGCTGGTCACCCCGGAGCTACCCATCAAGCCCAACCCGAGGGCCGCCTGGGCGAGCATGTTGTTGTCTTCGCCATTGCTGCTCAGCGGACGCCCGAGCACCAGATAGGACAGGGCCTGCTCCTGGCTCATGGCCGGTTCGGAAAAGATCTGCGTGGTCGGCTGCTCGGCGCTGCCACTCAAACGAATGCCGGCGATGATGTCGTCGGTCTTGCGAATGGCTTCGATGTCCAGGTACGGCTGATCGATGGGACCTGCGAACAGCAAGCGTGCCCGGCGCACCGATAGCCGCTGGCCGTAGGCGCGATATCGCCCATCGTTGAGCCACAGCTCGCCACGGGTGTCCATGTTGTCGCCGATGTGCACATGCCCCTGCACATTCGCGGTCAGGCCAAATCCTGCAAAGCTCAGCTTGTCCTCACCGACCAGCACTTCGATGTCCATTTTCATTGCCAGCGGCGGCTTGCCCTCCTCGGTCTGCTGACCGACGATCACCGTGTCATCGGAGACCTTGACCGTCGATGGCGGCAATTCACGAATGGTGATGTCGCCCCTGGGCACCAGCACTTTGCCGGCGATGGCCAACTCATCGCCCTTCATCGAGATTTTCAGGTCAGGCGCGACTTCCAGCTTGGCGTAAGGCTCGACGGTGACTGGCAACTGCGAACCCTTGAGCGCCAGATCCACCACCAGCGCCTGGCCCCACGCGACGTTGCCGTTCAGGCTGCCATGCCCGGCCTTGCCGCTGTCCCAGCCACCGTTCAGTTGCACGCTTTCACCGGCGATGAGCGCCTGGAGGTGCAGATTTTTCAGCTCCATTGGTAATTCAGGACCGGAGATCTGACCGTCGCTGAGTTGCAGGCTGCCATTGACCTGCGGTGCCAGCAGCCCACCGGAAATCGTGCCGCTGCCATTCAAGCGCCCGGTCAGTTTCTCGACCATCGGCACGAACGGTCGCGCCACCGACAGGTCCAGCCCGCTCAAGCGGAACGAGCCGCTCAACGGTTTGTTCTTCGGCAACGGATTGAGCTGCGCCTGCACCATCAGCTCGCCGAGTTTGCCACCGACGAAGTTGAGCTCGGTGTCGATGCGCTTGGGCGTGAGTTTGCTGGTGAGTTTCAGGGTCTGGTACGGGAAGTCCAGCCACTGATCCTTGTCCTTGATGCGCAACGTGCCGCCGCCGGCATCGACGCTGACCTGGCCGTTCGGGCCACTGGCCGGCAGGTCCAGTTGCAGGTCGGCGTTGAGCCGGCCCTGCCAGGCGAAATCCTTCGGCAACCACTGCGCGAGGCTGTCGATCGGGAATTGCTTGAGGTGATAACGCAGCTTCGGCTCGGGCATCAGGCGCGCGTCTTCACCGCAGAGGCTGGCCTGGCCGGAGGCCCAGCAATGGGCGCCAAAGGTGATTTTGCCGTCCGCCAGACGTTCGAGTTTCGCTGGCCCTTGCAGCTTCCAGTCCTGGCCACCGGCCTGGATATCACCGCTGGCCAGGCGTCCGCGCCAATTGCCTTTGTCCAGCGCACCGTCCAGACCCAGCGCCAGTTTCAGCTTCGGCCCTTGCAGATCGAGGTTCAGCTTCTGGTTCTTGATATCGCCCTGGCCGCTGGCGGTCAGGGTTCCCAGTGAAGTGTCACCGGCCCGGATGCCGCTGCCCTTGAGGTCGACTTTCGCCCGTTGCGCACTGTCCAGCGTGGCGTCCAGGTTCAGGCTTTGCAGGCGATTGTCCTGGAAAGCCAGTTGCGAACCTTGCAGGTCAAGCTTGCCTTGGGGCGCCTTGAGTGTGCCGGCGACATCCACGCGGCCATTGAGCTGGCCCCGCAGTTGCGGCCAGAGCTGGGCCAGGCGCGGCAACTTGAGATCGATCTGGCCGGCGAGTTTCTGTTGCAGGCTGCCTTTGCCGCTGATGCTGTTGTCGCCGAGGCGAACTTGCAGGGTATTGAGGTTCCATTGCTCGCCACGGCCATCGGCCTTGGCCTGGATCACCGCCGGCTGACCGCGCAGTTTGCCCTTGAGGTCCAGGTCGGCGTTGAGGCTGAGCACCTCGTTCTTCATCTCGCCCGTGCTGCGCAACGGCCCGGCCAGTGTGCCCGGCAGCTCCGCGACCCAGTACGCCGGGTTGATCGCCGACAGGTCCAGCGCGGTGTCCCAGGCAATGCCGTCGGCAAATTGCAGGTTCAGGTGCCCTTCAGCCTTGCCCTGCCCGGCCTGGAGTTGAATCTGTTGCAGGTAGATTTTCGTCAGGTCGCCCGCGAAAGGGCTGGCCAGGGTGAAGGCGCCGGCCGGACCATCCGCCGCCGCGGCGAAATGCCCGAGGTACTTGCCGTCGGTGTAAGAGACTTCGCCGGTGAACGTGCGAAGCGCTACCTGCGGTTCGTCGATGAGCGGATAGAGCCTGTGCCACGGGAAATCCAGCCAGTCGATCTTCGCCTCGGCGCTCAAGCCCTTGCTCCAATCCAGCTGTCCGGTGAGCTTGAGGCTTTGCTTGTCGTTGGCGGTCAGGTCCAGCGCGGCGATCTGCGCGCCCTTGGCGTCGACCTTGCCTTGCAGCGCCAGGGTGACGGGCCCTTGCTCGGCGGGCAGCGTGGCTTTGCCGAGCAGCGCGTAGCCGTTCTTCAAGTCGCCTGCCCCCGTGAGTTCAAGCTGATTGAGTTGCAGGGTGTCCGGCAGATCGGCACTGGGCTTGAAGCCATCGGCGGTGATCCGCACCTTGGCCGGCAGGTTTTCCACCAGCGGTTGCAGTTCGCCGGTCAGTTGCCCGTTGAGGTAACCGCTGCTGTCGGCTTTCAGGTTCAGGGTCTTGAGCAGGTCGCCGTCGACTTTCAGCGCCAGCGCCAGCGGCTCAGGCGTCGACAACAGGGTCACCTTGCCGGAGGCGCTGAGGGGCCAGTTGCCGGAGGGCTGCAACAGGCCGGACAGGTTCAGGCTCAGGTCATCGCGCTGCAACGACACCGCGTCGATCTTCAAACCGGCCGTCGTCCAGTGCGCCGCCAGTTGCAAGCCCTTGAGTTCTTCGCTGCCGTTGAACAACAGGCTGCCGACCTTGATCTCCCCCAGTTCGAGGGCCAACGGTAACTTCAGCTCCGGGAGCGTGATCGGGCCGCTTTCTGGCTCTTCGGCACCCGGCGGGAACGTCAGGCTGACCTGATCGGCCTGCAATTGCTCGATGCACAGGGTCATGCGGGTCAGGCACAACGGCGACCAGGCGAAAATCACCTTGCTCAGTTCAACCCGGTTGCTGTCCTGCTGCCATAGCACCCGGTCGGCACTCCACTGCCCGCCCAGCCGGCCCTGGAAGTTTTCCAGGGTCAAGCCCGGCACGAAACCCAATGCCCAGCGGCTGCCCGTCGCCGTGCCCAGCACCGTGGCCAGCGTCAGGACAACCACTGCCACCAGCGCCACCATCGTCAGCAGTGTTGCTTTCAAACCACGCTTCACAGCTCAGGCCCCATGGAAAAGTGCAGTCGAATACCGCCATCGTCGTCCAGCGCATGGGCCAGGTCGAGGCGGATCGGCCCCACCGGCGATACCCAGCGCACGCCGATACCGACGCCGGTCTTGAGGTTCGGCAGTTCGAGCGTGTTGAAGGAGTTGCCCTGATCGACAAAGGTCGCGATCCGCCATTTTTCCGCGATGGAATACTGATACTCCGCGCTGGCGGCGACCATGTAGCGGCCACCGATGCGGTCGCCGTCGGAGTTTTCCGGGGACAGGCTCTGATAGTCGTAGCCACGCACGCTCTGGTCGCCACCGGCGAAGAAGCGCAGCGATGGCGGCACCGATTTGAAACCGTTGGTGGCACTGCCGCCGACCTGCACCCGCCCGAGGAGGCGGTGTTTATCGAACACCGTGGTCAGGCCTTTGACCAATGCCGTGCCGTAGAGCACGTTGCTGTCGGAACCCAGACCTTCCTTGGCCACTTTGGATTCGAATTGCAGGCGGTAACCGTTGTGCGGGTCGATGCGGTTGTCGCTTTTGAGGTACGAATAGCTCACACCGGGCATCAGCAAGGTACTGAGTCCCGAGTCGTCGCCCAGTTGGTAATCCTCGCGCTGCCACTTCAGCGATACCACCCGTTGCCAGCCGCTGGGCAGTTTGCTGTGCCACTCGGGGCCGAGGGTCAGCAGCTTGCTGTGGCTGTCCTTATCGGCGATTTCTTCATTCTGGTAGCCACCGGCAAAACGCAGTTTGTCGGTCAGTGGCGGGTCCAGCGGAATGTCGTAGAACAGCCCGACGTTTTGCCGAGGTGCCGAGACTTCGGTTTCCCAGCCATAACTGTGCCCTTGCGCGTTGACCCAGTGCCGGGTCCAGTTGGCCTTGGCCCGCGGGCCGACGTCGGTGGAGAAACCCAGGCCCAGGCCCATGGTCCGCGGCTTGCGGGTTTCGAGCTTGACGTCCACCGGGATCGCCTCGTCCCTGGACGCCGTGGGTGCCGCGTCCACGCGCACGCCTTCGAAGTAGCCGCTCGATTGCAGGTTCTGGTTGAGTTCGGCGATCAGTTCCGAGTCATACGGCGTGCCGGTCTTGAACGGCACCATGCGTTGCAGCAACTCGTCATCGAACGGCGTATCGCCCTCGAAACTGACCTTGCCCAAGGTATAGCGCGGACCGCTTTCATAGATCAATTCGATATCGGCGACGCCGGCACGGGGGTCGACCGACAGTTTTGAACGGGTGAAACGGCCGCTGAAAAAGCCATAACGCGAAGCCTGATTCTGGATCAGGCGCTTGGCGTCCTCGTAATGCCCATGGTTGAGCACGGCGCCGGGCTTGAGCGCGTCGCTTTTGGGAATTCGAAAGGACTTGAGGGAGGCTGCCGGACCGTCGACACGTACCGTGACGTTGCGCAAGTGCACCGGCTCGCCGGGGTCGACCGTCAACACCAGGCGCGGCTTTTCGCCGCCCTTCACTTCACTGTCGATGTGCGGCTGATAATAGCCCAAGGCCTGGGCGGCCTTGCGCGCCTGTTCTTCGGCGCCACGGCTGAAGCGCAGCAACGCTTCTTCATCGCGATCGCCGAGGCTGCCGATATAGCCTTCGATATTGGCTTTCAGCTCGTCATTGGACGGTTTGATCCGTACATCCAATTCGCTTTGTGCCAGCGCTGCGCAGCTGGTCATCAGCATCAGCACACCGCTGGTAATTCTTCCTGGAAACTTCATAGGCGCGGATGCTATCACGAGCATGGATCATGAACATGGAAGCGTGATAGAGCCTGACATGCAAAGAAAGTTCGCCGTTCAAGCGGTTGCAGTATGTAACACCTGGGGATTTGGGTGAAAAAACACGTGCTCGCGAATCGGTCCTACGGCAACTTCACCGATTTCCTGATAGCCCTGGCGCTTATAGAACTCCAGGTAGCGAGGGTTCCCTGTATCGAGGATCACGCCCTGTGAATTTTCATCCACTGCGCACCAGTTGTGCACGGCTTGCAATAGTTGTTCACCGAAATGTTTTCCCTGGAACTGCGGATGAACCCCCAGCAACGGCAGGACGTGCACCGAGTCGTTTGGCACACAGGCTTCCACGGCAGCGTGATACTCGAGGTAGCGACGGGTGCAGCGAAATCCCGTACTGAGCACCATGCGCAGGCGCCAGGCCCAACTTTCGGTGACGCCGAGGCGACGTTGCGGCGGTGCGATCAGGGCGATACCGATCAGGCGGTCGTTGACCAGCAGGCCGATGGCCGGCAGGTCCTGAAAAAAGTGCTGGGTCACCAACTCGCGCACGGTGGCGCGAACCCGCTGTTCGTAGCCGGGGCGCTCGGCTTCGAACAGATAACCGAAGGTCGGCTCGTGTCGATAAGCCTGGTACAGCAACGAACGCGCTTCGCGGCCGTAGCCGCTGTCGAGCATGTGAATATCGGCGATGGCGGTCGAGGTTTCGGGCATGACGGTTGATCTCCCCGGCACAGCTCGGGTGGCTGCGCTCTTGTTGTTACGAGCCTGTTGGCGCTGACACAGTTCCTTACAGATCCGCAATCAGTGTAGGCAATGAAACCGCCTTTGCTTTTGTGGGAGCGAGCTTGCTCGCGATGAGGCCATCACTATCGACGCAAAGCTGACAGGCAAAACCGAATCCCCTCACCCCACACTGGCCCGATTCCCACATGTCAGCTAGCATCGCCCTTTTGCCAGGACTGCCGACCATGAAGATCGTCTCCTTCAACATCAACGGGCTGCGCGCCCGTCCCCATCAGCTGGCGGCGCTGATCGAAAAGCACCAGCCCGATGTGATCGGCTTGCAGGAAACCAAGGTCCACGACGAACAGTTCCCGCTGGCCGAGGTGCAGGCCCTGGGTTATCACGTGTACTTCCACGGGCAAAAAGGCCATTACGGCGTCGCCCTGCTCTCGCGCCAGGAGCCGCTGGCCCTGCATAAAGGTTTCGCCACCGACGAAGAAGACGCCCAACGACGCTTCATTTGGGGCACCTTCGCCGACGCCAACGGCGTGCCGGTGACCATCATGAACGGTTATTTCCCACAGGGCGAAAGCCGCGACCACCCGACCAAGTTCCCGGCCAAGCAGCGTTTCTACGGCGATTTGCAGCAATTACTGGAAAGCCAGTTCAAGAACGACCAGCCGCTGGTGGTGATGGGCGATGTGAACATTTCCCCGGAAGACTGCGACATCGGCATCGGCCCGGACAACATGAAGCGCTGGCTGAAAACCGGCAAGTGCAGCTTCCTGCCGGAAGAGCGCGAGTGGATGGCCCGCCTGAAAAACTGGGGCCTGGTCGACAGTTTCCGTCACTTGAACCCGGACGTGACCGACACCTTCAGCTGGTTCGACTATCGCAGCCGTGGCTTCGAAGACGAGCCCAAACGTGGCCTGCGCATCGACCTGATCCTCGCCTCCCACGGCCTGTTGCCACGGGTGAAGGCCGCCGGTGTGGACTATGAACTGCGAGGCATGGAAAAACCTTCGGACCATGCGCCGATCTGGCTTGAGTTGAGCTGATTCAGGACCAACCACAATCCCCTGTGGGAGCGAGCTTGCTCGCGATAGTAGTCTTACATTCAACATCGATATTGAATGTAAAGGCCCCATCGCGAGCAAGCTCGCTCCCACAGGGGACCACCACTGCAATTTGTCATTTTTCGGAAACCTTACTGACTTAATCTCCCGACACCTCCTTTGGCTTTATATGGTGCCGGCATGATGCTGCGCGTGTTGTTCCTGTTGATGCTGTGCACGGGCTTGCCGCAGGCGGCCTCGGCCGGCGACTTGCCGACACCCGAACACGGCCCGGCGCTGCGGATTCAGGGTTCCAACACCATCGGTGCGGCATTGGGGCCGGCACTGGTCGAGGGTCTGTTGAGTGAACAGGGCCTGCGCAAGATCCGCCGTGAAACCCCGGACACCGCCAACGAACTGCGCATCGTCGGCGAAACCGTTCAGGGCCGTCGGGTCGTGGTGGAGGTAGCGGCCCATGGCTCCAGCACCGGTTTCACTGCACTCAAAGCAGCCAGCGCCGATCTGGCCGCCTCGTCGCGCCCGATCAAGGACAGCGAACTGGCCAGCCTGCAATCGCTCGGTGACCTGAAAAGCCCGAGCGCCGAACAGGTCATTGCCATCGATGGCCTGGCGATCATCCTTCATCCGGACAATCCGCTGAACCAACTCGACACCGTGCAACTGGCGCGCATTTTCAGTGGCGAGGTGAAGAGCTGGGAAGACATTGGCGGTCGCGGCGGGCCGATTCATCTGTATGCACGGGATGATCAGTCCGGGACCTACGACACCTTCAAGGAACTGGTCCTCAGCGGCCACGGGAAAACCCTCGGCAGTGCGGCGAAGCGCTTCGAGTCCAGCGAACAACTGTCCGATGCGGTCAGCGCTGACCCGCATGGCATCGGTTTCATCGGTTTGCCCTACGTGCGCCAGGCTAAAGCCGTGGCCATTGTCGACGGTCAATCGCAAGCCATGCCGCCGCTCAACAGCCTGATTGCCACGGAAGATTATCCGCTGTCCCGTCGGCTGTTCTTCTATCTGCCACCCAACGGGAAAAATCCCTGGGCCAACGCCCTGGTGGCGTTTGCCCAAAGCACTAAGGGTCAGGCCATTGTGGCCGCCAACGGTTTTATTGCCCAAACCGTCCAGGCCATGGCCGTTACCCCCAATGCGTTGATGCCAGAGGGTTATCAGGCGCTAAGCAGACATGCTCAACGGTTGTCGGTGAACTTCCGTTTCGAGGAAGGCAGCGCCACCCTGGACAACAAGGCCCGACAAGACCTGTGGCGGGTGCTCGACTATATAAGGCAGCACGACAAAACGGCTGGGCAAGTGACGCTGGTGGGGTTTGGCGATGCCAAGAGCGACCCGGCGCGCGCCGATCTGTTGTCGAAGCTGCGGGCCATGGCGGTACGGCGGGAGTTGGTGAAGAGCGGCGTGGTGTTTCGCGAGATTCGCGGATTCGGTGCCGAAATGCCGGTGGCGGCTAATAGCGCCGATGAGGGAAGGATCAAGAATCGGCGGGTTGAGGTTTGGGTGTATTGAACTGAAATGCGAACAAATGTGGCGAGGGGGCTTGCCCCCTCGCCACAAATACTCACGGCCCACAAATTCTTTGCGGTCTTATTGCCCGCTACGCATCATCTCTTTCGGCACATATTTGCCGATTTCGAACTTGCCGATTGCCGCACGGTGCACTTCGTCCGGGCCGTCGGCCAGGCGCAGGGTGCGTTGCATTGCATACATGTAGGCCAGCGGGAAATCGTTGGAAACCCCTGCCCCGCCATGGATCTGGATCGCCCGGTCGATCACCCGCAATGCCACGTTTGGCGCGACGACCTTGATCTGCGCGATCTCGCTTTTCGCCACTTTGTTGCCGACGGTGTCCATCATGTACGCCGCTTTCAACGTCAGCAGGCGTGCCATGTCGATTTCCATCCGCGAGTCGGCGATCTTGTCGATGTTGCCGCCCAGGCGTGCCAGAGGCTTGCCGAACGCTGTGCGGTTCACCGAGCGCTTGCACATCAGCTCCAGGGCGCGCTCGGCCATGCCGATCGAACGCATGCAATGGTGAATCCGGCCAGGGCCAAGGCGACCTTGAGCAATTTCGAAGCCGCGCCCTTCGCCCAGCAGGACGTTTTCGTAGGGCACCCGCACGTTTTCGAAATGCACTTCGGCGTGCCCATGAGGTGCATCGTCGTAACCGAACACCGGTAGTGGACGCACGATCTTCACACCGGGCGCATCCACCGGCACCAGAATCATCGAGTGCTGGGCGTGACGTGGCGCGTCCGGATTGCTCAGCCCCATGAAAATCAGGATTTTGCAGCGCGGGTCGCAAGCACCCGAGGTCCACCATTTCTTGCCGTTGATCACCCACTCGTCGCCATCGCGCACGGCACGGGCGGCCATGTTGGTGGCGTCGGAGGACGCGACATCCGGTTCGGTCATGGCGAACGCCGAGCGGATCTCGCCCCGCAGCAGCGGTTCGAGCCAACGTTGTTTCTGCTCTTCGTTGGCGTAGCGCACCAGCACTTCCATGTTGCCGGTGTCCGGTGCCGAGCAGTTGAACGGTTCTGGCCCCAGCAGCGAGCGGCCCATGATTTCCGCCAGTGGCGCGTATTCGAGGTTGGTCAGGCCGGCACCCAGTTCGGACTCAGGCAGAAACAAATTCCACAGGCCTTCGGCCTTGGCCTTGAGTTTGAGTTCTTCCATGATCGCCGTCGGCTGCCAGCGATCGCCCTCGGCGACCTGGCGCTCGAACACGGCTTCGGCGGGATAGACGTAGGTGTCCATGAACGCTGTTACGCGCTCACGCAGTTCCTGAACCTTGGGCGAATAAGCGAAATCCATGAGCGAGATACCTTCTTGGGGGAGGTTGTTTTAGGTCATGTATCGATGCTAGAACAGCGTTGATAATTTACCTAGCCTATTCTCGGCGTGTATAAACATTCATCACCGATATATGATCGACTGATCGTCACGGTCAGCCCGCCCACACAATAAGAGAGCCGCGTAATGAATCTGAGCAAGGTCGATCTCAACCTTTTCATCGTCTTCGACGCGATCTACACCGAAGCCAACCTGACCCGCGCCGGGCAGATTGTGGGCATTACCCAGCCAGCGGTGTCGAACGCTCTGGCCCGGTTGCGCGAGACCTTCAACGACCCGTTGTTCGTGCGCACCGCCCAGGGCATGGTGCCCACGCCCATGGCACAGAACATCATCGGCCCGGTGCGCAACGCGCTCTCGCTGCTGCGCGTGTCGGTGCAGGAAAGCCGCATTTTCAACCCGCAGCAAGCGGTCAAGACCTATCGCATCAGCATGACCGACCTGACCGAAGCGGTGATCCTGCCGCCGCTGTTCCAGCGCCTGCGCCGCCTGGCACCGGCGGTGATCATCGAAAGCTTCCTGTCCAAACGTCGCGAAACCACCAAGGAACTGGCCGCCGGTCGCCTCGACTTCGCGGTGGATGCGCCGCTCAACACCGACCCGCAGGTGCGTCACGTCAAGTTGATGGAGGACCGCTACGTGTGCGCCATGCGCAAGGGGCATCCGCTGGCGGGCAAGGAAAAACTCACACTGGACGATTACCTGAGCCTGACCCACATCCATATTTCCAGTCGTCGCAGCGGCCTCGGCTATGTCGACCTGGCGCTGGGCAAGATGGGCATCCAGCGCAAGATCGCCCTGCGCTCCCAGCATTACCTGATGGCCTCGCAAGTGTTGCAGCAGACCGACATGGTCATGACCGTACCGGAACGCTTCGCCCGTCGTAACGATTTGCACGCCTTTTATCTGCCGGTCAACGATGTACCGCCGGTGGAAACCCACCTCTACTGGCACGAAAGCACTGACCAGGACCCGGCGAACCGTTGGATGCGCGAGCAGATGATCGAGTTGTGCCAGCAGGTGACGGCGCAGGAGAAAAAGCTCGAGAAGGTGTAGGGCTTGATACCGAGGTGCCCCCATCGCGAGCAAGCTCGCTCCCACAGTAGGTATCCAGTGAACACAATACTTGTGTCCGACACAGATCCCTGTGGGAGCGAGCTTGCTCGCGATGAGGCCCTTCTCCACACCGGAAAGACCTGCCCCTTGACGTAAACGTCAACCTGCCATTAGCTTAGCGCCATGACCTTTTGCGAGCGCGTCCATGAGCAGCCAGACCTACAGCATTTCCGATCTCGCCCGCGAGCTCGACATCACCACCCGTGCCATTCGCTTTTATGAAGAGCAAGGCCTGCTCAGCCCCGAGCGCCGTGGCCAGGAACGCATTTACTCGCCCCGCGACAAGGTCAGCCTGAAGCTGATCCTGCGGGGCAAGCGCATCGGTTTCTCCCTGGCTGAATGCCGCGAGCTGATCGAGCTCTACGATCCGTCCAGCGGTAACACCAAACAGTTGCACAGCATGCTGGCGAAAATCAGTGAGCGCCGGGAGCAGCTTGAACAGCAAATGCTGGACATCGAACAGATGAAACTGGAACTCGATACCGCCGAAGAGCGCTGCGTGCAGGCGCTGGAGCAGACGCTCAAAAGCCAGGAAGTCATTCAGTAAACCCGACCCCTTGTAGGAGCGAGCCTGCTCGCGATGGTCGTTAACGATAACCCGTGTTTGCTGGATAAACACGGTGCCTGGGAGCCCATCGCGAGCAGGCTCGCTCCTACAGGGTTCTCCGAACAATCAGCACAGGTCGAACCCCATGCCCCTCCCCACCCACGTACGCATTGTCGAAGTCGGTCCACGCGACGGCCTGCAAAATGAAGCCCAACCCATCAGTGTTACCGATAAGGTGCAACTGGTCGACGCACTGACCGCAGCCGGGCTCGGCTATATCGAAGTCGGCAGTTTCGTTTCGCCCAAGTGGGTGCCGCAGATGGCCGGTTCTGCCGAGGTCTTCGCGCAGATCCAGCGCAAACCGGGCGTGGTCTACGGCGCGCTCGCCCCCAACCTGCGCGGTTTCGAAGATGCCCTCGCCGCCGGGGTCAAGGAAGTGGCCGTGTTCGCGGCGGCGTCCGAAGCGTTTTCCCGGCGCAACATCAATTGCTCGATCAGCGAAAGCCTGGAGCGTTTCGGGCCGATCATGGACGCCGCCAGACAACATGGGGTGACTGTGCGCGGGTATGTGTCCTGCGTGCTGGGCTGCCCCTATGAAGGTCATGTCGCCCCGGAGCAGGTCGCCCTGGTCGCCCGCGAGCTGTATGCCATGGGCTGCTATGAGGTCTCGCTGGGGGACACCATCGGCACCGGCACCGCTGGCGCAACCCGCAAGATGTTTGAAGTGGTATCGAAGGAGGTGCCCCGGGAGAAACTCGCCGGGCACTTCCACGACACCTACGGTCAGGCTGTGGCCAACATCTACGCCAGCTTGCTGGAAGGCATCTCGGTGTTCGACAGCTCCATCGCAGGTCTCGGCGGCTGCCCCTACGCCAAGGGTGCCAGCGGTAACGTCGCCACCGAAGACGTGGTTTACCTGCTCAACGGCCTGGGCATCGACACCGGAATCGACCTCGACGCCTTGATGCTCGCCGGCCAGCAGATTTGCACGGTGTTGGGTCGCCCTACCGGCTCCCGCGTGGCCAAGGCCCGCAGCGCACAGTGAGTGCGCTGAGTGTGTCCGGGTGTTACCGCACGGACTCAAACGTGGGCGCAAGCGAGTAACACGGAAACAACATGTAGGGTTTTGCCTGAGGCGCAAAACCCTACAAATTTTCAAACCATTGATTTTAAAGGCTTTTATAAAGTTGGCACGCCTCCTGCTCTATCTATCGCATAACAAGAATAAAAAAATTGCAGCAAACCTAATAAAAACAAGACGTAACGACTCTGACATAACAAAAACAACACGGCAGAGACGCAGCTAACAGATTTTTTTGGAGAAGATGTGCTTTTCAGGGTGCTTTTCGGAGTTACCCGCAACCGGGCAGAGAATAATAAAACTACCTTCAGGTAGCTCCCGAACTGGTTGGATCGCTTAGCGAGAAAGTAGATCAGCGCTCAAAAAAATACGTTTGCTCTTGATCCCGAATGGGGATCGCCAAAAACAGCGGTAAAGGGCAACGGTTGCCAAAAACAAAAACAGACCGACCCTCAATAATAAAAAAAGAGCACGCGCAACGAAAATTAAAGGGGAGCTTCGGCTCCCCTTTGTGCTGTCTGCGATTCTGAAAACTCTTCAAGACACTGTGGGAGCGAGCTTGCTCGCGATGGCGGTGGATCAGTCAGCACAAATGTTGAATGTCACACCCTCATCGCGAGCAAGCTCGCTCCCACAGGTTTCCTCTTCATTCCTGCTTTTCGCGCAACTCCTCGATACTGATCTCGCGCATCCGGAATTTCTGGATCTTGCCAGTCACCGTCATCGGAAACTCCTCGACGAACTTGAAGTAACGCGGCGTCTTGAAGTGCGCGATGCGCTCCTTGCACCAGGCTTGCAGCTCTTGCTCGGTGGCGCCGTGACCGGGGTGAAACTTGATCCAGGCGACGATCTCTTCGCCGTAGCGCGAGCAGGGAATGCCGATCACCTGCACGTCCGCAACGGCCGGATGAGTGAAGAAAAATTCTTCCAGCTCCCGCGGGTAAATATTCTCACCACCACGGATGATCATGTCCTTGTTGCGCCCGGCAATGCACACGTAACCCTCGTCGTTCATGCTCGCCAGGTCACCGGTATGCATCCACCCAGCCTGATCGATGGCGTCCGCCGTGCCTTCAGGGTTGTTCCAATAGCCGAGCATCACGCTGTAACCGCGGGTGCATAGCTCACCGATGGTGCCACGCGGCACCAGGTTGCCCGCTTCGTCGATGATCTTGCTTTCCAGTTGCGGCTGGGTGCGGCCGACGGTGGTCACGCGCAGTTCCAGGTCGTCTGAAGGACCGGTCTGCAACGACACCGGACTGGTTTCCGTCATGCCGTAGGCAATCTGCACTTCGCTCATGTGCATTTCGCTGATGACCCGGCGCATCACCTCGATAGGACAGGTTGCGCCCGCCATGATCCCGGTGCGCAGGCTCGACAGGTCGAACCCGGCACGCTGAGGTTGATCGAGCATGGCGATGAACATGGTCGGTACGCCGTACAGCGCGGTGGCCTTTTCTTCGGCCACGGTGCCCAGGGTCAGCAACGGATCGAACGCGTCGTTCGGGTAAATCATCGTACTGCCATGGGTGATGCAGCCAAGATTGCCCATGACCATGCCGAAGCAGTGATACAGCGGCACCGGGATCACCAGGCGATCGACCGCCGTCAAGCCCAGGCTTTCGCCAACCATGTAACCGTTGTTGAGAATGTTGTAGTGACTGAGGGTCGCGCCCTTGGGAAAACCGGTGGTGCCAGAGGTGTACTGGATGTTCACCGCCTGATCGAAATGCAGGCTTTCCTGACGTTCGCGCAATTGTTCAGGAGACACGCTGCCAGCCAGATCCGTCAGTTGCGACCACGGGAGGAAACCGCTGGGCGGCTGCACATCCAGGCTGATCACGCCGCGCAACTCCGGCAACCGCTCGCTGAGCAATTTGCCGATGGACTGCTCTGCCAGTTCCGGCACCAGGCCCTGCACCATGGCGTGATAGTTCGAGGTCTTGAAGGCCCCGGCACACACCAGCCATTGGCAGCCGGATTGCTTCAACACGTATTCGAGTTCGGAACTGCGATACGCCGGATTGATGTTGACCAGGATCACGCCGATTTTCGCGGTGGCAATTTGGCTGATGCACCACTGCGCACAGTTCGGCGCCCAGATGCCGAGGCGGTCCCCGGCTTGCAGCCCCAGCGCCAGCAGTGCCCTGGCGTGCAGGTCCGCGGCCTCGGCCAATTGCCGCCAGGTATAACGCAGCTGTTGATGGCGCACCACAAGCGCCTCCCCGTCCGGGTACTGCGCAACCGTGTTGTCGAACGCCTGGCCGATGGTCATCGCCAGCAAGGCTTTGTCCTGGGAACCACGGGTGTAACTGCGTTGCGGGCTTGCACTGGGTTGATCCATGACGACCCCTATTGTCTTTATTTTGTAGGAGCGAGCTTTCTCGCGAAGAACGTCAAGGCACCGCGTTTATCCAGACAACACGGGTTATCGTTGACGTCCTTCGCGAGAAAGCTCGCTCCTACAGAATCACCCAAGTTGACGTTAACGTAAAGGGTGATTGACAGCCATTCGTCACAGGCTTACGTTAACGTAAAGGTGAGAACCCAATCACGGCCCTCCCCGTCCTACAAAAAAGCCTAAAGGTGACCCATGAGCTATCCATCCCTGAACTTTGCCCTCGGTGAAACCATCGACATGCTGCGCGATCAGGTTCAGTCCTTCGTCGCCAAGGAGATCGCCCCGCGCGCCGCTCAGATCGACATCGACAACCTGTTCCCCGCCGACCTGTGGCGCAAGTTCGGTGACATGGGCCTGCTGGGCATTACCGTGCCGGAAGAGTACGGCGGCGCCGGCCTGGGTTACCTGGCCCACGTGGTGGCCATGGAAGAAATCAGCCGTGGCTCGGCTTCGGTGGCGTTGTCCTACGGCGCGCACTCCAACCTGTGCGTCAACCAGATCAACCGTAACGGCAACCACGAGCAGAAATCCAAATACCTGCCGAAGCTGATCAGCGGCGAGCACATCGGCGCTTTGGCCATGAGCGAACCGAATGCCGGTTCCGACGTGGTGTCGATGAAACTGCGTGCCGATAAACGCGGCGACAAGTACGTGCTCAACGGCAGCAAGACCTGGATCACCAACGGTCCGGACGCCAACACCTACGTGATCTACGCCAAGACCGACCTGGAAAAAGGCCCTCACGGCATCACCGCCTTCATCGTCGAGCGCGACTGGAAAGGCTTCAGCCGCAGCAACAAGTTCGACAAGCTCGGCATGCGCGGTTCGAACACCTGCGAGCTGTTTTTCGATGACGTCGAGGTACCGGAAGAAAATATCCTCGGCGTGCTCAATGGCGGCGTGAAAGTGCTGATGAGCGGCCTCGACTACGAGCGCGTTGTGCTCTCCGGCGGCCCGACCGGGATCATGCAGGCGTGCATGGACCTGATCGTGCCGTACATCCACGACCGCAAGCAGTTCGGCCAAAGCATCGGCGAATTCCAGCTGATCCAGGGCAAGGTCGCCGACATGTACACCCAACTCAACGCCAGCCGCGCCTACCTGTATGCCGTGGCCCAGGCTTGCGAGCGCGGCGAGACCACGCGCAAGGACGCCGCCGGCGTGATCCTCTACAGCGCCGAACGCGCCACGCAAATGGCCCTCGACGCGATCCAGATTCTCGGTGGCAACGGCTACATCAATGAATTCCCGGCTGGCCGTCTGTTGCGTGACGCCAAGCTGTACGAAATCGGCGCGGGCACCAGTGAGATCCGTCGCATGCTGATCGGTCGCGAACTGTTCAACGAAACCCGCTAAACGGAGCTGCACATGGCTACCCTGCATACCCAGCTCAACCCCCGTTCAGCGGAGTTCGCCGCCAACAGCGCAGCGATGCTCAAGCAGGTCGACGCGTTGCACACCCTGCTCGCCCAAGTGGCGCAAGGTGGCGGCCCGAAGGCTCAGGAACGCCATACCTCGCGGGGCAAATTGCTGCCTCGCGAGCGCATCAACCGCTTGCTGGATCCGGGTTCGCCGTTTCTGGAAATCAGCCAACTGGCGGCGTACGAGGTGTATGGCGAAGACGTCCCCGCTGCTGGCGTAATTGCCGGGATCGGCCGTGTGGAAGGCGTCGAGTGCATGATCGTCGCCAACGACGCCACGGTCAAAGGTGGCTCGTATTACCCGCTGACGGTGAAAAAGCACCTGCGCGCCCAGACCATCGCCCAGCAGAACCGTCTGCCGTGCATCTATCTGGTGGACTCTGGCGGCGCCAACCTGCCGCGTCAGGATGAAGTGTTCCCGGACCGCGAGCACTTCGGGCGGATCTTCTTCAACCAGGCCAACATGAGCGCCATGGGCATTCCGCAGATTGCCGTGGTCATGGGCTCCTGCACCGCTGGCGGCGCGTATGTGCCGGCCATGGCCGACGAAGCGATCATGGTCCGCGAACAAGCGACCATCTTCCTCGCCGGCCCGCCCCTGGTGAAAGCCGCGACGGGTGAAGTGGTCAGTGCCGAGGACCTCGGCGGGGCCGATGTGCACTGCAAGATTTCCGGTGTGGCCGACCATTATGCCGAGAGCGATGAACACGCCCTGGCACTGGCACGCCGCAGCATCACCAACCTCAACTGGCGCAAGCAAGGCGAGGTTCAGCAACGCACGCCGATCGCCCCGCTCTACAGCAGTGACGAGTTGTACGGCGTGGTCCCGGCTGACGCCAAGCAACCGTTTGACGTGCGCGAAGTGATTGCGCGGCTGGTGGACGGATCGGTGTTCGACGAGTTCAAGGCGCTGTTCGGGACGACGCTGGTCTGCGGTTTTGCTTACCTGCACGGTTACCCGATCGCGATCCTCGCCAACAACGGCATCCTCTTCGCTGAAGCGGCGCAGAAAGGCGCGCACTTCATCGAACTGGCGTGCCAGCGCGGCATCCCGCTGCTGTTCCTGCAGAACATCACCGGTTTCATGGTCGGGCAGAAGTACGAAGCTGGCGGCATCGCCAAGCACGGCGCGAAACTGGTGACCGCCGTGGCCTGCGCCAAGGTGCCGAAGTTCACCGTGATCATCGGCGGCAGTTTCGGTGCTGGTAACTACGGCATGTGCGGTCGCGCCTACGATCCGCGCTTCTTGTGGATGTGGCCGAATGCGCGCATCGGCGTGATGGGCGCCGAACAGGCGGCCGGCGTGCTGGTGCAGGTCAAGCGCGAACAGGCCGAGCGCAGTGGCCATGGTTTCAGCGCCGAACAGGAGGCCGAGATCAAGCAACCGATCCTCGACCAGTACGAAGAACAGGGTCACCCCTACTATTCCAGCGCGCGTCTGTGGGACGACGGTGTCATCGACCCGGCCCAGACCCGCGACGTACTGGCCCTGGCCTTGTCCGCGTCGTTGAACGCGCCAATCGAACCGAGCCGCTTCGGCGTGTTCCGGATGTGATTTTTTGTAGGAGCGAGCTCGCTCGCGATGGTCGTCAACGATAACGCTGAAAGCCTGACACCCAGCGGCGTCCTCAAGACCATCGCGAGCAAGCTCGCTCCTACAGAATAGAGTTGTGGAGACGGACAATATGAGCGACTTCAACACCCTCGAACTGCTGACCGACCCCCGTGGATTTGCCACGCTGTGGCTCAGCCGTGAAGAAAAGAACAACGCCTTCAATGCCGAAATGATCCGCGAACTGATACTCGCCCTCGACAAAGTCGCCAGCGATGCCAGCCTGCGGTTTCTGATCGTGCGCGGTCGTGGCAAGCATTTCAGCGCCGGCGCCGACCTGGCCTGGATGCAGCAATCGGCCGAGCTCGATTACGCCACCAACCTCGATGACGCCCGGGAACTGGCGGAATTGATGTACAACCTGGCCAAACTGAAGATTCCGAGCCTGGCCGTCGTGCAAGGCGCAGCCTTTGGCGGCGCGTTGGGCTTGATCAGTTGCTGCGACATGGCCATCGGTGCCGATGATGCGCAATTCTGCCTGTCGGAAGTGCGCATCGGCCTGGCACCCGCGGTAATCAGCCCGTTCGTGGTGCAAGCCATTGGCGAGCGCGCTACACGTCGCTATGCCTTGACCGCTGAGCGCTTCGGCGGGCAACGGGCACGGGAAATCGGATTGTTGTCGGAGAGCTATGCAAGTGCCGAGCTGGAACAGAAAGTCGAGCAATGGATCGACAACCTGCTGCTCAACAGTCCGGCCGCGATGCGCGCCAGCAAGGACCTGTTGCGCGAAGTCGGCGACGGCTCACTGACCCCGGCATTGCGCCGCTACACCGAAAACGCCATCGCCCGCATCCGCGTCAGCCCCGAAGGCCAGGAAGGCCTGCGCGCCTTCCTGCAAAAACGTCCGCCGAGCTGGCAAGCCGAAACCACCAAGGAGCCCCGTTGATGAGCGCACCTGTCCTCACCACCCTGCTGGTGGCCAACCGTGGCGAAATCGCTTGCCGGGTAATGCGTACCGCCAAGGCCCTGGGCCTGACCACCGTGGCCGTGCACAGCGCCACCGACCGTGACGCCCGGCACAGCCGCGAAGCCGACATTCGGGTTGACCTCGGTGGCAGCAAGGCCGTCGACAGCTATCTGCAGATCGACAAACTGATCGCCGCCGCCAAGGCCAGCGGCGCCCAGGCGATTCACCCCGGCTATGGCTTTCTGTCGGAGAACGCCGGGTTCGCCCGCGCCATCGAAGCGGCCGGCCTGATTTTCCTTGGCCCGCCCGCCTCGGCCATCGATGCCATGGGCAGCAAGTCCGCCGCCAAAGCCCTGATGGAAACCGCTGGCGTGCCACTGGTGCCCGGTTATCACGGCGAAGCCCAGGACCTGGAAACCTTCCGCGCCGCCTGCGAACGTATCGGCTACCCGGTGTTGCTCAAGGCCACGGCCGGGGGCGGCGGCAAAGGCATGAAAGTGGTCGAGGACGTCAGCCAATTGGCCGAAGCCCTGGCCTCGGCCCAGCGTGAGGCGCAATCGTCGTTCGGCGACTCGCGGATGCTGGTGGAGAAATACCTGCTCAAGCCACGCCACGTGGAAATCCAGGTGTTCGCCGACCAGCACGGCAACTGCCTGTACCTCAACGAACGCGACTGCTCGATTCAACGTCGTCATCAGAAAGTCGTCGAGGAAGCACCGGCGCCGGGCCTGAGTCCGGAGCTGCGGCGCGCCATGGGTGAAGCCGCCGTACGCTCGGCGCAGGCCATCGGTTACGTCGGTGCCGGCACCGTGGAGTTTTTACTGGATGCGCGCGGTGAGTTCTTCTTCATGGAGATGAACACCCGCCTGCAGGTCGAACACCCGGTCACCGAAGCCATCACGGGCCTCGACCTGGTGGCTTGGCAGATTCGCGTGGCACGCGGCGAAGCGTTGCCGATGACGCAAGACCAGGTGCCACTGGTGGGGCACGCGATCGAAGTGCGGCTGTATGCCGAAGACCCGGGCAATGATTTCCTGCCGGCGACCGGTCGCCTGGAGCTGTATCGCGAATCCGCCCAAGGGCCGGGGCGTCGAGTGGACAGCGGCGTTGAAGAAGGCGATGAAATTTCGCCTTTCTACGACCCGATGCTCGGCAAGTTGATTGCCTGGGGTGAAGACCGTGAACAGGCGCGCTTGCGCCTGCTGAGCATGCTCGACGAATTCGCCATCGGCGGGCTGAAGACCAACATCAATTTCCTGCGGCGCATCATAGGCCACCCGGAATTTGCCGCTGCCGAACTGGATACCGGCTTCATTCCGCGTTATCAGGAACAGTTGCTGCCGACCCCAGCGGAACTCAGCGATGACTTCTGGCAAGCCGCCGCCCAGGCGTTCGCCCAGAGCCAGCCCCATGCAACCCGCGCCGATGACCCGAGTTCGCCGTGGGCTGCACCTAACGGGCTGCGTGCCGGCTTGCCGAGAGAAATCACCCTTCACTTGAGTTGTGAAGGTCAGGACCGTGCGCTGACGCTGGGCGACATCAATGCCCACAGCGCACGTCTCAATGGCGAGCAACTGCTGACCGAGCACGAAGGCGTGCGCCGTCAGCACCGCGCAATACGCCGTGGCGACTATGTGTATTTGCAGTGGGATGGCGAGTTGCGCCGCATCGAGTCTTACGACCCGATCAGCGCCGTCGAGGCCAGCCACAGCCATCAGGGCGGGCTGACCGCTCCCATGAACGGCAGCATCGTCCGGGTACTGGTAGAGGCCGGGCAATCGGTCGAGGCCGGGGCGCAATTGGTGGTACTGGAAGCGATGAAGATGGAGCACAGCATCCGCGCGCCCCACGCCGGGGTGATCAAGGCGCTGTATTGCCAGGAAGGCGAAATGGTCAGCGAAGGCAGTGCGCTGGTCGAACTGGAAGAAGCGTGAAATGAGATCGGTCCTACGCATCGCGAGGACCGATCTGATCAGAACCTGGCTGTTGCCTGAACCACTACACCGATGATTCGACACTCTTCGGTGTACAAGGCTTTCGGATACGTCGGATTGAGCGGGACCAGATAACGCTGCCCGCCCTCTTCGATGAGCTTGCGGAACGTGGCTTCGTTGCTGCCCGGCCACTGGGCAATGACCAGTTTGCCAGGTTCGACGTCCACCGCAGGGTCCACCAGGATCAGCATGCCTTCCGGGATACTGATGCCATTGGGTGCGGTCATCGCATCGCCTGCCACTCTCAACCAGAATGCCGGCCCCCGGGCGTGGTAATCGGACAGTTCAAAGTGTCCTTTTCCGTATACCGGAACCTCGCCGTCACGCACTACGGCAGGTTCGCGCCAGTCACTGACCGGGTAGCGAAAGTACGGGTTGTACTTCTGTGTCAGGGGGATTTCGTCGTCCGTTGACGCCTGCGGCTCCCGGATCACCAGCGCCACTTCGAGAAACTCAAGGCCCAGCGCCTGCAGCACACGGTTCATGTCTTCGATGCCGGGTTCACGACGTTTGTTGAGCCAGTGGCCAATGCCGCCCTGGGACATCCCGAGGCGCTCGGCGAGTATCTCTTGAGTGATTTTGAGTTCACTCATCTTGGCCTTGACCAATTCAATCCATTTATCCATGTGCGGCACGATACGTGGGCGACTCCAGCCATCAAAACACAAAATGTAGTATTTAAATTGCCGTCACAAATACAGTTCGTATTAGGATCGGTTCACGGATCTGAATCTAACACGGAGCTTGCCATCGCCATGAACCAACCCACCAATGACCTGCCGGACATGCACATCGACACCACCTTTGCCTCGCCCCTGGACTCAGCGGCGGCACAACGCGCGCTGGACTATTACTTGAAACCAGCTGTTTCGGAGGGAGTGGCCGAGCCGCGTTTTTTTGATGTAAACCGCAATATCAGCGGCGAAGAGGCGCTGGTCCATGCCCTGGACCTGTTGCGCTGTGCTGCCGCCACCGCGTACGAGTCCGCCAATCATCTGCAAGGCGCAAGCCGCGACCTGGCATTTTCGACGGTGCACATGATCGACATGGCCAAGGCGATGGTCGATCGATCGCTGGAGAAGTATGAAAACGGTTGAGGTGAGAAGGCAAATCGAGAGGGCAGGAAAGAATTTTCCTGTCGCGCAGGTAAAAACGTTTGACTTGCAAACGAGAATGATTATTATTGCATCGACTGATCGCGAGATCAGTCGATGGACCAGGTGACCTTAGGTCGGTCTCCTGGACTATCTCCTCATCAGGCTAATCACGGTTTTTGACCCGGCTTTTTGCCGGGTCTTTTTTTTGCCAGTTTTTCTGGCTTTGGCTTCAGGCTAATGAAGTCTTTGGGTGCCGCAAATTCGATGGCGCGGATGATATCAAAAGAATTCCAGTTGGCAAGAGAAGCCCGGCATCATTGGCTAAAACCAGCGACAGATAGCACTTGAGAATCAATCGCATAGTCTCTAAGCTGCGGCGGCGTCAAGGAGGACGCCCCCACCCTCGCACCCCGCAATTCCCCTCGGTTTCACCCCACTCTTGCGTGTAAAGTAGCCACCATAAAAATCATATTCAAGGACCCGATTATGGCCGTGGCTAAATCTTCTTTCGACATCAGTGCCAACTTCGACAGCGGCAATATCCAGGTAATCGATGTCAGCGACCCGCTCAAGCCCCTGCTGGCGATCCGCCCCGATACCAAAAGCAACCATTTCCAATGGTTCCACTTCAAGGCAAGCGGCCTGCATGTCGGCCAGGAGCACTGGTTTCGCCTGAACAATGCCAGCCAATCCTCCTACAACAAGGCCTGGGCCGGCTATCAGGCGGTGGCGTCCTATGACCACGTCAACTGGTTCCGCGTACCGACCATTTTCGAAGGCGACTGCCTGCGCTTCAGCCTCGAAGCCGAGCAGACCCATGCCTGGTTCGCCTACTTCGAACCCTACAGCCGTGGCCGCCACGACTGGCTGATCGAGCAGGCGCTGACCAAGGCCGGCACCGAACTGCTGGCCACCGGCAAGAGTGTCGAAGGTCGCGACATCCAGCTATTGCGCAAAGGCACAGGCGTCGAAGGCCAGCGCAAAGTGTGGATCATCGCCCAGCAACATCCGGGCGAGCACATGGCCGAGTGGTTCATGGAAGGCGTGATCGAGCGCCTGGAAAAGAACGACGACCCGGTGCTGAACAAACTGCTGGCCGGCGCCGACCTGTACCTGGTGCCGAACATGAACCCGGATGGCGCCTTCCACGGACACCTGCGCACCAACGCCATGGGCCAGGACCTGAACCGCGCCTGGCAGAGCGCCAGCCAGGAAATCAGCCCGGAAGTCCTGTTCGTACAGCAGCAGATGGAAAAATACGGCGTCGATATGTTCCTCGACGTCCATGGTGACGAGGAAATCCCTCATGTGTTCACAGCTGCTTGCGAAGGCAATCCGGGTTACACACCACGGATCGAAAAACTCGAAGAACACTTCCGCAACCACCTGAAACACACCACAAAGGATTTCCAGACCAAACACGGCTACACCCGCGACGAGCCGGGTCAAGCCAACATGACGCTGGCCTGCAACAGCGTGGGCCAGAAGTACGACTGCCTTTCGCTGACCCTGGAAATGCCGTTCAAAGATCACGATGATCATCCGAACCCGTTGACGGGCTGGTCAGGCAAGCGGTCGAAGCAGCTGGGCAAGGATGTGCTCACCACCATTGCGGATATGGTCGATACCCTGCGCTGATCTCCCTTCAAGATCAAAAGATCGCCGCCTGCCGCAGGCTGCGATCTTTTTTTCCATTGCAACTAGCCGCGATCCTTACCCCGCAACATGCTGTCCAGCACATCATCCCGCCGCACCCAACCGTGAAACAACGCGGCCGCCAAATGCAGCAACACGGTCAGAAACAGCAGATACGCCAGATACCCATGGGCCTTGCGCAAAAACGCAAACAGCTGGGCGTTCGCCGGCACGATCGACGGCAACTGCAGCGAACTGCTGAGCATCACCGGTTCGCCCGACGCCGAAATCATCGTCCAGCCCAGCAACGGCAAGACCAGCATCAAGGCATACAGCAATACATGCGAGGCCTTGGCCGCCATCGCTTGCCAACCCGGCAAATCCGCCGGCAGCGGTGGTTGCGTGGTGGAGAACCGCACCACCAGCCGCGCGATCACCAGCAGCAAGATCGCGACACCCAAAGGTTTGTGCAGATTGATCAGCCATTCATGCCGTTCGGACACCGAGGCGACCATGCCGGCACCGATAAACAGCATGGCGATGATCATCAGTGCCATCAGCCAGTGCAGCAGTCGCGCCAATGGAGCGAAGTGGTTGGGTTGGGTGCTCATTGCTGGGCCTCCTGTTTGGCGGCGGGCAACTGGCTGACTTCGCTGGTGCGACGCAGGTAGGAATTGGCGTAACCGGCTGAACGAGCGGCGAGCAACGGGTCGTCGGATGCTTCGATACCGGCGGGTAAAACCAGCGGGTCGTAATTGATGTCACGGCATTCGCCATTGAGTTGCGGCTGGGTTTTTTCCAGCACCAGCGTGCCTGCGTTCAACACTTTGCGCCCTTCAGGCCAGGCTTTGCTGGCGTCGTTCACGGGATCGCCGGGATTGGCCAGGATGATATTCAACTGCCAACGCAACGGTCCTGCGGCTATACGCTGAACCAGGTCTTTCTCCAGAAAGTCGCTGCCCTCGGGCGCCATGGCACCCGACGCATCCTGCGCTACCGGCACCATGCTCCAGCGCACAGCCTGGCGTTGTCCGGCAGCGTTCACCAGATAAAACGCGTTGACGCTGTTATAGGTCTCGGTGACGTAACTGGCTGACGGTTTGGCGGTCTTGATCCAGGCCAGAAAGGGTGCAGCTTCCGGATGCGCACCGAAAAACGCCGGAACCGCAGTCGGGTTCGGCTTGCCCGTAGCCGGGTCCGGCGATTGTGCCTGCTGCAATTGATAGAACGCCTCGGGCGTGCCCACCGGGAACACCGGCATGCTGTTCATCCCCGTGCGCCACTGCTGGCCGTTGGCCTGGGTGAAGCGCAAGGCCATGCTGCGGATCGGCACGGCACTGTCCGGAGCATAAGGGTTGCCGGCCGGCAAGGCGAAACGCCCGACCACCGGCGTCCGAGCTTCGTTGAACACCTGGGCGGTGGAATAGCTGCGCGCCTCACCGCTGCTCTCGAAATGCCCGATCACGCACACGCCTTTGGAATGGTTGCGACGGAAACCCGGATGCACGCCGTTGTTGGTTTCCAGCACGTTGATCAGTTTCTTCGGGGTCAGGCGCTGTGGGTCAAAGGTGCCGTTGACGTAGGCAAACGCCCCAGCCACGGCGGCAACGACCACGGCAATGCCAGCCAGACGCAACGTCAGGCTTGCCGCACTCAAGGGTGGCCGGGTTGGCGGTGATGATCGATCTACCATGAAAGACTCCAGGGCCATCGGCCACAAGTGAGAAGAATCAAGCAGACGTACCGCATGCAGGTTTATTCCCACGCGCGGTGTTTATTTTTTCTGACGTGGAATAACCTCCGGTACCGGACGTCTTCCTAGTCCCAAGCGTAGTGACTAGTCAGAACTTCATGAACGATATCGACGAACAACTGAGGGAAATCATTCCAGGATTGCGACGGTTCGCCGTGTCGTTGACGCGCAACACCAGCAGCGCTGACGACCTGGTGCAGGCGAGCCTGGAGCGGGCACTCTCGAGTTGGGCTGGCAAACGCGCCGAGGGCGACTTGCGCGCCTGGCTGTTCTCGATTCTCTATCGGCAGTTTCTCGATGCTCACCGTCGCTCCCGGCGCTACGCGCGCATGCTCGAATTCTTCACCGGGCGTGACGATGCCCAGCCCTCGGTGGAGCGCACCGTGATTGCCCAATCGACCCTCAACGCCTTCGACCGGCTGCCCACCGAGCAGCGCGCGCTGCTGCTCTGGGTGTCGGTGGAAGGTTTGAGTTACAAAGAGGTCGCCGAGATTCTCGACATACCCACCGGCACCGTGATGTCCCGCCTGTCCCGAGCTCGCCAGGCCCTGCGCCAACTCAGCGATGGCGAAATCAACCGCCCTTCCCTGCGGAGACTCAAATGATCAGCATGCCCCCCAGCGAACGTGACCTGCATGCCTACGTCGACCACCAACTGAGCGACGCCGACCGACGCCAGGTGGAGACGTTTCTGGCCGGTAACCCGCAGATGGCCGCGCAAGTGCGCGCCTGGCAGCAGGATGCCCAGGCACTGCGCGCAGCGCTGAGTGGTGCCTTGCAACAACCGTCGAACCCGGACCTGGATCCGGCGGTTATACGCCAACGTCTTAAACGCCAATCCCGTAGACACCTGGCCAGTGCCGCGGTGCTGTTCATCGCCGTCAGCGTCGGCGGTTTCAGCGGCTGGCAAGCGCGGGAGATGACACTGGCGAGCCCCCAGCTTCCAATGACCGATGCGCTGCAGGCGTATCGCCTGATTGCCCAGCAAGGCCTCCTGCCGGCGGATTTCAAAGTCGGCGACGACGGTGACATGCAAGGCTGGCTCGACCGCTACTTCACACAGGCCAACCGCCTGCCCGACCTTTCGGATGCCGGTTTCAAACCGGTCAGCGGGCGCCTGCTGAGCACCGAGCAAGGCCCGGCGGCGATGGTGGTCTACGAGAACCAGAGCGGGCAGAAAATCAGTTTCTACGTGCGCCCGCCAGGGCCGAAAAACTTCCTGCTGCCCAGGGGCAGTCGCAGTGATGGCGAGTTGCAGGCCGAGTACTGGTCGGGAAGTGGCTACAACTATGCGATGGTCAGCCAGGCGGATACACCAGCGGCACGGATGCTCAAACAGACCACTCAATTCTGATCGCCATCCAGCTGCTTTTTTTGTGGGAGTTTGCGGTGTTCCTTCAGAGGCCAGTGACGGTGGCCCGGAATATGCCGACACTGCTGGAAGCAGATTCCCTGCTCTGGTTACACTATGGCGGCGCAGCACAAAGAGCCTGCCCGTACACCAGAGGTGATATCCCAGTGGCCGTTCGACCGCCCAGCCGTTCGCGAATCAAATCGCGCTGGCAAACGTTGCGTCGCCTTCTCGGCAAGGCACCGGCGCCCGGTAGCGCCGCGACAGGCCAAGTCATCCACGACTACTTTCGCCATCAGGCCCATGCCCAGGGTTACACCCTCAGTCACAGCCAACAGCGGGTGATCGACTGCATGGCCCGGCATGCCTGCATGCTGATGGGCACTGCGGCGAAACCCCTTCCCGGCCTTTACCTGCATGGTGCCGTGGGGCGCGGCAAAAGCTGGCTGCTCGACGGGTTTTTCCGGGCCATTCCCCTCGCGCAAAAACAACGTCTGCACTTCCATCATTTTTTCGCCCAACTGCACCAGGGCATGTTCGAGCACCGCGATCAGGCCGACGCCCTGGCGATCACCCTCGATGAACTGCTCAGCGATTGCCGGGTGCTGTGTTTCGATGAGTTCCATGTGCACGACATCGGCGATGCGATGCTCATCACCCGGTTGTTCAAGGCACTGTTCCAGCGCGGCATCCTGTTGCTGGTCACCTCCAATTATCCGCCCGAAGGCCTGTTGCCCAATCCGCTGTACCACGCCCGCTTCAAACCGGTGATCGACTTGATCAATACGCGCATGCAGGTGATGGAGGTCGGCGGGCCCCACGACTACCGCAGCCAGGCCCGAACCCATGCGCATCAGTTGTTCACTCAAGGTCACTACGTCTGGCCGGCGAGCGTGGCGCAACGACAATCGCTGAACCTGCCCAGGCACAATGCCCCGCCTGTTTCGTTGCCGGTAGGTACCCGGCATTTGCGAGCACGTTTCTGCGAAGGGCGCGGCGTCGGTTTTACCTTCACCGATTTGTGCGATCAGCCCACGGCGGTGATGGATTATCTGGAGCTGTGCCGCCAGTTCGACCGCTGGATCATCGATGAACTGCCACTGCTGGGCGATTGCACGATTGCCGCCCAGCAGCGTTTTATCAATCTCATCGACGTGCTGTACGACCAGGACAAGCAGTTGACGTTGCTCGGGCAGCACTCATTGCGCGAAAGCCTGGGTGGCGATGCCATTGATCTGGCGCGCACGCGCAGCCGATTGGGACAACTGGTCGAAGTCAGCGAACCAGTCTGATCGATATCTTTTTGTTGTATTGAGGGGCCTCTTCGCGAGCAAGCCCGGCCCCACATCTTTCCCGCTATCATGTCGCCCATTTCCAGGGCCCCGCGCCCTCCTCTAGGTTAATGGCGAATCTGTTCATGCATACCCTTGCTCAATTGCGCGCCGGCGAGTTGTCGGGCATCACGCGGCTGGATCTGGCCGAGGGCCTGACCGAGTTTCCCCGGGAGATCTTCGATCTGGCGGATTCGCTGGAAGTGCTCAACCTCAGCGGCAATGCTCTGAGCGCGTTGCCAGAGGACTTGCATCGCCTGTCCCGTTTGCGCGTACTGTTCTGCTCCGATAACCGTTTCACCGAGTTGCCGGCCTGTGTTGGCCAATGCGCTGCACTGACGATGATTGGCTTCAAGGCCAACCGTATAGCCCACGTGCCCGCAGCGGCACTGCCACCACTGCTGCGCTGGCTGATCCTGACCGACAATTGCATCGAGACGCTGCCGAGCGCGTTGGGAGAGCGGCCATACCTGCAAAAGCTGATGCTTGCCGGTAACCGCCTGCAGGCGTTGCCGGAGTCGATGCACAATTGTCATCGGCTGGAGCTGATCCGCATCGCCGCCAACCAGTTCACCGACTTGCCGCAATGGCTGCTGACGCTGCCAAGCCTGACCTGGCTGGCCTACGCCGGTAATCCGCTGGAAACCGAAGCCGATGCCGCCGCCCTCGATGCCACACCGCGCATTGACTGGTCGGCATTGCACCTGGAGAAAAAACTCGGCGAAGGGGCGTCCGGAGTGATTCATCAAGCTGTCTGGCAACCGACCGACCAACCGGCCATGCCAGTTGCGGTGAAGCTCTACAAGGGCGAAATGACCAGCGATGGCTCGCCGCTGCACGAGATGAACGCCTGCATCACCGCGGGCCTGCACCCGAATCTGATTCGCGTCGAAGGGCGGATTGTCGATCACCCGCAACAAACCGCCGGGCTGGTCATGCAGTTGGTCCCGCCGAGTTTTCGCAACCTCGCCGGTCTGCCGAGCCTGACGTCGTGCAGCCGCGACATTTATGCCGAAGGCTTGCGTTTCAGTGCGGCGGTGGCGCTGTGTATTGCCTCGGGCATTGCCTCGGTGGCCGAACACCTGCACAACCACGGCATCACCCATGGCGATCTCTACGGGCACAATATTCTGTGGAATGAACAGGGCGATTGCTTGCTGGGGGATTTTGGCGCGGCGTCGTTCCACGGGATTTCCGACAGCCTGGAAAGCCGCGCCTTGCAGCGGATCGAGGTGCGGGCGTTCGGGGTGTTGCTGGGCGAACTGCTGGAGCGGGTCAATTCGGGGTTGAGCGACGAACAGCGTGGGGTACTGAAAGATCTGCAACAGCGTTGCTGCCAGCCGCAAGTGCTGGTACGGCCGGGGTTCAGCGAAATCGTGCGGCAATTGGAAAGTCTGTGACCGCTGCGCGGTCAATCGCGAGCAAGCTCGCTCCCACAGGGTAGCGCTAAACCTGTGGGAGCGAGCTTGCTCCGGGCGGCGATCCGACGATGACGGTCTGTCAAACAACATGACCGTCATTGACACAAAGACTTAACCCGCCAACCCGACAAACATGTCCTGCACGTCGTCGTGGTTATCGAGGCCTTCGAGGAACGCTTCGACTTCCGCCATCTGCTCATCGCTCAGGCCGCTGACCGGGTTTTTCGGCTGGTAGCCCAGTTTGGCCGACAGCACGGTGAAGCCTTGTTCCGGCAGGGCTTTCTGCACCGCGTCGAGGTCGGTCGGTTCGGTCAGGAACAGGGTTGCACCCTCTTCACCCGGCTCGAAATCCTGTGCACCGGCTTCGATGGCGGCCATTTCCGGATCGGCATCCGGGGTGTCCGGCGACGCTTCGATCATGCCGACGTGGTTGAAGTCCCAGGCCACCGAACCGGAAGCCCCCAGCTGACCCTTGCGGAACGCCACGCGGATCTCGGCGACGGTGCGATTGATGTTGTCGGTCACGCACTCAACGATCAACGGCACCTGATGCGGGGCGAACCCTTCATAGGTCACGCGATGGTATTGCACGGTTTCGCCCAGCAGGCCCGCGCCCTTCTTGATGGCACGATCCAGTGTTTCCTTGGGCATCGAAGCTTTCTTGGCCTGTTCAACCACCAGGCGCAAGTGCGCGTTGGTAGCAGTATCAGCGCCGTTGCGCGCAGCAATGGTGATTTCTTTCACCAGTTTGCCGAAGATCTTGCCCTTGGCATTGGCTGCCGCTTCTTTGTGTTTAACCTTCCACTGTGCGCCCATTTCTCACTCTCTTATCTGTGGCATCTGTGGCGCCGAGACATCTATTGGCCGACGCTTTGCACAAGTTTATACGGCCTAAAGTTGGCAATCGACCAAAAAATCCCGACTTGCATCGACATCTTCACCAGCGGTTGTAGGGCAATTCGGAAATGTCGCTTTACCGTGCCCGCAATGCGCCGGGGTTTCGTACGCTTTGCACCCTACTCCACAGCGGTAGCGCGTTCGATGCACAACGACAAGGAAAGTCCCACCACCCTGACGCTTCTCGAAGACGACCTGAACTTCCAGGTGGTCCGGTTCAGTGGTCATGAAGCTCTCAACCAGCCCTATCGATTCGACATCGAGGTGATCGGGCTGGCACCAGCCCTGAACCTTGAGCGATTGCTGCACCAACCGGCGTTCCTCGAATTCGGCCACGATCAAGGCATTCATGGCGTGCTGGACAGCGCCAGTTGTGAACATCGAAGCGGGCACCGGGTCGCTTACAAGCTGGTGCTGGTGCCTCGTGTCCAGGTGCTGGAACAGCAACGATGCCGACGTATTTTCCAGCACGCCAGCGTGCCCATGATCCTGCGCCAGTTGCTGGAGGAACATGGGTTGCCCGCCAGCAGTTATCGCTTTGAACTGGCAACCAGGCACTATCCCCTGCGACCTTTTTGCATTCAGTACGAGGAATCCGACCTGGCGTTGCTGCAACGGCTGTGCGAGGAAGAAGGCATCCACTATCACTTCGAGCATCAACGCGACGGCCATGTGCTGGTGCTGGCCGACGACAGCCTGAGTTTTCCCCAGGAGCCCCTGCTCATGTCGATGAGCGGCGGCGCCCCCGGCGAACACCAGGAACCGGTGATCAGCGAACTGTTCCAGCGCCATGACGCCACGCTCTCCCCTGTGCGTCCAGGCGCCAGGAATCCGGGTGCAGCGGACATCAGCGAAGGCGCAGCCAATCACTCGTTCGCCACGGCGAGGCACTGTCCCGCTGGCGAGCAACAACATCGCGACCAGCTCAGCCGTCGACAACTGGAACGCCTGCGCTGCCGTCACCAGCAGATCCACGGTCAAAGTAGCCAGGGGGCATTACGCAGTGGCCGGATCCTGCAAGTGGCCGAGCACCCGCTGGCGAATTTCAATGATCAGTGGCTGGTTACCGAAATCCGCCATCAGGGGTGTCAGTCATCCATTCTGCTCGACGACACACCGGGCACGGCCTCGGGTTACCGCAATCAATTCAGCGCCATCCCCTGGTCGACGGTATTCAGGCCAGCGCTCAAACAACCCAGGCCGAGTATCCCCGGGTATCAGCCCGGTCGCGTGTGCGGCCCGGTCGGGCAACCGGCGGCAGTGGACGAGGATGGCCGGGTTCAGGTGAACCTCTGGCCCGCCACGCAACCAGACGCTGAAGAGTCCAACGGCCTGTGGCTACCGCTGGCGCTGACCACCGCCGAGGACTGGATCGATCCGGCCCGCTTGCCCGTGGCTGGCAGCGAGGTACTGGTGATTTTCCTCGACAGTGACCCGGATCGCCCGGTGCTTTGTACGGCCATGGGCCCTCGGCCACAACCTCACCGCCCTCGCCCGCATGAGCCCCGTGGCGATACCCGCCTGCTGTTCGACTGGCTGCTCACCCGCTCGGACCCTGCACCCTGACGCTCAACCCTTGTCAGCCTTGCCGGCTGCAGCAGCGAACTTCGCCAGACGCACGTCCAGATGCCGTGGCCGATGCCCGTGATCCTCCGCGCGCTCCTTGCGGCGGATGGCGTTGCGCACCATCAGCGAGCCGATGTAGCGAATCGGCTCCGGCGGGAAAAAGCCCAGTGGGCCATTGACCAGCGGCGAACGGGTCCAGGGGTTGTCCAGGCCTTGAACCATCGACGCCAGAATCTGCCCGCCCATGTGGCAGGGGCCGACGCCGCTGCCGGAATAGCCGAAACCGTAAAACACATTGCCACTGGCGCTCATCTGCCCGAAGAACGGCAGCCCGGTCACCGATCGATCCGATGGACCGTTCCAGGTCGCCTCGACCTTGACGTCGGCAAACGCCGGGAAGAAATCCGCGAGACTGCTCTGCAACAGGCCGGCATAAGGCGATGGCTGATCGAACACCGGTAGCATGCGCCCGCCATAGGCAAAGGTGTTGCCGCCCTTGCCGAGCATGATCCGGCCGTCCGGCGTGTTGTGGTAGTAGTGCACGAAAATCCGCGAATCGAGCACCGTGACGCCGCTGGTCAGGCCGATTTCGTCGAGTAAATCCGGCCGAGGCTCGGTGATCAGCATGTCGCTGGAAACGATCGCCACGCTGCGTTCGAACTGCGGAAACGCCCGGGCCATCCAGGCGTTCATCGCCAGCACCACGCGGTCGGCGCGAATGGTGCCCTTGGGGGTTTGAATGCCCGCCGGTCGGCCCTCCTCCAGCCCGGTCATCGCTGTGTTTTCATGAATCCTCACCCCCAGTTGCAGGGCTACCCGGCGCAAGCCACGCACCAGTTTGCCCGGCTGCACACTGGCCGCGGCCGGGGAAAACCAACCCTCCAGGTGTTTGCTGGAACCGGCCATGCGCTGCACATCGGCCACTGGCCGCTGGGTGAACGAGTTGATGCCGTTGCGCTCCAGCGCCGCGATCACAGCGTCGGTCGAGCCGACCTGCGCGCGATTGGTCGCGGTGTAGAGGGTGCCATCGAGGCGGTAATCGGCGTCCACCCCATACTGTTCGCAGAAGGCGCCGATGGCATGGATGCTGCGCTCGGACTCCTTGACCAGACGTACGGCTTCTTCGACACCGAACAAACGTTCGAGGGTGAAATACTTGGCCGACCACGACAACGCACAACCGCCATTGCGTCCACTGGCCCCGGCACCGCAGATGTCCGCTTCGATCAGCAACACATCCAGTTCGGGGTTCTGCTCCTTGAGCATGATCGCGGTCCACAACCCGGTGTAACCACCGCCGACGATACAGACATCGGCGCGGGCGTCGCCTTCCAGTGGCGGACAGGTTTCGGATGCATCAGCCTTCAAGGCCTGGTCCAGCCAAAAGGGTCTCATGGGGTCAATCTCCGGTCAGTGGCCCACACGCCGGCCTGCCGCAGGTGCAGCAGGCGACGAGGGACAGGATTCAGGTACGCAGGGGTTTGATAGTCATCGCTTGATTGGGCACATAGGCGAAGTGAGTGCCCAGGCCACCGGGGCGGCTGTTCCAGTGCGGGATCAATACCAGCGCCGAGAACATGGCGCAGCCGGCGAAGACGATGAACACGGTAACGGTGTCGAAGTAGCCCGGCAGCAGCCCGCCGAGAATCGCCCCGACCGAACCGCAGCCGTTGACGAAACCGGCTGCCGTGGCGCCGGCCTTGGCGGTGCCGAAGTCGATGGCGGCCGCGCCGCTGATCATCGAGTCCGGTCCGTAGAGGGTCAGGCCCATGACGAACAGCAGCGCCACCACCAGCAGCACGCTGCCGGTATGCAGGGCGCCCATGAAAAACGCCAGGGACACCGTCAGCGCCAACAGGCTGATCACGCAGGCCGGCATGCGCCGGGCGCCGAACAGTTTGTCCGAGGCCAGGCCAATCAGGATCGGCCCGAGCAACCCGGCCAGCTCGAACGCAGTCGGAATGATCGCCGCGCCGACCTTGCCCACCGAAGGCATCTGTTCGAAGACGATCACCGGCCCCCACAGCAGAATCGCGTAGCGCGCCGGCTTGAGCATGAAGTACGCCAACCCCAACACCAGCACCGTGCGGTTGCGCAGGATTTCCTTCAAAGGCTCCCACATGCTGATTTTGCTTTGCGCCTCAGCTTGTTCGGCGGTCAGCTCAGGCTCCGGCTCCACCGCCGGCAAGCCGACGTCCTCCGGTTTGTTGCGTTGGAAAATAAAAAACAGCACGGCGACCAGCCCAACCACCGCCGCACTGGAAATGAACGCCGCATGCCAGCTGCCGATGAGCGTGTACGCCCACCAACCGGCAAACGGCGAGGCTACCAGACCGCCAAAGGCGTAGCAGGAACTCCACAGGCCCAATACCCGTCCGCGTTGCTCGGAGGGAAAGAAGCTGCCGAGGTTCTTGCACAGCCCCGACCAACCGGTGGACTGCGCCAGGCCTTGTATCAGCATGCAGGTAGCGAAAATCGGTAACGTTGCGAAGTTGCCCATCACCAGCGCCGCGGCGGCGGAAATCAGCAACCCGCCGAGCACCACAACTCGCGGGCCAAAACGGTCTGCGAGGATGCCCCAGGTGAACTGACCGACGGCGTAAGCCGTCAGGTAGATGGCGTCGAGGTTGGCCATGGCCATTTTGTCGAGCATGAAGGTCGGGTCTTCGCCAATACCGAGCTTGGCGACCGAGAATGCTTTGCGGGTGAAATAGAACGCGGCGTAGGCGAGCCAGGTGATCGCGAAGATCTGCACGCGCCAACGCTTGATGGTGCCGATGTGCTTGTTCATTGTGGTTCTGACCTCAGGGTGTGAGTGTGCCGGCAGAATTGGAAGAAAACGCCTGTGTTTTTATTGTTGAGCACTGCGATATCGCCCTGTCCCTACGGCGGATACCGGTCAGATGAGTCCTGTAGTTGCACGCACAGGCTCATGGCACCCGCTGCTGTTCGACTGACCAGTCAACGGGGCTGAGGTGGATAAAAACAATTACTGATTAATAAGTGAAATCGATTTATCGTATTTCAAATATAAGCTCAGCTTGTTACTGGAGATTCCCATGTCGGTGTCCCACGCCCAGCTCAAAGCTTTCCACGCCGTGGCGGTCCATGGAAGCTTTACCAAGGCCGCCGAACGCCTGTTTCTGACGCAACCGGCGATTTCCGACCAGGTGCGCAAACTCGAAGAGCGCTACGGTGTTTTGCTGTTTCACCGCAACAAACGCTCGGTGCGCCTGACCGATCTGGGCGAGCGTCTGTTGAGCGTTACCCAGCGGCTTTTTGTGATCGAGGCGGAAGCCCAGGAACTGCTTCAGGAATCCCAGGCCCTGCAGACCGGCAGCCTGATTCTGGCGGTGGATGCACCGGTGCACGTGCTGCCGCAGATTGCCCGATTCTGCGAGCGCTACCCCGGGATCAGCGTGAAGATCGAAACCGGCAACACCGACGAGTCGCTTTTTCGACTGTTCAACTACCAGGCCGACCTTGCATTGCTGGGCCGTGACGTCAGCGATGAACGCCTGATTTCACTGCCCCTGCGCAACGACCCGATGGTGGCGTTCGTGTCGCGCAATCATCCGTGGGCCGACCGCGAATCCATCACCCTCGCCGACCTCGACGACACGCCACTGGTGTTGCGGGAAATCGGTTCGGTGACCCGGCAGACGCTGGAGGAGGAAATGGCGGGGGCCGGGTTTCGCATCCGCCCAGCGATTCAGGTTGAAGGTCGCGAGGCAGCTCGGGAGGCGGTGGTGGTGGGGATTGGCGTGGGCGTTGTATCGGCTGCCGAGTTTGGCGCGGATTCGCGGGTGTGTGCGCTGCCGATTATCGATTGCAAACGCAGGCTGACGGAAACCCTGGTGTGCTTGCGCGAGCAGAGTTCGCGGCGGGTGGTGGCGACGTTTCTTGAGATGGTGCGCGAGAGTCTTGTGTAGGCAGGTACGCCCCCATCGCGAGCAAGCTCGCTCCCACAGTGGTGGTGTATCGTCTGAATAATCTGTGGTCGACGCAAATCCCTTGTGGGAGCGAGCTTGCTCGCGATGCAGGCAACTCGGTCTACCTGACGGGCGCCAACCCGAAAAACGCCTGAATCAAGCGCAAGTCCCGCCGCCGCTCCATACAACCAATCATGTGCCGATTCACCAACCCCTCGCCAATGATCGGCACCGCCGCCACCCGTGGATCGTGGCTGACCTCCACCGACGACACCACCCCCACCCCCAGTTCGGCGGCCACCGCCTCGGTCACCGCTTCGCGGCTGTCCAGTTCCAGCAACACCCGTGGATTGACCCTGGCCTGGGCGCAAGCCTCATCGAAGGTGCGCCGGGTAATCGAACTCGGTTCGCGCAGCACCATGATCACCTGATCCAGTTCCTTGAGCTGCACGCCTTTAGTCTTCTGCGCCCAAGGATGCCCGTCGGGCACCAGTGCGCAAATCCGCGACTCGTTCAGTGCCTGCAGATGCAGGCCCTTGCGCGGCTCGACCTCGGTCAGCACCGCCACGTCGGCATGTTCGGACAGCAGCGCCGCCAGGGTTTCCTGGGCGTTGCCCAGGCGCAGGTTCACCGTGATCCCCGGATAGCGCGCCCGCAGGCTGGCGAGCATGGGCATGACCATGTGCGGGCCGTCCGCCGCCACCTCCAGACGCCCGGTCAGCAATTGCCGGTTGGCTTCGAGCATCACCTGCGCCTCTTCGGCCAGGCCGAACATCGCCCGGGTGATTGCCGCCAGTTTGGTGCCCTCCTCCGTCAGCTCCACCCGTCGGGCGGTGCGGCGCAGCAGGGTGATCTGGTAGTGCTCCTCCAGAGCCTTGATGTGCCCGGTGACCGCCGGCTGGCTGATGAACAGCCGCGCCGCTGCCCGGGTAAAGCTGCCTTCCCGGGCCACGGCATCGAAGGCGCGGAGCTGAAACAGGTTCATGAATAACCCTCACTGATGGCTGGCATAACAATAAACAATTTGATTGATAACACGGCAAATTGCAATTTAAGCCCCGTAGCTTCATCCCATCGATTGCGAGGACACGAGAATGAGTACTGCCGAACCCATCCTGCTCACCCCCGGCCCGTTGACCACGTCGCCCCGCACCCGTCAGGCGATGATGATCGACTGGGGTTCATGGGATGACCGCTTCAATCAACTGACCGCCAGCCTCTGCGAGCAACTGCTGGCCATCATCAACGGCACTGCCACCCACCACTGCGTGCCTTTGCAAGGCAGCGGCACCTTCGCGGTAGAGGCAGCGATCGGCACGCTGGTGCCACGGGACGGCAAGATTCTGGTCCTGATCAACGGCGCCTACGGCAAACGCCTGGCGAAAATCTGCGAAGTACTGGGCCGCTCCTTCAGTACCTTCGAAACCGCAGAAGATGAGCCAACCACCGCCGCCGACGTCGACCGCCTGCTACGTGCCGATCAAGACATTACCCATGTCGCCCTGATTCACTGCGAAACCAGTACCGGCATCCTCAATCCGCTGCCAGAGATCGCCCAAGTAGTGGCGCAACACGGCAAGCGCCTGATCATCGACGCCATGAGCTCCTTCGGCGCCCTGCCCGTGGATGCGCAGCAAGTGCCGTTCGACGCACTGATCGCCGCCTCGGGCAAATGCCTGGAGGGCGTGCCGGGCATGGGTTTTGTCTTCGCTCGCAAAGAATCCCTGGCCAGCGCCGCCGGCAACTCGCATTCGCTGGCGATGGACTTGCAGGACCAGCACGCCTACATGGCCAAGACCGGCCAGTGGCGCTTCACCCCGCCGACCCATGTGGTCGCGGCGCTGCACGAAGCCCTGCTGCAATACAACGAAGAAGGCGGCTTGCCGGCGCGGCACGAACGCTACGCCGCCAACTGCCAGGCATTGATGGAAGAGATGGGCAAACTGGGGCTGCACAGCTTCCTGCCGGCGGCTATCCAGGCGCCGATCATCGCCACCTTCCACGCCCCGAAAGATCCGCGCTACGCGTTCAAAGAATTCTACGAGCGGGTCAAGGCCAAGGGCTACATCCTCTACCCCGGCAAACTGACCCAGGTCGAAACCTTCCGCGTCGGCTGCATCGGCCATGTCAACCCGGCGCAAATGCGCGAAGCGGTGGCGGCGATTGCCGAAGTGTTGCGCGAGATGGAAGTGCTCGACATCTAAACCACACCACATTCCCTGTGGGAGCGAGCTTGCTCGCGATGAGGCCCGATCAGTCGACACACATGTTGAATGTAAGACCGCTATCGCGAGCAAGCTCGCTCCCACAGAAAAGCTGAATTTCCGAATAGATCGATATCACAGGAATCCAAACGCCATGAACTACGCCAACCCAACCAAGCTGCAAGCCGCCATCCTCGACTGGGCCGGCACCGTGGTCGACTTCGGCTCCTTCGCCCCGACGCAGATTTTCGTCGAGGCTTTCGCCGAGTTCGACGTCCAGGTGTCCATCGAAGAGGCCCGTGGCCCGATGGGCATGGGCAAGTGGGACCACATCCGCACCCTGTGCGATCTGCCGGAAGTTGCCGAGCGTTATCGCAAAGTGTTCGGCCGCACGCCGACCGACGATGACGTCACTGCGATCTACCAGCGTTTCATGCCGCTGCAGATCGAAAAAATCGCCGAGCACTCGGCGCTGATTCCCGGGGCACTGGAGACCATCGCCAACCTGCGCCAGCAAGGGATCAGGATCGGCTCCTGCTCCGGTTACCCGAAACAGGTCATGGACAAGGTGGTCGAACTGGCCGCCACCAACGGTTACGTTGCCGACCACGTGGTCGCCACCGACGAAGTCCCGAATGGTCGCCCATGGCCCGCCCAGGCGCTGGCCAACGTCATCGCCCTAGGCATCGACGATGTCGCCGCGTGCGTGAAGATCGATGACACCGTGCCGGGCATTCTCGAAGGCCGCCGCGCGGGCATGTGGACCGTGGCACTGATCTGCTCGGGCAACGCCCTGGGCCTGGACTACGAAGGTTATCGCGCTCTGGGCAGCGATCAGCTGGACAGCGAGCGCAAGCGCATCCATGGGATGTTCGAAAGTTCGCGCCCGCACTACATGATCGACACCATCACCGATCTGCCGGAAGTGATCGCCGACATCAACAAGCGCCTGGCCAACGGCGAAATGCCACAGTCGAGCTAAATACCGCAACGCCCCCCCTCCTGTAGGAGCGAGCAGGCTCGCTCCTACAGTTTTTTCCGTCTGTTACCCGAACCAGTACATCCAGCGACCAATCGCCTCAGGCAAATCCGGTGAAACAGGATTACAGTTAACGCACACCGTCGGACAAGAACGGTGGCTTTAAACCGGACCTCTGAGGAACACCTATGCCGTGGAAAAACTCTGAGTCGCGCTACAGCACCGTATCGATCGCGCTGCATTGGCTGATGCTGGTCCTGCTGGTGCTGGTTTACGCCTGTATCGAGTTTCGCGGATTCTTTCCCAAGGGCAGTGGCGCGCGCACGCTGATCGTCGAATCACACTTCATGCTCGGCCTGACCGTATTCGTTCTGGTCTGGCTGCGATTGTTCGCACGCAGCCTCGGCCCGGCGCCGCAGGTCTTCCCGGCCTCGCCGCACTGGCAAACGACACTGGCCAGGCTGATGCACTGGGCGCTGTACATTTTCATGATCGTCACGCCGATTCTCGGGTGGCTGGTCACCAGCGCCAAAGGCAATCAGGTGATGTTCTACGGTGTAGACCTGCCGATGCTGGTAGCGGAAAACAAGGACCTGGCCAAACAGCTCCAGGGCTGGCATGAGCTCGGCGGCACTATCGGCTATTGGCTGATCGGCCTGCATGCCGTGGCCGGGCTGTATCACCATTATGTGGTGGGCGATAACACATTGCTGCGGATGATGCCCAAGCGGGTAAACCGCGACGCCTGAACTTGACCGCTCCCACATTGGTTTTCGGTGACTTTCAGGTTTGTGAATTGAATCCCCGCCACCCCTGCAAGCCGCCAGTGTGGACGAAGATCAGCCGCGTGCCCCGGGCGAACTTGCCCGCTTCCACTTGGTGCTTGAGTGCCAGCAGTGCCTTGCCGGTATACAGCGGCTCCAGTGGAATATTTCCCGCCTGCTCCGTCTTTTCAATAAAGTCGAGCAGCAACGGATCAACCTTGGCAAACCCGCCACGACTGGCCTCGAACAGCTCATACACCACATCGACCACACCCGCTTCCTGCACGATCCTCTCGACCTGCTGCGCCACCCCGTGGTCATCAGGCACGGCCAGGGCACCATATACCGGATGATCCCCCGCTTCGGCCAGCACCAGGCCGGCCAGGGTCGTGCCGGTTCCGCAGGCCAGCCACCAGCCGTCATAGTCATTCCAGCCCAAGCCCGCCAATTGGGTACAAACCCTGGCCCGCAATTGCATGCAACCTTCAGCACCGGGTAATCCACCTCCGCCTTCAGGCACCGGATGCAATGTCGGATAGCGGGTTTGCCAGGGTTGCCAGAAACCCGCTTCATGCCTCGCTCGATAGCCTGCGTAGCCCAGCCAGTGCAGCTCCATGCCGAACGCCTGCAAGTCCTCGACCGTCGGGGTTTGCTGAGGATGCCCGCGCAACAGGCCGACAGTGGAAAAGCCGAATCGCTTGCCCGCCGCCGCCAACGCATGAAGATGATTGGAGTGCGCGCCACCGAGACTGATGATGCCTTCGGCACCCAGACGGTCGGCGGTTTTCAGGTGTTCGATGAGCTTGAACCATTTGTTGCCGCTGATCAGCGGGTCGATCCGGTCCAGACGCAGGACCGCCACTTCGATGCCGGCTTGAGTGAGCCAGTCGAGGTGAAGGGGGTCGAGGGGGGCCTGGGGTAACCAGGTGGAGGGTGGGAGAAGCATCAATGCCGGCTCTGGGTGAAGAGCCAGCATCTTAACAGCTGACTTGTGGCGAGGGGGCTTGCCCCCGTTGGGGTGCGAAGCGGCCCCAATACGACTGCTTCGCAGCCGAACGGGGGCAAGCCCCCTCGCCACAGGGTTTTGTGAACAGCCTGATTACGTGAATTACAACTGCGCCGCCAACCGCGACCCCTGATTGATCGCCCGCTTGGCATCCAGCTCTGCCGCGACATCCGCGCCGCCGATCAGGTGCACGCTCTGCCCCGCCGCCGCCAGGCCGTCATGCAACTCGCGCAGCGGATCCTGCCCGGCGCAAATCACGATGTTGTCCACTGGCAGCACCTGAGCTTCGCCGGTTTCGCCGATGCGGATGTGCAGGCCTTCGTCGTCGATCTTCAGGTATTCAACGCTGTTGAGCATCTGCACCTGTTTGTTCTTAAGGCCCGTGCGATGAATCCAGCCGGTGGTCTTGCCCAGGCCGTCGCCGACCTTGGACGTCTTGCGTTGCAGCAGGAACACCTCGCGGGCCGGCGCATGGGGCGCGGCCTTGATACCGGCGACACCGCCGCGCGCTTCAAGGTGTGTATCGATGCCCCATTCCTTCCAGAACGCGGCGCGATCCTGACTGGTGGCGACGCCTTCATGCACAAGGAACTCGGAAACGTCGAAACCGATACCACCGGCACCAATCACCGCGACGCGCTTGCCGACCGGCTTGCGCTCCAGGATCACGTCCAGGTAGCTCAGCACCTTGGCGTTTTCCACCCCTGGAATGGCCGGCACACGCGGCGCAATGCCGGTGGCCAGAATGATTTCGTCGTAGCCGCCCTCGACCAGCCCGGCCACGTCGACGCGGGTGTTCAGGCACACCTCGACGTTGGTGGTCTGCAACTTGCGGTTGAAGTAGCGAATGGTTTCGTAGAACTCTTCCTTGCCCGGAACGCGCTTGGCAATGTTGAACTGACCGCCGATTTCGCTGGCCGAATCGAACAGCGTCACCTGATGGCCACGCTCGGCGGCCACGGTCGCGGCGGACAGACCGGCAGGGCCGGCACCGACCACGGCGATTTTCTTCAGTTGCTGCACGGGCAGATAGTTGAGCTCGGTTTCGTGGCAGGCACGCGGGTTCACCAGGCAACTGGTCAGCTTGCCGCCGAACGTGTGGTCGAGGCAGGCCTGGTTGCAACCGATGCAGGTGTTGATTTCATCGGCACGACCTTCAGCGGCTTTGTTGACGAAATCCGGGTCGGCGAGGAACGGCCGTGCCATGGACACCATGTCGGCATCGCCCTCGGCCAGGATCTGCTCGGCGACTTCCGGGGTGTTGATACGGTTGGTGGTGATCAGCGGAATATTGACCGAACCCCGCAACTTGGCCGTAACCTTGCTGAACGCCGCGCGCGGCACTTTGGTGGCGATGGTCGGAATCCGCGCTTCGTGCCAGCCGATACCGGTGTTGATGATGGTCGCGCCGGCCTGCTCGATGGCCTTGGCCAGTTGAACGATCTCTTCCCAGGTGCTGCCGCCTTCAACCAGGTCGAGCATCGACAGACGGAAAATGATGATGAAGTTCGGGCCTACCGCTTCACGCACGCGACGAACGATCTCCACCGGCAGGCGCATGCGGTTTTCATAGCTGCCACCCCAGCGGTCGGTACGGTGGTTGGTATGGGCGGCGAGGAACTGGTTAATGAAATAACCTTCGGAACCCATGATTTCCACGCCGTCGTACTCGGCGGTTTGCGCCAGTACCGAGCAGGTGACGAAATCGCTGATCTGCTTCTCGATGCCTTCCTCGTCCAGTTCCCTGGGCTTGAACGGGTTGATCGGTGCCTGGATCGCACTTGGCGCAACCTGTTTCGGGCTGTAGGCATAACGACCGGCATGGAGGATCTGCATGCAGATCTTGCCGCCCGCGTCATGCACGGCACGGGTGACGATACGGTGCTTGAGCGCCTCTTCTTCGGTCGTCAGCTTGGCCGCGCCGGAATACACGCCACCCTCGTCATTCGGGCCGATACCGCCGGTGACCATCAGGCCGACACCGCCACGGGCACGCTCGGCAAAGTACGCCGCCATGCGCTCGAAGCCACCCGGTTTCTCTTCAAGGCCAGTGTGCATCGACCCCATCAGGGTGCGATTGCGCAGCGTGGTGAACCCCAGGTCCAGCGGAGCCAACAGGTGCGGGTATTGAGCGGCGGTCATCGGTAACTCCACATCGAGCGATCACGGAAAGTGCGGGAGCTCTGCGGCCCCCATCAGTCATGTTCGACAGACTAAGAGTCGTGCCGTCATCCCTCAATGACCGTAAATGACAACTTATTGACCGAAATGAGCAGCAACATTGGGCTAACGGGAATGACTCAAAACAAAAACGACCTGCGGTCATGAGTTTTCACTTCGATTGGAATTATTTGCATTAAGAATGGAATCAGCCAGCCATAGCCAGCCGTGTCGCGGGAACGTTAAAAACCAGCATGGACGCCGTGTGTGAAATGTTTTATGTCGTGATGTCGGGCCATTGCCAGAGGAGTTTTCGCGGTGCGGCGCTGAATGGCGGCACTCTGAAGCACACCTCCAACTGGGCTACACGCTTGGCCGTGGCCAGACCTGAACCGCAATTCATGTACGACGCACTTTTAGAAGCATTTGTTTTTTGGGTGACGCGAGCACGTAATCCGACAACACAAAACCAAAAAGTAAAAACAACGCAATCTTTGACACGATATATTCCAGAAAAAACAATTTAAACTAACTGGAAGACAATATAACCACCCACTTATGGCGAAAAAACAGGAATTGTCTCACTCATACCCAGCAGAGGTACTAAATCGAAGAGCGGAACTCATCCGTTTTTCCCAGCTCAGCGTTGTGGATTTTAACTTTCTATTCGCCTGCAACACCCTGCTGAGGTCCTGGGCAATCGACGAAAGGACCACAAGCCCATTTCCTTGTAGATATCGTATTGATGGTCTAGATATAACTACAAAATAAAACCTCCACACAATATCAGAATGACATTAAATAAGAGGGATCTTATGCACCTTGCGCTTCGTGCAGGAAAAAATGGACTTCTTCAAGTGGGGGCGTTGTCGCTTTTAAGTCTGGCAGTACAACAGGCGCAAGCGGCTTGCGTACTCACTCCCGGCCCCGGCGTCGATGCGTATGTCTGCGACAGTGGCAGCAGCCCTGTCGGCCTGACCGACCTGCTGGGCAACAACATCCTGACCCTCCCGATTGACGGCACCGGTACCATCAACGGCAACATTGTTACCGGGGCTGGCACCGACCTCGTCGACATGAACTCCGGACGAATCGTCGGCAGCATCACTCAGGGTGATGGTGCCGATCGCTTCCGTATCAGTGCCGGTGCGGTCACGGGTGCGGTTTCCCAAGGCAATGGCATCGATGACTTTGTGATGAGTGGCGGGCAGATCCAGTCTCTGGCTCAAGGCGACGGCCGCGACACCTTCCTGATGACCGGCGGCACCATCGTCGGCGCCTTTGAAGATGGCGACGTGGCGCAGCAAACCAGCGGCACCATCGGCCGCGTCGACATGAAACTGGACAACAACATCTATGACATGTCCGGCGGCTCGATCCTTGGCAACCTCGTCACCGGATTTGGTACCGACTGGATTATCGTCACCGGGGGTACGATTGGCGGCAATATCAGTGTCAGCGGCGGCGACGACCGCATCACTGTCAGCGGCGGCGTGATAAACGGCGAGATCCGCACCAGCCTCGGCAACGACACCTTCAACTGGCTCAATGGCGGCCAGATCAAGTCCGCCGTGCTGATGGGTGATGGTAACGATACCGCGCTGCTCAGCGGCCTGACCGAAAGCCTGTTGAGCGCCACCCCATCGATCGACGGCGGCCTGGGCAATGATCAATTGACCTTCGACAACACCACTTCCAACACGGCCTCCCGCTACATCGGTTGGGAAACCGTCAGCCTCAACAACAATTCGCACTTTGACCTGGCTGGCGACTTTTTCCTCGGCGACAGCGCCAGTAATGCCGGCACGGTTTCCATCGACAACACCAGCGTGCTGGCGGTGACCCAAGGCAGCATCCGACCCTACACCGCCGGCCAGCGGGCGACCCTCATCAACGCCGGCACCATCGACATGACCACCGGCAGCAACAGCGCCGCGGACTCGCTGACGGTGTACGGCAACTACGTCGGCAACAACGGCCAGCTGTGGCTGCAAACCGTGCTCGGCGACGATACTTCCGCCACTGACAAACTGGTGGTCTCCGACGGCAGCATCAGCGGCAATACCCAATTGGCGGTGACCAATCTCAGTGGCCTGGGCGGCCTGACGCAAAGCAACGGGATCGAAGTGGTGCAGGCGCTCAACGGCGCAGTCAGCACTACCGATGCCTTTGCCCTGAAAGGCTCGGTTTCTGCCGGGGCCTATGAGTACTATCTGTTCAAGGGGGGTGTAACGGCAGGCTCGGAAAACAACTGGTACCTGCGCTCGTCAGTGGCAGCGGTACAACCGCCGGTGGTACCACCGCCGACACCGGTGCCGCAGGTAGTGGTGCCGGTACCACCGATTCCACCGACACCGCCGGTGGTTACGCCCGATGAACCGCCCGTGGAGCCGCCAACTTCAAGGCCCGTTGCTCCGGTCGAACCCACTGCACCTCCGCTCAACCAAATCCCGGCCGAAACCTCTCCGGAACCTGCTGTCAGTACCCCGCCATTACCGACAGCGATGGCAGGTGCCGATCCTATTCCACTGTACCGCCTGGAGGTGCCCGTGTATTCGGTGGTGGTGCCAGCCGCGCAGTTGATGACTTTGCAAGCGTTGGGCACGTTCCACGACCGCCAGGGCGAACAAAGCCTGTTGAGCGAAACCGGTGCCGTCCCGGCCGGTTGGGGTCGTGCCTATGGCCGCGATTTCAACAAGAGCTGGACCGGCACCGTGTCCCCCAGCTTCGACGGTTCTACCAAGGGCTATCAAGTGGGCCATGACCTGTATGCCTCCGAAACCAGCGGCGGGCAGATCCAACGCTTCGGCCTGTTCGTCGGCCAGAGCCGCTTGCAGGGCGATGTCAAAGGTTTCGCCGAGGGATTCCAGGACCGTCGTTCGGGGCGGATCGAACTCGACGGCGACAACTTCGGCGCCTATTGGACCCTCACCGATCCAACCGTGGGCTGGTACGTTGACCTTGTGGCCATGGGCACGCGCCTGGATGGCGATAACAAATCCGACCGTGGGGTGAAAATGGACAGCAAGGGCCATGCATTGGCGTTGTCCGCCGAAGCCGGCTATCCGATTGCAATTTCCGAGCACTGGGTGGTGGAGCCACAGGTCCAGGTGATCAACCAGCAGATCGATATGGACAGCCAGAACGACGGTATTTCCAAGGTCTCGTTCGACTCCCAGGACTACTGGACCGGTCGCCTCGGTGCACGCCTGAAAGGGCGCTACCTGGTACAGAACACGCCCATCGAGCCCTACGTCCGGGCGAACGCCTGGCGCACCTTTGGCGGCAGTGACTCCGTGACCTATGATGACGTGGACCGGATCAAGAGTGATCACAAATCGTCCTCTGCCGATCTCGGAGTGGGTGTGGTGGCGCGGTTATCGTCAACGGTCAGCGTGTACCTGGCGGCGGATTACAACACCAATCTGGACACCAATGCCCTGGAAGGCGTGAGTGGCAATGCGGGGGTGAGGGTGAGTTGGTAAGCGAGGCCGCTCGTATGGTTATCACCCCCATTACGGCCGTTCTGTAATTAAAGAATGGTGCCCTGCAGACTGTATGAAAACCGATCAACAAGGGTGATGTTCAACGAAGATGCTCTGTATCGAAAGATAGGGAGCATCTGCATCCAGGAAGGAGTAGCGCCAGCATCGTCAGGAACCCGAACGCAATCAGCAACGGATAAGCCATCAACAGAATCAATAGCTGTTATACATCCCACAACTCGCGCAATAGCGAGCAGCTCTCATCCAGAGCAAACTCCAATTGCGAATTTCACGGTGATCCAGCCACCCTTTCAGGTAGACAGAAACTCAGGATTAACTGAAAAAACAGGATATCAAGCAAGTCAATCAATCAATCAATCAATCAATCAATCAATCAATCAATCGTCAGCGAGTGGAACTGCACGGAGTCAAAGTACATCGAATGGCGAACATCTTGAAACGGCACATCCGCTAATTGTGGTCATGCTCAAAACCCGAAGTAAACAAATGCCATAGCTGCCGCCATACCCCATGCGACCAACGCCATTACCGTTGAATTGTGCGCTGACCAGGATTCGTCCAATCGCTGTAAGCCGAACTTCGAAAAGCCAGCCTCGTCATAACAGCAATGCATGATCGCCCGGTAGGTATATCGCAGGCCGGCCAACAGAAACAGGGTAATCAGACCAAGGACAAGTCCATGCCTGATAGTTGGTTTAACCCATTCCACAAGGTGATCCTGTTCGCAAGCAACGCTGTCGACTTCCACAAGGGTTATTTGCTGAAAGTCCGTCGAAGACCGCTTTTGGCCAATCTGGATCAGCGCCTGTTGCTCCAGATCCAGCGCCTGATACTTCCAGAGCGTTGATGACCCTTCTCGGCAGAACGTAAACGCAGCAGGACTTGAGATGGCGATAATACAAGCGTCGTTGATGTGCAGTTTTTTCAGCGTTTCCGTGGCTGACCTGGTGAAATCCAGGTCGAACACCGGATTAACCCCGGTAGCAGAAGCAGCGATCGAAACCAATAGACTGCTCAAGAGGCAGATGGCTGAAGTGTTCAAGGCCGGGTTTCCTTTTTCATTGTTTCTTTGATTTCGCAGTTCGGTTCCAACCTGCTTTGATGAGTTCCAGTACGCTGCTGGCACCCCCGATAGCTGATGGGCAATTGAATGGAAGGAGAAAGGGAGGGCATCCATTGCCCTCCCCTCCGCTGTCCACGCTCCCTGCGACAGTACTGACCAGGACCTCAAGTGGCCAGAATGAAGTCCGTCTGATCAACGGCTGCGCTGTTGACACCCACAAGGTGAATCGTGTCCGCCCCGATCCCTACCACCGTGTCCGCCCCGTTGGCCGTAATGGTCACGTTGGCAGCGAACGTCGCGCTGTTGATCCCCAGCGCCGTGATATTGAGCAAGTCTTGCCCGGCCGGATTGGCTCCGAAGTTCAGGATCGTATCGCTGCCGAAACCCGCAGCAAACGCGAACGTATCGTTACCGGCGACGCCGCCACTCATCACGTCGTTACCGCCACCGCCGGTGAGAACGTCGTTACCTGCCCCCCCCTCGATCGTGTTGGCCAGCCCGTTGCCGGTGCCCGCAAAGTTGCCGCTACCGCCGAAAAACAGATTTTCGACGTCGGCACCCAGGGTGTAGCTCGCGAGCGAGGTCCAGACCGAGTCGCTGCCGGCACCGGCAAGCTCGTTTACCACGTCCCCGAGGTCGGTGACTTCGTAGACATCGCTGCCGATACCGCCAGCCATCGTGTCGGCACCTGCGCGACCGATGATAACGTCGTTGCCTGCGCCGCCGATGAGGACGTCGTTACCCGCACCGCCCACGATCGTGTTATTGAGCTCGTTGCCGCTGCCCGCAAAGTTGCCACTACCGCCGAAATACAGATTCTCGACGTTGGCAC
>NZ_JBXAQZ010000010.1:217249-245162 GCF_058807755.1 Pseudomonas sp. GW821-FHT12A04
CGCTCACCACGTCCCCAAGGTCGGTGACTTCGTAGATATCGATACCGACACCGCCGGTCATCGTGTCGGCACCTGCGCCACCAATGAGGACGTCGTTACCCGCACCGCCCACGAGCGTGTTGCCGAGCGCGTTGCCTGTGCCCGCAAAGTTGCCGCTGCCGCCGAAAAACAGATTTTCGACGTCGGCACCCAGGGTATAGCTCGCGAGCGAGGTCCAGACCGAGTCGCTTCCAGCACCGGCGAGCTCAGTCACCACATCCCCAAGGTCGGTGACTTCGAAGATATCGTCACCAACACCGCCGGCCATCGTGTCGGCACCACCACCGCCGATGAGAATGTCATCACCCGCGTCACCATTGAGGATGTCGTTGCCGCCCAGCCCGTTCAGGATGTCGTTGCCATCACCTCCGCTGGCCACGTCGTCGCCTTGCGTGCCGATAAAAATGTCGACACCGGGGGTACCGACAAACACTACACCGACGGTCACCGGGGCCGTGGCGTCGGACGCAATGCTTTCGGCCACACCGAAGTCATCCACGTAACTGACCACCACGCGCACTTGATCGCCGACCTGATTCTGGCCAAGCGTGAGCGTGCTGCCGGTGGCTCCGACGATGTCGACGAAGGTGACCCCATTGGTCTCCTGCCACTGGAAGGTGAACTGCGGATTGCTGAGGCCATCGACGTCGACGATGGTCGACGGGTCGGCGGTCAACACCTGGTTCAGAAACGCAAACCCGAGGATGCCCGGCCCTGCGGTCGGTGCGTTGTTCGCCGACGAGTCGACGATCTCCAGCGTACTGCTGCCATCCTGATACACCGCCCGAACGCGCAGGTTCAGACCGGCGACATCGTCCGCCACCACGTAGGTGGCGCCGGTTACCCGCGATGCCTCGCCGGCGGCGAGAACGGTGATGTCTTCAAAGATGCCCGAACCGGCAATGGTTTCGGCCTGCCAGTAGTAAGACACGGGACCGGTAACCGCGCCGGTCGGATTGGCCGCACTGACGCTGTTCGCGTCGCGTATCGACTGGCTGCTGACACGCAGCAGCTGGCCGGCGACAGGCGAATCGACACGCGCACCGGTGGTAGCATCGAGGATCGCCAGACGCCCCACAGGAGCGCTGTTCGAGACGGTGCCAACACCGGAGGCCTGCGCCTGGTCAGCGAACTGCAGGCGCTCGATGCCCGTCAGGCGATCGACGCCATCACGCCCTGCAACCAGGTCGGTCACAATGACAGTGTTGCCGTCGACAGCGACTGTGTACTCCGACGCATTACCTGAGTACAGCGCGGTGTCGAAGTTGTCAGTGCCGGTCAGAATCTCCCGCACGATGACCAGTTGGCCCGGGTTGTAAGTACCGTTCAACATCGCCTGGACCATCGGTTCCATGCTGTCGAACGTGGCGATTTCCGCGCCGGTGCCATCAGCGTTTGCCCGTACGCTGATGCGCACGTTCAGCCACTTGTCACCGTCGATGATGTCGTCACCACCGCGACCTTCAATGAGGTCGCTGCCGCTACCACCGAGGATGATGTTGCCGCCGTCGAAGAATGTCGCTCCAGCTGGCAGCAGACCCGCCAGGCCGTTGATCAGGCTGATGTTGGTCAGCACACTGCCAGTTGCACCCGCGGTGGGTAGCGATGTCGCATCTTCGTTATCACCGCGCAGGAAGTCACCATGGGACGAACCCGACAGACCTTCCATGATGTCGAAGCGCACCAGCGCCGAAGCTCCTGAACCCGGCATCGGTGGCACATCGAAGAAGCGGTCGGTGTAATCAACGCTCACACCTTGGGCCAGCCCCTTGAAGGTCGCCCAGTCATAGCCCGAGCCGCCGATATAGCGGTCACCGAAGCCGAGACTGCCGACCATGATGTCGTCACCGCCTTCGCCGTTGAACTTATCGTTCTCGCTACCGCCGATGTAGACATCGTGACCGATTACCGGGTCGTTGCCGAGCGGGTCGAAGTTGTCGCCAGGTGCACCGTCCGAAGTGCCCTTCTCGATCCAGTCGTCGCCTTCGTTACCCATGTCCTGTTCGTTGGCTTTGCTGCCCAGGATAAAGTCGTTGCCCTGGCCACCAATGGCCTCGGAGGCGTCCTCACCGGTAATGATGAAGTCGTTGCCGAACCCACCAATGAGCAGGTTGACGCCGTTGCCACCGTGCAGTACGTCGTTGCCGTCGCCACCCTGGACGTTATCGTCGCCGCCGGTGTCGGTGATGATGTCGTCGCCGGCGCCACCGCGCAACTGGTCGTTGCCGTCACCGCCTTCGATGCGATCGTTGCCGCCATCACCCCAGACCGTGTCATCGCCCTCGCTGGCGATGAGGATGTCTGCGTTTTCGGTGCCACCCAGCACGATGTGCTCGTCACCTGTGTACTTGATGTAGTTGGTGTCCGCCCCCACGGTCAGCGGGTTGTCGCGGAACACCACCTGCGCGCCATTCGGGCCGAGCGGATCGACGGCGAGCAGACCTTCGTTGAACTGCCTGCCCTGGTCCACTTCCAGATAGAACCCCGGATCCGTGAACACCACGCCCGGCAAGTGCGTGGCCGAGGTGTTGGCCATGATCAGCTTGGCGAACGAGTTGCTTTCAAGTTCCGCATTCATCGTCAGGCCAGCGGTACGCTCCAGGTAGTAGAAGCGGTCGCCGTCCTGCAGTTTTTCCATCTGGTTCTCGAACACGAAGTTGAAGGTCGAGCCGAGCATGCCGCCGAACGGAGTTTTCTGTTCGGCAAGGCCGCCAATCCACATATCGATGGCATCGACACCAGTGATCGTCACGTTCCTCAGGTCGTCGGCAGTACCCAGTACCCCATCGCTACCGGCCAGCGTTACGTTGGCAAAGGCACCGGTGCTGTTGAGGAAGTCCAGGCGGTCAGCCGGCGCCCCCACACCACCGAATACCAGCGCCATAGCTGCAGCGCGTTTGCCTTCCAGCGTGGTCGCCGCCGTGATGGTGTCATGCGTGCCATAGGCCGCGATGAAGTTGATCAACGACTCCGGATGTTTGAGGTGCTGCACCAGGTCGACCCAGCTGTTGTAAGGCTTGAGTTGGGTGTCACCGGTTTGGCTGTAGATGTCGCGGCGGAACGCGTTGAGTGAAGGAATCCCCACGTCGCGGCCACGGGCGATGTTGATCGCCGGCAGGTCGAGCGGCAGGCCGAGCAGGTTATTGCGCAGCGCCTCGGTGACGAACTCGTCGATTTCGTTACCGGCTTGCCGGGTCACCCCACGGATGATCGCACTGGTCGCATCCTCTGGCGACACGCCACTGGCGGCGTACGCCAACGGGTTGAGGAACGCCGCGATCAAGCCCAGTTGCTGATCGGGATTGGCGCTGCTCGGATCGCCTATCACGTTGAAGTCGATATCGAAGCGATCGACAGTCTCGGTCAGCATCGAGTGGCCAAACCGGTACACGGTGTGGGCGAACTCGGCGACGATCGAAGGATCAAGGTCGACGTCATAGACCTGGGTCGGTGCGAAGAACAGGTCGATGTTGGGCTGGATGGTCCGCGCAAACTCCTCGAACACCAGGTGCTGATACTGCATCTCGGTGCCGAACTTGGCAGCCTGGAACAAGCGCTCGCCATTCCACTGCAGCGCATCGAACTCAGCCTGGGTAGTTGGCAACGCGGCCACCGGAGTCAACAGCCACTCGTTGAGGAAGGCCACGTCACCCGAATCGAGCACGGTGTCCTTGGTCTGCGCAACCAGCCGGTTGTGCTCGGAGTGGAAGATCGCATGCACCGCGGTCAGGCCGATGTTTTCGTTGACCCGGCCGTCGCCGGCGATGTAGTGAGCGTCGAGCAGTTCGTTGTCATAGGTCAGGTTGTTGCCGCCCGGGCCAACGGGCTGCGCATTGCCGACAAGGGTGTCGGCATCCGCCTGCAGAACCCCACCGGTAACGACCGGCACGGCGTTGTGGGCGATGTCGTTGAGGAAGGCATGGCTGGTGCGCACCGCGTTCACGAGGCTTACCGGATTGGCCGGATCGCCTTCGACAAGCGTAGTGACATCATCGGCGGTGCCGGCAATGCCATCCGCCCCATTGTTGACCCGAATGACAACCTGCGGGAAGCCGTTCGGCCCCTTGATGAAGTTGCCATAGGCGTCAGTCGCCAGCAGCGGACCGCTGTCGATATCGGCGTCGGTCAGATTGATACCCAGCACGTCGCGTGCCTGGGCCTTGACCACCTTCCAGGTTGCCATACCACCGATTTCAACGTCGTCAGCGGTGCCAAACGTGCCATCCACCCCCAAGTCACGGTTAGTGATCAACCGGCCTGTCGCTACGGGGCCGCTGGCGGTAAGTTCATAACCGCGCAGGAACACCTGATGCGACGGGTGCGAGCTATAGGTCTGGTTCTGGTCCACGAACGGCGAGGTGGTGTTGGTGTGCTCATGGATGTCGTCGGCCGTGCCAAGAACGCCATCCGCCCCTGGCTGGTTGGTCGCGCGGGTCAGAACCATGAAGTTCGTCAGGCTACCTGGGACAAAGAGTGGATCATCCGGCTGAAGCGGAATGAAGACGGTGCCCGAACCACCTTTGGTCACCAGGTCCAGACCATGATCGAAGAACTGCCCGAAGAAGGTCATCCAGGCGTTGAACGGCGCGGACAATCCCGCATCCGACGTGGTGTTCTCGAACAGGTACACATCGCGGTCGTCGCCAGTACCGAACTGTCCATCCAGCCCGGGGCTGGCAACAATCTGTACACCTTCCTTGAGCACATCGTCGTTACCCACCGCGCCGAAGTTGAGCACACCGTCCAGGCCCGGGTCGAATGCCGTGGCATAGGCCGCCGGGTTGTTCGCTGTCTGATCGACGATCAGGTTACTGATGGTGCGCGGCTGCGAGTCGATCACAATGCCGTTGTTCTGCGCATACGACGTTCCCCCTTCCGCCGGATTGAAGACCGGATCGCCCACGCGCGGGAAGAGGTTATCGGCGGCGCCAAACTCGGTGTTGTCAATGCCGTTGAGGTTCATCAGGTTGTTGCTTGACCCGTCGACCGTACGCAGGCCCAGCGGCGCGCGGATGTTCGGGAGCAGCGAGAGGATGTCCTGACCGGCCGCATCAGCCTCGGCAATCTTGATCTGGTCAAGAATGAAGTTGAGGTCGGAGCGGACCATGTGCAGGCCCGCGCCACCCGCAGTGGCATCGACTACAGGTACCTGCGCCGTTGGCGTAACCGGTGCACCGGCAACAACGGCAGCCGTCGGCGTGGAGAACAGGATCTCCGTGGTGCCGTGACCGTCCTGATAGATAGCCTTGACCCGCAACGACAACCCGGCGAGATCAGGAGAGACCTTGAATGCGGTACCATTGGCGCTTTGGAACGCCAGGTCGCCAGCCGGCAACAGAATGATGTCCTCAAATATGCCACTGCCTGGATCGGCCTCGAACTGCCAGATGTAGGACACAGAGGAGTTGGTGATCAACCCCTGGGGATTACCCGCCGCGACGTTGTCGTCATCGCTCACCCCGGCCACGCTGACAGTCAGTAAATCGCCCACGGTGATCGCGCCGCCGTTGCCATCCGAGACAGTCGGACTGCCATCCGGTTGGGCATTCTCCCCCGCCACCAGCACTTGCTGGTTATCGGCGAACTGCAGGCGTTCGATATTCAGCAAGGTATCGGTGCCGTCGCGACCCGCTACGCTATCGGCCACTGTCCAGACATCGTCCGACACATCGTCCGTGCCACGGTCGTCGACAGTCACCGCATACTCGGCTTCAAGCCCGGAGAAAATGGCGGTATCGAAGGCCGCCCCGCCCGTCGAGGTGCCGGGCATGATTTCCCGCACGGCCTTGAGCTGACCAGGGTTGATGGTGCCATCCAGCATCAACGGGATCATATCGACCATGCTGTCGAAGCTGGCGATCTCAGGGCCGGTATGGTTGACGTCAGCCGGATCATAAACGGCAATCCTGACGTTGATCCATTTGTCGCCGTCGATCAGGTCATCGCCACCGCGGCCCTCGATCAGGTCGCTGCCATCACCGCCGAGGATGATGTTGCCAGTGGCAAAGCCGGTGACCGGCAGTCCGGCATCGGCCAGGAACTGGTCCAGTCCGCGGATCAATGCGACATTGGTCAGCGCACTGCCCGTGGTACCGCCGTGGTTGATGATAGTGTCCGCATCGACATCATCACCTCTGAGTACATCGCCAAAACTCGAACCGGACAAGCCTTCGACCTCGGCAAAACGGTCGAGAATCGAGGCTGGCGAGGCACCGACCGGATTGAATATGCCGGCATTCTGGCTTGGTGTATTGCCATGGGGCTGAGCCAGCGCGGCCATGCTCAGGTCAGCGGTCACGCCGACCCTGTCGTTCTTGTAGGTCACCCAGTCGAAGCCGGACATGCCGTCCATCTTGTCCTGGGCATCGCTGCCAACGAAGATGTCATCGCCACCCTCGCCGATCATTTCGTCGAAACCGCCACCACCAGTAAAGATGTCGTTGCCGATCACATCGTCATTGAGCAACGGCGAGGCGTTATCGCCAGGTGCACCGTCCTGGGTGCCCTTCTCGATCCAGTCATCACCTTCGCCACCGGTAGCCGGCAGGTTGGTCTTGGCACCGAGAATGAAGTCGTCACCCTGGCCGCCGAAGGAAAGGGAGATGTCTTCAGTGGTGATGATGAAGTCCTGGCCGTCGCCACCCAGAATCAGGTTGCCTCCGGCAAGCATGCTGCCAGCCACGATCACATCGTTACCGTCATTGCCTTCCAGACGGTTGTCACCGAACGAATCGCTGATGATGTCATCGCCCGCGCCGCCCAGTACCGCATCGTTCCCGGCACCGCCTTCAAGGCGGTCGTTGCCGCCGTCGCCGTAAAGGGTGTCATCGCCCTCACCGGAAATGATGATGTCATTGCCGGCGGTGCCGCCCATGACGATATGGTCTTCACCGGTGTACTGCAGATAATTGGTGTCCGGACCCACGGTGTCAGGGTTGTCGCGAATCACCAGCGACACGACTTCCACGCCGTTGATCATGATACCGCCGGTCGGATCGGCGCGGCCATCCACGCCAAGGCCGGTGAACTGGGCGGTCTGATCCACCTCAAGGGTGAACGTCGGCGTCAGGAACACGGTGTTCGACAGGTGGGTGACATCGGTGTTGAGCATGATCAGCTTGGCAAAGGAGTTGTTTTCCAACTCGGCGCCGAAGTTCAGGCCCGCGGTACGCGCCAGGTAGTAGAAGCGGTCGCCGTTCTGCAACGCCTCCATCTGGGTTTCAAACACAAAGTTGAACGTCGAGCCGAGCATGCCGCCGAACGGCATCTTCTGTTCGGCGAGGCCACCGACCCAGAAGTCGATGTCGTCGACGCCCGTGACCGTCACACCGGTCAGGTCATCGGCAGTACCCAGTACCCCATCCGCGCCGGCCAGCGTTACGTTGGCATAGGCACCGGTGCTGTTGAGGAAGTCCAGGCGGTCAGCCGGCGAACCCGCACCGTTGAATACCAGCGCAAAGGCTGCAGCGCGTTTGTCTGCCAGCGTGGTCGCCGCCGTGATCGTGCTATGCGTGCCATAGGCCGCGATGAAGTTGACCAGCGACTCGGGGTGCTTGAGGCTGTCTGCCAGGTCAGCCCAACTGATGTACGGCTTGAGTTGGCTGTCGCCGGTGGATGCGTAAAACTCGCGACGCGCCTCATTCAAGGTGGGGATGCCCGTGTCGCGACCACGTGCCAGGTTCAGGCTCGGCAAATCGAGCGGCAGACCGAGCAGGTTGTTGCGCAACGCTTCGGTGACGAACTCATCGATCTCGTTGCCGACCTGGCGGGTCACACCGCGAATGATCGCCCCTGCCGCCTGGTCCGCAGTCACCCCGCTGCTGGCGAACGCCAGCGGGTTGAGGAAGGCCGCGATCAGACCCAGTTGCGAGTCCGGGTTGGTGGGGTCAGTGAGCAGCGGATTGAACGCGGGGTCGAAGCGATCGACAGTTTCGGTCAACATCGAGTGACCGAAGCGATACACCACGTGGGCGAACTCGGCGAGGATTGCCGGGTTGATCGAGGTGTCATACCCGCTGGGTGCAAGGAATTCGTCGATCTGCGGCTGAATGGTCCGCCCGAACTCTTCGAACACCAGGTGTTGGTACTGCATTTCGGTGCCGAACTTGGCGGCCTGGAACAGGCGTTCGCCATCCCACACCAATGCCGCAATCTCGGCAGGTGTAGTCGGTATTGCAGCCACGTCGTCCACCAGCCACTCATTGAGGAAGGCCAGATCGCCTGCGGCAATGATGGTGTCCTTCGATTGCTGGACCAGGCGGTTGTGCTCGGAGTGGAACACATGGTGCACGGTGGTCAGGCCAATGTTCTCGTTGACCCGGCCGTCGCCGGCAATATAGTGGGCGTCGAGCAGTTCGTTGTCATAGGTCAGGTTGTTGCCGCCAGGGCCAACGGGCTGCGCATTGCCGATAGCGATGTCGGCATCCGCCTGCAGAACCCCGCCGACGACGACCGGCGCGGCATTATGGGCGATGTCGTCGAGGAAACCATGCCCGGTGCTCACGGCATTGGCCAGACTGATGGGAGCTGCCAGGTTGCCTTCGACCAGTTGAGTAACGTCATCAGCGGTCCCGGCGATGCCGTCAGCACCGTTACTGATGCGAATCACCACCTGCGGCATGCCGTTCGGCCCGCGGATGAAGTTGCCGTACGCATCGGTTGCCAGCAATGGCACGTTGTGCACATCGGCGTCAGTCAGGTTGATGCCCAGAATGTCACGGGCCTGGGCCTTGACCACTGCCCAGGTCGCCATGCCGCCATTTTCGCCGTCGCCATCATCGGCCGTGCCGAACCTGCCATCCGGGCCGAGGTCGCGGTTGGTAATCAAGCGCCCCGTTGCAACAGGATCGCCCGCCGCGTTGATGACGTACTCGCGCAGGAACACCTGATGCGAAGGGTGCGAGGCGTAGGTCTGGCTTTGGTCGACGAACGGCGAGGTGGTGTTGGTCTGGCCATCATCGGCCGTGCCGACTACTCCGTCCGCGCCGGCGGTATGCACTGCGCGTGACAGCACCATGAAGTTGGTCAGGCTGCCCGGGACGAACAACGGATCGTCCGCCTGCAGCGGAATGAACACGACGTCGGTAGTGCTCTTGGTGACCAGGTCGAGACCGTGATCGAAGAACTGGCCGAAGAAGGTCATCCACGAGTTGAAGCTGGCGGTCAGGCCGACGTCCGGCGACACGTTGGGCATGAAGAACACGTCCTTGTCATCGGCCGTTCCGAACACGCCATCCAGTCCGGGGCTGGTGACTATCTGTACGCCATCCTTGAGTACGTCGTCATTACCCACCGTGCCGAAGTTGAGTACACCGTCCAGGCCCGGGTCGAATGCTGAGGCATAGGCCGCCGGGTTGTTGGCGGTCTGGTCGACGACCAGGTTACTGATAATCCGTGGTTGCGGGTCGATCACCGTCCCCGTTCCGGCGTACTGCGCCGATAGAAAGGAAGGATCGAGCAGGCGTGGGAAGTCAGCGTCCGCGGCGCCAAAATCACTCTGGCCGGTGACCAGGTTGTTGAAGCTGCCATCGACGGTACGCAGGCCGAACGGCACCTGGGTATTGGGAAGCAAATCAATGAGGCTGGTGCCGGCGGCATTCGCCTCGGCGATAAAGATTTGCTTGAGGATGAATTCCAGGTCCGACTTGTTGAAATTGGCCATTTTGGATTGCCCTCGATCTGTCTGGTTAAAGGCGCGGGACGAGAAAATCCTCCCGCGCCAAGTCAAGTGATGGCTTGCGCAGTTTGTTGGTTATGTTTTTTTGCGAGAGCTGGCGTTACCCGGGACCCGGGATTCGCGCCTGGAATTCGCGATATGAATTGCTCGCCGGGCGATCAGGCAGAGCGGATTCGAGCCCTGGGCGGGCCATGGAATCTGGAAGTGAAGGCGAACGTCCTGGACAGCCCCTTCCCTCTGCAAAACAACGAAATGATCGACATGGTTCTGCTCCTCCCGGGAAATCACTGCGCCCTGCGTTGCCAAAACGATGACAGGCTTCAGGCGGGCGGGCCCCCCGATAACTAAGACTAAAGTTCCATAGCAAAACTTTGTCAATATTACGTCGTTAAAACAGACGACTGGTGGCAGGTATCACAACTATCTGTTTTTTAAGGACATATAGAAAGTTGTGTGCTGGTATAGAGCGAAATGTTATTTCGGAGTGATTCAGCGCCACCTACGCTGCTGCATAAGGGAGCAACGCAGCGATTTCGGAAGACTCGCCATCCATAGAGCGACCAGCCTGCGTGTCCATAAGCTGTTTACAGGACTACATTTACTGTTAGCTGTTGCGCTCCAAGGGCAATCGGCTTTTCGCAGTGGGAGGATCAAAATGCCCAAGCAGTCGAGCATCCGTTCAGAACTGGCCGACGCGCTCTTTCGTCTGCGCCGCAGCTTTTATTTGCTGGCAGGGTTCAGCGGCGTCATAAACGTCATGATGTTGACGCCAGCTATTTATATGCTGCAGGTTTACGATCGAGCCCTGGTCAGTCGCAACGTCACGACGCTGACGATGCTGACTGTCCTGGTAGTAGGTCTGTTCTTGCTGATGTCCACGCTGGAAATGGTCCGCACCCGCGTACTGATCCGAGTCGGCAACTGCCTCGACATGGACCTCAACCGACGCATTTTCACCGCTGCATTCGAGCGCAACCTGAACCGCGCCGGAGGTAACCCGGCCCAGGCCCTGCAAGATCTCTCCCAGGTTCGTCAGTTCGTCACCGGCAACTCCCTGTTCGCTTTCTTCGATGCACCGTGGACGCCGATCTACCTGCTGGTCGCCTATTTGATTCACCCGATACTCGGACTGATCACGTTGATCGGCTCGCTGATTCTGGTGGCCCTGGCCTGGCTCACTGAAAAGGCGACGCAGAAGCCGCTGGCCGAAGCCAATCAGGCCGCCCTCTCCTCCAGCCAGTACGCCAACAACAACCTGCGCAACGCCGAGGTCATCGAGGCCATGGGCATGCTGCCGTCGATCAGCAAGCGCTGGTTCCAAAGCCATTTGCGCATTCTGGAAATGCAGACCCTGGCCTCCGACCGTGCCGCCTTGATCAGCAGCACCGGGCGCTTCGTGCGGATCACTTTGCAGTCGCTGATCCTCGGCGCCGGCGCGCTGCTGGCGATTGAAGGCAAGATCACCCCGGGGATGATGATTGCCTGCTCGATCCTCACCGGTCGCGCACTGGGTCCGGTGGAACAGGTCATCGCGTCGTGGAAGCAATTGCTCGGCTGCCGTTCGGCCTGGGGCCGGCTCAACGAGATGCTGCAAGACTTTCCGCGCCGGCCACCGAGCATGTCGCTGCAGCGGCCAATGGGCATGCTGGCGGTGGAGAATGTGTATGCCGGTGCCCCGGGGACCACCAACACGATTCTGCGCGGTGTGAGCTTCAGCCTTGTCCCCGGCGAAAGCCTTGGCATTATCGGTCCGTCCGCCTCGGGCAAATCCACCCTCGCCCGCCTGCTGGTTGGCGTCTGGCCGACGCAGGCCGGCAAGGTGCGCCTGGACGGCGCGGACATCTTCAACTGGAACAAGGGCGAACTTGGCCCCTGGCTCGGCTACCTGCCACAGGACGTGGAGCTGTTCGAGGGGACCATCGCCGACAACATTGCGCGCTTTGGCGAAGTGGACAGCGAAGCGGTCATCCGCGCCGCCAAGATCACTGGCGTGCACGAGATGATCCTGCGTTTTCCGCAGGGTTATGACACCCGCCTGGGCACCGATGGCAGCCCGCTATCCGGCGGCCAGAAGCAGCGCATCGCCTTGGCCCGCGCGCTGTATGGCGAGCCCAATCTGATCGTGCTGGACGAGCCGAACGCCAACCTCGACGACGTCGGCGAAAAGGCCTTGGTCGATGCTCTGGCCGAACTCAAGGGCCGTGGCGCCACCGTCATTCTGATTTCTCACCGTCCCAACGTACTCTGTGCCGTCGATAAGGTGCTGATGCTGCGCGACGGCGGCGTGCAGATGCTAGGTACGCGCGATGAAGTATTCGCAGCGCTGCGCAAGGCCAGTGTGATCCCTGCAGGCGCATCAACTCCGCTGGCCTCCGTCAAAGCACGGGAGTGACCGATCATGCAAATGAGCCAACATACCGAGATGATTACAGCCGATCCCAGGAGCGTGGTAGACCTGGACGTCGGCAAACCCGCGCGGTGGGGCGTGTGGCTGGTGCTTGCCGGCTTCGGCGGCTTCCTCCTGTGGTCCTGGCTGGCGCCACTGGATGCCGGCGTGGTAGCGACAGGCACGGTCAAGGTCACCAGCAATCGCAAAGCCGTGCAGCATCTGAGCGGCGGTACCGTGGAGGCCATTCTCGTTCGCGAAGGCGATCTGGTGACAAAAGGCCAGGAGGTGGTCCGCCTCGACTCATTGCGTGCCGCCGCCGAACAGGGTGCGGTCAGCGCCCAGTACATCGTCAGCAAGACGGTGGAAAACCGTCTGGAAGCGGAACGTGACGGCCGCGACGTGGTGAACTTCGATCCCGAACTGCTCAAGCGCTTCAAGGGTGACCATCGCCTGGAAGCCGCCATGGACCTGCAACAGCGCCTGCTCGATACCCGGCGCGCCGGTCTCGCTGGCGAAATCAGCATCCTGCAGGAAAACCTGGCGGCGTCGGCAGTACAACTCAAGGGCCTGCAGCAGGTCTATGGCGCCCGCGCCTCGCAGATCAGCTTCCTCAACCAGGAACTGCAAGGCACCCGTGTACTGGCGGCCGAAGGCTATGTGCCACGCAACCGCCTGCTTGAGTTGGAACGCAGCAATGCCGACCTCTCCGCCGGCCAGGCCGAGAACCTCAACAACATCGCCCGCGTGCGTAGCCAGACCACCGAAATCAAGCTGCGCATCCTGCAGCGCCAGCACGATTACCTGAAGGAAGTCGAGTCGCAGCTGACGGAAACCGCCAAGGAAAACACCACCCTGGCCGACCGCTTGCGTGCCCTCGACTACGAAGTTACCCACACGGTGATTCGTTCGCCGATCGACGGCATGGTCCAGGCCCTGAGCATCGCCACCGTCGGCGGGATCATTCAGCCCGGCTTCAAGATCATGGAAATCGTTCCGGTCAACGAACCGTTGCAGGTCGACGCGATGATTCCCGTGCAGGCCATCGACAAGATGTTCCCCGGCCTGCCCGTGGACATTTCCTTCCCGGCTTTCAACCATGCCCAGACGCCAAACATCCCCGGCCGCGTGATGACCATCTCCGCCGACCGTCTGATGGACGAGGAAAGCAAGCAGCCGTTCTATCTGGCCCAAGTGGAAGTCACCCCCGATGGCATGAGCCTGCTTGGCACCAATCACATTCGCCCTGGCATGCCCGCCAGCGTCACCATCAAGACCGGCGAACGCAATATGTTGAGCTATCTTCTTAAACCAATGCTCGAACGTGTGGACAGCTCATTCAAGGAACAATGAAATGGACCGTCATTGCCTGCTCTTCTGCCTGCTGGGGTTGGCCTTGCCGGTCGACGCCATGGACCTCAAGCAAGCCTGGGATCTGTTGCAGTTCCAGGGCCCTATCTATCAGGCCGCCGTGCATGAAAAAAAGGCCGGCGGGGAAAACCGCGCTATCGGCAAGGCCGGCCTGCTACCGCAGATCAATGCCTCGGCCTACGACAACAAGGTCAATGGCACACAACGCCAGAGCGGTATCGAAAGGGATCTCGACTACGACTCCAAGGGCGCAAACCTGCGCCTGCGCCAACCACTGTTCAACAAACAGAAAATGGCCGAATACCGCCAGGGTCAGCAGCGTGCCGACTATAGCAACGCGGTATTCGATGCCAAGAGCCAGGACGCCGCGGTGCGCCTGGCCGAAAGCTATTTCGATGTGCTCCTGGCCAGCGAAACCATCACCCTGGCCAAGTCCAAGCTGAACGCCTTCGACGAACAACTCGCCTCGGCGAAACGGCGCATGGAACTGGGGGCCGGCACCGTCACCGACATCGACGAGTCGGCCGCCCGTCGCGACCTCGCCGAAGCGGAACTGATCGAAGCGCAAGACAACCTGGTCAACGCGCGCCGCAAGCTCGAGGAATACATCGGTGAAACCCCCGAATCGCTGACCACCTTGCGTCCGAGCTTCGATACACCACCGCTGCAGCCGAGCAACCTGCAGGATTGGCTGGTCAAAGCCCAGACCGATAGCCCGCTGCTCCATGCGCGCCGCTATAGCCGCGAACTCGCCGAAGAGGAAGTGAAGCGCGCCAGGGCCGGCCACTGGCCAACCCTGGATTTCGTTGCCGGCTACACCGCGGGTGAGAGCCAATCACTCTCCGAGCTGAATCAACGCAACCGCTACAGTTCGGTCGGACTGGAAGTCAATTTCCCGCTGTTCAGCGGTGGCGGCGTCAGCGCGCTGACACGCCAGGCCAGTGCCAATAGCGACAAGGCCTCGGATGAACTGGACGCCGCACGACAGGAAGTCATCACTGGAACCACCCGTGAGTATCAAGGCATCCTGAGCGGCGCCAAACGCATTCGCGCGCTGGAGAAGGCCGTAGCGTCCAACGAACGCTCACTGGCATCGTCACGCAAGGGTTTCAAGGAGGGCGGCACCAGCACCAACTCGGACGTTCTCAATGCCGAAGAACTGCTCTTCGTCGCACGCCACGATCTGTTCGATGCCAAGTTGCGTTATTTGATGTCGCGCCTGCGCCTGGCCTCTTCGGTGGGCAGCCTGGGCGACGACGATATCGACCAGATCAACAACTACCTCGGCCCGGAACTGCTGGTCACCAACTGACGCTCACCTGCCGGCCGGTCAAGCCGAATGATGGCTGACCGGCGCCCCTCCTCCCATGATCCCCATCCAGCCATTCATGGCCGCGGCGCGGCGCAGAAAGGCAGCCGCCAGCGAAAAAAACAGCCAACGCTTGAAATTTGCCCACTAAGGCCTTGATTCCCTTTATGCTCGAACCGGTTCCAGGCTGTAAACTGTTTCCCCATGCGCAAACTTTTGTACCTGACATTTTCCATGGCGTTGCTCGCCACCCTCACGACCTACGCGATGTGGGCCGCAGACCGGCCGGTGGGACATTACCTTTCGGATCTGCGGATCAACCTGGCTGTCGACCAGGGCACGCCTGCGGACCGCGGCAATCTGTTGGGCATTCAGCCCGAACTGTTTCCCACCGATTATCAAAGCCCCGAGCGTTTGCACCGCAAGCTCGCGGCCTATCTGCAAGCAGCCCGGGACCAGGGTCTGTTGAACGGCAAGACCGTCGTCGTGTTGCCGGAACACGTCGGTACCTGGCTGATGGTCAGCGGCGAGAAGGATGAGTTGTATCAGGCCAGCACCCTCAAGGAGGCCATGAACTGGCTGGCGGTGAGCAACCCCCTGAAGTTCGCCAAGGCGTTGATCAGCGCCGAAGGCGGCAACCGTCTGGACGATGCCCACCTGCGCATGAAAGCCAAGGCGATGGCCAGAGACTACCAGGCATTGTTCGGAGGGCTGGCCAGGGAATTCCACGTGACGCTGGTGGCGGGTTCCATCGTACTGCCCGAACCGAGCATCATCGACGGCACCTTGAGAATCGGCCGCGGCGCGCTGTACAACAGCAGCGTGGTGTTCAACAGCGAGGGCCTGCCGATCGGCCAGCCCCAGCGCCAGATACACCCGTTCTTCGCAGAACAGAACGGGATCAAGGCGAACGGCGAGCACTCGCTCAATGTCGTTGATACCCCCGCGGGAAGGCTGGGCGTATTGATCGGTCACGACAGCTGGTACCCGGAAAACTACCTCAAGCTCAACGACCAAAGCGTACAACTGGTCGCGGTACCGGCCTTTGTTGCCGGCCGTGGCACCTGGGATCAACCGTGGCGTGGCTACAGGGGCTCGTCAGCGCCGACATCGGTCATCTTGAAGCCTGGAGAAGTCAGTGAAGGCCAGGCCTGGCAGCGCCTGAATCTCACGACCCGGACACCTGCCAGTCAAGCCGTCGCTGGCATGAGTGTGTTCCTGCGGGGTCAGTTCTGGGATCAGGGCAGCGCCGGACACAGTTTCCTCAGCAGCAACGGCCAGCATTTTGCCGACGGCAATGCCCATGGTGCGCGTTTGCTGAACCTCTGGTTGTAGCCATGAAGCCGCAGCCGATGCGCCTGGGCGATCTGTCGGTGGGCTTTGTTCATAGCCTGGCCGATGCCGTGCGCAGTCATGGCGTCGATCCTCAGCCACTGCTCGATCAATACGGCCTCGACCCCGGGCGCCTGAGCGAAGCCGGTGCCCGACTGTCGATACCGCGCTACATGCGCCTGGGCCACAGCGCCATTCAACTGACCGGCAACCCGGCCCTTGGCTTGCGCATGGGCCAGCTCAGTCGCCTGAGTCAGGCTGGCCTTGCTGGCGTCACTGCGGCCCAGGCGCCGACGGTACGAGAAGCCGCCCGCTGCCTGATTCGATTCGAAGCCTTGTATGGCTCCAATTATCGGGGTCAATCAAGCTTTCACGAAGACGCCCAGGGCGCCTGGCTGCGCTTCTATTCGATCAGCCCCTATAACGCCTACAACCGCTTTGTGGTGGATTCGATCATCGCCGGCTGGTTGCAGCAATTGTCCAGTGTCAGCCCTGCCCCGCTGCGCGCCGAACGCATCGAGATCGAATTCGAGGAGCCCGGCTACCGCTCGGCCTATGACGTATTGGGTGACTGTCCAATTCAGTTTGGCGGCGAGCGCAATCAACTGCGCTTGAGCCTGGAAAGTCTCGCCCAGCGCAACCCCGAGCATTGCCCGAGTACCTGGCGGCATTTGCTGCAACTGTGTGAGCGAGAACTGGAACAACTGACACGCACCCGCAGCCTGCGCGAACGCATCATCGCGCTGCTGGGCCCCCTGCTCAATGGTGGCCGGGAACCCGACCTGCAAGAGGTGGCGGCACGCCTGAAGCTGCCCACCTGGACCCTGCGCCGCAAGCTCGCCGAAGAAGGCACGCAGTTTCGTGCAATTCTCAACGACACCCGTCGCGACTTGGCCATGACCTACATACGCGACACCGAACTGGCGTTCGGAGAGATCGCCTACCTGCTGGGTTTTGCCTCAGCCGAAGCGTTTCAACGCGCATACAAACGCTGGAACGGACAGACCCCCGGCGAATTTCGCCGCAGTCATCGCCAATCCGCCTGATGCCTACAACTCGGTAGCGTCTTCCGCCGGCTCCAGTGGGTCCAGTTCGAAAGCCTGGTACTCGAGCAGCTCTTCTTGATAATCGTCCATTTTTGAATCCCCCAACCCATGCTGAAAAACGTCTGAATAAATGACCAATTCCCTGAGCATAAAGTGCCCGCGTGAAAGAAAAATGACGCGGAAACGACACTCTGTCGCTACTGAATAAAACGTAGCAGCTGGTCAGGAATTTATCATCGGATTTTTTCGCGGGAGGCCACAGAACAGTGGTCTTGGTTGACGAGGGTCAATCTTTTGGCTGGCCACGGGATCAGGTCATCCGACCCGATCCCGTGACGTCTCCATCACTGGCCTGAGGCAGGCATCGCCGGGATGGGTTCGCTCGGCGCAGGCAAGTCACTCGGGTTCGACGGTGGCGTGACGATTTCCTGGAACGATGCAGGCTCTACACGCTCTGTCGGCGTGATCGGCGCCGCTTCAGGAGGCGGGGCAACCGGCTCGGAGGCCGCTGGAGCCGTTTCAATGGATGCAGGTGCAGGTGCAGGCGCTGGTGCAGCAGGCTCTACAGCGGGAGCCGCTGCCGGGGCAGGTGCCAGTGGTGCCGGCGCTGCCTGGGCTTCAGGCACGCCCAGATCCGTTTTCGGCTTTTCGGGGATGTGCGCAGCCTTTTTCGCTTCCGGCGGCAGGAACAGTTCGACCAGTGCGAAGAAACGCTCGTAGAACTTGGCAGACGATACGGTTTCGCTGGCGACCTTGACCATCGAGTCATCGGAGGAGCCGATCGGCATCGACACCGAGCCCAACACACCCACACCGAGACTGGCGGAGTTGTTGGTCTTCTTCAGCGCATAACGATCCTGCAGGGCGTTGGCGAACACGGTCGCATGGTGCCCTTCGCTGCCGTCATCGGCACAGACCACGCTGAAGCTGATCTCCATGTGGTTCTCGCCGGTCTGCTGGAAGCTCTTGTGACCGCTGACCAGCTTCGAATCGTTGCTGGTGATGATGTAACCCTGGCTGAGCAAGGCACGACGAGCGGCTTCACAGCTCTGGGTATCGCTGACCGGATAGTTTCGGGAAAAGGTACCGGAGTCGTCGAAATTCTCATGCTCATAGATGGCGGTCTTGTTCGATGAACAACCGGCCGCAGTGGCAAGCACGGCTGCCAGCCCGACAACCCGCATGGGAAGTGATTTAAACATTGAACATCCTGAGGAAAACGGTTCGGGGCATATTGTGCAACAGATCGATGCTTAGCGGAGCATCGATCGTGTCTTAAAACGGTTACAGGCTGATTGACCCCGGTTTTGCGCAAAAGTCACCGCGGCAAGTGACGTACGGCCAAACAAAAAGACCCCGGCCTTCCGGCCGGGGTCTTTTGTGCAGCGCTAAACCTGATCAGGCATCAGTAACGCTTGATCTCCGCCTGGCTTTCCAGCTGCTTGCGGTAAGCCGCGAAGTCTTGCTGGCCGATGCGGGAAGCGAGGTAGCGACGATACTGTGCTTTCTCTTCTTCGGTCGGCGCCGCTGCTTCGTTCACGCCATTGAGGCGCACGATCATCAGACTGCCATCCGCCAGCGTCACGCTGGTGAAGGTCGGCTTGTCCTTGGACGCAGGCTTCGCCATGCGGAACAGCGCTTGCAGCACCGCAGGGTCGACCCCTTCCTGAGCACGAGTCGCCGCTTCCGTGACTTTCCAGGCCTGGCCGTCGACCGCCTGATCCAACGGGGTCTTGCCATCGCGCAGGCTGGCAATCAGGGCGTCAGCCTTGGTCTTGGCATCGGCGCTGGCGTGTTCCTTGGCCAATTGCACACGGATCGCAGCAGAGACGCTTTCCAGCGGCAATTGCGAAGGCTTCAGGTGCTCCTTGGCACGCAACACGACCACGGTTTCCGGATCGAGCTCGATGGCAGTGCTGTTCGCACCCTCATCCAGGACCTCCGGGCTGAACGCGGCAGTGATCACGGCACGGTTGGCTGCAATACCCTCACCGCCTTCACGGCCGAACGGCTTGGACGTGTGGACGTTCAGTTTCAGGTCCTGTGCCGGTTGCGCCAGGTCCGACGCTTCGAATGAAGCGTCTTCCAGTTGCTTGGTCGCCTCGACAAAACGCTGTTCGACCTGCTGGGCCTTCAATTCGCGGGTCAGCTTGTCTTTCAGGCTGGCGAATGTCGGAACTTCAGGCGCTTCCACGCCCAACAGCTTGATCAGGTGGAACCCGAAATCGGTGCGAACCGGCGCGGAAACCTGGTCCTTGGCCAACGAATACAGGGCTTTCTCGAACGCCGGGTCGTAGACGCCAGGACCGGCATAACCCAGGTCACCGCCGTTGTTCGCCGAACCCGGATCCTGGGAGAATTCCTTGGCCAACGCCTCGAATTTCTCGCCCTTGGCCAGACGAGCCTGGATCTCTTCGATCTTCGCCTTGGCTTGCGCCTCGGTGGTCTTGTCATTCACTTCAATCAGAATGTGCGCCGCCTGGCGTTGCTCGGACAGGTTCGCGATTTCTTTCTGATAGGCCGCCTGCAGGTCTTCGTCATTGACGCTGACCTGATCGAAGAAGGAAGCCTTCTTCAGCTCGAGGTAATCGATGACCACCTGATCCGGCGTCATGAATTCCTTGGCGTGCTCGTCGTAGTAGGCCTTGACCTCATCGTCGGTCAGCTTCACCGCTGCCGGGTCGGCCTTGATGTTCAGCGAGGCGAAATCGCGGGTCTGTTTTTCCAGACGGGCAAACGCCAGTACCTGTGCATCGGTCACGAAACCGCTACCGGCGAGACCGGCACGCAGCTGACCAATCAGCATTTCCTGAGCCAGCATCTGGCGGAATTGCATGCGGGTATAGCCGAGTTGGCGAATCACCTGATCGAAACGCTCGGAGCTGAACTTGCCATCCACCTGAAACTCAGGCGTTTGCAGGATGACCTGATCCAGAGCCGCTTCGGAAAAGGCGAATTTCGAGTCTTCTGCGCCTTGCAGCAGCAGTTTGCGATCGATCAGGCCCTTGAGAGCCGACTCGCGCAGCATTTTTTCATCGAGCAAGGAAGCATCGAAATCCTTGCCCAGCTGTTGCATGAGCTGACGGCGTTGCATATCGACCGCCTGGCTCAGTTCGTTCTGGCTGATTTCTTCGCCATTGACCTTCGCCGCTTCATTCGTGTTCGTCGTGGCCTGAAAAATGGCGTCGAAACCGGTCAGAGCCATCAGTGCAACGATGACCCCGATAATAGTCTTGGCAATCCAGCCTTGTGAATTGTCCCTGATATTCTGCAGCATGCGTCCCCCAGAAACGGTTGAACTTCAAAAATTAGGCAACCGTGGAGCGTGGGTAGAATCCGGATAGAAGAAAGGCGCATCCGAGGATGCGCCTTCTCGTAACTGGCGGAGCGGATCGAGGGGCTCGAACTGGCGACCCTCGGTGTCTTGAACCGGCGACCTGCAGTCAGGACTGCCGCTCCGCTGCCAAGTCAGGCATGACCCCGACCCGGATGGGTAAAAACCTGAATCGAACTTAGTTGACAGCTTCTTTCAGTGCTTTACCGGCTTTGAAACCTGGTTTTTTGGCTGCTGCGATTTCCAGCGTCTTACCGGTCTGTGGGTTACGACCAATGCGAGCCGGACGATCAGTTACGGAGAAGGTACCGAAACCAACCAGAACAACAGAGTCGCCAGCCTTGAGAGCGCCAGTGACGGATTCGATTACAGCGTCCAGCGCACGGCCAGCAGCAGCTTTCGGGATATCAGCGGATGCAGCGATAGCATCAATCAGTTCCGACTTGTTCACTCTAAGTCCCCTTATATCTATTTGAGTATGATTCTAAGTTTTTTTGGTGAAAGCAAAAACGAGTGCTGAATGGCCTACAGACACTTAAGAGCCGCTTTATAACAAGGGCTCTAAAAAGCTGTCAAGAAAGCCCCCCAGGCAAATACGTACTAATGCGTGCTAATTCTTTCCTTAGAATCTGCGTCGCGTTTCTCATCCTTCGCGACTATCTCCGGAGCCACGTCCGGCAAGGGCTCCGGCGCGTATTGCAACGCAATTTGCAGGACCTCGTCAATCCATTTAACCGGTTTAATCTGTAGATCCTGCTTGATATTGTCCGGAATCTCTTTGAGATCGCGCACATTCTCTTCAGGAATGATCACTGTCTTGATTCCGCCACGGTGGGCAGCCAACAGTTTTTCTTTCAAGCCGCCAATGGCCAAGACCTGGCCACGCAACGTTATCTCGCCGGTCATGGCGACATCCGCGCGTACCGGAATGCCGGTCAATGCCGATACCAGGGCCGTGCACATGCCTACACCGGCGCTAGGGCCATCCTTTGGAGTCGCCCCTTCCGGCATATGGATGTGCGTGTCGCGCTTCTCATGGAAGTCCAGAGGGATCCCCAGGCTCTTCGCCCTGCTGCGGACAACGGTCAAGGCCGCGGTGATCGATTCGACCATCACGTCACCCAAGGAACCGGTCTTGATCAACTGGCCCTTGCCCGGTACGACGGCCGCTTCGATGGTCAGCAGCTCGCCGCCCACCTGAGTCCACGCCAACCCGGTCACCTGGCCAATCTGATCCTGCTGCTCGGCCAGGCCGTAGCGGAATTTACGCACGCCCAGGAAGTGCTCCAGCATGTCTGCGGTGACCTTCACCGAGAAGCGTTTCTCCAGCGCATGTTCCTTGACGGCCTTGCGGCAAACCTTGGCAATCTGGCGCTCCAGCCCACGCACACCGGCTTCACGGGTGTAGTAGCGGATGATGTCGCGGATCGCTTCTGCGTCAAACTCCAGCTCGCCTTTCTTCAGGCCGTTGGCCGTAATCTGCTTAGGCGAAAGGTATTTGACGGCGATGTTGATCTTCTCGTCTTCGGTGTAGCCCGGCAGACGGATCACTTCCATCCGGTCCAGCAACGCCGGCGGGATGTTCATCGAGTTCGACGTGCACAGGAACATCACATCGGACAGGTCGTAATCGACTTCCAGATAGTGATCGTTGAAGTTGTGGTTCTGCTCGGGATCGAGCACCTCCAGCAACGCCGATGCCGGATCGCCACGCATGTCGCTGCCCATCTTGTCGATTTCATCGAGCAGGAACAGCGGGTTGCGGACACCCACTTTTGTCATCTTTTGAATCAATCTTCCTGGCATCGAACCGATGTAAGTACGGCGATGGCCACGAATTTCCGCCTCGTCACGCACGCCACCGAGGGCCATGCGCACGAATTTGCGGTTGGTGGCGTGAGCAATCGACTCCGCCAGGGACGTTTTACCCACCCCGGGAGGACCGACCAGGCACAGCACCGGACCACGAATTTTCTTCACGCGCTTTTGCACGGCGAGGTATTCGAGGATGCGTTCCTTCACCTCTTCGAGCCCATAGTGGTCGGCATCCAGAATGTCTTCCGCGCGCGCCAGGTCCAGGCGCACCTTGCTCTGGGCCTTCCACGGCACTTGAACCAGCCAGTCGATGTACGAACGCACCACGGTCGCTTCCGCGGACATCGGCGACATCTGCTTGAGCTTGTTCAGCTCGGCCGTCGCCTTGGCCAGCGCGTCTTTCGGCAGGCCGGCGGCATCGATACGCTTTTTCAGCTCTTCGACTTCGTTGTGGCCTTCGTCACTGTCGCCGAGCTCTTTCTGAATAGCCTTCATCTGCTCATTCAGGTAGTACTCGCGCTGACTGCGCTCCATTTGTTTCTTGACGCGGCCGCGTATGCGTTTTTCGACTTGCAGCAGATCGATCTCGGCATCCAGCAACGCCAGAACGTGCTCGACCCGGGCCGACAAATCGATGATTTCGAGGATTTCCTGCTTCTGTTCGATCTTCAGCGCCATGTGCGCGGCCATGGTGTCCACCAGGCGGCCTGGCTCATCGATGCTGTTGAGCGACGACAGGACTTCAGCCGGGACTTTCTTGCCCAACTGCACGTATTGCTCGAACTGGGACAGCAAGCTGCGAACGAACACTTCCGACTCGCGCTCCGGTGCTTCAACTTCGTCGATCAGGGAGACTTCGGCACGGCAGTGGCCGTCCACTTCGCTGAAGCGCTCGACAGCGCCCCGCTGCTCGCCTTCGACCAGAACCTTGACCGTTCCGTCAGGCAGCTTGAGCAGCTGCAGAACGGTGGCAATCGTACCAACGCGATACAGGGCATCTTCACCGGGATCGTCGTCAGCCGGGTTTCTCTGGGCCAGCAGAAGGATCTGCTTGTCACCCGTCATCGCAGCCTCGAGGGCTTCGATGGATTTCTCGCGCCCCACGAACAGCGGGATAACCATGTGCGGATAAACCACGACATCACGCAATGGCAGGAGAGGCAATTCGATGGTTGTCTTCATGATTTCGCCTCTACGGCGGCCATAAGGCCGTAAACAGATGGAAGTAAGCTTGAAACCAAGATGGGGGCTGCCCAGGAAAAAAACAAGCGGATAAAAGAACCACTTGAAAGATTGCAGCATACGGATGCTGCTGTGACGGGCCGGATACGCCTTCAAAGACCGCCTTCGCTGGCAAGCCGGCTCCTGCAGGCCAGATCCCGAAATAGCAAAGGGGCCCGAAGGCCCCTTCTTTATTCAAGCTGCGTGACGCTTATGCGTCTGGCGCAGCCTTGGCGGTCGGCTCACTGTTTTCATAGATATACAGTGGCTTGGACTTGCCTTCTATCACGCTTTCATCGATCACTACTTTGCTCACCTCCGATTGCGAGGGGATTTCATACATAGTGTCGAGCAATACACCTTCGAGAATCGAACGCAGGCCACGGGCACCGGTTTTACGCTCCAGGGCACGCTTGGCGACCGATTTCAGAGCGTCGGTCCGGAATTCCAGATCCACGCCTTCCATCTCGAACAGCTTGGCATACTGCTTGGTCAGAGCATTTTTCGGCTCGGTGAGGATCTGCATCAATGCAGCCTCGTCGAGCTCGTCCAGCGTGGCAAGTACCGGCAGACGACCGACGAATTCCGGGATCAGACCGAACTTGACCAGATCGTCAGGCTCGACTTCACGCAGGGACTCACCGACTTTCTTGCCTTCTTCCTTGCTGCGCACTTCTGCGTTGAAACCGATGCCACCCTTGGTGGAACGGTTTTGAATGACCTTCTCAAGACCAGAGAACGCGCCACCGCAGATGAACAGGATGTTACGGGTGTCGACCTGCAGGAATTCCTGCTGCGGATGCTTGCGACCACCTTGAGGCGGAACGGAAGCGACCGTGCCTTCGATCAACTTGAGCAGGGCCTGCTGCACGCCTTCACCGGAAACGTCCCGGGTGATCGACGGGTTGTCAGACTTGCGCGAAATCTTGTCGATTTCATCGATGTAGACAATGCCCATCTGGGCCTTTTCCACGTCGTAATCGCATTTCTGCAGCAGCTTCTGAATGATGTTCTCGACATCTTCACCCACGTAACCCGCCTCGGTGAGGGTGGTTGCGTCGGCGATGGTGAACGGAACGTTCAGCAAGCGGGCCAGTGTTTCGGCAAGCAGGGTCTTACCCGAGCCTGTCGGGCCGATCAGCAGGATGTTGCTCTTGCCGAGTTCGACGTCGTCATTCTTTTTGTCACGCTGATTCAGGCGCTTGTAGTGGTTGTACACCGCTACGGCCAAAACCTTTTTCGCACGCTCCTGACCAATCACATACTGATCAAGGATGCCGCTGATTTCTTTAGGCGAAGGCAATTTATGCGCGCTGCTTTCGGCCTGTGCTTCCTGCACCTCCTCGCGGATGATGTCGTTGCACAGGTCGACGCACTCGTCGCAGATAAAGACCGAGGGGCCGGCAATCAATTTGCGTACTTCATGCTGGCTTTTGCCACAGAAGGAGCAATAGAGCAGCTTGCCGTTGTCCTCGCCGTTGCGGGTGTCAGTCATTCGTTCGATCCAAATCCGATAGGCTTGCAACACAAGATGAAGGCTATTGCGGGCTTTTTCAAGCCCGCCGGTGATCGGACCCGCCGACCAACCTTATTTTGAGCTGCTTATTTTAAGCGGGGCGCTGGCTGATCACTTCATCGATCAACCCGTACTCACGCGCGGCTTCTGCACTCATGAAGTTGTCGCGGTTGGTATCGCGTTCGATTTCTTCAAGAGTACGCCCGCTATGCAGGGCCATCAGCGTGTTGAGACGCTCGCGAATGAAGAGGATTTCCTTGGCATGGATTTCGATATCCGACGCCTGGCCCTGGAAACCGCCCAGTGGCTGGTGAATCATCACTCGCGAGTTCGGCAGGCAATAACGCTTGCCAGGTGCACCGGCCGTCAGCAGGAACGCGCCCATGCTGCACGCCTGACCGATACAAGTGGTCGACACGTTGGGTTTGATGAACTGCATGGTGTCGTAGATCGACATGCCCGCCGTCACCGAACCGCCCGGGGAGTTGATATAGAGATGGATGTCCTTGTCCGGGTTTTCCGCTTCAAGGAACAGCAGTTGCGCACAGATCAGGTTGGCCATGTAGTCCTCTACGGGACCCACCAGAAAGATCACCCGCTCCTTGAGGAGACGCGAGTAGATGTCGTAGGCGCGCTCGCCACGAGCGGACTGCTCGACAACCATCGGGACCAGGCCGCCGGCGGCCTGGATATCAGAGTTCTGCTGAATATACGAATTACGGAACATGCTCTGCAGTCACTCCCAAATAGTTATGTCTTGAATACGCATAAGCCAGCTCGAAGGCTGGCTTATGGTGTTTGCTTCTTACCGCAAAAGTGATCAGTCGGCTTGTGGTGCTTCTACCGGCTTGACTGCTTCTTCGTAAGAGACCGATTTGTCGGTCACGCTAGCTTTCTGCAGAACAGTATCCACAACTTGCTCTTCCAGCACAACCGAGCGAACTTCGTTCAGTTGCTGGTCGTTCTTGTAGTACCAGGACACAACTTGCTCAGGTTCCTGGTAGGCCGAAGCCATTTCCTGAATCATCTCGCGAACGCGGGTTTCGTCAGGCTTGAGGTCGAATTGCTTGACCACTTCAGCCACGATCAGACCCAGTACTACGCGGCGCTTGGCTTGCTCTTCGAACAGCTCGGCCGGCAGTTGGTCAGGCTTGATGTTGCCGCCGAACTGCTGAACAGCCTGCACGCGCAGACGGTCAACTTCGTTGGACAGCAGAGCCTTTGGCACTTCGATCGGGTTGGTGGCCAGCAGACCGTCCATTACCTGATTCTTGACCTTGGATTTGATCGCCTGACGCAGTTCACGCTCCATGTTCTTGCGAACTTCGGCGCGGAAGCCTTCCAGACCGGTTTCCTTGATGCCGAATTGAGCGAAGAATTCTTCGGTCAGCTCTGGCAGCTTTGGCTCGGAAACGGTGTTGACGGTCACGGTGAACTCGGCGGTTTTGCCAGCCAGGTCCAGGTTCTGATAGTCCTCTGGGAAAGTCAGGTTCAGAACGCGTTCTTCACCGGCTTTGGCGCCAACCAGGCCATCTTCGAAACCAGGGATCATGCGGCCGGAACCCAGAACCAGCTGGGTACCCTTGGCGGAACCGCCAGCGAACACTTCACCGTCGACCTTGCCGACGAAATCGATGTTCAGCTGGTCTTCGTTTTGAGCAGCGCGATCGGCCACTTCGAAACGGGTGTTCTGCTTGCGCAGGATGTCCAGCATCTTGTCCAGATCGGCATCAGACACGTCAGCGCTCAGGCGCTCTACGGTGATACCTTCGAAACCGGCAACGGTGAACTCAGGGAACACTTCGAATACGGCTACGTATTCCAGGTCCTTGCCCGCTTCCAGGGATTTTGGCTCGATCGAAGGCTGACCAGCCGGGTTCAGCTTCTGCTCAACCACAGCTTCGTAGAAGGAAGACTGGATCACGTCGCCTACAGCTTCCTGGCGAGCGTCAGCACCGAAACGGCGCTTGATTTCGCTCATTGGCACTTTGCCTGGACGGAAGCCAGCAATCTTGGCCTTTTGGGCGGTCTGCTGCAGACGCTTGTTGACCTGGCTCTCGATGCGCTCAGCCGGCACGGTGACGCTCATGCGGCGCTCAAGAGCAGTAGTATTTTCAACAGAAACTTGCATGGATATTCCTCGTTGCACAGACGTTAGCCGGCCGTTTCCGACCCCAGAATCAAGGGCATGCATTCTAGTGGGTCAAACTCAAGAAGTCACCCTACTGAAAACGGGTAAAAACGCAGCAGGCAATTTATAGGTGCGAATGCACGAATGCACCTCGCCCCGATGGCAAATACAACCAATCACGCCAGGGCTCTGCGCCAACCTTTCCCTATATAGAGAAGGTCGCCAATCATCTCCCTGACAGCCGATCTCGCAAGCAAGGCCGGCGGGCAGGACAGCATCATCGAGAAACATAAATACGACGAAACGCCCGCCCCTGCGACCCGGAACCTGCGGCCGCCGAAACAAAAAAGGCGCCAGACTTTTCAATCTGGCGCCTTTCGAAATATGGGGTGGACGATGGGGATCGAACCCACGACAACGGGAGTCACAATCCCGTGCTCTACCAACTGAGCTACGCCCACCATATTGCCTGTTAAAGAAGCCAAACAACTTCTTTATCAAGCTCCAGCCAGGCCAAGTGCCTGAATGAAGCTTTATTTGGTGCGGATGAAGAGACTCGAACTCTTACGCCTCGCGGCGCTGGAACCTAAATCCAGTGTGTCTACCAATTCCACCACATCCGCGGATGAAGCCTTTAAAGCAAAGGCGCCAGACTGTTAATCTGGCGCCTTTCGAAATATGGGGTGGACGATGGGGATCGAACCCACGACAACGGGAGTCACAATCCCGTGCTCTAC
>NZ_JBXAQZ010000010.1:245258-276784 GCF_058807755.1 Pseudomonas sp. GW821-FHT12A04
CTACCAACTGAGCTACGCCCACCATATCGCGCTACTTGTGCCAAAGCTGCCTAATGGCGCACCCGGCAGGACTCGAACCTGCGACCATCCGCTTAGAAGGCGGATGCTCTATCCAGCTGAGCTACGGGCGCCTTGTTAGCTGTAACCTTGGAGGACTACAAACTAAGTGCTTTCCAGTCTTGCAGAATCGTAATCCTGCTCAACCTTCCTAACCAGTGCTAGGCTGTGCCCGACAAGTGCGACGAATAGTATAGAGCCCCCCGAAGGTCGTCAAATCCTTTTTAAAAAAAATTCATTTAATTAAAGGAGTTAGGGGAATTTGCAGACCAAGCGCCTTTGCCCTCACCGCATGACATGCGAGAATGCGTTCTCTTTTTTTCCCCTCTCGATGGTTAATCACGCGCAATGACTGCACAACTTATCGACGGCAAATCGATCGCCGCCAGCCTGCGCCAGCAGATCGCCCAACGTGTCACCGAGCGTCGCCAGCAAGGCCTGCGCACGCCCGGCCTTGCGGTGATCCTGGTCGGAAGCGATCCTGCCTCTCAGGTTTATGTCTCGCACAAGCGTAAAGACTGTGAAGAGGTCGGCTTTCTATCCCAAGCCTATGACCTGCCTTCCGAAACCACTCAAGAAGCGCTGACCGAGCTGATCGATCGCCTGAACGACGACCCTGCAATCGACGGCGTTCTGCTTCAACTTCCGCTTCCCGAACACCTGGACGCCTCCAGGCTGCTGGAGCGCATTCGTCCGGATAAAGACGTCGACGGTTTCCATCCTTATAACGTCGGTCGCCTGGCCCAGCGCATTCCACTGCTGCGCCCATGCACCCCCAAAGGCATCATGACCCTGCTGGAAAGCACCGGTGTCGACCTTTACGGGATGGATGCCGTGGTTGTCGGCGCGTCCAATATCGTTGGCCGCCCGATGGCGATGGAATTGCTGCTGGCCGGCTGCACCGTGACGGTCACCCACCGCTTTACCAAGGACCTGGCCGGCCATGTCGGCCGTGCGGATCTGGTCGTCGTCGCCGCCGGCAAGCCGGGCCTGGTCAAGGGCGAATGGATCAAGGAAGGCGCGATCGTGATCGATGTCGGCATCAACCGCCAGGACGACGGCAAGCTCGTCGGTGACGTGATCTACGAAACCGCCCTGCCCCGCGCCGGCTGGATCACCCCGGTACCGGGCGGCGTAGGCCCAATGACCCGTGCCTGCCTGCTGGAAAACACCCTGTACGCCGCCGAAACCCTGCACAGCTGAGTTTCAACGCGCACGCTGTCAGCGTGACAAGGAACCCCGCCCTGGCGGGGTTTTTTTTGCCTGCGAGAAACACCGACCGCCCGCCGGAAAATGACTTTTTTTTCATATTTCTCAGGACTTTCACCTGTTACTTGAACAACCATCGACAGTTATTCAGCCATACTCCAGAATGACGCGCTTTTCAGGAAACAGTCCGTTACAGAACGGCTTATCAACACTTTATGAGTCTGCCAGCGTGAATATCCGTCTTTCCATCCTGAGCCTATTTTTTGCAGTTGCAGGGACTCTCATCACGCCCTTCGCCAGCGCTGGCGAAACCACCGCAGCACCGCGAGATACGAAGACACTCAAGCTCGCTTCCGGCAGCTCCTTGCTGCTGGACATGCAGACCAACAAAGTCATCTACGCCAGCAATCCTGACGTGGTAGTGCCGATCGCTTCCGTCAGCAAGTTGATGACTGGCCTGGTCGTGGTCGAGTCTCGGCAGAACATGGACGAATACATCAACATCAACATCAGCGACACACCGGAAATGAAAGGTGTGTACTCCCGGGTCAAGCTCAAGAGCGAACTGCCGCGCCGGGAAATGCTGCTGATCGCCCTGATGTCATCTGAAAACCGAGCCGCTGCAAGCCTGGCCCACCACTATCCGGGTGGCTATGCCGCGTTCATTGCTGCAATGAACGCCAAGGCCCGGGCCTTGGGCATGACCAATACCCATTTCGTCGAGCCGACCGGTCTCTCGCCGCGCAACGTTTCGACCGCTCGCGATTTAAGCAAACTGTTGATCGCCGCGCACAAGTACCCGCTGCTGACCGAGCTGAGTACAACCAAGGAAAAGACCGTTTCGTTTCGCAAACCGAACTACAGCCTGGGTTTCCGCAACACCGACCATTTGGTCCGCAAGCCGGATTGGGACATCCAGCTGACAAAAACCGGCTTCACCAACGAGGCCGGCCACTGCCTGGTGCTGGTGACCCGGATGGCTAACCGCCCGGTGGCCTTGGTGATCCTTGATGCCTACGGCAAGTACACCCACTTTGCCGATGCCACGCGCATGCGTAATTGGGTAGAGAGCGGAAAGAGCGCGGACGTGCCTTCCGTAGCCTTGCAGTACAAGGCAGACAAGAACCTCAAGCAGCGGCAGAGCGGCGTGGTAGAAGCGTCGAAGTAACCTTGCTGCAAACGCATGAAAAAGCCCCGGACATCCGGGGCTTTTTTTCGTCGCAAAGTTAGTCGTTAGGCAGCGGCATCTGGTCGTCATCCGGGATACCGTCGCCGGTGCTTGGATCTCTCCAACCCTTCGGCTTTTCAGTGGGCGCCACCGTTGGCCGTGCCAGGGGATCCCTCAACGGGCTGTCGGGATCCATCACCGGATCGGTGCTTTGCTCGGGGGTTGTGGGGACAGTTTCCGGACGTTTGTCGTCGAAACTGGAATCGGTAGACATACACACCTCCATTGGACCTAAGGCTTCAGATCACCCAGTGGATCGTAGGGCTTGGCCGGAGCCTTGGGGTTGTCACCCGGTTTCACGTCCCTTGGTGCCTTGGCGGGCCCGATCGGGTCGACCTGAGGATCGGCAAGGTCCGGGGAGTCGGGATCGAAACCCAGCTCATTGCCAGACGAATGCTCGGATGAGTGTGGACCGACCGGCGTAGTTGAATGAGCCATGGGCGCCTCCTGTATCAAGGCCCGGAAAGATCCGGGCCTTTGCAGGTTAGAGGCTGGCATCGGGCGCTGGTGCCCGGAGGGTGACGAACGGACTTACTGTGCGGCCAAGGCCTTTTTAGCTTTTGCTGCCGCCGGCTCCTGGCCCGCCTGCGCCAGATCATTGGCTGCCTTGAGCCAGCGTTGCTGATCGACCTGGGCGGGAATCTGCGTCGGATTCTGGATCAACACTGCCCAACCGCCGGCATCCTTGAACGCCGATTCAAAAGAACTGAAGCTCATCAACGTCCGCTGACTCATGCCTGCGCGCAGCAGCACGGTCTGCTTCTGACGGTTGTACCCGGTGAGAATCGCATAACGCGGTTCGGCCCACATCGCCGAGCCTTCGGTGAAGCGCACCATCACCGGATAACCGGCCGCGACCTGGGTCAACAAGGCTGGCAAGGTCGCGTCAAGGGGATAGACCACCATCCCGTACTCACGCGCGAGGTTCACCATGTTCTGTTGCAGCTGGGCTTCGGCGCCCGGCAAATGCAGCGGTTTGTCGAGCAAACCCGGCGTAATCACGATGTTCTGCTGGGACAGCATGCTGGCCAGCACCTGCGGTCCGCTTTGATTGGCCACGCCTTTGTAGAAGCGGCCACTGAGTTCGACCCGCTCCGGCAGACGCTTGATCTCAGGTGCAACACTCCCGGCGCAACCGGCCAGCGCCACCACACATCCCGCCATCAGCGCCGCCGACAGCATTCGAGAAAATACCCGCACCATCATCACTCTCTTGTTCAGGCGCCAGGCAACAATATTCCCGGCAAGGCCGTTGATCATAGGACGCCGCGCGACAGCGGTATAGCCTTAACCGGCAGTTGTTTGCATTCGATAGAGCGAACTGGTTGGTGACTGCCGACTTTCGGTCAATAGCCTGAAATACAGCAACGGCTAGACTGTTCCTTGAAGAGACGACAGCGAAGCGTGAGTGCCCATTGAAGGGCAAAGAGGAGGCACCGATGAGCCTGACCATGATCATTGTAATGTTGGTTTGCGGCTGGCTGGCGGTAGCCGCCGCCATGCTGTGGGGCGTGCTGCGCATTACTCGCCGCCACCATCACCCTGTCCAGCCGGCGCCTGCGCAAGAAGCGGACAAGGCACCGAGCCAGCACGCCAACGCTCACTGACACCACCTTTATCCGAGACCAACAAAAACGGCCGCCTGCACTCCTTCGAGTTCAGGCGGCCGTTTCTTTTAGCGGCGGTCAGACTTCAGTGGCAACCCGCTTCTGCCTGGAGCGACGGGACATCATGTTCAACACCTCGATCGCAGCCGAGAATGCCATGGCCGCATAGACGTAGCCTTTCGGTACATGGGCGCCAAAGCCTTCGGCAATCAACGTCATGCCGATCATGATCAGGAAGCCCAGGGCCAGCATCACCACTGTAGGGTTGTCGTTGATGAACTTGGCCAGCGGATCAGCCGCCAGCAACATCACCAGTACCGACACCACCACCGCGATGACCATGATCGGCAAATGCTCGGTCATGCCGACAGCGGTAATGATGCTGTCGATGGAGAACACCATATCCAGCATCAGGATCTGACCGATCGCGGCCGCGAAGCCCAGGGTCACGGTCGAGGTCGCCGACTTCGGATCTTCCGGTGCCGGGTCCATGCTGTGATGGATCTCGGTGGTCGCCTTCCACAACAGGAACAGGCCACCGGCAATCAGGATCATGTCTTTCCAGGAAAACGCGTGGCCGAGGATCTCGATCACCGGATTGGTCAACTGGACGATGAACGCGATGGTGCTCAGCAAGCCCAGACGCAGGATCAACGCCATGCCGATACCGATGCGCCGTGCCCGCTGTCGATTGTGCAAGGGCAGCTTGTTGGTCAGGATCGAGATGAAGATCAGGTTATCGATGCCGAGCACGATCTCCATCACGATCAGGGTGGCAAGGGCGACCCAGGCGGTGGGGCTGGCGGCAAGTTGTAAAAGGTAGTCCATGGGTCAGTCCTGACTCGTTGTAATACGGTTTAGATTTCCTGGGAGGAAGATTCGGTTTTGTCCGAGTCTTTTTCCGATGATTCTTTTTTGCTGATCAACCCGCCGGTGGCGTCACTGAGTGCTTGCTCGGCGGCCTTATGGGTATCGTCAATCGCCTGTTTGGCGCTTTCGGCAGCCTTGCCCATCAATTGTTGCGCGCTTTTCTCGGCCTGGTCGCAACCGGCCAGTACCAGTAAAGACGTGATCAGCAATGCCGTGGCTTTAAGCTTCATGATGCTTTCCTCGATAGAACGAACGGGACCTAAACGATGGCCCGTTGATAGCGATGCATTCTAGGGAAGTGAATACTTCAGGAAAATTCGTATTTTCAGCGGCTATACTTCGGTTTTTACGAACTGTAGATCGCCATGCTCAACTATCGGCAATTGCATTACTTCTGGGTGGTGGCCAAGACCGGCAGCATCGTGCGCGCCTGTGAGCAGCTCAATCTCACGCCACAAACCATCAGTGGGCAGATTTCATTACTGGAACAGACCTTTGGCATCGAGTTGTTTCGGCGTGTCGGACGGCAACTCGAACTCACCGAGGCCGGCCGGCAGGCACTGCCCTACGCCGAACAAATGTTTCAGCTGGGTGGCGAACTGGAACTGATGCTGCGGGCACAACCCAATGAGCAGCAGATCCTGTTTCGCGTCGGCGTGGCCGACGTGGTGCCCAAGTCCATCGTCTATCGCCTGATTGCACCGACAATGGAGCTGAGCGAACCGCTGCGCATCACTTGTCGCGAAGACAAGCTTGAACGTTTGTTGGCCGACCTGGCGATCCAGCGCCTGGACCTGGTGATATCCGACAGCCCGATGCCATCGCACCTGGACATCAAGGGCTACAGCCAGAAACTCGGTGAGTGCGGGATCAGCTTCTTCGCCACCCCAGAGCTGGCGGCCCGTTACGGTCACGACTTTCCGCGCAACCTGCACGGTGCGCCGCTACTGATTCCCGGGCCGGAAACCGTGGTGCGCAGCCGTTTGCAACGGTGGTTTGCCGAGCAGCAGATCCAGCCGCAAATTGTCGGCGAGTTCGACGATAGCGCCCTGATGCAGGCCTTCGGCCAATCCGGCAGCGGGATCTTCATCGGCCCGAGCGTGATTGCCGATGAGGTGCGACGCCAATATGGCGTACAGGTGATTGGCCAGACCGACGCGGTGAGCGAGTCGTTCTATGCCATCTCAGTGGAACGCAAGGTCAAGCACCCCGGCATTGTCGCCATTACCGAAGGTGCCCGACGCGAGCTGTTTACCGAGTTTTAGGACACTCAGGCGCAGACTTCCCGGGGCTTGAAGGTCATCAGCGCAATGGCCAGCAGGATCGAGGCGAGAATGAACGCCGCAGCAGCGAAGCCAAGGCCTTGCAGGCCGACGCTGTCGATTACCCGGCCACCGATCATCGCGCCCAGACCGATACCGAGGTTGGCCCCGGCGATGTTCAGCGACGCAGCGAAGGCCGGCGCTTCGGGCGCCGCTTTCATCAGGCGCACATGGCTGACCAGGAACAACGCCGCCTGGGTCACGCCCCAGATGCCCATCGCTGCTGCCAGACCCAGCGGCGAGTGGATGTTCGGCACCAGCGCCACCAGGCCGGCAATCATGAACGCACAGAACATCATCGACGCCATCAGCGGATGACGATCCACCGCACGGCCACCCAGGGAGTTACCGATCAGCCCGACCGCACCAAAGCCCATCAGGCACCAGCCGACCACGGTGCCGTTGAAGCCGGCCAGGCGCTCAAGGATGTCCGCCAGATAGGTGTACGCGGTGAACATGCCGCTGAACACAATCACTGACAGCAGCACGTGACCGAGCATCAGCGGGCTGCGCAGGATCTTGAACTGCGAGCGAAAGCTCATCTGATGCTGGTGCAGGTTGGTCCTGGGCAGATAGATAAACAGCAGCAATGCCTTGGCAAAGGCGATGACCGCCAGAATCGCGAAGGCACTGCGCCAGCCGAACGCATCGGAAATCAGCGTGCCCACGGGAATGCCGAACACCGTGGCGCAAACGATGCCGAAGCCGATCTTGGCGATGGCGCGACCGGCGTAATCCGGCCCGACGATGTCCACCGCCGTTTCGCTGGCCAAGGCCCAGAACACTGGCAACCCCAGCGCCGGGATCAAGCGGGCAAACGCCATCACCCAGATGTTCGGCGCCAGCGCCGCGACCGTGTTGGCCAGGCCAAACATGATCAGCACCGAGATGAACAACTTGCGACGCTCGAAGCGGGCGAAATACGCCGTCAGGAACGGCCCGAACGCGGCCACGGTGAAGGCAAACAGGGTCACCAGCAAACCGGCCTGCGGGATGCTGACCTCCAGGTCCCTGGCGATAGCCGGCAACAGGCCAACAATGATGAATTCCGTGGTCAGCACCGTGAAGCCGGCGGCGGACAACAGAAGAATGGGCAGCAACATGCAAAACTCCAGAAAACGAAAACACCAGCGATAGCCCGAAGGCCCACTGGCAGACATGAAAATGAGGATGGCGAATCTTAACAGAGTGTTTTCGGATGCGGTTGCACGACCCTGCAATTCGCGTTGAAGACCAGGGTGGCAGTTCGTCACAGGTCTGAAAGATCGTTCCTGCGCTGTGATAAAGTCCGCGCCCTGAAAAACGTACACCCTGTGATCAATGCCGATCATTTAAGGGGCAAAACCTGTGGGAGCGAACTTGCTCGCGATGGCGGACCGTCAGACAACGCAAGTGTCGACTGTGCCAGCGTCATCGCGAGCAAGCTCGCTCCCACAAGGAATGCGGTGTTCTACACCCTGTATTCCCCTCCCGGTTTCCGGTCTGCGGCCTGCCCTGCTTGTTGCTGCAACTGCGACGAAACCATGCACTTATAAAAATTCAGAGATGCCGTTTTATGACAGCTTCATCCCCTTCTCTATTGCAACGCCTTAAACGCCTGAGCCTGGTCACACAGATCGTGATCGGCCTGATCGCCGGTATTGCCCTGGCGCTGATCGCCCCCGACATGGCGAAGTCCACGGCGTTCATCGGCAAAGTGTTTGTCTCGGCGCTCAAAGCCGTCGCGCCGATCCTGGTGTTCGTGCTGGTCATGGCGTCGATTGCCAACCACAAGCACGGCCAGGAAACCCATATCCGGCCGATTCTGTTCCTGTATCTGCTGGGCACTTTCGCCGCGGCCGTCGTGGCGGTGGTTGCCAGCATGACGTTCCCGTCGAGCCTGGTGCTGTCGACCCAGGACGTCGCGGTCACAGCGCCAGGCGGGATTGGCGAAGTGTTGCAAAGCCTGTTGCTGAGCGTGGTCGATAATCCGGTCAGCGCCCTGATGAATGCCAATTTCATCGGCATCCTGGCATGGGCCATCGGTATGGGTATTGCCATCCGCCACGCCGGCGACACCACCCGTGAAGTGCTGGGCGACCTGTCCAACGGCGTGACGGTGATCGTGCGCCTGGTGATCAGCTTCGCCCCGCTGGGCATCTTCGGCCTGGTGGCCTCGACCCTGGCCACCTCCGGCTTCGGTGCGCTGATCGGCTACGCGCAGCTGCTGGCCGTGCTGCTGGGCTGCATGCTGTTCGTGGCGCTTGTGATGAACCCGCTCATCGTGTTCTGGAAACTGCGCCGCAACCCGTACCCGCTGGTGCTGACCTGCCTGCGCGAGAGCGGCATCACGGCGTTCTTCACCCGCAGCTCGGCGGCGAACATTCCGGTCAACCTGGAGTTGAGCAAGCGTCTGGGCCTGCACGAAGACACCTACTCGGTATCGATCCCGCTGGGCGCGACCATCAACATGGCGGGTGCTGCGATCACCATCACCGTACTGACCCTGGCGGCCGTGCACACCCTCGGCATCACCGTGGACGTTCCGACGGCGATCCTGCTGAGCGTCGTCGCGGCGATCTGCGCCTGCGGTGCTTCCGGTGTAGCCGGTGGTTCGCTGTTGCTGATTCCACTGGCGTGCAGCCTGTTCGGCATCCCGAGCGAAATCGCCATGCAGGTGGTGGCGGTCGGTTTCATCATCGGCGTGTTGCAGGACTCGGCGGAAACCGCCCTCAACTCGTCCACCGATGTGCTGTTCACCGCGGCGGCTTGCCTGGGTGAAGAGGCAAAAGCAGAACGCCTGGCCTGACCCCGCCGCCCCTGTGGGAGCGAGCTTGCTCGCGATGAGGGAGTGTCAGTCGACATCAAAGTTGAATGACCCACCGCTATCGCGAGCAAGCTCGCTCCCACAGGGGGCTGCGGTGTAAATGAAAAATGCGGCCCCATGAAAAAGCCCCCGCAGCCTCAGGCTCCGGGGGCTTTTTTGTACCCGGACGGTTTAGAACGCGCCCATGTAGTCGCGCTTGCCCACTTCCACGCCGTTATGGCGCAGCAGTGCGTAAGTGGTGGTGATGTGGAAGAAGAACTGCGGCAGGCCGTAGGTCAGCAGGTAGGACTGGCCGCTGAAGCGCTTCTCTTTAGGCGTGCCCGGACGGGTGACGATCTCGATGCCTTCCTTGCCGTTGATCTGCTCCGGCTTGATCGAGCCGATGAAGGCCAGTGCCTTGGCAATCAACGCTTGCAGTTCGGCGAAGGTGGTTTCGCTGTCGTCGTACTTCGGCAGCTCGACTTCAGCCAGACGACCGGTAACACCCTTGCTGAAATCAACGGCGATCTGCACCTGACGCACCAGAGGGAACATGTCCGGGAACAGGCGCGCTTGCAGGAACGCGTTAGGGTCGATGTTTTTTTCGGTGGCGTGAGCCTCGGCCTTTTTCAGTACATCGCTCAGGGCGTTGAGCATTTGCTGGAAAACAGGCACGGAAGCGTCGTACAGGGAAATGGTCATGGCAGGTCTCGTCTGGAGGGAACATGGGGCATTTGTAGGAGCGAGGTTGCTCGCGATGGACGTGAACGATAACGCGTTCTGTCTGAACAAACGCGTAGCGCTGGAGTCCATCGCGAGCGAGCTCGCTCCTACAGGTGATCAGCGTTGGAACGTGGGCCGATTATAGCCATGCACACGCCTCCCGAAACCGGTCTTTTTCAGCTGCCGTAAACTTTGGCCGCAGGAACCGCCTGCGTCATCAGTTGAGCGACGGCATCGCCCATCTCGCCGACCGCCCAGCGGCCCTGGCGATCCAGTTGCGGACCACGGCGCCAGCCGTCGGCGATCGACAACTTGCCGCCCTCGACTTCGAACATCTGCCCGGTCACCTCGGCGGAAGCTTCGGACCCAAGCCACACCACCAGCGGCGCAACGTTCTCCGGGGCGAAGTAATCGAAGCCCTCTTCAGGCTTTTTCATGGTGTCGGCGAACACTTGCTCGGTCATCCCGGTGCGCGCGGCTGGCGCCAGGGCGTTGGCGGTGATCCCGTAGCGGCGCAGTTCAGCCGCCTGCACCAGCGTCAGCGAAGCAATACCGCCCTTGGCCGCCGCGTAGTTGGACTGACCGATGGAGCCCTGCAAACCGGCGCCGGAGCTGGTGTTGATGATCCGCGCATCGACCTTTGCGCCGCCCTTGACCTGCTCACGCCAGTACTTCACGGCGTGGCTGGAAATGCAGAAGTGACCCTTCAGGTGCACCGCTACCACGGCGTCCCAGTCGGCTTCGCTGAGGCTGGCGAACATGCGATCGCGGCAGATGCCGGCGTTGTTGACCACCACGTTCAGGTCGCCGAACGTTTCGATGGCCTGGCGCACGATCAAGCCCGCCGAGTCATAGCGGGTGATGTCGTCGCTGTTGGCCACGGCACTGCCGCCCTGGCCGAGGATTTCGCCGACCACGGCCAACGCCGCTTCACGATTGATGTCGTTGACCACTACTTTTGCGCCTTCGGCGGCGAAGGCCAACGCGTAGGCACGGCCCAGACCACCGCCTGCACCGGTGATGATCACGACGCGGTTTTCACAGATCTTCATGTTGCTCATCCTTCAAATTCATCACGGGTCGACACAATTCCCTGTAGGAGCGAGCCCGCTCGCGATGGTCGTTAACGAATACGCGGGGTATCTGAATGCCCGCGTCGTTCTTGAGTCCATCGCGAGCAGGCTCGCTCCTACAGGATCGGTGTACATCCTGGTTTACAAGCGTTCGATGATCGTCACGTTGGCCTGACCGCCGCCTTCGCACATGGTCTGCATGCCGAAGCGTCCGCCGCTGCGCTCCAGTTCATGCAGCAAGGTGCACATCAAGCGGGTGCCGGTGGCGCCCAATGGATGTCCGAGGGCAATCGCGCCGCCATTGACGTTGGTCTGTTCGTGGGGGTAGCCAGTCTCTTTCAACCAGGCCATGGCCACCGAGGCGAAGGCTTCGTTGATCTCCACCCGGCCAATGTCTTCGAGCTTCATGCCGGCGCGCTTGAGTGCGTAAGCGGTGGCCGGGATCGGCGCGGTGAGCATCCAGATCGGGTCTTCGGCGCGCACGCTCAGGTGATGGATGCGTGCCCGTGGCGTCAGGCCGTAACGCTTGAGCGCCGTCTCCGAGACGATCAGCATCGCGCTGGCCGCGTCGCAGGTCTGGCTCGACACCGCGGCGGTGACCCGGTCACAGCCAAACAGGAATTCCAGCTCGGCCATTTTTTCCAGGCTGGTCTGGCGCGGGGTTTCGTCATGCAGCACACCGGCCAGCGGCACGATCTCGCGGTTGAAGCGGCCTTGCTCGATGGCCTGCAAGGCACGTCGATGGGACTCAAGCGAATAGGCTTCAAGTTGCGCCCGGGACAGGTCCCACTTTTCGGCGATCATCTGCGCCGAACGGAACTGCGTTGGGGGTTGCGCGCCATAGCGCCTCACCCAGCCTTCGGAACCGCTGAACGGATCAGTGAAACCCAAGGGCTCGGCGGCGATCATCGCCGAGGAAATCGGGATCTGGGTCATGGTCTGCACGCCACCGGCGATGACCACGTCCTGAGTGCCGCTCATCACCGCCTGGGCGGCGAAGTGCACCGCTTGCTGGGACGAACCGCACTGGCGATCGATGGTGGTGCCCGGCACCGATTGCGACAGACCGGCCGCCAGCCAACTGGTGCGGGCGATGTCACCGGCCAACGGGCCGATGGTGTCGACACAGCCGAAGATCACGTCATCGTAATCCTCGTCGGGAATGGCGTTGCGCTCGACCAGTGCACGCAATACGTGGGCGCCCAGGTCGGCGGCGTGGATCTGGCTCAGACCACCTTTGCGCCGCCCGGTGGGCGTACGCAGGGCGTCGACTATGTAGGCTTCAGGCATGGTCTACCTCTGTGAAAAATTGAAATCTGGTATTAAGAGCGCCGAAAAACCTGTGGGAGCGAGCTTGCTCGCGATTGCGTCAGTTCAGTCGACAAAAATGTTGAATGTGCTGCCGCCATCGCGAGCAAGCTCGCTCCCACAGGGATGTAGTCACCCTTACTGACGGGTTAGAACGTACTGCCCGCACCCAGCGCAGGCTTGCCGTCCAGCAACACAGCGCGGATCCTCCCCTTGTGCAGGCCGCGATCGCCCCAGACCTTGTCCAGCGCCCAGGCGCGCTTCATGAACAGATGCAAATCGACTTCCCAGGTGTACCCCATGGCGCCGTGGGCCTGGATGGTGTTCTTCGCCGCAAGCATGGCCGCTTCCGCGGTTGCCAGTTTGGCGTGGGAGACGAATACGTCCTGATCTGCTTGCTGCTCTGCGACCGCATAGGCGGCGCGATACAGTGGGCCTTTAGCGAACTCGATCTGCACCGCGACATTAGCCATCAGATGCTTGACCGCCTGGAACGACCCCACCGGTTTGCCGAACTGCTTGCGCTCGAAGGTGTAGTCCACCGCCAGGTCGACCATGCGCTTGGCCAGCCCGAGCAATTGCGCGGCACTGGTGAGGGCGCCACGGTTGAAGGCAGCGGCCCACAAACGTCGGCCCTGTTCACCGCTGGCAACACAGGTGTCCGGTGTTGGCGCCCACTCTACCTGGAACAACTGACGGCTCGGGTCGACCGACTCGTTGCGGGTCAGGCGCACGGCATCACGCTCCAGCGCATGCACTTCATCGCCATGGGCCAGCAACAGCAGATCGGCGACATGGGCATCGCTGACCAGCGGGTTGCCCGGCTCGGAAACCGCGAGACGTGCACGGCCCTCGGCCACTCGCGACAGCCATTTTTGTTTGAGCGGGGCGTGTTGCTCATCCAGGGCGGCGAGCAACGGCACGCCGACCAGCATGGTGTCCACCAGCGGCTCAGGCAGACCGGCGTAACCGCATTCCTGGGCAATCAGCACGAAGTCCAGCTCATTCATGCCCATGCCGTCCTGTGCCTCGGGCACGGTCAGGGCGGTCAGGCCCAGTTCCACCAATTGCGCCCAGAGTTGCTCACTGCGCCCGCTGTCGCTCTGCCACAGTTCGCGAATGCGTTCCGGGGTGACTTCGTTGATCAGAAAGCTGCGGACGTTGTCCTGAAACAGCAGTTGGTCGCGGCTGAAACTAAAGTCCATGGTCTATTCCTCAGGCACGCGGCATGCCGAGCATGCGTTCGGCAATGATGTTGCGCTGGATCTCGTTGGTGCCGGCGTAGATCGGCCCTGCCTGGGTAAACAGGAAACCTTCCAGCCAATGGCCGACGTCACCGGCGGCAGGGGCATGCGGCAGCAGTTCGCCACGCAAACCGAGAATGCTCATGGCGGTGTCGTGCATGCGCTGGTCGAGTTCGGACCAGAAGATCTTGTTGGTCGACGATTCCGGCCCGATCTTGCCGCCCTGCACCAGCTGCGAGGCGGTCATGTAGGTGCCCAGGGTGTAGGCCTCGGCATCGAGCCAGGCGCGCATCACTGCTTCGCCAATGGCCGGGTCGCGGTCGGCCTGCTCGCGGTTGGCCAGGTACAACTGCACCAGGCGCTTGGCGGTTTCCTGGAAACGCGCAGGCGAGCGCAGCAACAGGCCGCGCTCGAAACCGGCGGTGGACATCGCCACGTGCCAGCCCATGCCTTCGCCACCGAGGGCGTTCTCCACCGGCACCTTGACGTCGTCGAAGAAAATTTCGGCAAAACCCGGCAAACCGTTGAGCTGCGGAATCGGTCGCACGGTGATCCCCGGCGTGTTCAGCGGCAGCAGGATGAACGTCAGGCCGTGATGGCGCTGAGACTGCGGGTCGGTGCGAAAAATACCGAACGCCCAGTCAGCCCACACCGCGCGGGTCGACCAGGTTTTCTGGCCGTTGATCACGTAATGGTCGCCCACTCGTTCAGCTTTGGACCGAATCGCCGCCATGTCGGAGCCGGCACCCGGCTCGGACCAGGCCTGGGCCCAGATGTCTTCGCCGGTGGCCATGCGCGGCAGGAATCGCGCTTTCTGCTCTTCGCTGCCGTACTCCATCAGGGTCGGGCCGAGCAGGAAGATGCCGTTCTGGTTGACCCGTGCCGGCGCCCCGGAACGGTAATATTCCTCTTCGAAAATCAGCCACTCGATCAGGTCGCAGCCACGGCCACCGAGTTCGGTCGGCCAGGTGACCATGCCCCAACGGCCTTCATTGAGCTTGGCTTCCCAAGCGCGGTGCTCGGCAAAACCTTGCTCGGTGTCGAACGATTGCAGCGGTTCACTCGGTACATTGGCCGCCAGCCAGGTCCGCGCATCAAAGCGAAAGGCCTGCTGGGCCGGGGTATAGGTCAGGTCCATGGATATGCCTTCAGCCGTTGAATCGGGCATCGCGTTTCTCGACGAACGAGTCGCGTGCTTCCTGAGAGTCCAGTGAGCGGTAGGCTTCGAGGGTGAAGCCCTGCTCCCAGCGGTATTTGTCTTCCAGATTGCCGTCTTCGATGCCGCTCAGCGCTTCCTTGGCCAGGCTGATCATGCCCGGGCTCTTGGCGGCGATGGTGCGGGCGATCTGCAACGCGGCTTCGCGCAAGTCTTCGCGCTTGACCACCCGCTCCACCGCGCCCAGGCGGTAAGCTTCGGCGGCGTCGATGGCCTCGCCGGTGAAGTACATGTGGCGGACTTTCTGCACCGGGAACAGCCGCTGCAAATGCGCACCGCCACCCATGGCCCCGCGATCCACTTCCGGAACGCCGAAGGTGGCGCACTCGGACGCGACGATGATGTCGGCGGCGCCGCAGATACCGATGCCGCCACCGAGCACGAAACCGTGCACGGCGACGATCACCGGTTTCGGATTGCGGTGGATCGCCTTGAAGCTGTCGTAGTTGCCCTTGTTCACCGCGACGATCAGGTTGCCGTCGGCGGCCAGTTCCTTGATATCGACCCCGGCGCAGAAGCCGCGACCTTCGGCCCTGATCAGGATCACCCGCACCTCGGCATTGCGCCCCAGGCTTTCGATTTCGCTGGCGATGTCGGCCCAGCCCTGGCAGTTGAAGGCGTTGACCGGTGGCCGGTCGAACACCAGTTCCGCGATGCCGTTATCGATACTCACGCTAAATGGTTTCATGCTTTCCCCTTACGACACACGGCGGCACAGCTCGCCCAGGCGCACTTCGGCGTCGCGGACGATCTGTTCAATCAATTGGGCGCAGCTGGGCAAACTGTCGATGGAGGCGGCGATTTGCCCGGCGGGCAAGACGCCCGCGGCCGGTTGCCCGTCGACCATGGCTTTCTGGATCACCATCGGCGCGTTGGCGGCCATGATGCTTTGCGCGGCGGTCAGCTCCCCGGCGCCGCGCATCTTCAAGGCACTGCCGAGCAACTGAGTCAGGCTCATGCCGGTGTAGCGGCGGTAGGCCAGGCCACTCTGCAATGCCAGCAACAGGCGCTTGAGGCCGCCGCTGTTTTCCAGCTGGTTGAGCAATTCGTTGCGGATCATCCGTTGCGGCATGCCGTCGATGGCGCGGCTGATGATGATCGCCGCCGGGTCCTTGACCGCCAGGTAACGGGCAAGCGTCGCCTGGGGCACCGGGCTGTCGGCGCACATCAGGAAGCGCGTACCCATGGCGATGCCTTCGGCGCCGTAGGCCAGGGCCGAAACCAGGCCCCTGCCGTCCTTGAAACCGCCGGCCGCCACCACGGGCACCGACACCGCATTGACCACTTGATCCAGCAGCATCGAGGTTGGCACGGAGCCGGTATGCCCACCGCCCTCGCCGCCTTGCACGGTCACCGCATCCGCGCCCATTTCCACGGCTTTCTGTGCATGTTTGAGCGCGCCCACCGTGGGGATGCACACCACGCCGGCGTCCTTCAGGCGACTGATCATTTGCTTGCCCGGCGAACGGCTGTAGCTGACCGCCCGGACTTTGTGGCGCAACACCAACTCGACGATCTCGCCGGCGTTGGCCTGGTACATGTGGAAATTCACCCCGAACGGCTGATCGGTCAGGCGCCGGGTTTCGATAATCGCCGCTTCCATCTGCTGCGGTTCGATGGTCGCCCCGGCCAGGAAACCGAAACCACCGGCATTGCCCGTGGCCGCCACCAGTTTCGGGTCGGCGACCCAGCCCATGGCGGTCTGGATGATCGGATAACGGCACCCGAGCAGTTGTGTCAAACGGGTATTCAACGAGATCGCCATGCTCACGCCTCGCCCGTTTTGCGCTGGGAACTGGCCATGGCCTTGGCGTCGTAGCCGCCGAGGCGGTCGCCGGACACCAGTTCGTTGTGGGCATGAGCGAAGTGATGCAGACCGAACACCATGTCCATGGTCGCGCGCTTGCCCATCAGGTCTTCGGCATTGTTCACCGCTTGCTTGCTCAGCTGCAGGCCCAGGCGCGGCATCTGTGCGATGCGCCCGGCGATGTCGAGGGTCTGTTGTTCCAGCTCGTCGCGAGCAACCACCCGATTGAGCATGCCCATCTGATAGGCACGCGGTGCCGGCATGCGCTCGCCGAGGAACAGGAACTCCTTGGCGATGCGCGGATTGAGTTCATGCACGTGGGCGAAATACTCGACCCCGGGAATGCCCATGCGCACCACCGGATCGGCGAAGTAAGCATCCTCGCTGGCGACGATCAGGTCGCAGACCCAGGCCAGCATCAACCCACCGGCAATGCACGCGCCCTGGACCATGGCGATGGTCGGCTTGGGCATCTCGCGCCAACGGCGGCACATGCCCAGATAGACTTCCTGCTCACGGGCATACAAAAACTCGCCGCCCGGTTTGTTCACATGGTCGTACCACAGGCTGGCGCGATCGAAGGTCTTGTCGACGTCGCGGCCCGGGGTGCCGATGTCGTGTCCGGCGGAGAAATGCTTGCCGGCGCCACGCAATACAATGACCTTCACTTCATCGTCATCGCAGGCCCGGCGAAACGCCGCGTCCAGCGCGTAAGTCATCTGCGAGTTCTGCGCGTTGTGGTACTCGGGGCGGTTCATGGTGACCAGGGCCACCGCGCCTTGCACTTCGTAAAGCACCACGTCGGCCGGGTCTTTATCGTTATTTTCAGCCATCACTTTTCTCCGCAACGCGTTGCTCAGCGTTGGCCTGGCGGGTTGTCTTTGAGTTGCAGGGCGCGCAGGTTGTGCGGGTCCAGACGCTGGATCAGTTGCAGCTGCTCGGCAGTCGGTGCGGCGGTGGTCGGGCAGTCGTCCGGCACGTGCAGCTCGAAGCCGGTGTTGTCCTGGACTTGCGCCGCCGTCACGCCGGGGTGCAGCGAACGGATGCGCATCTGCCGTTGCGGGCCCTGGAAATCCAGCACGCAGAGGTCGGTGATGATCAGGCGGATGTCGATGTCGTTCATCGACCAGCCCCGTGCCAGTCGGGCCGGGTTGTAGCCGACCGAGGCGACCATATCGACCTCGCCTTCGACGAATACCCGGCGGTTGTGGCTCGGCACGCAAAACGAGTTGGCATGGCTGATCGAGTTGCCGGGGAAACCGCGTACACCGAGCATCTGCGCCTTGGGTTTGGCGTAGTCGCCGATGCAGGAAATGTTGGCCTGACCAAAACGGTCGATCTGGGTCGGGCCGACCAGCGCATGGCGCTTGCCGCCCCAGACGTTGTCGAAAATCCGCGAGAAACCCATCCAGCTGTCGCGCTTGGGTTCATAGCCTTTGCGCGCGCCCAACGGCACCGGCTCGGCAACCATGTAGGCTTCGGAGTCGGTCATCAGCAGTTGCGGGTTGCTGGTCAGCATGGCCAGCGAAGCGGCCAGACGCGGAATCACGCCGATGCCGGAGGCCAATACTTCGCCGTCTTCGCGCCAGGCTTCGGAGGCCGCGCAGATCATCAATTCAGCGAGGCTGAAATCAGTAGTGCTCATTGAAAGGCTCCTTAGAAAATCGGCAACGGCAGTTCACGGATCGCAGCCAGGCCGCCGACCTTTTCCAGATACTGTTCGTGGGTGCAGTCGACGTAGTCGCGCACGTAGCCCTGCCAGCCATCGGCCGCCTGGACCGTGGCGTTGTAGGCCTTGAAGTGCGCGACGTCGAAACCGTACAGCGGCGCGCACGAAGACGGATGCGCCCCGCCCGGCACATGGGCCACGGCGGTGGTCAGGTTGCGTTCCCAGAACACTTGATGCGCGTGGCTGCTGTCCTGATGGAAATACTCGCTGTCGACCAGCTCATCGCAGGTCACGTAGCTGTGAGTCGCGGCCCGTACGAACAGGTCGTCCATGTAGTGATCCGGACCGCTGATCTGGCACACCCCGCGTGCATCGGCACGGTCGACGTGCACCAGCGCCGCGTCGAGCTTGAGCGCCGGCATCGCCACCCAGTCCTTGCCATCGGCATAGGGCGAGGCGATCAACTTGATCTGGCGGTTGTGGCGCAACACATCGGTGCCCAGGCCCACCGCCGTCGGAATGAACGGCACATTCATCGCCGCCGCGCGCAGACCGAGCAGCAGCATGCCTTCGTCGATCTCCATCACTTCCAGCGCCGCTTCCTGGCGCGCCTTGCGGAAGTACGGCTCCAGCGGAATGAAGTCGAGGGAGACGAAGGCGAATATCAGTTTCTTGATCTTGCCGGCCGCGCAGAGCATGCCGACATCGGCACCGCCGTAGGCAACCACGGTCAGGTCCTTGAGGTCCGAGCGCAGGATCTCGCGCACCAGCGCCATCGGCTTGCGCCGCGGGCCCCAGCCACCGATACCGATGGTCATGCCGTCACGCAGTTGGCCGACGATCTCGGCGGTGGTCATTTGCTTGTCCATCGTCATGTTCCTCATTGGCGACCGACACTGAAGTCGTGGCCCCAGTGGCTGACCACGGTGCTTTCGAACGGCGTGTGGCGGTCCCAGTCGACCACCAGGCCATCGCAGCCGTATTCCAGGTCAAACCCGGACGGGGTCTTGATATAGAAAGAAATCATCTGGTCGTTGGTGTGCTGACCGAGGGTGGCCGACAGCTTCACGCCATTGGCGTGGACGCGGTCCAGGGCGCGGCCGACTTCGTCCAACGCGTTGACCTCGACCATCATGTGCACGCAGCCGTGGGGCATCGGGCACTCGAAAATCGCCAGCGAGTGGTGGCGGCCGTTGTTGCAGTGCAGAAAGTGAATACGTTTTTGCGGCTCGGCCGGGTCCGGGGTGAAGCGGACTTTCATCAGGTCCGACAGGCCAAAACCCAGCACCTGCTCGTAGAAGTCGCGGCAGCGCTCGAAGGCAGGTGCCGGCAGCACTACGTGGCCCATGCCCAGTTCGTTGGTAACGAACCCTTTGACGCCCACCGGCGAGACGAAACGGGCGAAGTCCTGCAACGGGCCCCAGAAGATTTCGTGACGGTTGCCATCCGGGTCGCTGAAGTGCACCAGCTCCTGGACCTTGCGCAGCTCGGCCTCGGCCGCGGTACCACGGGTCACTTGCACATCGGCCTGTTGCAACTCGCTGACCGCCTGTTCCAGCGCCGCCTTACCGGCCACTTCCCAGCCGCAGGCACCGAAGCCGTTCTCGACGTTCTTCTGCACCAGGATGCGGTAGTGGCGCTCGTCCATCTTCAGGTACAGGTGCGCGTCGTCATCAGAGCCGATGACCATCATGCCCAGCACCTGGCTTGCGTAGTGGCGCCATTGCGCCAGATCGCTGGATAACAGGGTGACGTAACCCAGACCACGGATATCCATGGATGCACTCCTCGTTTTTCTCAGGCGGTGCCGCCCTTCGGCGACTGCCGGGGGAGACTTTATGTAGGGCCTATTCAAACGGGTTCGGGGAGGGGCAACATCGTCCAATGGGACTAGCGGAAATGATGGCGCGGAACCTGAAAAACCTGTGGGAGCGAGCTTGCTCGCGATGGCGGTGTGTCAGTCAACAGAGATGTTGGATGACAGGGCCTCATCGCGAGCAAGCTCGCTCCCACAGGGGGGGGTTGCGGGTTTATGCAGCTGGTTCGATTTGATCGAGCACGCGATTCGCGGTGATTTCGGCGAGCATTACGCTATTGGAAATACCCAGCAGTGCATTACGGTCACCGCCCTCCAGATGATCCACCAGTTGATGCACCATCACATCCACCGAGGCCAACGTCTCGACGAGATAGACCACCAGGGTTTCGGTCGTAGCGTCAGGGTCGACGGTAAACAGTGTGCTGATTGTTCGAGGAGTGGCTTTGATGTCGGCTGTCGAGGGGAAGTGGTAAGCGAGGGCAGGCTCGGCGGCCTCGTTGAGTTTTTTGGAATCGGGCTCGTACGGGGATGCCGGATCGGTGTCCGGCGGGTTTGGCGTTACCTTGAACATTTACGACTCTCCAATAATTTGGAGCCGTCACCGACTTGCGACTAAACGAGAGGTGGCAGCTGTACGCAGGTTAGTCGACCGGGGAGAATCGAAACCGGCGCGCCCAAAGGCGCCCTGCGCACAGCTACCATAAAGTGCAGGTATGAAATGACCTGACTGTCTGGATGCAGATGCGCTTCGATTGACCACGGGCGACTAAACCCGATCACTGATGGGCAGTGACGCGAATCAAGTTACCGAGGGGGTCCAAGGCGCACAAGCCGGCGGATTCTGGCGTACCTGTAGGCAATGACGCAAGGCGGTGTAGCTTTCATCAAGTAACACTGACAGCCGTTAAACAGGCTTCGTTTAACAACCCAAAAACCTGTGGGAGCGAGCTTGCTCGCTCCCACAGGGGGGTATGTGATGGTCAAGATTAGTGCAGGCATAAAAAAACGGGCCTTGGGGACCCGTTGGAAAATTGGCCTGACGTCCGTGCCAGGCCTGAAATGCGTTCAACTGTAGGAGCGAGCCTGCTCGCGATGGTCGCCAACGATAACGCTGCAAGCCTGGCACCCCGCGGCGTTCTCAGGTTTATCGCGAGCAGGCTCGCTCCTACAAGGGGTATGCGGTGTTCATGCGTTTAGCGTCAACTATCACGCCTTGCGGAAATGCGGAATCACCTTCTCGCCAATGTTCTTCAAGGTCTCCAGCTGCGCCCACTGCGGCACGGTGCCCATCTGGCAGATGAACAGGATTTCGTCGGCGCCGGCATCGATCAGGCGCTGCACGTAGCCGATGCAATCCTCGACGGTGCCGTAGGCGTGGTTCGGGTTCATCATGGCCATGGTCGGGTCGGAGAAGTCGACACTGACTTCTTCAGAGGCGAAGCGCGACTTGATCACGCTCTGGCCATTGCCATCGACGAAGGTGTCGTCCTTCCACTTCTCCGGATCCGGACGCTCGCCACCGCCGTACCAGTAGCCCAACGACTCCATGAAGTAACGCTGGCCACGGATACCGATGCGGCGCGCTTCTGCGTTGTCGTCCAGCACGATGGCCGGGCACAGCGCGGCAATGTGACGGTTAGGGCGGAAGCCCACTTGCTTCTTTTCATCGCGGTTGTCGTAGGCCGTGTGATACACCTCAACCTTCTTGGCGATCTCTTCCGGGCCACCAAAGCCCAGCACCAGTGCGCCCATGCCGCGACCGCCGGCATTTTTCAGCGACTCGGTGTTGGTGCACGCCAGGTACATCGGCGGGTGCGGGTCCTGATACGGCTTTGGATGGATCGGACGCTTGGGGATCTGCACGAAGTCGCCGTTGTGCTCGATCTCGTCCTGCACGAACATTTTCGGAATCAGGTACATCATCTCGTCGATCTGCGGCTGCAAGGTCGCCAGGTCGTAGCCGAAGGTGCCGGCTTCCTGCTGGGTACCGCCCTTGCCCACGCCAAAGTGCACACGGCCCTTGGACAGCAGGTCGAGGGTGGCGATGCGTTCGGCGACCTTGACCGGGTGGTTCATCGCCGGAGGCAGGCAGACCACGCCGTGGCCGATACCGATGCGCTCGGTTTTACCGGCCACGAAAGCCAGCATGGTTTCCGGCGCGGACATGTGCGAGTAGTTGCTCAGCGCCGTGTGTTCCACGCACCAGAAAGTGTCAAAACCCAGCTTGTCGGCCAGCACGGCCTGCTCGACGGTGTCTTCGAAAATCTTGCGGTCGCCTTCGCGGCTGGAGTCCACCGTCTGGGCTTCGTAAATCAGGGAAAATTTCATGGTTGATCCTTGTGCTTATTTGGATGCGCAGTCGGCGCCGTAGACCTTCGCCTTACCGCCAATGCTCGGGCATCGGCGGGGCGCTCGAATCACGCAAACGGACTAGCCCGATTCATAGAAAAGAGCTGTACGCCAGCGTCAGAGGAAAAAGTCGCTGCTGTCCTGCCCCATGCTGACCCCGCCGAGGTTCCAGGCGTACTTGGCCGGGCTGTTGGCGACGTGGGCGCGACCGGTGTGAATATCACGGAACGCTCGGTTGATCGGATGGCTGCGGAAGATCGTCGAAGCACCGCTGTTGAACATCAGGTCACCAGCGGCCTTGGCGCACTTGTCGGCCACCAGCGCCGAGTCGTAACGCATCTTCACCCGCTCGGGCATGCTCAACGGCTCACCCTTCTGCGCGCGCTCCAGCATCAGGGCGAAGTTGCGATGCAGCACGGTCTTGCACTCATCGACGCAGACCATGGCGTTGGCCAGCGCCGATTGCGCGGCCGGGTCCTGGACCATCTTGCGACCGTCATTGACCCCGACCCGGGCGCGGTTGTGCTCGACAAACTGATCCACCGCGCCTTGCAGGGCACCGATGGCCGAGGACGAAACCGCACGCACGAAAATCTGCCCGAATGGCAGGCGGAACAACGGCGCGGTGTTGACCGCATTGCCCGGACTGTTCTGCATGAAACCATCGAGGGCGCGATGGGTGCGGTACTCGGGAACGAAGGCGTTCTCCACCAGAATGTCGTGGGAGCCGGTAGCTTCCAGGCCCATGACGTTCCAGTTGTCGAGAATCTGGTAATCGCTGCGCGGCACCAGGAACGTCCGGTAATCCGGCGCCCCGCCCGCCTCTGCCGGCGGCACCAGCGCACCGAGGAACGCCCACTCGCAATGCTTGCTGCCGGAGGAAAAGCCCCAGCGACCGCTCAACTTGAAACCACCCTCGACCCGCTCGACCTTGCCCACCGGCATATAGGAAGAGGAGATCAGCACGCTGGAATCCCTGCCCCAGACATCCTGCGCGGCGCGGTCGTCGAACAGCGCCAGTTGCCAGTTGTGAATCGCCACCACCCCCAGTACCCAGGCCGAGGACATGCAGCCTTCGGCAAGGGTCATCTGTACGTCGAAGAAGTCCTTGGGCTCCAGCTCATAGCCTTCCCAACGGGACGGTTGCAGGATGCGAAAGAACCCGGCGTCCTGGAAATCCTTCAGGGTTTCTTCGGGCAACTGGCCTGCTTGCGCGGCATTCAGGGCACGTTCACGCAGGATCGGCACCAACTCGCGGGCACGTTGGCTCAGACGCTGGCGAATCAGGTCTTGGTTGAGCATTTTTATTGTTCTCCTTTGTTCACCCCGTCCGCCGGGGCGCGCGTGCAACGGGGCGGGTGTAGCGCCCCTACACTGGCATTCAAACAATGCGCAACGCAGGGGACATCCCTCAAACGGACCATGTGGGATTGGGGAACTGGTCTTTGGCGGTGTATCTGGACGGGATGTGTTGCTTGGCAGGCTGCCATCGCGAGCAGGCTCGCTCTCCGGTGTCCGGTTTTACTCGGGACTTGTGGCCACTGAAGATCCCTGTGGGAGCGAGCTTGCTCGCGATGGCTTTGTGTCAGGCGATAAGTGTTTTGTGGGTGTACATATCCGTTGCTGCGGTAACGGCCACTCAGGGTTCCGCCCTTACGGCGGGTCACTTGGAAAAGCCCCAAGTAACCAAGGGCTCTTGCCCCTTTCGTTCGGTGCCTCGCTTAGGCTCGGCATGCCCTCGCTCCGGTCCTGCTCCGTGGGCCCGCCGCCATCCATGCCGGGTTGCCCACTGCGCAGAACCTCCACTCGGCCTCACGAGGGGGCAAGAAGATCAAAAGCCAAAGCCAAAGCGAGGCGGCCTGCTGGCCGGCCTGATCGCAATTGAACGCGTCTCCCTGTAGGAGCGAGCTTGCTCGCGAAAAACGCCAGGACAACGCGGGCATTCAGGTAGCACGCGTTATCGTTGACGTCCATCGCGAGCAAGCTCGCTCCCACAGAAGAGCAAAAAGCAGAGCATCCCGCACCACCGCGTCGCTTCTCACCACTCATCAGGCCGAGCGTTAGCTCGCCTGCAGCTTTTGATCTTGATCCACCCGCCCCCTCGGCAGGCTGAGTGGAGGCGTTTATCCGGGGATTGGCGCGCAGCGCCGTTCGACGCAGTCGAACACATCGCATGTAGGTGCCAGCGAAGCCAACCGGAGGGCGATGCCCCCGGATGAATGCCGGAGCGAAGGAACCCCGAGCCTTGGCGAGGGGCCGTACGTAAGGGGCGAGACCTTTTGGTTCCTTTTGGGGCGTTTGCCAAAAGGGACTCGCCGTAAGGGCGAAACCGCCAGCCGCCGTTACCGCAGCAACGGATATGTACTCAATCAACCAAGAGCCTGGTCGGCCCAGAGGCCGCCAAGGCCTAGTCCCCTCGGACGATGCTCCAGACAAGAGCCAGAGCAAGAATCCATCGCACTCCCCACCCAACAAAAAAGGCCCAGTGCGATGAACGACGTCAATCTCAAAGCCGACATGCTCCAGGCCATGCGCCGCCTGGCCAAGTCAGTCACCATTATCAGCACCAGCAACGGCACCGAACGCTTCGCCATGGCCGCCACGGCCGTCGATTCGCTGAGCACCGAGCCACCCTCGCTGCTGATCTGCGTCAACAAGACCGCCTCGCCCCACGCCGCACTGGCGACCGGCGCCGACTTCTGCGTCAACATCCTCGGCGTCGAACAACAAGACCTGGCCAACCTGTGCAGCGGCGCGATCAAGGGCGAAGCACGTTTCGACCGCGGCAACTGGCTGACCAGCCCCGGCGGCATTCCTTACCTGGGTGACGCACAGTCGGCGATCCTCTGCCGCCAGGACGGCCACTTCAGCTACGGCACCCACACCGTGTTCATCGGACGCATCCTGCAGATCCACACCACCGCCGAAATCACCCCGCTGGTCTACCTCGACGGCAGCTACACCACCACCGCCAAACCCGCACCCTCTCTCGCTGCTGCTGGCTGAGGCCCGAACATGGACAGCCTGAACGGGTTGACGGCGTTGCGAGTGAACAGCGCCGACCAGTTGCCATGGGATGACCGTTGCGACTTGCTGATCGTCGGGTTTGGCGGAGCCGGCGCCTGTGCCGCCATCGAAGCCAGCACTCGCGGCCTGTCAGTGCTCGCACTGGATCGCTTCGAAGGCGGCGGCGCCACGGCGCTCAGTGGTGGCGTGGTGTACGCCGGTGGTGGCACGCCGTATCAGCGTCAGGCTGGCTATGAAGACACCAGCGAAGCCATGTTCAATTACCTGCGTCAGGAAGTCGGCGAAGCCGTCAGCCACGCGACATTGCGCAATTTCTGCGACGGCAGCCGCGAACAACTGGCCTGGCTGGAGCGACAGGGCGCGGCGTTCGAGGCCAGCGTGCCGCCGCATAAAACCTCGTACCCGAGTGACCAGTACTACCTCTATTACTCCGGCAACGAAGCCGTGCCGGCCTATGCCGCCAGTGCCAAACCGGCACCCCGTGGCCACCGCACCAAAGGTCCGGGCATGTCCGGCGCCAGCCTGTTCGCCCCGCTCAAGGCCAGCGCCTTGCGTCACGGTGCGCGCCTGCGCAGCCAGTGCGAAGTGCGGCGACTGGTGCTCGACCTCGACGATAAGGTCATCGGCGTCGAAGCCTGGCAGTTGCCTTCCGGCAGTCGCGCAGCCCGACAACATGCGCGTCTGTCGCGCTGGGCCGCCGCCATTCATATGTACGCTCCCGCATTGGCTGACCGCTTGCGCGCCCGTCAGCGTCGCATCGAGCAGACCAGCGCCATTCGGCAATTGATTCGCGCCGAACAGGCGGTGCTATTGAGCAGCGGCGGTTTTATCTTCAATCGCGACCTGGTGCGCCAACACGCGCCGCAGTACCTGGCCGGGTTGCCCCTGGGCGCCACCGGGTGCAATGGCAGCGGCATCGCCCTGGGCCAGAGCGCCGGTGGCAGCGTGGCGCGGATGGACAAGATCAGCGCTTGGCGCTTCATCAATCCGCCACTGGCCTGGGCCCGCGGGCTGATCGTCAATGCCCGCGGACAGCGTTACGCCAACGAAGAAATCTACGGCGCGACCCTCGGCCACGCCATGGTCGAAGAACAAGACGGTCGCGCCATCCTGGTGCTCAACCGTGAGCTGATGCGCGAAGCGTTGCGTCAGGTGGGCCCGGGCAAGGTGTGGAATTTCCAGCGCCTGCCGGTGCTGCTCAATCTGCTGTTCAACGCCAAGCGCAGCAACACCCTCGCCGGATTGGCCAAACGCTGCAACCTGCCGCCGGAACTGCTGCGCCAGAGTGTCGAACGCTATTCCCGGGCGGCACGGGGTGAGGTCGCCGACGAGTTCGGCAAATCCGCCGCGATGCTTGCCAACCTCGACCAAGGCCCTTGGTACGCCCTCGACCTGTCCTTCGACAGCAAACTCTTCCCCTGCCCGGTCATCACCCTGGGCGGGCTGAAGGTCTGCGAGGACAGCGGTCGGGTTCTGGGCCACGCCGGCCAGCCAATAAACGGTCTCTACAGCGCCGGCCGCAATGCGGTCGGGGTCGCTTCCAACCTGTATGTCTCCGGCCTGTCCCTGGCCGATTGCATTTATTCCGGTCGCCGGGCTGCCGCCCACGTGGCCGACCAATTCGCACTTCAAACCGCACGATCAGGAGAACAACAATGCAACGTGTAGAAGGCAAAGTCTGCATCATCACCGGCGCCGCCAGCGGCATCGGTCGCGAAGACGCCCTGCTGCTGGCCCGCGAAGGCGCCAAAGTAGTACTGACCGACCTCAACGAAGAGGCCGGTCGCCAGGTGGCTGCAGAAATCGGCGCCAACGCGCTGTTCATACGCCACGACATCGCCAGCGAAAGCGATTGGCAACAGGTGATCAAGACCACCGTCGAACACTTCGGCCGTCTCGACGTACTGGTCAACAACGCCGCGATCCTGGCCCTGGGCAGTATTGAAGACACCACGCTGGAGCTGTGGCAGAAGGTGCAGAAGATCAACGGCGAAGGCTACTTCCTCGGCTGCAAGTACGCGATCCAGGCGATGAAGGAAACCGGTGGCGGGTCGATCATCAACATGTCGTCGGTGGCCGCGTTGGGCGCGATGCCGATGTTCTGCGCTTATTCGGCGTCCAAAGGCGCGGTGGCGGCGATGACCCGTTCGATTGCCCTGCACTGCAAGCAGCAGGGTTACCGCATCCGCTGCAACAGCGTGCACCCCGATGGCGTGAACACGCCGATGACCCAGGCCCTGGCCGGTGGCCAGCCGATCCCGCAGGAAGCGCTGGACCAGGACCCGATGAACCGCATGGCCGCGCCACGGGACATTGCCAACGTGGTGCTGTTCCTGGCCACCGACGAGTCGCGATTCGTCAACGGTGCCGAGATTCGCGTCGACAACGCCCAACTGATCAGCAGTCTCTGAGGTCGAGGTGAACATGGGCACGCAACAACAGAACCTGACCCCGGCCGAACACACGACGGCAAGCGTCTCATTGCAAGTGTGCGCGGTGATCGACGAGACCCTGGATGCGCGCTCGCTGGTGCTGGACGTACCGCCAGCCCTGCGTGAGCGCTTTCGCTACAAACCGGGCCAGTTCCTGAGTTTTCGCGTGCCCTTGGCCGGCAAACTGTTGACCCGCTGCTACTCCATGGCCAGCTCGCCCCTCGCGGACGCGCTGCCCAAGGTCACGGTGAAACGGGTCGACGGTGGCCGGGTGTCGAACTGGATGAACGAAGTGCAGGTCGGCGACTGGCTGGAAGTGCTGCCACCGGCCGGGCATTTCTGCCTGGACCCGCAGGCGGACACCGAAAAGCCCCTGGTCTTGTTCGGGGGCGGCTCGGGCATCACCCCGGTGTTTTCCATTCTCAAATCGGTGCTGCACAGCAGTCGGCGACCGATCAAGTTGATCTACGCCAACCGCGATGAGGCGTCGGTGATTTTCAAGGACGAGCTGTGCCAGTTGATCAAGGCGCATCCTGATCAACTGCACGTGGTGCACGTCCTCGATTCGGTGCAGGGTTTTTTGACGGACCATCAGGTCCGTCATCTGCTGCGCGGATCGGCCGGCGGCGACTACTTCATCTGTGGGCCGGGACCGTTCATGGACACCGTGGAGCGCACGCTGCTGGCAGTGGGCGAAGCGGCCGAGCGGATCCATGTCGAACGCTTCGTCTCGCCGCCGGACCCCGATGAACTGCTGGCCGAAGAGGCCGTGGCACGAGCGGCGGCCATGGATTCGCAATGCGAAGCGCTGATCGTCGAGCTCGATGGTCAGCAACACGAAATTGCCTGCAAACCCGGCGACACCCTGCTGCAAAGCTGCAAGGCCGCCGGTCTGGACGTGCCGTCGTCCTGTGAAGAAGGTTTTTGCGGGGCCTGCATGTGCGTGGTCCAGGAAGGCCAGACCCAACTGGCCCGCAACGACGTGCTGACCCCCAAGGAGCTCGCCGACGGCTGGACACTGGCCTGCCAGAGCCGCCCGACCGGTGCCCGCGTGCGCCTTAAATTCCCTGATTGAAGATACGCATCCCCCTGTAGGAGCGAGCCTGCTCGCGATGGACGTCAACGATAACGCGCCCTGTCTGAATGAACGCGGTGCCCAGACGTTTTTCGCGAGCAGGCTCGCTCCCACAATTGAAATGTGCCATACGGAGGATCTGTTGCTTAGTCTCATTGGACGATCACCCAGGCCGGGTCTGCGGTTAGACTCGACCACAGCATTAGCCCACAACAATAAAGAGGTGCAGTTATGGCTCGTTTGCAGAATAAGGTCGCGGTGGTCACCGGCGGCGCTTCGGGTATCGGTCTGGCCTGCGTGCGCCGTTTCGCGGCCGAAGGCGCGCAAGTGATTGGGCTGGACATCGGCAGCGCACCGGCAGACTTTCCCGGCCTGTTCATGACCCTGGACGTGCGCGACGAAGCGCAGGTGCAGCAGGTCATGCAAGAAGTCATCAGCCGCTTCGGGCGCATCGACGTACTGGTCAACGCCGCCGGCGTCGCCGACCAGGGCAGCGTGACCCAGACCACCACCGCCAACTGGCAACGGGTGATGGACATCAACCTGACCGGCAGCATGCTCACCAGCAAATACGCACTGGCGTCGATGGTTGAACAACGCAATGGCTCGATCATCAACGTCGGTTCGATCTTCGGCCTGCAAGGCTGCGACGGCAACGTGGCCTATAACGTGTCCAAGGGCGGCATCAACCAACTGACCCGCTCGATGGCCATCGACTACGGCTACGCCAACATTCGCGTCAACGGTCTGTGCCCCGGCCTGATCGAAACGCCGATGACCAGCATGGTCCGTGACAATGACGCGTTCCACGCCTTCTTCGCCTCGCAGCACATGCTCAGCCGCTCCGGACAACCGGAAGAAGTGGCCAACGTTGCGCTGTTCCTGGCGTCCGACGAAGCCTCCTTTGTCAGCGGCCAGATGATCGCCGTGGACGGTGGTTTCTCCGCCGGTCGCCGTTTCGCCCCGCCCGCCCAGTAATTCGCAATCCGGCCGGGCGCCCTGCCCGGCCTACTCCCTTTTTCGTACTTGTCTTCTAACCGGGGAGGCCCCATGCCGCCTGTCGCCACCGCACTGACCATCGCTCAACTGTTCGCCAACGCGGCCCAGGCCTACGGCGACCGCCCGGCCATCGAGGACGCGGGCCACATCATCAGCTACCGACAACTGGACCAACTGCGCCGCCAGGCTGCCCGCGCACTGCTGGCCCTCGACGTACAGGTCGGGGACCGCGTGGCGATCTGGGCGCCGAACGTGTGGGAGTGGATCGTTGCGGCTGGCGCCCTGCAGAGTGTCGGTGCAGCCCTGGTGCCGCTCAATACCCGGATGAAGGGCAGCGAGGCCGGCTACATCCTGCGCGAAAGCGGCACCTGCGTACTGTTTGCCATCGGCGAATTCCTCGGCGCGGACTACCCCGGCATGCTGGCGTCGGAAGACCTGCCAGCCCTGCGCCACATCGTCAGCGTGCGTGGTGCCAATTCGGGCACCCTGGCCTGGGAGCGGTTTATGGATCTGGCGGCCGATGTGCCGCAACTGGCCTTGCGCACCCGCGAACAGAGCGTTGGCCCGCAGGCCTTGTCCGACGTGCTGTTCACCTCGGGCACCACTGGTAAACCCAAAGGCGTGATGACCAGCCACGGCCAGAACCTGCGAATCGTGCGCGACTGGAGCGATATCGTCGGTTTGCGCGAGAGCGATCGCTACCTGATCGTCAATCCGTTCTTCCACTCCTTCGGCTACAAGGCCGGCTGGCTGGCAGCGCTGATGCGTGGCTGCACCCTCCTGCCGCAGCAGGTGTTCGACGTGCAGGCTGTGCTCGAATGCGTGCAGCGCGAACGCATCACCGTGTTGCCCGGGCCACCGACGCTGTATCAATCGTTGCTTGCCCATCCGCAACGCAACGAATTCGACCTGAGCTCCTTGCGCGTGGCGGTGACCGGGGCGGCAGCGATTCCGGTGGAGATGATCCACCGCATGCGCGACGAACTGGGCTTTGCCACCATCGTCACCGCGTATGGCCTGACGGAAGTCTGTGGGTTCGCCACGATCTGCCGGTCCGGCGACTCGGCGGAACTGGTCGCCAACACCAGTGGCCGGGCGATGCCGGGGGTGCAAGTGCGCTGTGTCGGTAGCAGCGGTCGCAGCCAGCCGGCCAACATTCCCGGTGAAGTGCAGATTCGCGGCTACAACCTGATGCAGGGCTATCTCAACAACCCCGAAGCCAGCCAGGAAATTCTCGACGCCGACGGCTGGCTGCACACCGGCGACATCGGCATGCTCGACGAACAGGGTTACCTGCGCATCACCGACCGCCTCAAGGACATGTTCATCACCGGCGGCTTCAATGTGTACCCGGCGGAGATCGAACAGTGTTTGCTGACCTATCCGGGCGTGGCCCAGGCAGCGGTGATCGGGATTCCCGACGAACGCTTGGGCGAAGTGGCGATGGCGTTTCTGCTGCCTGCTCCAGGTATGGAAATCGAGCAGACCCGATTCCTCGCCTGGTGCCGTGAGCAGATGGCCAACTACAAGGTTCCGCGTCGGGTGCGGGTGCTGCAGAAGATGCCGATCAATGCGGCGGGGAAAGTGACCAAGAATGTGCTGCGCGAGTGGGCATTGCAGCCAGTCGACTAAACACAATCCCTGTAGGAGCGAGCCTGCTCGCGATGGTGTGTCAGTCGACATCAATGCAACTGATAGACCATCGCG
>NZ_JBXAQZ010000011.1:0-275512 GCF_058807755.1 Pseudomonas sp. GW821-FHT12A04
GTTCATGGAACCTCCAAGTTGGCGAAATCATATCGCCCTTAAGAGGTGTCCGGAATTATTAGGCCAGTTCAGCTTGCCCGCGATGAACCTGAGAACGCCGCGGGGTATCAGGTTCCCAGCGTTATCGTTGGCGATCATCGCGAGCGAGCTCGCTCCTACAGGAAGTCAGTGGACTCAATAACCGACGGTAAACCGCTGCCGCGAATGCTTCGGGGCTTCCACTTCATCAAGCATCGCGATCGCATAATCGGCGAACGTGATCCAGCTGCGCCCTGCGCTGCTCACCAGCAAATCGTCCTTGCCGATGCGGAATTTCCCGGTGCGCTCGCCCTCGACAAATTCGGCCGATGGCGACAGAAAGGTCCAGTCCAGATCCCGCTCTTGACGCAAGTTTGCGAGGAATTCGGCACCGGCGCTGGCCTCTGCCTTGTAAGCCTCAGGGAAACCTTCGCTATCGATCACTCGAGCGCCATCGGGCAATAGCAGCGAACCCGCCCCGCCCACTACCAGCAAACGTTTAACCCCGGTTTTTTTCACCGGGCCAACGACTGCACTGGCAGGCAGGGTCGCGAAATGTGCGGCGCTGATGACTACGTCATGGCCCGCAATCGCAGCTTGCAACGCAGCGGCATCAAGGGCATCGACTTCCTTGCTGACCACACCTTCACGCACGTCTATTTTCGATGTGTCGCGGGCAATGGCAGTAACGCTGTGGCCGCACCGCCGGGCTTCTTCCAGCACTTGGCTACCGGCACGACCGGTGGCACCGATGATTGCGATTTTGCTCATGACGTTCTCCAGTTGGCTTGAAAGTATCGGTATCAAATTGCGCTGACCTTTGTGGCGAGGGGGCTTGCCCCCGCTCGGCTGCGTAGCAGTCGTAAAACCTGTGCTTAGGGTGTGACTGATGGATTGCAGGGGAGCGCTTCGCACTCCAACGGGGGCAAGCCCCCTCGCCACAGGTAATCAATTTCATCTCAAAACTTGCTTCAGCTTCATGTACTTCCGGTTACCACTTCATCTCGCCCTTGGCGACCTTGGCACTCAGCTCCAGGGAGCTTTCATCGCCCAGGGTCGGGAAGCGTTTTTTCATCGCGGCGATCAGCGCGGCAGCATCCTTGGCCTTGGCGGTTTCTTCGTCGAAGGCCTTGATGTAGGCGGCGGTGAACTGCACGGCCGTCAGTGAGCGATCGCTCTCGCCAAGGTAATGACCCGGCACCACGGTCTGCGGTTTCAGGGTTTCAATGGCATGCAGCGTAGTCAGCCAATCGGCATGGGACTGCGGAGTTTGCGTGTCAGCCATCCACACGTGGATGTTTTGCGCCACCACGACACCACCAACCACGGCCTTGATCGATGGAATCCACACAAAGCTGCGATCCGGCTGCGGGCCCTCAAGACCCACCACCTGCAACTTCTGCCCTTCGAGGATCAGGCTGTCACCCTTGAGCACGTCCGGCACGATGGTTTTAGCCGGCACATCGGCCCCCATTTTCGGGCCCCAGAATGCCAGTTTGCCGTCGACGGTGTGCTTGATGTGGTCGACGGTCGGCTGCGAGGCGAGGACCTTGGCCTTGGGGAATGCGGCCGTCAGGGTATCGAGGCCGAAGTAGTAGTCCGGGTCACCGTGGCTGATGTAGATGGTGGTCAACTGCTTGCCGCTGGCGCGGATTTTTTCCACTACCTGTTCGGCCTGGGATTTACCGAATTGCGCATCCACCAGGATCGCTTCTTTCTCGCCACTGACCAGCACCGAGGTCACCGGGAAGATGGCTTTTTCGCCGGGGTTGTAGACATCCAGCGTCAGGGTCGAGGCGGCTGCATGGGCAGCGAAACCGAGGGCGGCGCTTGCCAGGAATACTCGCTTGAGAAGGGTGAGTCCGATCATCTGTTGCTCCGTTGTCCGAATGCCGTGATTGGCGGATACCTTTTTGTAGGAGCGAGCTTGCTCGCGATGGACTTGAAGGCGCCGCGTATAACCGGTATCCCGCGTTATCGTTAATGGCCATCGCGAGCAAGCTCGCTCCTACACTGGAACAGAGCTTAGTTGCCTGACTCGGTACAAAAAATGCGATGCTTGAACATAGTTTGTTTCTGAAAGCGGGCAAATCATGGATCGTCTTCAAGCAATGCGTGTGTTCGTCACGGTGGTCGACCTCGGCAGCCAGTCGGCCGCCGCCGATCATCTGGAGCTGTCACGGCCGGTGGTGTCGCGGTATCTGGCGGAGCTGGAAGACTGGGTCGGCGCGCGCCTGATGCATCGCACCACACGCAAGTTGAGCCTCACCGCCGCTGGCACCGAGATCCTGCCCCGCTGCCGGCAGATGCTCGATTTATCCACCGACATGCAAGCCGCCGTCAGCGAACCGGATGACGCACCCCGCGGCCTGCTGCGAATCAGCGTCAGCACCTCCTTCGGCCAGGCGCAATTGGCCGACGCCATGGCCGCCTATGTCCGACGCTACCCCGGCGTCAGCATCGACATGCAGATGCTCGACCGCACCGTGAACCTGGTGGATGAGCGCATCGACCTGGCGATCCGTACCAGCAACGACCTGGACCCGAACCTGATCGCCCGCCGCCTGACGGTTTGCCGCTCGGTGATCTGCGCGTCCCCCGCTTACTTGCGCGAGCACCCGGCGCCGCAACGGGTCGAGGACCTGAGCCTGCACAATTGCCTGACCCACTCCTACTTCGGCAAAAGCCTGTGGCATTTCGAACAGGATGGCGAGCAGGTTTCCGTACCGGTGCAGGGCAACATCAGCGCCAACGAGGCCAGCACGCTGCTGCGCGCAACGATTGCCGGCGCCGGGGTGGCGATGCTACCCACCTACCAGGCCGGCGTGCACATCCACAGCGGCGAGTTGATTCGCCTGCTGCCGACGGCCGACCCCCGGCAAATGAACGTGTATGCCGTGTATGCCTCGCGCAAGCACATGCCGGCGGCGTTGCGCAGCTTGCTGGATTTTCTGGTGGTGAGGTTTCCGCAAGAACCGGAATGGGATATCGGGTTGTAAATGGAAGCCCTGTGGGAGCGAGCTTGCTCGCGATGGCTACCGAACATTCACCCATGATGTCGACTGATCCACCGCTATCGCGAGCAAGCTCGCTCCCACAGGGGTGATCAGTGTTCTGAATACCGCGCTATTGCTGGTAACTCACCGGCGCTGACCTATGCTCAAAGTAGTACCGAAAGGTATTCGTTCAGAGGTCAACGCCATGAACATCAGAACAAGAAGATACCTCGCGATTTTCATCACCTGTGCGGTCACGCTCGGGCTTTATGGCGCTGCGGCCTGGCGCGTCGAGCAACTGCGCAACCTGCCCCGTGAAGCCGCTAGCTGCAACTTCGAGCGCTGCATCCCCCACAACGCCACCCTCAACGCCCTCCGGTAACGAAGGGGGTCAGGCTTCGTTGTCCTGATCGGCCTTCAAGCGGTCGCGGAACGCCTTTGGCGAAATCCCCACTCGACGTCGGAACAGGCGTGTGAAGTTGGTCGGATCGGAAAACCCCAACACGTCGGACATTTCATAAATGGTCATGCTGGTGTAGGTCAGCAAACGCTTGGCCTCCAGCAATTGCCGCTCATGCATGATCTGCAACGCCGGTTGCCCCGCCAGCTCACGACAGGTGCCGTTGAGGTGGGACACGGAAATCCCCAGCCGGTGTGCCAGATCCTCGACCTTGACGTGCTGGCGATACGTCTCTTCCACCAGTTGAATAAAGCCGTTGAGGTATTCCCGGGCCCGCTGCGGTCGCGCCATGGCGGTGCGACGCTGGATCACCTGGCGACTGACCCACACCACGATCACGCTGACCAGCGAATGCATGAGCATTTCCCGCGCCGGTTGATGGCTGGTGTATTCGTTCTGCAAGGCGCTGAACAGGCTGTTGAGGTACTCGGCGTCCTTGCCTGCCGGGTAGCTTTCGGACTGGGCCAGGGCATTGACCGATTGCCCCAACTGCATCTGCAGGTGGGCGATCAGCGGCGCGGCCAGGGTTACGACAAACCCTTCCACGTCCTCGGAAAAACGAAAGCCGTGCACCGACAGCGGTGGCAGGATCTGGATTGCCGGCTCCACCAGTTGCGTTCGCTTGCCTTCGATTTCAAGCTCGGCCTGACCTTTGAATACGAAGAGCAACTGGCACAAGTCAGCGTGGCGGTGAGGTTTGATTTCCCAATGATGTTCGCGACTGCGTTTGGAAATGGTTTCACAGTGCAGCAAGTCCGGGGTCGGCCAATCCAGGCTTTCACCGTAGAGCTTGAACACCGGAATCGAAGGCAGGTCAGGCTTGTTCATCACTTCAATCCAGGCCTCGGGGTTGATCTGGGGCGATAATCGCACCGATTGGCAGAATGTACAGCTATCGGCTCAGTTTTCACCTTCAATTGACAGACTCGCAAGGGAAAAATGCAAGCACTCGATCCATAAAAATCATTCACCGGCCCAGGTCGTGTGGAGCTTGCGAGTCATAAGAACAATGAAAACGCTGAAAACCCAAGTTGCCATTATCGGTGCTGGCCCCTCAGGCTTGCTGCTCGGCCAATTGCTGCACAACGCCGGCATCGACAACATCGTTCTCGAACGTCAAACCCCCGATTATGTACTCGGTCGAATCCGCGCCGGCGTGCTTGAACAAGGCATGGTAGAGCTGTTGCGTCAGGCCGGCGTGAGTCAGCGCATGGACGCCGAGGGACTGGTCCATGGTGGCTTCGAACTGGCCCTCGACGGGCGCCAGGTACACATCGATCTGCAAGCGTTGACCGGCGGCAAGACGGTGATGATCTACGGCCAGACCGAGGTCACCCGTGACCTGATGGCCGCTCGTCGGGAGGTGGGCGCGCAGACGATTTACCAGGCCAGTAACGTCGTTCCCCACGGCATGAAAACCGATGAAGCGTTTGTCACTTTTGAGAAGGACGGCGAGCCATATCGACTTGACTGCGACTACATCGCCGGTTGCGACGGCTTCCACGGTGTGGCGCGACAATCGATTCCCGCCGACAGCCTGAAAATCTTCGAACGGATCTATCCCTTCGGCTGGCTGGGGATTCTGGCCGATACCCCACCGGTCCACGATGAGCTGGTCTATGCCCGCCATGAGCGCGGTTTCGCCCTGTGCAGCATGCGCTCGCCGACGCGCACCCGTTATTACCTGCAAGTGCCCGCAGAGGAAAATGTCGAGGATTGGTCCGATCAACGCTTCTGGGACGAGCTCAAAAACCGCCTGCCGGTCGATCTTGCGCAAAAACTGGTGACCGGCCCGTCCATCGAGAAAAGCATCGCGCCGCTGCGCAGCTTCGTCGTCGAACCCATGCAGTACGGGCGGATGTTCCTCGTCGGTGATGCCGCGCACATTGTCCCGCCCACCGGGGCCAAGGGCCTGAACCTGGCGGCCAGTGACGTCAGCACGCTGTTCAACATCCTGGTCAAGGTTTACCGCAACGATCGCCTTGATCTGCTGGAGAAATACTCGGAAATCTGCCTGCGCCGGGTGTGGAAAGCCGAGCGTTTTTCCTGGTGGATGACCTCGATGCTGCACCGCTTTGATGATCACGATGCCTTTAGCCAGCGCATTGCCGAGTCGGAACTGGACTATTTTGTCGATTCGCAGGCGGGTCGCAAAACCATTGCAGAAAACTACGTCGGGCTTCCTTATGAGGCTATCGAATAGCCTCCTATCGACTTACACTGGCGAGCATCCCCGCTCGCCTTGCCTCTTGCGGGTCAATCACTGCCCGCAGGTTTTCCCGTGACCAATCTCCACCAGCCTGAAACGCCCAAACCGGCCATTCGCAGCGTGCTGATCGCCCTGATGCTGGCGATCTTTCTCGGTGCGTTGGACCAGACCATCGTCGCCGTTTCGATGCCGGCCATTTCCGCGCAATTCAAGGACGTCAGCCTGCTGGCCTGGGTTATTTCCGGCTACATGGTGGCCATGACCGTGGCGGTGCCGATCTACGGCAAACTGGGTGACCTGTACGGGCGGCGCAAGCTGATGCTGTTCGGCATGGGCCTGTTCACCCTGGCGTCGGTGTTCTGCGGCATGGCACAGAGCATGGAACAACTGGTACTGGCGCGAATCTTCCAGGGCATCGGGGCCGGCGGGATGATTTCGGTGAGCCAGGCGATCATCGGTGACATCGTGCCGCCTCGGGAGCGCGGCCGGTATCAGGGCTATTTCAGCAGCATGTATGCAGTGGCCAGCGTGGCCGGCCCGGTGCTCGGCGGTTACATGACCGAATACCTGTCCTGGCGCTGGGTGTTCCTGATCAACCTGCCACTGGGCCTGGGCGCCTGGCTGGTCGCCTATCGCACGCTGGTGGGCCTGCCGATTCCGCAACGCAAACCGATCATCGACTACCTGGGCACCGTGTTGATGATCATCGGGCTGACAGCATTGTTGCTGGGCATCACCCAGGTCGGCCAGGGCCATTCGTGGCGCAGTGCCGAGGTGTTGGCGCTGCTCGCTTGTGCGGTACTGGTGCTGGGGCTGTTCGTCGTCCGCGAGCGGCGGGCGCGAGAACCGTTGTTGCCCATGCATCTGTTCGCCAACCGCAACGCGATCCTGTGCTGGTGCACGATTTTCTTCACCAGTTTCCAGGCCATCTCGCTGATTGTGTTGATGCCGCTGCGCTTTCAGAGCGTCACCGGCGCCGGTGCCGACAGCGCCGCCCTGCACCTGCTGCCCCTGGCCATGGGTTTGCCGATTGGCGCGTATTTCGCAGGCCGCCGCACCTCGGTCACCGGACGCTACAAACCGATGATCCTTACCGGTGCGGCGCTGATGCCTGTCTCGATTATCGGCATGGCGTTCAGCCCGCCGCAGGCGTTCGTCGTGAGCAGTCTGTTCATGCTGCTCTGCGGGATATCCTCGGGCATGCAGTTCCCGACGTCATTGGTCGGCACGCAGAACTCGGTGGACCAGCGGGACATCGGTGTAGCCACCAGCACCACCAACCTGTTCCGTTCGCTGGGTGGTGCCGTGGGTGTGGCGTTGATGTCGGCGCTGCTGTTGGCGTTGTTGCAGGATTCGAGTTTCGCGCACCTGGCCGGTTCGTCTCTGATTGCCGAAGGCAGCTCGGGGAATGTGTTGCTGGACGGTTTGAATGCCGCGCCGGGTGATGCGCAGAACACCCTGCGTGCCGAATTGTTACTGACGTTCCGGCATTTGCTGACGGTCAGCGCGGCCGTTTCATTGCTTGGGCTGGCGGCGGCGATTGCCATGCCGAACATGTTGTTGCGCGGGCGCGAGGACAAGGTTCGGTAGATAGACCGGGTCGCCTGTTCGCGATAGCGGTCTGACAGTCACTACCATTCAAGGGCTGTAATACCCGACCGCCACCAGAAAATGTCCGACCTTCTTCAGGTAGGCATGCTTGTTCTCGACTTTGCCCGTCACCGGGTTTTTCCAGCGGTATTCGTATTCGCCGTAATCCTGCTGGGCCATCAACGCCAGAATCGGCTCGCCCACCGGTTTGCCTTCCGGGTCCACGATCTTGCTGAAGTCGGTATTGATCAGCCGCAGGTTGGTGCCGTGGGCCACGTAACGCTGAGTATCCAGGTCGACAACAAACACATACAGGTCATCCTGCAGGTAGCCGCCCTTGAGGGAATTGATCGCCGTCAGGGTGCCCTTTTCGTCCTTGGCCAGATCGGTTGCCGCTTTGTTCAGCAAGGTCATGGCCTGTTCGGCGGAGGCCCGTGGCAGGTAATAACCGACCGCCAGAATCCGCTGCCCAACGCGCTGGTAGTAGACATGCTTGCGCTCGACCTTGCCGTCATTCCAGTTCTGCCAGCGATATTCCGCCTGCTGAATGCCATTGCCTTCCGGCACTTTCAGGGCGTCCTTGAAAGCTTTCTGCAGATCCGGCCCGAGCACTTGCGACACGTCCCGGCCAATCAGCGCCGACGACGGCCCGCCACTGGCGAGCATCACGCCCTTGGTGTCGAGCACAAAGACATAACGGTCCTTGTCGACAAACTCACCCTGGCGGCTGAATGCCGCCAGCGCCTTGTCGCCATTCTGGTGGTAGTAGGCCAGGGCTTTTTCCAGTAGGGCAATGGCCGCCTTGCTGTCGTCCTTTTCCGTCCCGGCGGCTTGCGCCTGGCCCAGACACAACAAAAACATGCCGCACAGCAAGGTAAACCTATGCAGAAACCCCATTGCGCATCCCTCGTTCCTGATGGTGTTTCAAGAGCGTAGACGGCAATGGGATATGTACGAATATTCGCCAGAACAGGGTCATAGGCTTTTGTGGCGAGGGGGCTTGCCCCCGTTCGGCTGCGCAGCAGTCGTAAATCAGGCACCGCGGTTGATCTGGTGAACCGCGGCGAATGGATTTGGGGCGGCTTCGCCACCCAACGGGGGCAAGCCCCCTCGCCACAAGTGTTCGGATTACTGCCGGGCGCGCAGTTGCTGCTGAAGGTTCTGGATCTGCGCCTGAAGGGTATTGATGTTGCGGGTGACCTGGCTGCGGAACGCATCGAACTCGGCGGTATTGGTCGAGCCCTGCGTGACCGCTGGACGGTTGTCCTGCTCGCTCTTGAGCACGATCATGTCTTGCTCGAGACGCTCGATAGCAGCGCTTGGGTTGCCTTGTTTCTTCAGCGCTGTGATATCGGCGCCCAGGCTCTTCAGTTGTGCATCGAGTTTTTCAGCGTCCGACGGGGCACTTTTCAGGGTGGCCAATTCAGCACTCAATGCTTTGACCTGGGTCTGCAACTGGGTATTGGCCGTCTGATGTTCGGTGTTCTGGGCATTCATTTGCGCCAGGCGTTTGTCCAGTTCGGTGGTTTGCGCGGTCATTTGTGCCAGTCGCTTGTCCAGGTCCGAGGCCTGGCCGGCAACACCTTGCTGCTGGGCGTTCTGGTCCTGGAGCTTGCTTTCCAGCTGGCGGATTTGCAGCTTCAAGGCCTCGCTGTCGGTGTTGACACTGGTCTGGCTGGCAACAACCTTTCCGGAAATATCCTGCAGGCGCCCTGCCGCTTCCTCACTGATTCGCGCGAAGCTTTCCTGGGTCGCCACCAATTGCTGTTCCATCAGGGAGATCTGCTGAAAGCTCCACCAGGCCAGGCCCGCGAACGCAAAGAACAACGCCCCGACCAACGCCCACAAGGCACCGGTACTCGCCGCCTTGACCTTCACCACCGGCGTCGTGCGCGAATGCACGACCGTACGGGCGGTGGGCGCAAAGTCGTCATCGAGAACGTCTGCACGCAGGCTCGGTACATCATCGAAGTCGTCGTTGGCATCGTTTCGCATGGACATTGAATCAACCTTAGTGAATCACATAATGGCTTTATGCCGCGCAGTATAAACCCCACAGCCGCAACCATTGACCCCCAAGCCCGAATCCGGTTCAGTCGGGGGTCGTTGTTCGAGCGTCAGCGAACAGCCTGGGCCTTCCACCAGCCACAGAATTCATCGAGCGCCGTCCAGAGGCTGACCTTGGGATCGTAATCCAGATAATGCCGCGCGCGGCTGATGTCCAGGGTGAAATTTTTGTTCATCACCTGCATGCCCAGACGCGACAGCGTCGGTTCTGGACGCCCCGGCCACAACTTGCACACGCCCTCGTTGAGCGCCGCCACGCTGTAGGCCAGGCCGTAGGAACGGTAGCGGGTGACCTGTGGGACTTCCATGTTGCGCATGACGTAATTGACCACGTCCCACAGGGGAATCGGCGTGCCGTTGCTGATGTTGTAAGCCTTGCCCAGCGCAGAACCGCTGGCCAGCAAACTGCTGAGCAACGCCTCGTTGAGGTTTTGCACGCTGGTGAAATCAACTTTGTTCAGACCGTTGCCGATGATCGCCAGGCGCCCCTTGCGCTGCATGTTCAACAGGCGCGGGAAGATGCTCATGTCGCCGGCCCCGGTGACGAAACGCGGGCGCAGGGCCAGGGTTTCGAGACCGAACTCCTGGGCACCGAAGACTTTTTGCTCGGCCAGGTACTTGGTGGCGGCGTAAGGGTGTTTGAAGCGCTTGGGCACCTGTTCTTCGGTCAGACCCAGGTGATCGCGACCATCGAAGTAGATCGACGGCGACGACAAATGCACTAGCCGCCGAACCCGTTGCTTCAAGCAGGCTTCGACCACGTTCTCGGTGACCTGGACGTTGCCCTGATGGAAGTCCTGATAACGTCCCCATAATCCAACAGCACCGGCGCAATGCACCACGGCCTCGACGTCCGAGCACAGCTCGCGCGCCAGTTCCGGGTCGCTCAAGTCACCCTGGATGAACTCGGCTCCCCGGCGTACCAGATGCTCCACGCTCTCGGCCCGGCGACCGTTGACCCGCACGTCCAGGCCCTGCTCCAGGGCAAAACGCGCAAAGCGCCCGCCGATGAAGCCGCTTGCGCCGGTAACCAGAATCTTCATGAATTGCTCCGAATATTTCGTTTTGCGTATTACGTGAGGTCTTGACGCTGCGCGTCAGTCCAAGGGCACCAGCCATTGCTTAGATGCGCTGACCAATTGATCGGTGAGCAGCCCCAGCAACTGGCCGCCATTACGCCAATGATGCCAGTACAGCGGCACATCGATCGGCTTATCTGGCAGCAGCTCCTGCAATACACCCCTTTGCAGCTGCTCGCGCACCTGCAGTTCCGGAACCAGCCCCCAGCCCAGACCGGCTTCCGCCAAGCGGATAAAACCTTCGGAGGACGGGCACAAATGGTGTTCGAATCCACCCTCGACGCCGAGGGACGCAAGGTAGCGATGCTGCAGGAAATCGTCCGGGCCAAATACCAGCGCCGGGGTCCGGGCCAACTGATCGGCGCGTACGCCCTGCGGAAAATGCCGGGCAATAAAGGCGGGGCTGGCCAGCGCACGGTAACGCATGGCCCCCAGCAACACGCTGCGCGCACCCGACACCGGCCGCTCGCTGGCGCAGACACAAGCCGCCACTTCACCGGCGCGCATGCGCTTGAGACCGACGGTCTGGTCTTCGACCACCAGATCCATCAGCAGATGCTGTTCGGCGCAAAACGCCCCCACGGCCTGCGCCCACCAAGTGGCCAGGCTGTCGGCGTTCAGGGCGATGCGCAGGCGTTCCGGCAGGCCCTCTTCATCCAGCGCCGGCACCAGGCTTTGCAAATCCCGTTCAAGCAATCGCACCTGCTGCACGTGGTTGAGCAGCCGTCGACCGATTTCCGTCGGCGTTGGCGGCGTGGCCCGCACCAGCACCGGTTGGCCAACCCGCGCCTCCAGCAGCTTGATGCGCTGGGAAATCGCCGATTGCGACAAGCCCAGTACCTGAGCCGCCCGTTCAAAACCGGCCTGTTCGACCACGGCGGCCAAGGCAGAAAGCAATTTATAGTCGAACATCAGTTTTCCTAATGAGCGATCAGCAAGATTGGTTTTTCTTATACAGCCTTCACAAGGACAATGACCAGCAAGAACTCTTGAACAAGGATCACCCACATGGCTGGCGAAACTTCATTGGCAACGCTGCTGCGCAGCATGAGCCCGCAACTCAACGCTGGCGAATACGTGTTCTGCACCCTGCGCGACGGCAAGTTGCCTGCGGATCTGGAGATTGTCGGCAGCTTCCGCGAGCAGGAAGGCCTGACCGTGATTCTCGAACGTTCCCACGCCGAAAAAGCCGGATTCAGCTTCGACTACATCGCCGCCTGGATCACCTTGAACGTACATTCGGCCCTCGAAGCCGTCGGCCTGACCGCCGCGTTCGCCACGGCATTGGGCAAGGCCGGAATCAGCTGCAACGTGATTGCAGGCTACTACCACGACCATTTGTTCGTCGGCCAGGCCGACGCCGACCGAGCCCTGCAAGTGCTGCGGGATCTGGCAGCCAACGCGGAGTAAAAAAATCATGTGGCAAAGTTATGTGAACGGGCTGCTCGTGGCCTTCGGCCTGATCATGGCGATCGGCACCCAGAATGCGTTTGTCCTGGCGCAAAGCCTGCGGCGTGAACATCACCTGCCGGTGGCGGCACTCTGCGTGACCTGCGATGCCCTGTTGGTAGCCGCCGGGGTATTCGGCCTGGCGACGGTGCTGGCACAGAACCCGACGCTGTTGGCCATCGCACGCTGGGGCGGCGCAGCGTTCCTGTTGTGGTACGGCAGCCAGGCGCTGCGCCGGGCCTTCTCGAAGCAGAGCCTTGAGCAGGGCGAAGGCCAGACCGTACGTTCGCTGCGGGCGGTGATGCTCAGCGCGCTGGCGGTGACCTTGCTCAACCCGCACGTCTATCTGGACACCGTTTTGCTGATCGGCTCCCTGGGCGCACAACAAACCGAGCCCGGCGCTTATGTCGTCGGCGCGGCCAGTGCCTCGCTGCTGTGGTTCTTCACCCTGGCCCTCGGTGCGGCATGGCTGGCGCCGTGGCTCGCCCGGCCCGGCACCTGGCGAATTCTCGATCTGTTGGTGGCGGTGATGATGTTTGCCGTAGCGCTGCAGCTGATCGCGGCCATCTGATTGGCGGAACCTCTATTCCACACAGTTGTTGCGTGGTTATGCCGCCCCCCCGGTGCTATGATCCGACTCCCTGCGCCGCAAAGAGTACAAACTCCCCGGCGCTTGTCTGGCCGCCCGTGATCGGCCTTGCGCTCACCGCAACTGACCTGATTAGGAGAATCATCATGGCTTTCGAATTGCCGCCACTGCCGTACGCACACGATGCCCTGCAGCCGCACATCTCCAAGGAAACCCTGGAGTTCCACCACGACAAGCACCACAACACCTACGTCGTGAACCTGAACAACCTGGTGCCAGGCACCGAGTTCGAAGGCAAGACCCTGGAAGAAATCGTCAAGACTTCCTCGGGCGGTATCTTCAACAACGCCGCTCAGGTCTGGAACCACACTTTCTACTGGAACTGCCTGGCGCCAAACGCTGGCGGTCAACCAACCGGCGCACTGGCTGAAGCCATCAACGCGGCCTTCGGTTCGTTCGACAAGTTCAAGGAAGAGTTCAGCAAGACTTCCATCGGCACCTTCGGTTCCGGTTGGGGCTGGCTGGTGAAGAAGGCTGACGGTTCCCTGGCCCTGGCCAGCACCATCGGCGCCGGCAACCCGCTGACCAACGGCGACACCCCGCTGCTGACCTGCGACGTTTGGGAACACGCTTACTACATCGACTACCGCAACCTGCGTCCGAAGTACGTCGAAGCGTTCTGGAACCTGGTCAACTGGAAATTCGTGGCTGAGCAGTTCGAAGGCAAAACCTTCACCGCTTAAGCTCGATGCCAGACAAAAAACCCGGCTTTGTGCCGGGTTTTTTTATGGAAGGAATATGAGCAAAGGGACGGTGGTGATTGTCCCGCCGCCTTCGCGAGCAAGTCGGATCGCCGCACCGCCGCTCCCACAGGTCACCACCGAGCCAGTGGGAGCGGGCTTGCTCGCGAAGAACGATAACGCGGTCAGCCTGCCAACTACTGCGGATCGAGGTTATCCAACGCGCGATTCACCGCCAGCTCCGCCAACATGACAATCTGCGAAATGGCCAGCGCCGTGTTGCGCTGGGGGCCAGCCAGGCAGGTAGCGAAATCACTCGCCATGACATTGGCTGAAGCCAGTGATTCACAAGCGTGGGCAAGCAGGCTTTCAGTGTCCATGTCGGGGACGATCATGAACATGGTGCGAGGGCTGTAGGGTTTGGTGGTGTTGCAGGGGGGATCTGGGATTAACTTATCCAAAATATGCTCCTTATCGATTGGAGCCATCTCTCGCCGTTTCTCACGCGAACGAAGAGGTGGCAGCTATGTGCGGAGTGAGAAACCGGCAAGAGAGCAATCCGGCCAGACCGAGGTCTGCCCGCACACAGCCGCCATAAAACATTGCTGGCAGCGGATAAGCTGGCGGCAATTATGGTGGTACTGGCGCTGGATTAACACTCTCTTGCGGGTTCTCACGCCCGATCGCTGAAGCATTTCAGCGATCACCAAAGGTTATTCAGCCCGCTTCCGACGGACAACCTGAAAACTGCGTGGGAAACTTCTGGCGCTTTCCTACACCGCGCTAACGCCCAAAACGTAACGCGAAGCATCCCTGGCCACACATGGATATGACTCACTCACATTGGGTCCCCGGCTTTCAGTCGGGACTTGTGGCCACTGACGATCCCTGTAGGAGCGAGCTTGCTCGCGAAAAACGCCAGGACAACGCGGGCATTCAGTCAGCCCGCGTTATCGTTAACGTCCATCGCGAGCAAGCTCGCTCCTACAGAAGAGCAGAGCAAAGGCAGATCGGCATACACCCACGCTTCTCACCACTCAACAGGCCGAGCGTTAGCTCGCCTGCAGCTTTTGATCTTGATCCACCCGCCCCCTCGGCAGGCTGAGTGGAGGCGTTCATCCGGGGATTGGCGCGCAGCGCCGTTCGACGCAGTCGAACACATCGCATGTAGGTGCCAGCGAAGCCAACCGGAGGGCGATGCCCCCGGATGAATGCCGGAGCGAAGGAACCCCGAGCCTAAGCGAGGGGCCGTACGTAAGGGGCGAGACCTTTTGGTTCCTTTTGTGTCGTTTGACAAAAGGAACTCGCCGTAAGGGCGAAACCGCCAGCCGCCGTTACCACAGCAATGGATATGCCCCCCCACCCAAAAAACCCGAACGAAGCCAATCTCCCAAGATGAAACCAGCCTCCAGCCCCTTGCTCCCCCGCCCACGCCGACTAACATCAAACAAAAGGAAAATATCTCCATCCCGCCCCTCAAGTTGAAGGACTCGACAACCGACACAGTACTAATAGGCTAACTCGCCAGGTCAACTGCAAATCGGCCAAGCAGCAGGCAAAATCCCCCAAGGATGATTGTCCCTTTGACTGCCATCACGGGATTGCCAATACTCATGGCAACTTGATGCTACCCGCACGGAACAAGGAATAACCCTTTGAAGCTGGAACTCAAGAACAGCTTGTCGGTGAAGTTGCTCCGGGTCGTACTCCTGTCGGCATTGATCGTCGGCGTGGTCTTGAGCTGCGCGCAGATTGTGTTCGATGCCTATAAAACACGTCAGGCCGTCGCCAGCGATGCGGAACGCATCCTCGACATGTTTCGCGACCCCTCGACCCAGGCCGTCTACAGCCTGGACCGGGAAATGGGCATGCAGGTGATCGAAGGCCTGTTTCAGGACGCCGCCGTGCGCAAGGCCTCCATCGGCCATCCCAACGAAGCCATGCTCGCGCAAAAAACCCGCGAATTGCAGCACTCCCACAGCCGCTGGCTGACCGACCTGATTCTTGGCAAGGAACGCACCTTCACCACCCAACTGGTCGGTCGCGGGCCCTACAGTGAGTATTACGGCGACCTGAGCATCACCCTCGATACCGCCACCTACGGCCAAGGGTTCATTGTCAGCTCGGTGATCATCTTCATTTCCGGCGTCCTGCGCGCACTCGCCATGGGACTGGTGTTGTACCTGGTCTACCACTGGCTGCTGACCAAGCCGCTGTCGCGGATCATCGAGCACCTCACGGAAATCAATCCGGATCGTCCCAGCGAACACAAGATTCCGCTGCTCAAGGGCCACGAGAACAACGAACTGGGCATCTGGATCAACACCGCCAACCAGTTGCTCGAATCCATCGAACGCAATACCCATCTGCGCCACGAAGCGGAAAACAGCCTGGTGCGCATGTCCCAGTACGATTTCCTGACGGGGCTGCCGAACCGCCAGCAATTGCAGCAGCAACTGGACAAGATCCTCATCGACGCCGGCAAATTGCAGCGCCGGGTCGCGGTGTTGTGTGTCGGCCTCGATGACTTCAAGGGCATCAACGAGCAGTTCAGCTACCAGACCGGCGACCAATTGTTGCTGGCCCTGGCCGATCGCCTGCGCGGTCATAGCGGTCGCCTGGGCGCCCTCGCCCGCCTCGGCGGCGACCAGTTCGCCCTGGTCCAGGCCGATATCGAGCAACCCTACGAAGCCGCCGAGCTGGCGCAAAGCATTCTCGATGACCTGGAAGCGGCGTTTGCCCTCGATCATCAGGAGATCCGCCTGCGCGCCACTATCGGCATCACCCTGTTCCCCGAGGACGGTGACAGCACCGAGAAATTGCTGCAAAAGGCCGAGCAGACCATGACGCTGGCCAAGACCCGTTCGCGCAACCGCTATCAGTTCTATATCGCCAGCGTCGATACCGAAATGCGTCGCCGCCGCGAGCTGGAAAAAGACCTGCGCGATGCGTTGATCCGCAATCAGTTCTACCTCGTCTATCAACCGCAGATCAGCTACCGCGACAACCGCGTGGTGGGCGTCGAAGCCCTGATTCGCTGGCAACACCCCGAGCACGGTATGGTGCCGCCGGACCTATTCATCCCGCTGGCCGAACAGAACGGCACCATCATCGCCATCGGCGAATGGGTGCTGGACCAGGCCTGCAAACAACTACGCGAGTGGCATGACCAGGGCTTCAGCGACCTGCGCATGGCGGTAAACCTTTCCACGGTTCAATTGCACCACGCCGAACTGCCCCGGGTGGTCAACAACCTGCTGCAGATGTACCGCCTGCCACCGCGCAGCCTGGAGCTGGAAGTCACCGAAACCGGTCTGATGGAAGACATCAGCACCGCGGCCCAGCACTTGCTCAGCCTGCGCCGCTCCGGCGCGCTGATCGCCATCGACGATTTCGGAACCGGCTATTCGTCCTTGAGCTATCTCAAGAGCCTGCCTCTGGACAAGATCAAGATCGACAAGAGCTTCGTCCAGGACCTGCTCGATGACGACGACGATGCGACCATCGTTCGCGCCATCATCCAGCTGGGCAAAAGCCTGGGCATGCAGGTGATTGCCGAGGGCGTGGAAACCGCCGAGCAAGAGGCATACATCATTTCCGAAGGCTGCCACGAAGGTCAGGGCTATCACTACAGCAAACCGTTGCCGGCACGGGAACTGGGCGTTTACCTCAAGCAGGCCCAACGCAGCAATGCGGCTATTTTGTAACCCCTGCTCGCGATGGTCGTGAACGATAACGCGTTCATTCTGGATGAGCGCGTGGTTCTCAGGTTCATCGCGAGCAAGCTCGCTCCTACAGGGTTGCGAGCCGCGCTCTGTGAATAAGAAATATTTACAGGTACAACCCTTTACACATAATGCGAAAGATTTGCATTATGTCGCAGTTTTGCGTGCGCATAGCACGACTCCACCCCTATCGAAGCAGGATGTTCGCCATGATTCGTATGCCTCTGGCTACCGCCAGTCTGTTGGCCATCGCTATTTCCCTCGCCGGTTGCGGCGAAGGTAAAGACCAAGAAAAAGCTGCCGCGCCAGCTGCCAGCACTGCAGCTGCCCCGGCTGCTCCAGCCACTGCGTCTGCCGCTGCCGGTAAGGTCGACGAAGCTGCCGCCAAAGCCGTTGTCGCCCATTACGCCGACATCGTTTTCGCCGTTTACAGCGATGCCGAATCCACCGCGAAGACCCTGCAAACCGCCGTAGACGCCTTCCTCGCCAAGCCGAACGCCGACACCCTCAAAGCCGCCAAGGCTGCCTGGGTTGCCGCTCGCGTGCCTTACCTGCAGAGCGAAGTGTTCCGTTTCGGCAACACCATCGTTGACGACTGGGAAGGTCAGCTGAACGCCTGGCCGCTGGACGAAGGCCTGATCGACTACGTCGACAAATCCTACGAACACGCCCTGGGCAACCCGGGTGCCACTGCCAACATCATCGCCAACACTCAAGTGCAGATCGGCGAAGACAAGGTCGATGTCAAAGACATCACCCCGGAAAAACTCGCCAGCCTGAACGAGCTGGGCGGTTCCGAGGCCAACGTCGCCACCGGTTACCACGCCATCGAATTCCTGCTCTGGGGCCAGGACCTGAACGGCACCGGCCCTGGCGCCGGCAACCGTCCGGCTTCGGACTACCTGGAAGGCAAAGGCGCTACCGGCGGTCACAATGATCGTCGTCGTGCCTACCTGAAGTCCGTGACTCAGCTGCTGGTCAACGACCTGGAAGAAATGGTCGGTAACTGGAAGCCGAACGTGGCCGACAACTACCGCGCCACCCTGGAAGCGGAACCGGCTGAAACCGGCCTGCGCAAAATGCTGTTCGGCATGGGTAGCCTGTCCCTGGGCGAACTGGCGGGCGAGCGCATGAAGGTTTCCCTGGAAGCCAACTCCCCGGAAGACGAACAGGATTGCTTCAGCGACAACACCCACAACTCGCATTTCTACGATGCCAAGGGCATTCGTAACGTGTACCTGGGTGAATACACTCGCGTCGATGGCACCAAAATGACCGGCGCCAGCCTGTCGTCCCTGGTGGCCAAAGCCGACCCGGCTGCCGACACCGCGCTCAAGGACGACCTGGCCGCCACTGAAGCCAAGCTTCAGGTCATGGTCGACCACGCCAACAAGGGCGAGCACTACGACCAGTTGATCGCTGCCGGCAACACCGCAGGCAACCAGATCGTCCGTGACGCTATCGCGTCCCTGGTCAAGCAGACCGGTTCGATCGAAGCCGCCGCTGGCAAACTGGGTATCAACGACCTGAACCCGGACAACGCTGATCACGAATTCTGATCAACGCTGGCCGAGTGAAAAAGGCGACCTTCGGGTCGCTTTTTTCTTGCCTGCTTTTTGGGTGACGCTCATGGCCTCATCGCGGGCAAGCCCGCTCCCACAGTATCCGTGCTGATCACATCATCTGTGAGCACCTTCAATCCCTGTGGGAGCGTGGCTTGCCCGCGATGGCTGCACCGCGGTCTCAAGTGAAAACCTTGCCCCACATCAAGCAAACGATAATTCCTCTTATTCAAATTCCCATCCCCTGTTAGACTTTGCGCCCTTGTTTTGCTCGTCTTGCAGGATGTCTGATGCCCCCGCTGCCTCTTCGCTTGTCCGCACTGTTTCTGGCCCTGGGCCTGAGTGCCTGCGATGACGCCCCGAAATTCACCCAGGCCGAACCCGGTGAAGCCCGCTCCGGCGGCAGTGCGACGGTGCGCAAGACCGATCAGAACGCGTTTTCCATGCCCTCGGCGAACCTGCCGCCATCACGGCGTGTGGATTTCAGTGTCGGCAACAGCTTCTTCCGCAGCCCTTGGGTGATCGCCCCGTCGACGACGACAGCTCGCGATGGTCTCGGTCCACTGTTCAACACCAATGCCTGCCAGGGCTGCCACATCAAGGACGGCCGCGGCCATCCGCCGACGCCCGACGATGTGAACGCGGTGTCGATGCTGGTACGCCTGTCGATTCCCGACGCCCCGGCGTATGCCAAGGTCATCGAACAGCTCGGCGTGGTGCCGGAGCCCGTCTACGGCGGCCAGTTCCAGGACATGTCCGTACCCGGCGTGGCCCCCGAAGGCAAAGTGCGGGTCGATTACACCCCCGTGCCGGTTCGCTTCAAGGACGGCACCGAAGTCGAGTTACGCAAACCGAGCCTGAACATCACCCAGCTGGGTTACGGCCCGATGCACCCCGACACCCGTTTCTCGGCCCGCGTGGCGCCGCCAATGATTGGCCTGGGCCTGCTCGAAGCGATCCCCGAGGAGGCGATCCTGGCCAACGCCGAGGCACAGGCCAAGGCGAACAACGGCATCAACGGGCGACCGAACCGGGTCTGGGATGACGCTCTGCAAAAGACCGTTCTGGGACGATTTGGCTGGAAAGCCGGACAACCGAACCTCAATCAACAGAATGTCCACGCGTTTTCGGGGGATATGGGGCTCACAACCAGCCTTAGACCCCTTGATGACTGCACGGACGCGCAAACGGCCTGCAAACAGGCACCCAGTGGCAACGGCCCCGATGGCGAGCCGGAAGTCAGCGACAACATCCTGCGCCTGGTGCTGTTCTACAGCCGCAACCTTGCCGTACCGGCCCGCCGTGACGTCAACGCCCCTGAAGTGCTGGCCGGCAAGACCCTGTTTTATCAGGCCGGTTGCCAGTCCTGTCACACACCGAAATACACCACCGTCGCCAACGCCGCCGAACCTGAACTGGCCAATCAAGTGATTCGCCCGTACAGCGATCTGCTGCTGCATGACATGGGCGACGGCCTGGCCGACAACCGTAGCGAATTCCAGGCCAGCGGCCGCGAATGGCGCACCCCGCCGTTATGGGGCATCGGCCTGACACAGGCGGTCAGCGGCCACACCCAGTTCCTGCACGACGGCCGCGCCCGCAACCTGCTCGAAGCCGTGCTCTGGCATGGCGGCGAGGCGACTGCGGCGCAACAACAGGTTTTGTCTTTCAATGCCGAGCAACGCGCTGCGTTGCTGGCGTTCCTGAATTCCCTTTAACACGCATTCCACTCGCGGGAGCCCGACATGTTCCGTCCCAAACTGTTGTTCACCAGCCTTGCCGCCCTCGCCCTGGGCGCCTGCTCGCCCCAGGACCCGCAAGCGGTCACGTCGGCGGCCATTGCCAAGTCGGTGATCCTGCCGACCTACACCCGCTGGGTTGAGGCCGATCGTCAATTGGCGGTCAGCGCCCTCGCCTACTGCGAAGGCAAGGAAAACCTGGAAACAGCCCGTGCCGACTTCCTGCATGCGCAAAAAGCCTGGGCCGAACTGCAACCGCTGCTGATCGGGCCTTTGGCCGAAGGCAACCGTTCGTGGCAAGTGCAGTTCTGGCCGGACAAGAAAAACCTGGTCGGCCGTCAGGTCGAGCAACTGGTCACCGCCCAGCCGCAAATCGATGCCGCCGCCCTGGCCAAGTCCAGCGTCGTGGTACAGGGGCTCTCGGCCTACGAATACATTCTGTTCGACAGCAAGCCCGACGTGGCCAACGCTGAGCAGAAGAGCAAATACTGCCCGCTGCTGATCGCCATCGGCGAACGCCAGAAGCAATTGGCCGAAGAAATTCTGCAAACCTGGAACAACACCGACGGCATGCTCGCGCAAATGAGCAAGTTCCCGAACCAGCGCTACGCGGACTCCCATGAGGCGATCGCCGATCTGCTGCGCGTGCAAGTCACCGCCATCGACACCCTGAAGAAAAAGCTCGGCACGCCGATGGGCCGCCAGAGCAAGGGCGTGCCGCAACCATTCCAGGCCGATGCATGGCGCAGCCAGGCGTCCCTGACCAGCCTCGAAGCCAGCCTCGCGGCCGCCAGGACCGTCTGGGAAGGTGTGGATAACAAAGGCCTGCGCGGCCTGTTGCCGAGCGAGCAGAAGCCGTTGGCCGACAAGATCGATGCAGCCTATACCGCCTCGCTGAAGCTGTTCGCCGGCAACCAGCGCTCGCTGACCGACATGCTCAATGACGAGGCCGGCCGCCAGCAACTCAACGAGCTGTATGACAGCCTCAACGTCGTCCATCGCCTGCACGAGGCCGATCTGGCCAAGGCACTGGGCATCCAGCTGGGCTTCAACGCCAACGACGGTGACTGATGAGGGCCGGTTCCATGCTGCGACGCCAGGTTCTGACATTAGGTAGTTTGCTGCTGGGTGCAGTGACGCTGGGCGGCTGGAAGCTGTTCAAGCAAAAGGACAGGAGTCCGTTGTTGCTTTCGGCACGGGACGACACCGACGGCCAGCATTACGCCGTCGGTTATCGGCTCGATGGCACCCAAGTGTTCGCCACCCGGGTCGGCCAGCGTTGCCACGACATCATCAACCACCCGACACAGCCGATTGCACTGTTCGTCGCTCGCCGTCCGGGCACCGAGAGCTACCTGATCGACCTGCGCGACGGCGCGCTCCTGCAAACCGTGGTGTCACAGCCGAACCGGCACTTCTACGGGCACGCGGTCATTCACCACAGCGGCGACTGGCTGTACGCCACCGAAAACGACACCTCCGATCCCGGCCGCGGCCTGCTCGGCGTGTATAAGTTCGAAGGCGAACGGCTGGTGCACAGTGGTGAGATTTCTACCCACGGCCTCGGTCCGCATCAGGTGTCGTGGATGCCCGATGGCGAAACCCTGGTGGTGGCCAACGGCGGGATTCGCACCGAGGCCGAAAGCCGGGTGGAGATGAACCTCAACGCCATGGAACCGAGCCTGGTCCTGATGCACCGCGACGGCACCCTGCTGAGCAAGGAAACCCTCGCCCAGCAGATGAACAGCGTGCGTCATCTGGCCATCGCCAGCGACGGCACCATCGTCGCCAGCCAGCAGTTCATGGGTGCGGCCCACGAGTCGTCGGAGTTGCTGGCGATCAAGCGCCCCGGTCAGCCCTTCGTCGCGTTCCCGGTACCCGAGCACCAGTTGCAGGCCATGGGACACTACACCGCCAGCGTCGCAATACACAGCGACTTGCGCCTGGTGGCGTTGACCGCACCGCGGGGCAACCGCTTTTTCATCTGGGACCTGGACAGCGGTGAAGTACGCCTGGACGCGCCACTTCCCGATTGCGCCGGGGTCGGTGCCGTGGCCGATGGTTTTGTCGTGACCTCGGGCCAGGGGCGCTGCCGCTACTACGATTGCCGCCAGACAAACCTCGTTGCAAAACCGCTGGAGCTACCCGCAGGGCTCTGGGACAACCATCTGCATCTGATGGCCTGAATCATTGAAAAGATCGCCGGCCTGGGCCGCGCCTGCATCGGGATGACGTACACCCCGCAGGTGAGACCCGAGACGGCGAATCTTTTCAGGCTTTCCCCCCTCTAATACCTCACAACCTGTAAAAACGGCAGTTGGATTTACCCTCTACACTCGCGGTAATGTTCCCTGCTGTCTCACCTGATTTTCTCCAAGGAACTGGAATATGCTGCGTCGCCGCATGCTGATCATGTTGGGTGTGGTTCTATTGATTGTGCTGGCCCTGGCTGCGTACAAAGCCTTCTCGATCTATACGATGGTTCAAGGCTTCTCTGTGCCCAGACCGGCCGTCAGCGTTGCCGTGGCCACCGCCACCGAGCGCCCATGGCAAGCCCGCCTGCCTACCGTTGGCACGCTCAAGGCATTGCAGGGCGTCGACCTGAGCCTGGAGACCGATGGCACCGTCATCGATCTCCAGTTCGAGTCGGGGCAGAAGGTCAAGGCCGGCCAACCACTCCTGCGCCTCGACAGCGCCGTTGAAAGTGCCCTGCTGGAAACTGCTCTGGCCGACCTCGGGCTGGCACAGCTTGATTACGGTCGCGGTAGCCAACTGGTCGGCAGCCAGGCCATTTCCAAAGGCGAATTCGACCGACTTTCGGCGGTGCTGAAAAAGAGCAAGGCCACGGTCAATCAACTCAAGGCTGCGCTCGGCAAAAAAAGCATCATCGCGCCGTTCAGCGGCACCATCGGCATTCGTCAGGTGGACGTTGGCGACTACATGGCCAGTGGCACCATGATCGCCACCCTGCAAGACCTCAGTAGCCTGTATGTCGACTTTTTTGTGCCCGAGCAGTCGGTGCCGAAGATTGCGCTCGGCCAGCCAGTGCAGGTCATTGTCGCGGCGTATCCGACCGTGGAGTACCCCGGCACCATCAGTGCAATCAACCCTAAAGTCGAGAACAGCACCCGTAACGTGCAGGTCCGCGCCACCCTGGCCAACCCCGATGGCAAGTTGATGCCAGGCATGTTCGCCAGCCTCCAGGTGCTCCTGCCCGACCCGCAACCGCGCATCGTGGTGCCGGAAAGCGCGATTACCTACACGCTCTACGGCAACTCGGTGTATGTGGCCGTACCAAAGAAAGCCGAGGATGGCAGCCTGGTAAAGGACGACAAGGGCCAACCGGTGCTGATCGCCGAACGGCGGTTTGTCGAGACCGGCGAACGCCGCGATGGGCAAGTGATGATCACCAAAGGCGTGCAGAGCGGCGAGAAAGTGGTGACCGCCGGCCAGCTCAAACTGGATAACGGCTCACGCATTGCCATCAGCGACGACAAGACCCTGGCCGGGCAGAACAGCCAGCCACGCGCGGACTGATCAAGGAATTCCCATGGCTTTTACCGACCCGTTCATCCGCCGTCCGGTTCTCGCTACCGTGGTCAGTCTGTTGATTGTACTGCTGGGCTTTCAGGCCTGGAGCAAGCTGCCGCTACGCCAGTACCCGCAAATGGAAAACGCCCTGATCACGGTGACCACCGCCTACCCCGGGGCCAACGCCGAGACCATCCAGGGCTACATCACCCAACCGATGCAGCAAAGCCTGGCCAGCGCCGAGGGCATCGACTACATGACCTCGGTCAGTCGCCAGAATTTCTCGGTGATCTCGATCTACGCGCGCGTCGGCGCCAATAGCGACCGTCTGTTTACCGAACTGCTGGCCAAGGCCAACGAGGTCAAGAACCAGCTGCCCCAGGACGCTGAAGACCCGGTGCTGAGCAAAGAATCGGCCGATGCGTCAGTGCTGATGTACATCAGCTACTTCAGCAAGGAGTTGAGCAACCCGCAGATTACCGATTACCTGTCACGGGTGATCCAGCCCAAGCTGGCGACCTTGCCCGGCATGGCCGAAGCCGAGATCCTCGGTAACCAGGTATTTGCCATGCGCCTGTGGCTGGACCCGATGAAGCTGGCGGGTTTCGGCCTCAGTGCCAGCGATGTGACCAATGCGGTGCGCCAGTACAACTTCCTCTCTGCCGCCGGCGAGGTGAAGGGCGAATACGTGGTCACCAGCATCAACGCCAATACCGAACTCAAGTCCGCCGAAGCCTTCGGGGCGATTCCGCTCAAGGTCGATGGCGACAGCCGAGTGTTGCTGCGAGATGTGGCGCGCGTGGAAATGGGTGCGGAGAACTACGACTCCATCAGCTCGTTCGGTGGCACCCCGTCGGTGTACATCGGCATCAAGGCGACACCCGGCGCCAACCCGCTGGAAGTGATCAAGGAAGTGCGCAAGATCATGCCGGACCTGGAGGCCCAGCTACCGCCGAACCTGAAAGGTGAAATCGCCTACGACGCCACCCTGTTCATCCAGGCCTCGATCGACGAAGTGGTGAAGACCCTGTTCGAAGCGGTGCTGATCGTGATCGTGGTGGTGTTCCTGTTCCTCGGTGCCCTGCGCTCGGTGGTGATCCCGGTGGTGACCATCCCGCTGTCGATGATCGGCGTCATGTTCTTCATGCAGATGATGGGGTACTCGATCAACCTGCTCACCCTGCTGGCGATGGTATTGGCCATCGGCCTGGTGGTGGACGATGCCATCGTGGTGGTGGAAAACATTCACCGTCACATCGAGGAAGGCAGGACACCGCTCGAGGCCGCCATTGAAGGCGCCCGGGAAATCGCCATGCCGGTGGTTTCGATGACTATCACCCTGGCGGCGGTGTACGCACCGATCGGTTTCCTGACTGGCCTGACCGGGGCGCTGTTCAAGGAGTTCGCCCTGACCCTGGCCGGCGCGGTGGTGATTTCCGGTATCGTCGCCCTGACCCTGTCGCCGATGATGTGTGCGTTTCTGCTGCGTCACGACGAGAACCCCAGCGGCCTGGCCCATCGCCTGGACATGATTTTCGAACGCCTCAAGCGCCGCTACCAGAGCCTGCTTCACGGCACCCTCAACACCCGGCCGGTGGTGCTGGTGTTCGCCGTGATCGTGTTGTGCCTGATTCCGGTCCTTCTCAATTTCACCAAATCGGAGCTGGCGCCGGATGAGGACCAGGGCATCATTTTCATGATCGCCAATGCCCCGCAACCGACCAACCTCGACTACCTGAACACCTACACCGACGAGTTCGTCTCGATCTTCAAGGCATTTCCCGAGTACTACTCGTCGTTCCAGATCAACGGTTTCAACGGCGTGCAATCGGGCATCGGCGGTTTCCTGCTCAAGCCATGGGACGATCGCAGTCGAACGCAAATGGCGATCCTGCCCGAGGTGCAAGCCAAACTGGAAAAGATCCCGGGGCTGCAGATCTTCGGCTTCAACCTGCCGTCGCTGCCGGGCACCGGCGAAGGCGTGCCGTTCCAGTTCGTCATCAACTCCGCCAACGATTACGAATTGCTGCTGCAGGTGGTCGACCGGGTAAAAAAACGTGCGAAGGAATCCGGCAAGTTTGCGTTTGTCCACGTTGACCTGGCCTTCGACAAGCCGGAAGTGGTGGTGGATATCGACCGCGCCAAGGCTGCGCAGATGGGGGTTTCCATGCAGGACCTGGGGGGAACCCTGGCGACCCTGCTGGGTGAAGGCGAGATCAACCGATTCACCATTGAAGGTCGCAGCTACAAGGTCATTGCCCAGGTCGAGCGGCCGTTCCGTGACAATCCGGACTGGCTGAACAATTACTACGTGAAAAACACCAAGGGTGAACTGTTGGCGTTGTCGACCCTGATCACCGTCACCGACCGTGCCCGACCGAGACAGCTGAACCAGTTCCAGCAACTCAACTCGGCCATCCTGTCCGGCGTGCCGCTGGTGAGCATGGGGGAAGCCATCGACCTCGTGCGCCAGATCGCCCGGGAAGAGGCACCCGCCGGTTTTGCCTTCGACTACGCCGGCGCATCGAGGCAGTACGTTCAGGAAGGCAGTGCCCTGTGGGTCACCTTTGCCCTGGCGCTGGCGATCATTTTCCTGGTGCTGGCGGCCCAGTTCGAAAGCTTCCGCGACCCGCTGGTGATCCTGGTCACCGTGCCCCTGTCTATCTGCGGTGCATTGATTCCGCTGTTCCTGGGCTGGTCGAGCATGAACATCTATACCCAGGTCGGGCTGGTGACCTTGATCGGGCTGATCAGTAAACACGGCATTCTGATCGTCGAGTTTGCCAACCAGTTACGCAAGGACAAGGGCCTGACCGCACGGGAAGCGGTGGAGGAAGCAGCGGCCATCCGGCTGCGTCCGGTCTTGATGACCACGGCGGCAATGGTGTTCGGCATGGTGCCATTGATCATCGCCAGCGGTGCTGGCGCGGTCAGCCGGTTCGACATCGGCACGGTCATCGCGACCGGCATGTCGATCGGCACCCTGTTCACCTTATTTGTATTGCCTTGCGTCTACACCTTGCTGGCCAAGCCGGATAAACCCTGATGCAGAAAAACCTGTGGGAGCCCGAAGTCAGGGCAATAAAAAAAGGCCTCGCATCAGCGAGGCCTTTCATTTTGGCTTCAATCGGTTCAACTCTGCGGCCTCAATCCCTGAGAAAGTCCGAACATGAACAGCAACAAGTCATGATCGGGTCGAGTGGCCACGGATGCCTTGGCAATCCGTGGCAACGGACAATGTTCTTCTGCATTTATCGAGCTGAGAACCTGGGGGCGTGGTTGCTCCCAGGTTGCCATCGCGATCGATGCAACTGCCAAGGCTCCTACCAGAAACAAACCTCGTGCAATTTCGAGTTTCATCGCTATAAACCCTTGATAGCGCTGCCAAACGCCGTCTCATAAAAGTAGATGAGTTTTTCCCAGTCTGCGTCGCTGAACGACGAGTGGCGACGCAATTGCTTCATGTCATGGACAGCTGCGCGATGGGCCGTCAAACGCTGCCGGCATTTCTCCAGATCGATCAGTGCCACTTCGACCTTGGCCGTCTCGCCCTCACCGGTCACGCGAACGAATACGTGCTTGTCGTAAATACATCCGTGCTGCCAGCGGCCCTTGTGCATGCGAGCCAGGTTTTCAGCCAGGTCCTTGAGCACTCGTTCGTTTATGGCTTCACCATGACGCTCGCGACCGCCACCGGCGTACCAGCGATCGATTTCCTCGAAGCCGTCCAGCGACTTGGTGACCAGCAAGGCACGCCACTTGTGCACAGGATCGCGCTGTGCGCCACAGAAAACGATTTCCGGAACCCGTACGCCAAGCGCGGTCACACCGGTGAGCGCAGCATGCTCACGCATGACCGTCGGCCGCCCGAAAGGGTGCTGCAAGCTACGATGGATATGCCCGGTCTGGCGCTTGACGTAGAGCAGTTGACCATCACTGCCCATCAGGCGTTGAACGCCGCTTTCCCCGCCGCGACGGACGTTGGGTTCTTCTACCCATTCACCGCGCTGATTCCAAAAGTAATCGAAGCGGTCCTGGGGAACGACTTCCGTTTCTGCTGCACACTGCACTGCCATCCTGTTACCTCTTGCGTAATACGTAAACTCGCCACATGGCATAGAGCGGCAAAAAGTCCAGTTGTTCCTGGATTCGGAAACCCGCCTGCTCAAATTCCTTCTCTACGGTAGCGGCCGGTAACACAAACCGGTTTTGGTAACCTTCCTGCCCACGGGTTTTCTCCGAACGCTTGCGTTTCCAGGCCTTGAAGTTGCCATCGACCCACAGCGAAAGGATCACGCTGTCGCGGGAAACCCGCTCGAACTCACGCAAAATAGCCATGCGATGCTTGGCTTCACCGATGTGGTGGAGCAAACGCATGCAAAAAATGCTGTCGACGGCGTTGTCCGGCAAGGCGATGTCGAATACAGATGTGTGCAAGGGTTGTACCCGCTTCACCACATCGGCAGGTTGCGCCTGGGTTGCGACCTTCAGCATGGACGGCGAGTTATCGGCACCGATGATCACACGGTTGGATTTTTCCGCCAACAAGGGCCAAAAGCGCCCTGCACCACAAGGCAAATCGAGGACCAGACCAGGCTCGCCAACCAGGGCCAGTGCCTTGCGCGCCAGTTGTTCGTCACGCCAGTGGGACAATCGACGGCCGAGACCTTCCTGGTGTTTGCGCAAATAGCGTTGCGCGTGTTGATCGTCGTACTTTTCGGAAAAATCGAGCTTGATCGGGCCGTCCATCATCAGGTCTCCTGAACTTCTGATAGCAGCTACCTTAGATTTTGTAGTGTCGGCGTCTGGTCATCCATTTGTGAAAATATCGTTATGGGAAAACCTGAAATATTACAGGGTTTTACGGAGTTGACAGGGTTTGCTGAACGCCTGACTTAACAGATCAAGTTCGGGACAGCTCCACCTGAAAACAGCAGCCACTGGGCTCCATCGTAGTCAGGCTGACGCTCCAGCCCTGGTTTTCACAAATCCGCTGCACCAGTGAAAGCCCCAGGCCCAAGCCTTCCCCGCGTTTTTCAGTGCCCCGAACGAAGGGTTCGAACATTGCCTCGCGTTTTTCCTCGGGAATGCCCACACCGCTGTCTTCGACCAGAAATCCCGTGCCCGTCAGGCTCAGGCGGATGAAGCCCCGTTCTGTGTAGTGCAAGGCGTTGCGCAGCAAGTTACCCATCACCGCGTGCAGGAGCGTCGCATTGTAGCCCTTGGCCTCAGGGTTGCCCGGTTCGAAGATCAGTTTCAACCCTTTGCTTTCAATGGGCCCGCGCCACAGACCGACCAGGCCCTCGGCTACCTGGCCCAGGGGCTGCTGCGGCGACATGCTGGTGTCTTCGCGCTTGGCGCGGGCCAGCATCAGGAAGGTTTGCACCAGCTCACGCATTTCTTCACATGCCCGGGCAATGCGCTCGACCTGAGCGCGACCGCGCTGATCGAGACCTGGGTTTTCCAGCAACAACTCGCAGGAACTGGCCAGGATCATCAGGGGCGTACGCAATTCGTGGCTGACGTCGCTGGTGAACAAACGCTCGCGGGTCAGGGCCTGACGCAAGCGCCCGAGGGTGGCGTCGAAGGCCACGGCCAGTTCGCCCACTTCGTCGGCGGCATAATCCGGAGCCAAGGGAGGAGCCAAACCCAGCAGTTGATCGCGATGGCGTACCTGGCGGGCCAACCGTACCACCGGCGCCATGACCTTGCGTGCCAGCACCCAGCCGAGAAATACAGCCAGTGCCAGGCTCAGTACGAAACCCACCAGCACCACGGCAAACAGCACCCGCTCGCGCTCTTCAAAATCGCTCTGGTCCTGCAACAGCACGTAACGTCGGCCGTCGACGATTTCGACCATGGCGTGGTACGACAGGTTTTCGCGGAACACTTCGTGGAAACCCGGCTCCAGATGCCGCAAATCCTTGGGCAAATTGAAATCGCCTGGCCCGTTGCTGAAGTAGAACAATTGGTCCGGTTCGGGTCGGTGGCTCCAGTCCGTGACATTGTCCATCAGCAACAGGCGCTGCAAATCGCCGCCCAGACCGGCCGAAATCAGTTTTTCCTCCACCAGGTGCACGGTCGCCACGATGCCCATGGCAAAGGCACCCGCCACCAGTGCGCTCATCAGCGCAAAGGCAATGATGATGCGTTGAGCAAGGCTCTGCTTAAACTCCATCACGGCCCTCGGCCAGGCGATACCCCACACCGTGCACGGTTTGCAGTAATGGTTTGGCGAACGGCTTGTCGATCACCTGGCGCAGTTGGTGGACATGACTGCGCAGGCTGTCGCTGTCCGGGCAGTCGTCGCCCCAGAGCGCTTCTTCAAGAATTTCACGGCGCAACACATGAGGGCTTTTCTGCATCAACACGGCCAGCAACTTCAGGCCGACCGGGTTGAGTTTCAGCAACCGGCCTTCGCGAGTGACTTCCAGTGTGTCGAGGTCGTAGCTAAGGTCGCCGACCTGCAAGGTCCGCCGCCCGCCGCCCTGGGTTCGGCGCATGACCGCTTCGATACGCGCTGCCAGCTCAGACAGGGCGAACGGTTTGATCAGATAGTCATCGGCGCCGGACTTGAAGCCCTGCAGACGGTCATCCAGCTGATCGCGGGCCGTGAGCATGATCACCGGCGTTTCGCGGCGAGCATCCTCGCGCAGGCGCTTGCACAGGGTGTAGCCATCGATGCCGGGCAACATGATATCGAGCACGATCAAATCGTAGTGCTCGGTGGCCGCCAGGTGCAGGCCCGACAGACCATCCTGAGCGCAATCGACGGTATAGCCTTTGAGCCCCAGGTAATCGGCCAGGTTGGCGAGGATATCGCGGTTGTCTTCAACCAATAGAATTCGCATGGGTATCTCTCCGTCCACAGTAACGGCCGTCGTGGCCCGCGCAGCTTAAGGCGAAGTTCCGCTCAGGGCTAGGACTGAGTGAAGCGCAAAAGCGCGGAAATTGACCGATTACAGCCTTAACGAGTTTTTCACCGGCGATTCACATGCTGGCGACAGAATCGGGTTCAAACTCTGCGCGGCTGCGCATTTGAGAACATTTCACTGATCAAGGAACTAGCATGGTTTCGACCCTTGCCCGCCCTTCCCCTCGTCCGCTCAATTTCTGGGTGTGCCTTGGAGTCCCCGCCGTAGCTGCGATCATTCTGGTATTGCTCGAATTGACCACTCTGGACATGGACCTGGCCAAGCTGTTTTACGACCCGGTCACCGGGGAATTCATCGGACGCCACAGTTACTTCCTCGAGGACATCCTGCACGATCGCGCCAAGCAAGTGGTCATCACCTTCTCGGTGTTTGCCATTCTCGCCTTCATCGCTTCGTTCTTCATGGCCAGGCTCAAACCGCTCAAGCGGGAACTGGGTTGCCTGGTGCTGTCCCTGGGCCTGGCGACTTCCTTTGTCACGCCCATCAAAGCAGTGACCGCGGTGCAATGCCCATGGAGCCTCGAACAATTCGGCGGTCACGAGACCTACAGCGAACTGTTGAGTCCTCGCCCGCACACCGATAAACCAGGGCGTTGCTGGCCCGGCGGCCATGCGGCCACCGGCTTCACCCTGTTTGCCCTGTTTTTCGTACTGCGCGACCGTCGCCCGCGCATGGCTCGCGCAGCGTTGGTCTTCGCCTTTGCCCTCGGCTCGGTGTTCTCCATCGGGCGGATGATGCAGGGCGCGCACTTCTTCTCGCACAACGTGTGGACGGCGGTGTTCTGCTGGCTGATTTGTTTGGGGTCGTATTACTACGTTCTGTATCGACCGGCCTTGAGGGCGGATCGCGTGGCAAGTGCAGAACCTGTCAGCGCCTGACCTGACGCCTTCGCGGGCAAGCCACGCTCCCACAGAGACGATGCAGATCCTGTGGGATCCTGGCTTGCCCGCGATGGGCGCGACGCAATCTCCAGCCAACCCCAAATTGAAGGCAATAAAAAACCCCGCCTGCTTTCGCAGACGGGGTTTTTTCGTACAGGGGTAAGGCTGGCTTACATCATGCCGCCCATGCCGCCCATACCGCCCATGTCTGGCATACCGCCGCCAGCTGCACCTTCTTTCTTCGGTGCATCAGCAACAGCGGCTTCGGTGGTCAGGATCAGACCGCCGATCGACGATGCAGCTTGCAGCGCGGAACGGGTGACCTTGGTCGGATCCAGGATGCCCATTTCGATCATGTCGCCGTATTCGCCAGTCGCAGCGTTGTAACCGAAGTTACCTTTGCCGTTCTTGACTTCGTTGACCACAACGCTTGGCTCGTCACCGCTGTTGGCAGCGATCTGACGCAGCGGTGCTTCAACGGCACGACGCAGAACAGCGATACCTACGTCCTGATCAGCGTTGTCGCCTTTCAGATCGTTCAGGGTTTGCAGAGCGCGGATCAGCGCAACGCCACCGCCAGGTACCACGCCTTCTTCAACGGCTGCACGAGTAGCGTGCAGGGCGTCTTCAACGCGGGCTTTCTTCTCTTTCATTTCAACTTCGGAACCAGCGCCAACCTTGATCACTGCAACGCCGCCGGACAGCTTGGCCAGACGCTCTTGCAGTTTTTCACGGTCGTAGTCCGAGGAAGTTTCGGCAACCTGAGCACGGATCTGAGTGATGCGTGCTTCGATGTCGCTGTGTACGCCAGCACCGTCAACGATGATGGTGTTTTCCTTGGACAGGGTCACGCGCTTGGCGCTGCCCAGGTTTTCCAGGGTTGCGCTTTCCAGGCTCAGGCCGATCTCTTCGGAGATAACGGTACCGCCGGTCAGAACAGCGATGTCCTGCAGCATGGCCTTGCGACGATCGCCGAAGCCTGGAGCCTTGACGGCTGCGACTTTAACGATGCCACGCATGTTGTTCACAACCAGAGTCGCCAGGGCTTCGCCTTCAACGTCTTCGGCCACGATCAGCAGTGGACGGCCGGCTTTGGCAACGGCTTCCAGCACTGGCAGCATTTCGCGGATGTTCGAGATCTTCTTGTCGACCAGCAGGATCAGCGGGCCGTCCAGCTCAGCGACCATGGTCTCTGGCTTGTTGACGAAGTACGGGGACAGGTAACCACGGTCGAACTGCATGCCTTCAACAACCGACAGTTCGTTTTCCAGGCCCGAGCCTTCTTCAACGGTGATCACGCCTTCTTTACCGACTTTTTCCATGGCTTCGGCAATGATGTCGCCGATGGAGTTGTCGGAGTTGGCCGAGATGGTGCCGACCTGAGCGATAGCCTTGGTGTCAGCGCATGGCTTGGACAGGTTTTTCAGCTCTTTGACGATGGCGATGGTCGCCTTGTCGATGCCGCGCTTGAGGTCCATCGGGTTCATGCCGGCAGCGACGGCTTTCAGGCCTTCGTTGACGATCGACTGAGCCAGAACGGTAGCGGTGGTAGTACCGTCACCAGCGTCATCGTTGGCACGGGAGGCAACGTCTTTGACCAGCTGCGCACCCATGTTTTCGAAACGGTCTTCGAGTTCGATTTCTTTGGCGACGGAAACGCCGTCCTTGGTGATGGTCGGAGCGCCGAAGCTCTTCTCGATGATCACGTTACGGCCTTTCGGGCCCAGGGTCGCTTTTACCGCGTCAGCCAGGACGTTGACGCCCTTGAGCATTTTTTTACGGGCGGAATCGCCAAACAGAACTTCTTTAGCAGCCATGATCGATATTCCTTAAATACTTTGTAGTAGCGGGAAAATGAACGGGGGTATCAGCCTTCGATAACGGCGAGAATTTCGTTCTCGCTCATTACCAGCAGGTCTTCGCCGTCGACTTTCACAGTGTTGCTGCCGGAGTAAGGACCGAACACAACCTTGTCGCCCACTTTCACGGACAGTGCACGCACTTCACCGTTTTCCAGTACGCGGCCGGTGCCTACAGCGAGGATTTCGCCGCTGTTGGCTTTTTCAGCAGCCGAACCTGGCAGGACGATACCGCCAGCGGTTTTCTTTTCTTCTTCGCTGCGACGGATGACGACGCGGTCATGCAGAGGACGAAGCTTCATTGTCGATCTCTCCTAATTGTGGTTTTCATCGGCCGGTGTAGTCCCGGCGGGTTTAACAAAGGCCGGCGGTGCCGGTTGCGGCTCGTCAAGCGAACCGCGGAAGTCTGTCTGGCATGTTCGCCAGAAACCTTGCGGTGACCGTTACATAAGGGCGCATAAGCTTATTACAAGGGCGGCGATGAAAAATTTTTCAGGTCGATGCCCCGCAAACGAACACGGCACCCGAAGGTGCCGTGTCGATGTGCGTATTACTTGGTATCGCGGTGTTCGAACTCGCCTTCGATCACGTTGGGCTCGCGGCCCAGCGGCTCGCGAGGCGCCGGGCCGCCACGGGCCTGGAGGTCGTCGGCGAACGCTCGCTGACGCATCGCCTGCTCTTCGGCGCGCTGACGCATTTTACCCGCCAGCAGGCGACGACTGAACGGCAGCAGCATGAACAGGCCGATCACATCGCTGATGAAGCCCGGAAGAATCAGCAGGCCACCGGCCAATGCCAGCATCAGGCCTTCGAGCATGGTCTGGGCCGGCAGTTCGCCGCGGCTCAGGCTTTCACGGGCACGCAGGGCCGTGGCCAGGCCGGCGATGCGCAGCACAAACACGCCGAACATCGAGCCGAGAATGATCAGCAGCAGGGCCGGGAAAAACCCGATGGACCCTGCCACCTTGACGAATACGAACAGCTCCAACACCGGGAACAGCAGAAAGAGCAACAAAAAAGGGCGCATCAAATGGTTCCTCAACGCAAGAATGCCTTGCCAGTTCACCTTAGATGACGTCGCCGTTTCGTGAATTCAAGCGTCGGCCACTTCATTTTTCGGCCAATGATCGGCGTGAGCCAGAGAAACCAAGGCTTCGCGAACTTGTGTCGGCGTATTACAAGGCGCTTGGAACGGTAACCAGTACAGACTTTGACCGATGCGCAGGTGCATGCCTTCACAATCGATGCCGACCATTTGCGCCGGCACGTTTTTCGGCAGCCCGGCCAGATCGACGTAATGGGCGATGGCCTTGGCGTGATCGGCGTTCATGTGCTCGACCATGCTCACTTCGGCCTTGCCGGCGAACGGGTTGGCCAGGGTCAGCTCGTTGACCCAATGAATCGCGCCAAAACCGCCGATGTAACGGTGGCGTACAGGCTCAAGCACCCAGAAATCGAAATCGTGGGCCTTGTGATAACCCTTCGACTCCGGGAAGTAGCGGTAGTAACGCTCGGAGGCCGCGTCGATGGCGGCTTCGTCTTCGAGCTGCTGCGCCTCAGCCAGGTAAGTCAGTCGACCAACGGCCTGGACATCTTCGGCACCACGTTCGCCGACAAAGAGCGAGCATTTCCGATCTTTTTGCAGATTATGAGTGTGCTGGGCGATGCGGCTGATAAGGATCAGCGGCCGGCCCTGCTCGTCCAGGCAGTACGGAACCACGGAACCGAACGGAAAACCGGGCATTGATTTGGAGTGCGTCGAGAGCACCCCACGGTATTCCTTGAGAAGCAATTCTCGTGCATGCTTAGCCGCTTCAACGCTCAATTTATGACTCCTTAAATAGAATCCGTCAGAAAAACGGACGAGCTGCTGGCGAAAGTCCCAGCACGCCATCGGGGCAGTTCTCATGTGCAGCCAAGCCAGGTCAGGCGCAGATCGAGAGGCTCTCTAAAGGAAACCACTCAGACCTGCTACCGGGGCATGCGAATGCAACTCACTGACAAAGTAATCATTATCACTGGCGGTTGCCAGGGTTTAGGCCGCTCCATGGCCGAGTATTTCGCAGGCCTGGGCGCGAAACTCGCGCTGGTGGACCTGAACCAGGAAAAACTCGACGACGCCGTCGCGGCCTGTAAGGCCCAAGGTGTCGAGGCCCGCGCCTACCTGTGCAACGTGGCCAACGAAGAGCAAGTGACCCACATGGTTGCCCAGGTCGCTGAAGACTTCGGCGCGATCCATGGCTTGATCAACAACGCAGGGATCCTGCGCGACGGTCTGTTGCTCAAGGTCAAGGATGGCGAAATGACCAAGATGAGCCTGGCCCAGTGGCAGGCCGTTATCGACGTCAACCTGACCGGCGTGTTCCTGTGCACCCGTGAAGTCGCGGCGAAAATGGTCGAGCTGAACAACACTGGCGCGATCATTAATATCTCGTCGATTTCCCGCGCCGGCAACGTCGGTCAGACCAACTACTCCGCCGCCAAGGCCGGTGTTGCTGCGGCGACCGTGACCTGGGCCAAGGAGCTGGCACGCTACGGCATTCGCGTCGCCGGCATTGCACCGGGCTTCATCGAAACCGAAATGACCCTGGGCATGAAGCCTGAAGCGCTGGAGAAGATGACTGCGGGGATCCCGCTCAAGCGCATGGGCAAGCCTGAGGAAATCGCCCATTCGGCGGCTTACATCTTCGAGAACGACTATTACACCGGTCGGATTCTGGAGATGGATGGCGGGTTGCGTCTCTAAATCCACCACAAAACAACTACTGTAGGAGCGAGCTTGCTCGCGATGGTGTGTCAGGCACATTGGTGTAACTGACCCACCATCGCGAGCAAGCTCGCTCCTACAAGGGGATTGCGTTCACACCCTCAGTCGTCGCTGACGCTGATGTTCGGCATCGCCGGCGTCAACGCTTCCTGCAACACGATCCGCGCGCCGACATGGCGGGCCAGTTCCTGGTAAACCATCGCAATCTGGCTATCAGGCTCGGCGATCACTGTTGGCTTGCCGCCATCGGCCTGCTCGCGGATGACCATCGACAGCGGCAGCGAAGCCAGCAGTTCAACGCCATACTGATTGGCCAGTTTCACACCACCGCCTTCGCCAAACAGATGCTCGGCATGCCCGCAGTTGGAGCAGATGTGCACGGCCATGTTTTCCACCACGCCCAGCACCGGGATGTTGACCTTGCGGAACATTTCCACGCCCTTGCGTGCGTCCAGCAATGCCAGGTCCTGCGGGGTGGTCACGATCACCGCACCGGCCACCGGCACTTTCTGCGCCAGGGTCAACTGGATGTCACCGGTGCCTGGCGGCATGTCGATGACCAGGTAATCGAGGTCACCCCACGCGGTCTGGGTGACCAGTTGCAACAGGGCGCCCGAAACCATCGGCCCACGCCAGACCATCGGCGTGTTGTCGTCGGTGAGGAAAGCCATGGACATCACTTCGACGCCATGGGACTTGAGCGGAACGAACCATTTCTGATCCTTGACCTCGGGGCGGGTACGCTCGGGGATGCCGAACATGATGCCCTGGCTCGGACCGTAGATATCCGCATCGAGAATCCCGACCTTGGCGCCTTCCCGGGCCAGAGCCAGGGCCAGGTTGGCCGCCGTGGTGGATTTGCCCACGCCGCCCTTGCCGGACGCCACGGCCACCACGTTTTTCACGTTCGCCAAGCCCGGAATCTGCGCCTGAGCCTTGTGTGCGGCGATCACGCTGGTGATTTCGACCTTGGCACTTGCCACGCCATCCAGCCCCTGAATGGCCATTTCCAGCATCTGCGCCCAGCCACTCTTGAACAGACCGGCGGCGTAACCCAGTTCAAGCTGAACGCTGACGCGGTCGCCCTGAATCTCGATGTTGCGCACGCACCCGGCGCTGACCGGGTCCTGGTTCAGGTAAGGGTCGGTGTATTGGCGAAGGACGGCTTCCACCGCTGCGCGATTGACGGCGCTCATGGGCAACTCCGAAAACAGGACTGGAAAAGATAGTGGGTATCGTACCTGTTCCGAGCGCTCGGCGGGATGTTGAACCTTCACCTGTTACTCATCCAATGAAACAGGCTCACAGGGTGAAAAATATGCGCCGGCGCTTTATAGTGGCCGACCTCCGTTTCATCAAGTAGCCGAGCCCCATGTCCGAGCCACGCAAGATCCTCGTCACCAGCGCCCTGCCCTATGCCAATGGTTCGATTCACCTCGGCCATATGCTGGAATACATCCAGACCGATATGTGGGTGCGTTTCCAGAAGCACCGCGGCAATCAATGCATCTATGTCTGCGCCGACGACGCCCACGGTTCGGCGATCATGCTGCGCGCGGAAAAGGAAGGCATCACCCCGGAACAACTGATCGCCAACGTCCAGGCTGAACACAGCGCCGACTTTGCCGACTTCCTGGTGGACTTCGACAATTTCCACTCCACTCACGCCGAAGAAAACCGTGAGCTGTCGAGCCAGATCTACCTGAAGCTGCGTGACGCCGGGCACATCGCCACGCGTTCGATCACCCAGTACTTCGACCCGGAAAAGAAAATGTTCCTGGCCGACCGCTTCATCAAGGGCACCTGCCCGAAATGCGGCACCGAAGACCAGTACGGCGACAACTGCGAAAAATGCGGTGCGACCTACGCACCGACCGACCTGAAGGATCCGAAGTCGGCGATCTCCGGCGCCACCCCGGTGCTCAAGGATTCCCAGCACTTCTTCTTCAAGCTGCCAGACTTCCAGCAAATGCTGCAAACCTGGACCCGCAGCGGCACCCTGCAGGATGCCGTCGCCAACAAGATCGCCGAATGGCTGGATGCCGGCCTGCAACAGTGGGACATCTCCCGCGATGCACCGTATTTCGGTTTTGAAATCCCCGACGAACCGGGCAAGTACTTCTACGTGTGGCTGGATGCGCCGATCGGTTACATGGCCAGCTTCAAGAACCTGTGCAACCGCACGCCGGAGCTGGACTTCGACGCGTTCTGGGGCAAGGACTCCACCGCCGAGCTGTACCACTTCATCGGCAAGGACATCGTCAACTTCCACGCCCTGTTCTGGCCAGCCATGCTCGAGGGCGCGGGCTACCGCAAGCCGACCGGCATCAACGTGCACGGCTACCTGACTGTCAACGGTCAGAAAATGTCCAAGTCCCGCGGCACCTTCATCAAGGCCCGGACCTACCTGGACCACCTGTCGCCGGAATACCTGCGCTATTACTACGCGGCCAAGCTGGGCCGTGGCGTTGATGACCTCGATCTGAACCTCGAAGACTTCGTGCAGAAGGTCAACTCCGACCTGGTGGGCAAGGTCGTCAACATCGCCAGCCGTTGTGCCGGTTTCATCAACAAGGGCAATGCCGGCGTAATGGTCGACACCAACGCCGCGCCTGAACTGACCGAAGCCTTCCTGGCCGCCGCGCCAGGTATCGCCGACGCCTATGAAGCCCGCGACTTTGCCCGTGCCATGCGCGAGATCATGGGCCTGGCCGACCGCGCCAACGCCTGGATCGCCGACAAGGCGCCGTGGTCGTTGAACAAACAGGAAGGCAAACAGGATGAAGTCCAGGCCATCTGCGCCACAGGCGTCAACCTGTTCCGCCAACTGGTGATCTTCCTCAAGCCGGTGCTGCCGCTGCTGGCCGCCGACGCCGAGGCGTTCCTCAACGTCGCGCCGCTGACCTGGAACGATCACGCGACCTTGCTCGGCAATCACCAGCTGAACGAGTTCAAGCCGCTGATGACCCGCATCGACCCGGTAAAAGTGCAAGCCATGACCGACGCCTCGAAAGAAGACCTGACCGCCAGCCAGACCGACACTGGCGAAGCCGCACCTGCCGGCAATGGCGAACTGGCCAAGGATCCGCTGTCGCCGGAAATCGAGTTCGACACCTTTGCCGCTGTCGACCTGCGTGTCGCGCTGATCGTCAAGGCTGAACACGTGGAAGGTGCCGACAAGCTGTTGCGCCTGACCCTGGATATCGGTGACGAGCAACGCAACGTATTCTCCGGGATCAAGAGCGCTTACCCGGACCCGTCCAAGCTCGATGGGCGCCTGACCATGATGATCGCCAACCTCAAGCCACGGAAAATGAAGTTCGGTATCTCCGAAGGCATGGTGATGGCGGCAGGCCCTGGCGGAGAAGAAATCTACCTGCTCAGCCCTGACAGCGGCGCCAAGCCTGGCCAGCGCATCAAGTAAGGTCTGCGGCAAATCGATCCCACAGTCGTGCCTGGCGCGGCTGTGGGATTTTCATGTCTGGCCCACCCTCCCGCCTTGCCGGATAATGCCTAAGCTTTTTAGACCATCTCCTGTAGGAGCGAGCTCGCTCGCGATGGTCGTTAACGATTATGCGTGTCCACAGGTTGAACGCAGCGCCCTTGAGTCCATCGTCGGAACGCCGCCCGGACCAAGCTCGCTCCTACAAAAACTACCGTTCTTGTCGGCACGAACAATGACCGAAATCCTGCTTACGCTTATCAGTGCTGCCCTGATCAACAACCTCGTGTTGCAATGGCCATTGGCCGTCGATCCACTGTTGGCCGGTCAGCGTCGTCAGGTACATGCCCTGGGCATTGCGACGACATGCCTGATGCTGGTCGTGGGCATGCTCGGCTACGCGCTCTATCAATGGATGCTGGTGCCACTACAATTGACGCCGCTGCGTCTGTTTGTGTTTCTGCCATTGAGCGTGCTGCTGATCAGCCCGTTGCTGAAGTTGCTGGCGCGGTTGTTTTCGACACTACCATTCGAAGGCCTCTGGCCGTTGCTGCTAGGCAATGCTGGCGTACTCGGCGTGGCCCTGCTCAATGCTCAGGAAGACAAGGGTTTTTTTCACGCCACTGCCTTGAGCCTCGGTGCAGGGTTGGGCTTCTGGCTGGTGTTGAGCCTGTTCACTGATTTGCGTGAACGCACGGCCGACAACGATGTTCCCCTGCCCTTTCGCGGCTTGCCGATCGACCTGATTGGTGCCGGCCTGATCGCAGTGGCTTTTCTCGGATTCAGCGGACTGATCAAAACATGAGTCTGATTCAATGCATCGACGCACTCTTGCCGCAAACCCAATGCGGCAAGTGCGGGCACCCCGGGTGCAAGCCGTATGCCGAAGGCATCGCCAGCGGTGAGCCGATCAACAAGTGCCCGCCCGGAGGCAACGAAACCATCGCGGCCCTGGCTGAATTGCTGAAGGTGCCGGTGCTGGAGTTGGACATCACTCGCGGCTCGGCACCTGCGCAGATCGCCTATATCCGCGAGGCCGAGTGCATTGGTTGCACCAAGTGCATTCAGGCCTGCCCGATCGATGCCATCGTCGGCGCGGCCAAGCTGATGCACACGGTGATCATTGATGAGTGCACCGGTTGCGACCTCTGCGTGGCACCGTGCCCGGTGGACTGCATCGAAATGCGCCCATTGCAGCCGAACACTGTACTGCCTGTTGTCGGGGGCCTGGCCCTCACACCGCAGGCGCGGCAGGCCCGCAACCTCAAGCGCGATCACGCACGGCGCCGCTTCGAACAACGCAATGCCCGCCTGCAGCGTGAGGAGCAACAGAAAATCGCCGAGCGCCAGGCAAGGCAGCGAGCCGCACAACCTGCCGAGACGACAGCCGACCCGGTGCAGGCGGCCCTCGAGCGCGTCCGCGCACAGAAAACCGCCAATGCCGATGCCGCGCTGAAAAAGGCCAAGATCGAGGTGGCGATGAGTCGGGCGCAGTTGCACAAATCGCTGAAGGCCTTCGGGCATCCGCCGACCTTCGAACAACAATCGCAGTTGATCGCACTGCAACAACAGTTCGAAGCCGCCGAACAAAACCTGGCGCAACTGGAAAGCGCCGCTCCACCTTCCCCTGCACCGACGGTCGCGGCTGCGTCGTCAAATGATGCCGATCTGAAACGGGCGAAAATCCAGTTGGCCATGCGCCGCGCCGAACTCAAGAAGGCTCAGGCCAACGAAGCACCAGCGGAACAAATCGAAGCCCTGGAACGCGCACTCGGTGAAGCCGAACGCCTGGTGGACGCCCATGCCAGCCCTTGACGTGGTGGATGATCGCCTGCAACAGGCGATGAAACTGGTGCTGTTGGCCACGCTGCCGGGAATCCTGGCGGCGTTCTGGCTGTACGGCTGGGGTGTGTTGATCAATCTAGTTCTGGCGGCCACTACCGCGTTGGCCGTCGAGGCCGCCATCGTGCAATGGCGCAAGCAGCCGCCGTGGCCAACTTTGAGTGACGGAAGCGCGCTGGTCAGTGCCACATTGCTGGCTCTGGCGCTGCCGCCTTACTGCCCATGGTGGCTGACCCTCAGTGCTGCCGCTTCTGCGATGGTGTTCGGCAAGCACTTGTATGGTGGCGTCGGTTCGAATCCCTTCAACCCGGCGATGCTTGGCTTGGCTCTGGTACTGGTGACCTTTCCCCAACCAATGACCCATTGGCCATTGCCCCATGGCATGGATCTGCTGAGCGGCCTGCAGCACGTGTTTGGCATCGGCCATGTGCCGGATGCGTGGGTGCAGGCCACGGCACTGGACAGTCTGCGGATCAACAAAAGCCTGACCATGGATGAACTGTTTGCCGGCAACCCGGCATTCGGCCACTTTGGCGGCCGGGGGGTGGAATGGGTGAACCTGGCCTTTGTGGCGGGTGGAGCGTTTCTCCTGCAACGAAGGGTGATCAGCTGGCATGCACCGGTCGGCATGCTGGCCAGCCTGTTCATCATCAGCCTGTTGTGCTGGAACGGCTCGGGCTCCGACTCCCATGGCTCGCCGTTGTTTCATCTGCTGACCGGCGCGACCATGCTGGGTGCGTTCTTCATCATCACCGAACCGGTGTCCGGCGCCAGAAGCCCTGGCGCGAAACTGTTGTTCGGCGCTGGTGTTGGGCTTCTGACTTATCTGATTCGTACCTGGGGTGGCTACCCGGACGGCATCGCCTTCGCTGTGCTGTTGATGAACCTGTGCGTGCCGGCGCTGGAGCGGTTCGTGGCGGCCAGGCAACAGCCGGAGGTGCCATGAACCGGACATCAAGCATCGCGCTTGTGGTGCTTTTGGCCGCACTGGGCCTTGGCGTGACGTACTTCGTACAACTCGGCAGCGCGCCACGCATTGCAGCCGAACAGCGCCTGATCGACAGCCGTAACCTGCTGGACCTGATCGCGCCGGACAGCTACGACAATCAACCACTCGAACACCCCATAACGATAGAAGCGACCGCACTGACCAACAGCACCTTGCTGGGTGGTTATCTGGCGACCCGGGCCGATCAACCCGTCGCGGTCTTGCTGCGCAGTCAAACCCTTGGCTACGCCGGTGCCATCGACCTGTTGATCGCAGTCGACGCCAGTGGCAGGTTGCTGGGCGTCAAAACCCTCAAACAGTCGGAAACACCTGGACTGGGGGCTCGGATCGCCGACTGGCCCAATGCCTGGCTCCAGGTTTTTTCCGGCAAGTCTCGAACAGAACCCGGTGACAGCGGCTGGGCGCTGAAAAAGGATCAGGGACAGTTCGATCAGATCGCAGGCGCAACCATCACCTCAAGAGCGGTGATCAATGCCGTCCACGATGCCTTGCGCTACTTCGATGAACACCGGCAACAACTGCTCGGAATCCCTGCCCATGGATAACTCATCGACTCTGCGCAACGCCTTGATGCTGACGCCACTGATCGGCGTCACCCACTCGCTGATGGCTGCAGTTGGCCTGTGCCTGATGTTCTTGGTGGTGACTCAGTTGTTCGGTCTGGCCATGGGTGCCCTGCGATCTCGACTGGTCCCGGCGACCCGTATGCTGGCCAGCATCCTGTTGGCAGCCACCCTCACCAGTTGCGCGGAACTCATGGCACAAGCCTGGTCGCTGCAATGGCAGCAGCATCTGGGGATTTATGGAGCCTTGATCGCCTTGCAATGCGTTGTACTGGAACACACCGGGGTCTTTCAGAGCGATTGGCGTCAACGCCTGCGACTCAATAGCCTGTTTGCCACGCTGATGATCACGCTGGGCCTGCTGCGCGAACTCATCGGCAACGGAACACTTGGAAACCATCTATCGTGGCTGTTCGGTGCAACGCAAACTGACTGGCATGGCTGGGTGATGGTGGCTGACGGCGGGCTGCGCCTGACCACACTGGTCCCTGGCGGGTTCATCCTGCTCGGACTCATGATCGCCGCCTGGCAGGCCTGGCGCCCGACGCCCACACATTGATTGCCTTCGAGGAAACGCACTGCCCATGAATGCCGCAAAACGTCTGGAAATTTTCCGCCGACTGCACGAGGACAACCCGGAACCAAAGACCGAACTGGCCTATTCCTCCCCCTTCGAATTACTGATTGCCGTGATTCTCTCGGCGCAGTCCACCGATGTCGGCGTCAACAAGGCCACAGCCAGGCTTTTCCCGGTCGCCAATACCCCGGCAGCGATGCATGCCCTGGGTGTCGAAGGGCTGTCGGAGTACATCAAGACCATCGGGCTGTACAACAGCAAAGCGAAAAACGTGATCGAAACCTGCCGTTTGCTGGTCGAGCGTCACGCCGGCGAGGTCCCACAAACCCGCGAAGAGCTGGAAGCACTGCCCGGCGTCGGCCGCAAGACCGCCAACGTGGTACTCAATACGGCATTCCGTCAGCTGACCATGGCCGTCGACACGCATATTTTCAGGGTCAGCAACCGGACTGGCATTGCTCCCGGCAAGAATGTGGTGGAAGTCGAGAAAAAACTGATGAAGTTCGTGCCCAAGGAGTACCTGCTCGACTCCCATCACTGGCTGATCCTTCATGGTCGCTATGTTTGCCTGGCCCGCAAGCCCCGATGCGGAAGCTGCCGGATCGAGGATTTGTGCGAATACAAGCACAAAACCTCCGACGATTGAGGCGCTATTGGGTTTATTGATTTGTCGATTGAAAAAATCTTTTTTACCCGCCGGGAGAATGTCGATATAAGGGGCGCCAAAGGCCTTCTTAGCCTGGAGCAACTAAATGAGTACTGGCAAAGAGCAATTAGACGTAGAAGACGATTTCACCACCGCCGAAACCGATGATGCTGAACCGGTGGTTGAAGTAGCGAAAACTAATCTGAGCAAACGCCGCACCATCGACAACCTGCTGGAGGAGCGCCGACTGCAAAAGCAATTGGCCGATTACGATTTTGATTTATGACACCTGAAAGCCTCCCGAAACGGAGGCTTTTTTTTGCTAAGTGCCGTACCCCGATAGGCGCCCCTTGTCGCGCAGTTATGCCATCACACCAGACCATTGCGTTGTGCCAGTTCGATCAGATCGACCAGAGACCGCGCATTCAGCTTGAGCAACAGGCGGGTCTTGTAAGTACTGACTGTTTTATTGCTGAGAAACATCCCATCGGCAATCTCTTTATTGGTCTTTCCTCGGGCCAACTGCTGCAGGACCATCATTTCCCGCCCCGACAATCGATCGACCATATCGGCCTCACTGGCATTCCCCAAACTGCATCGTACGGTATGCAAGGCTTGATTAGGAAAGTAACTGTAGCCTGACAAAACGGCCTTTATTGCACTGAGCAACTCCGTGAGATCTTGTTGTTTGCAGACATAACCGGCTGCACCGGATTGCATGCAACGCATCGAAAAATGTCCCGGCGCCTGGGATGTCAAAATCAGCACTTTCATCGGCATTGAAGTCGAAGACAAACGCGCGATGACTTCCAGCCCGTCCAGCTTCGGAATCCCGATATCCAGAATGACAATGTCCGGCATAAGTTCTCGGGCTAGTTGCAGTGCGTCCACACCATTATCGGTTTCTGCAATAACTTCGTAGCCATGACGCTCCATTAGCATACGTACCGCAAGACGAATGACGGGGTGATCATCCACGATCAGCACTTTATTCATGGGCAAGTCCAATTTTCGCTGTTCGAATTTTTAGAGCCCGCACAATAGCCTAGTCGTTTCACCCATGGCATGTCGCCCCTCCCGGCCACCCACACCAAGAGACATCCCCTACAAACAACACGGATTCCTCCTACAAAAATCCCTCGAACAGAATGAATTTAAAACTGTACCAGCGTCAGTGTGTCGCACTTTCCAGCAGCCACCTGTGTCGATTTACGACCAGATTTTTTCGAGAGCCAGCTTGATCCGGTCCCGCCCTGACAAACACTAGCCTCTACCTTTCCGCTAAAACGTAACTGATATTTTCGCACTCAACACTCACACCAGAAATATCACACACTTCGCATCCAATTACTCTTACAGCAAATAATATTTTTTGAGCAATCATTAAAACACGCCAAAAATTCAAGAAACCGAAGAGCAATACAACAAACAAATAAAAACCTGTCAAAAACCAGCAGACAATCAAAATCACTACAATAGGCACCACATCGAACCAACTTCATAAACCACTCGAGAACAGACAACCCGGCATGAGTACAGAATATGATAAAAAAACGAATCACCAACCCAATGACAATTATCGCGATATTCGCAGCGCTCTCTGAAACGTCGGCAGCCGTCTCTCTACCCTTCCTTGATCAGGAGGAAAGAGAACTCTACGTCTGGTTCCTGATCAGCTTTCCGTTTTATTTACTTTTGCTTTTTTTCGCGACACTCAACTTCAACTATAAATCACTTTATGCACCCTCCGATTTTGAAAAGGGAAAGCACTTCATGAAGGTCATGGATGATGTTGGGCGCTCGGAAAAAAAAGCGTCCGCAAAACCGCCTGAAAACCCCACACTGGAAACGTCAGCGAATGACTGGCGGTCAGCCCGAACGCCCTGTGGCGCACAGGACCCGCCAACCGGGATTGGTCTGCAAACCACTGTCTCTGTTCAGCATCACCTTCAGTTACCGGAACCGGTAAAAGACCTGTACATCGTTGATGTGCGCTGGATGAGCGAAGAGGTCGAGTTTGGAGCGCTGCTGGAAAAAATCCAGAGGCCACGGGAAAAGACGGCGTACGTGATTCTGTTTGTCACTTGTGCCGTTTCGGAGAAATTACTGAAAGCCAGTGCGCTTGGACATACAAAGCAGGCCAGCAAACGCGGTGCCGCCTTTTATGTGGCCTACAATCTGGACTCGCACAGATTGTCGGTCATTGATCACGCCGGGCAACCGGCGAACAGCAACCTGTAGTACAGGTCAGGCCATCGAGAAGGAGAAAAACAGTAAATCATCAGCGGAAACGAAAACACCCGACAACACAGTAACTGGTATCACACCCCGTTTTCAGGTACCTGACCTCGTCGAGGACGAGGTCAGGTATCCATCACGATGTCAAAGGTCTCAGAACAGCTTCCGGCCTTTGTTCGCCGCAATGCGCATGCGCAAGGCGTTGAGCTTGATGAAGCCCGCGGCATCCGCCTGGTTGTACGCGCCGCCATCTTCTTCGAAGGTAGCGATGTTGGCGTCGAACAGCGAGTCGTCGGACTTGCGGCCAGTGACGATCACATTGCCCTTGTACAGTTTCAGGCGCACAACGCCGTTCACGTTGACCTGGGACGCATCGATCATCTGTTGCAGCATCAGACGCTCAGGGCTCCACCAGTAGCCGGTATAGATCAGGCTGGCGTACTTGGGCATCAGCTCGTCCTTGAGGTGAGCCACTTCGCGGTCCAGGGTGATCGATTCGATCGCACGGTGGGCACGCAGCATGATGGTGCCGCCAGGGGTTTCGTAGCAGCCACGGGACTTCATGCCCACGTAGCGGTTCTCGACGATGTCGAGACGGCCGATACCGTGCTCACCACCGATACGGTTCAGGGTCGCCAGCACGGTGGCAGGAGTCATTTCGACGCCGTCCAGCGCGACGATGTCGCCGTTGCGGTAGGTCAGCTCCAGGTACTGCGGCTTGTCTGGCGCGTTTTCCGGGGAAACGGTCCAGCGCCACATGTCTTCTTCGTGCTCGGTCCAGGTGTCTTCCAGCACGCCGCCTTCATAGGAGATGTGCAGCAGGTTGGCATCCATGGAGTACGGGGACTTCTTCTTGCCGTGGCGCTCGATCGGAATCGCGTGCTTCGCGGCGTAATCCATCAGCTTTTCACGGGACAGCAGGTCCCACTCGCGCCAAGGAGCGATCACTTTCACACCTGGCTTCAAGGCGTACGCACCGAGTTCGAAACGAACCTGGTCGTTACCCTTGCCGGTGGCGCCATGGGAAATGGCGTCTGCACCGGTTTCGTTGGCAATTTCGATCAGGCGCTTGGCGATCAGCGGACGAGCGATGGAAGTACCCAGCAGGTACTCGCCTTCGTAAACGGTGTTGGCGCGGAACATCGGGAAAACGAAATCGCGCACGAACTCTTCGCGCAAGTCGTCGATGTAGATCTCTTTGACGCCCATGGCCTGAGCCTTGGCGCGTGCAGGTTCGACCTCTTCGCCCTGACCCAGGTCAGCGGTGAAGGTCACTACTTCACAGTTATAAGTATCCTGCAGCCACTTGAGGATCACCGAAGTGTCCAGGCCGCCGGAATACGCCAGAACGACCTTGTTTACGTCCGCCATGCCATCACTCCACGGGGTTCTACGGAAAGCCGGGAAGTCTACCGCTCATGCAGAATAATTTACAGTGGCGCGACAGCTTATGACGACGAAGCGACAGATTATGTCGAGAGCGCGACGATTACAGCCGGGTCAGGAAGTGGCCGAAGTGGCCGCTTTCGTCGCCTGCGGGGCGACTTGTTCCGCGGGTGCTCCGCGCTCCAGGCGCACCGCTACTCGACGGTTCTTCGCGCGGTTGGTGTTGTTGGTGTTCGGCGCCACCGGATAACGCTCGCCATGGAAACGCAGAGTGATTTGCGATTCCTGGATGCCGTTGGCCTTGAAGAACTCCATCACTGCCAGGGCTCGGCGCCGCGACAGGTCGCGGTTGGTCAGGCGATTGCCGCTGTTGTCGGAGTGACCGTCGAGCTCGATGTGATTGACCGTCGGATCGGCCTTCATGTACTCCAGCATTACCTGCAGTTTGGCTTTTGCGGCGCTGTCGAGTTCGATTCCGCCGCCGGGGAAGCCGATTTCCGATTGCTTCACCTGTTCGAAATTCTGTGGCAACAGTTTCGCCACGCACCCCTGGTAGTCGGCAAACGCCTTGGTGAACCTGACCGGCAACAAGCGTACTTCCGACACCCGCCCATCCCCCGAGGAATGTCGAACGACCGGGCTGCGACCGTCCATCAGGCCACTGATCAAACGCCCGGCCTGAACCTGTGAGCTGTTGAACAATACGTTGCCACTGCCGATTCTCACCGTGCCCAGGTTGATATCGTCACGGCCCGGTTGCCACGGCGCGGCAGCGGCCAGCAAGGTGGCCGAACCACCGCCGATCATCGGGTTGTAGGCTTTCAGGCGGAAAGTCGCCTGCTCACCGGCACGACGCACGAACTCGCCCGAGCCGAAGTCGGTAACCGGCTGAGTCAGGCGGCATTCGAACTTGTCGCCTTCGACCGTCCACTCAATGTTCTCCAGACGTGTCTGGAAAGTGAGCGCCATCGCCGGAAGGCTGGCAAACACACTGAGCAAGGCTAAATAACGCTGGCGCACGGGAGGCTCCACTGGCTTCTACAACAAAAAGACCGACACACACATGTTTACGGCATACCTGTTGGATATCGGAAGCTTCCTGCAAAACTTGATAGCGAGTGCCTGCAAGAGTCTTTTCCGGTAGCATTCCCTTGAGTTTGACCCGCCTGGAATCCCCTCATGTCCGACCGCCTGACCCTGCTGCGTCCCGACGACTGGCATATTCATCTTCGCGATGGTGCCGTGCTGACCAATACCGTCGCGGATGTCGCGCGCACCTTTGGCCGCGCCATCATCATGCCCAACCTGGTTCCACCGGTACGCAATGCGGCCGAAGCCGACGGCTATCGGCAGCGGATTCTCGCTGCCCGCCCGGCCGGCAGCCTGTTCGAGCCACTGATGGTCCTGTACCTGACCGACCGCACCCAGCCTGAAGAAATTCGCGAGGCCAAGGCCAGCGGATTCATTCACGCCGCCAAGCTGTACCCGGCCGGCGCGACCACCAACTCGGATTCTGGCGTCACCAGCATCGACAAGATCTTCCCTGCACTCGAGGCCATGGCCGAAGTCGGGATGCCGTTGTTGGTCCACGGTGAAGTCACCCGGGGCGATGTCGACGTGTTCGACCGGGAAAAAATCTTCATCGACGAGCACTTGCGTCGTGTGGTCGAGCGTTTCCCGGCCCTCAAAGTGGTCTTCGAACACATCACCACCGCGGACGCCGTGCAGTTCGTCAACTCGGCTTCGGCCAACGTGGGCGCGACCATCACCGCGCATCACCTGCTGTACAACCGCAACCACATGCTGGTGGGCGGGATTCGGCCGCACTTCTATTGCCTGCCGATCCTCAAGCGCAATACCCACCAGGAAGCCCTGCTCGACGCGGCCACCAGCGGCAGCGACAAGTTCTTCCTCGGCACCGACTCGGCCCCCCACGCCCAGCATGCCAAGGAAGCGGCCTGCGGCTGCGCCGGTTGCTACACCGCCTATGCGGCAATCGAGATGTACGCCGAAGCCTTCGAACAGCGCAATGCGCTGGACAAGCTCGAGGCCTTCGCCAGCCTCAACGGCCCTCGGTTCTATGGTCTGCCGGCCAACACCGATCGCATCACCCTGGTCCGCGAAGAGTGGACCGCCCCGACCAGCCTGCCATTTGGCGAGCTGACCGTTATCCCGCTGCGCGCCGGTGAAAAACTGCGCTGGCGCCTGCTGGAGGAACACGCGTGAGTGAAGACCATTTCGACGACGAACTGGAAGGCAATGGCGGCGGAGGCGGCCCTCGTCATCCAATGGCGGCAAGGTTTCGTGGTTACCTGCCGGTTGTCGTCGACGTAGAGACCGGTGGCTTCAACTCGGCCACCGACGCCCTGCTGGAGATCGCCGCGACCACCATCGCCATGGATGAAAAGGGTTTTGTTTACCCGGATCACACCTACTTTTTCCGTGTCGAGCCGTTCGAGGGTGCGAACATCGAAGCGGCAGCCCTGGAATTCACCGGGATCAAGCTCGATCACCCGCTGCGCATGGCGGTGAGTGAAGAGTCTGCCCTGAACGATATCTTCCGCGGCGTGCGCAAGGCCCTCAAGGCCAACGGTTGCAAACGGGCGATCCTGGTCGGGCATAACAGCAGTTTCGACCTGGGCTTCCTGAATGCGGCGGTTGCACGGTTGGACATGAAGCGCAATCCGTTCCATCCGTTCTCCAGCTTCGATACCGCAACGCTGGCCGGTCTCGCTTACGGCCAAACCGTGTTGGCCAAGGCGTGCCAGGCAGCGGACATCGACTTCGACGGTCGCGAGGCTCACTCGGCTCGCTACGACACCGAGAAGACGGCAGAGCTGTTCTGCGGCATCGTCAATCGCTGGAAACAGATGGGTGGTTGGGAAGACTTCGGCGACTGAGTGCACTCACGAATCAATGTGGGAGCGAGCTTGCTCGCGATGGTCGTGAACGATAACGCGGGGAGCCTGACACCCAGCGGCGCTCTCAAGTCCATCGCGAGCAGGCTCGCTCCTACAGACGACTGAGTGAATTCCGTCCATAAAAAAACCGGCCTCGAAGGCCGGTTTTTTTATACCTGGAACGCCTTACAGAGCGGCAGCGTGCTCGGTCAGGTAAGCAGCAACGCCTTCTGGCGAAGCGTTCATGCCTTTGTCGCCTTTTTTCCAGTTGGCAGGGCAGACTTCGCCGTGCTCTTCGTGGAATTGCAGAGCGTCGACCAGACGGATCAACTCTTCCATGTTACGGCCCAGCGGCAGGTCGTTGACGATCTGCGAGCGGACAACGCCTTTGTCGTCGATCAGGAACGCGCCACGGAAAGCCACGCCATCAGCGGACTGAACGTCGTAGGCCTTCATGATGTCCTGCTTGATGTCGGCAGCCATGGTGTAGCGAACCTGGCCAATACCGCCATTGTTCACTGGAGTGTTGCGCCATGCGTTGTGGGTGAAGTGCGAGTCGATCGAAACAGCGATCACTTCAACGTTGCGTGCCTTGAAGTCAGACATGCGGTTGTCCAGAGCGATCAGCTCGGACGGGCAAACGAAGGTGAAGTCCAGTGGATAGAAGAACACCAGGCCGTATTTGCCTTTGATCGCCGAGGACAGGGTGAAGCTGTCAACGATCTCGCCATTGCCGAGTACGGCCGGTACGGTGAAGTCAGGGGCTTGTTTGCCTACGAGTACGCTCATTGGATATCTCCTGGTGTAATAGCGTGAGAAACAGGGCTCGCATCAGCCTGCCACCCTGAGGCGACAGCCCTGTGACACGATCCCCGGTCGCAAAAGACCGGCCATCATACACCGCGTGTTTGAGCTGGCTTAGCTGTTTTTTCCCCGTACGATGAAATCCCCGCCGGTTTTGGATCACCGATTTGCCAGGTAGACCGTTCGTCAGCCATACCCGTTTATGACGAAAAGTGCTCTGAAACCACTTTGACAATCATTCTCGTTAACATTAAGATCCATCGCAATTGAGTCACAATCAGCGACGGTCCTTCCCTATGTATGTTTGCCTCTGCACTGGCGTCACCGACGGTCAAATCCGCGATGCGATCTATGAAGGATGCTGCAGCTACAAGGAAGTCCGTGTAGCCACCGGCGTTGCGAGCCAGTGCGGCAAATGTGCCTGCCTCGCCAAGGAAGTGGTCCGCGAGACCCTGACCAAACTGCAAACGGCCCAGGCTGCAATTCCTTATCCAGCAGAATTTACCGCGGCTTAAACATCGAATTTCAAAGAACCGGACATATGTCCGGTTTTTTTATGCCTCAAAATCAACTAGTTATGCTCTAGACGCGGAACACAAACATTCTTATTCCGATTAATTTTCATTTAAGTTTCAATAACTTAGGTTTGACACTATTAAATACGAGGCTCAAACTCTGCTCTATTGACAGCTAATACAGGGCAGGACCCCATCATGAAAGGCGACGTTACAGTCATCCAGCATCTCAACAAGATCCTCGCCAATGAGCTGGTCGCGATCAATCAATACTTCCTGCATGCGCGCATGTATGAAGATTGGGGCCTGAACAAGCTCGGCAAGCACGAGTACCACGAATCCATCGACGAGATGAAGCACGCGGACAAGCTGATCAAGCGCATCCTGTTCCTTGAAGGCCTGCCGAATGTCCAGGACCTGGGCAAGCTGCACATCGGCGAGCACACCAAGGAAATGCTTGAGTGTGACCTGCGTATCGAGAAAACCGGCCATGCCGATCTCAAAGTGGCTATCGCGCATTGCGAAAAAGTTGGCGACTTCGGTAGCCGTGAACTGCTTGAAGATATCCTCGAGTCCGAAGAAGAACATATCGACTGGCTGGAAACCCAACTGGGCCTGATCGATAAAGTGGGCCTTGAGAACTATCTGCAATCGCAGATGGGCGAAGACGAGTAAGTTCTACGCCATTAATCTCGATGCAATAAAAAGCCCCGCCCTCTTTCGAGTGGCGGGGCTTTTTATTGCCTGCTCTTGTAGGAGCGAGCTTGCTCGCGATGGACGTTAACGATAACGCTGGGAGCCTGACACCCAGCGGCGTTCTTTAGTCCATCGCGAGCGAGCTCGCTCCTACAGGAAGCGAATCAGGCTTCGGTCTTTGGAGCAGCAGCCTTGGCGGCGGCGTCCTTGATCAGGCTCTGCAGCGAACCGTCAGCAGCCATTTCAGTCATGATGTCGCTACCGCCGACCAGCTCACCAGCAACCCACAGCTGTGGGAAGGTTGGCCAGTTGGCGTATTTTGGCAGGTTGGCGCGGATTTCCGGGTTCTGCAGGATGTCCACGTACGCAAACTTTTCGCCACACGCCATCACGGCCTGCGCGGCTTTCGCGGAGAAGCCGCACTGCGGGGCATTCGGCGAGCCTTTCATGTAAAGCAGAATGGTGTTGTTGGCAATCTGCTCTTTAATCGTTTCGATGATATCCATGGAGCACCTCGGCTGAACTTTCCGACTCATGGGTCGGCACGGTGGCGCATTGTAACGGAAAGCCGAGCGCCCTGCTCGGTCTCTCCGTCTGACTGATTCACGCCGCCACCACGATCACCGGCACACCATTGAGCGCGGCATTTCCCGACAGCTCGTCAATCTGGCGTTCGTCGGTCAGGTCGTTGGCGCTGGAGCCCGGTTGACTGCTGGCAATCGACATTTGCACGCCCGGCCGCGCGTGCCCCCAGCCGTGAGGCAGGCTGACCACGCCTTTCATCATGTCCAGACTGCCAAGCACTTCGACTTCGATCACACCCACCCGCGAACTGACCCGAACACGCTGTCCGTCGCTGAGCCCGCGACTGGCCAGATCGTCCGGATGCATCAGCAACTGGTGACGTGGCTTGCCCTTTACCAACCGATGATAGTTATGCATCCATGAATTGTTGCTGCGTACATGCCGGCGGCCAATCATCAACAACTCGTCGGTGGCTGGCGCCTTCAAGGCTGCAAAGCGCGCCAGGTCAGCGAGAATCGCCGCAGGCGCGGCCTGGATGCGTTGATTGGCAGTCTTCAGGCGTGGCGTCAGGTTAGGCTTGAGCGCGCCCAGATCGACGCCATGGGGATGATCGAACAAAGTCGCCAGCGACAGCTTGTGCTCTGAATTGTCGCCGTACATTCCCATGCGCAAGCCGCGATCGATCATTTGCGCAGGGGCGATGGTGGGCTTCAGTTCTTTGCCGGTCCTGACGGCAAATGCCTTGGCCAGGCCGACGAAAATCTCCCAGTCGTGCAATGCACCTTGGGGTTTGGCGAGGATGGCGCGGTTGAAACGGCTGACGTTGCGCACCGCGAACAGGTTGAACGTGGTGTCGTAATGGTCGTTTTCCAGCGCCGATGTGGACGGCAGGATCAGGTCGGCGTAACGCGTGGTTTCATTGATGTACAGGTCGATACTGACCATGAACTCCAGCCCGTCCAGCGCCTGTTCGAGTTGTCGGCCATTGGGTGTGGACAACACCGGATTGCCCGCCACGGTGATCAGCGCGCGGACTTGCCCTTCCCCTTCAGTGAGCATCTCTTCGGCCAGCGCCGAGACAGGTAGTTCTCCGGCGTACTCCGGGCGCCCGGAAACCCGGCTCTGCCACAGATTGAAATGCCCGCCCGAGGTCGACGCCACCAGATCCACTGCTGGCTCGGTGCACAAGGCACCACCCACGCGATCGAGATTGCCGGTGACCAGGTTGATCAACTGCACCACCCAATGGCACAGAGTACCGAAGGCCTGGGTCGAGACGCCCATGCGGCCATAGCAGACTGCACTCGGTGCCGCGGCGAAGTCCCGCGCCAACTGGCGGATCTGTTCGGCCGGTACGGCGCACAACGGACTCATGGCCTCGGCAGTGAACGGTGCGACAGCCTCCCGTACGTCCTCCAGGCCGTCCACCGGCAGATGGCTGTCGCGGGTCAGACCTTCAGCGAACAAGGTATTGAGCAGGCCGAACAACAGCGCTGCATCACCGCCCGGGCGTACGAACAGATGCTGGTCGGCAATCGCCGCCGTTTCACTACGGCGCGGATCGACCACCACCACCTTGCCACCCCGGGCCTGTATCGCCTTCAAGCGTTTCTCCACATCCGGCACGGTCATGATGCTGCCGTTCGAAGCCAGTGGATTGCCGCCCAGGATCAGCATGAAATCGGTGTGGTCGATATCCGGGATCGGCAGCAGCAGACCGTGGCCGTACATCAAATGACTGGTCAGGTGATGGGGCAATTGATCGACCGACGTCGCGGAAAACCGGTTGCGGGTTTTCAACAGGCCGAGGAAGTAATTGCTGTGGGTCATCAACCCGTAATTGTGCACGCTCGGGTTGCCCTGATAGACCGCCACGGCGTTTTGCCCGTGATGCGCCTGAATGGCGGCGAGGCGTTCGGCGACCAGATTGAATGCCGCTTCCCACTCGATGGGCTGCCATTCATTGCCCACCCGCTGCATCGGCTGATGCAGGCGATCCGGATCGTTCTGAATGTCTTGCAACGCCACGGCCTTGGGGCAGATGTGCCCACGACTGAACGTATCCTGGGGGTCGCCCTTGATCGAAGTGATCTGGACGTTACCGCCTTCGCCCCTGGTGGTTTCGATAGTCAGGCCACAGATGGCTTCGCACAAATGGCAAGCACGGTGATGGAGAGTCTTGGTCATGGCCAGTCTCTGTCTTGTTATGGGCGGGCAACGTAGGCCGCGGAAACAAAACTATGGCGCCAGAGCCGCCGACACGCCAGCGACGTTCGTCTTGTGAATCGAGGGTTATCAGGCCAGCCGATGGCCGTCCGAGTTCAGTTCGAAGGCAGCCTGGGCGGCGCCTGCAACTGAAATTCCTGAAGGGTTTCAATCGGTCCGTGGGGTCCATGCGCGCCGGTCTGCTCGCCGATCGGGCGCCAGTGCTCATCAAGCCCGGCGCTGATGAATGACAAGTCAAAAACCGACTGTCAGCGCACCATTGCCGCCTCGCCTGATTGCCAAGCCCCGAGGGGCCGGTGTACAAATGAACCGCTGCTATCAGGAAACAGGCTTCAAAAGCGCTACCTCGGTAAACCCGTAGCACCTCTGAAACTCCCTAAAAACTGTAGCCCTATTGGTAAGACGCGACATTTAATTATAAGATCGCGCCTTCCCCTATTTCGTCGCCCCGTGCGGCTTACGCCGCAGGTCTCGCCCGTTGTTCCGTTAAACAAGGCTTTGAGCATCTGCGGTTTGTAGCAAAAGGTAGTCAATGATGAGCGCAAGGCACTTTCTCTCCCTGATGGATTGCACGCCCGAAGAGCTGGTCAGCGTGATCCGTCGAGGCGTTGAGCTCAAGGACCTGCGTAACCGCGGCGTACTGTTCGAGCCTCTGAAAAACCGCGTCCTGGGAATGATTTTCGAGAAATCCTCGACCCGTACCCGGATCTCCTTCGAGGCAGGCATGATCCAGCTCGGCGGGCAGGCGATCTTCCTGTCGCCACGTGACACCCAACTGGGTCGTGGCGAGCCGATCGGCGACTGCGCCATCGTCATGTCGAGCATGCTCGATGCAGTGATGATCCGTACCTTTGCCCACAGCAACCTGACCGAATTCGCCGCCAACTCCCGCGTACCGGTGATCAACGGCCTGTCCGATGACCTGCACCCGTGCCAGTTGCTGGCCGACATGCAGACCTTCCTCGAACACCGCGGCTCCATCCAGGGCAAGACCGTGGCCTGGATTGGCGACGGCAACAACATGTGCAACAGCTATATAGAAGCGGCGATCCAGTTCGACTTCCAGTTGCGCGTTGCCTGCCCGGAAGGCTATGAACCCAACCCGGTGTTCCTGGCCAAGGCCGGTGATCGGGTCACCATCGTTCGCGATCCGAAGGAAGCCGTGCGTGGCGCACACCTGGTGAGCACCGACGTCTGGACCTCCATGGGCCAGGAAGAGGAAACCGCCAAGCGTCTGCAACTGTTCGCGCCGTATCAGGTCAACCGCGCTCTGCTCGACCTGGCCGCTGAAGACGTGCTGTTCATGCACTGCTTGCCAGCGCACCGTGGCGAGGAAATCAGCATCGACCTGCTCGATGACAAGCGCTCGGTGGCCTGGGATCAAGCCGAAAACCGTCTGCACGCGCAAAAAGCCCTGCTCGAGTTCCTCGTCGAACCGGCGTATCACCACGCATGAGCCAGCCATTACTGCTTAACCTGCGCAACCTCGCCTGCGGCTATCAAGACCAGCGCGTGGTGCAGAACCTCAACCTGCACCTGAACGCAGGCGACATCGGTTGCCTGCTGGGCTCGTCGGGCTGCGGCAAGACCACCACCCTGCGGGCGATTGCCGGTTTCGAACCGGTGCACGAAGGCGAAATCCAGCTGGCTGGCGAGACCATCTCCAGCGCCGGCTTCACCCTTGCGCCGGAGAAACGTCGCATCGGCATGGTGTTCCAGGACTACGCGCTGTTTCCGCATTTGAGCGTGGCAGACAACATCGCCTTCGGCATTCGCAAGCATCCGCAAAAGGATCGCGTGACCGAAGAGCTGCTGGAACTGGTCAACCTGAAGAATCTCGGCAAGCGTTTCCCCCACGAGCTTTCAGGAGGTCAGCAGCAACGTGTTGCACTGGCCCGTGCCCTGGCGCCGGAACCGCAACTGCTGTTGCTCGACGAACCCTTCTCCAACCTTGATGGCGAATTGCGCCGCAAGCTCAGCCATGAAGTACGCGACATCCTCAAGGCCCGTGGCACCAGCGCGATTCTGGTGACTCACGACCAGGAAGAAGCCTTCGCGGTCAGCGACCACGTTGGTGTGTTCAAGGAAGGTCGCCTGGAACAGTGGGATACGCCCTACAACCTGTATCACGAACCCCTGACACCTTTTGTCGCGAGTTTCATCGGCCAGGGCTATTTCATTCGCGGTCAGTTGAGCAGCCCAGAATCGGTGCAAACCGAACTGGGTGAGCTGCGCGGCAATCGGGCCTACACCTGGCCGGTAGGCGGCGCCGTGGACGTGTTGCTGCGCCCGGACGATATCGTCTATGCGCCGGACAGCGCACTGAAGGCGCGAATTGCCGGCAAGACGTTCCTGGGTGCATCGACCCTGTATCGCTTGCAACTGCCGACAGGCGCACAGCTGGAGGCGATCTTCCCGAGCCATGTCGATCGTCAGATTGGGGCGGAGGTGGGTATTCGTGTCGCGGCTGAACACCTGGTGCTGTTCCAGGCGTCCGGCAGCACGGCGGCGCAGATTCCAGCTGTTGAATCAGGTGTCCGGCGCTACAGCACGGCCAACTAAACAACACAATCCCCGTGGGAGCGAGCTTGCTCGCGATGGCGGCTTCAAACTCAACAGAGATGTTGACTGATCCACCGCTATCGCGAGCAAGCTCGCTCCCACATTGGATTTTCGCTAGCTCAACATCAGCGTCCCGCTCGCTACGAGCGTCGCATTCCCGCCGATCTTCACCCGGTCACCTTCCAGCCGGCAGAACAACTCCCCTCCTCGCGTCGAACGCTGACAGGCCGTCAGGCTCGACTTGCCCAAGCGCTCCGACCAGTACGGAATCAGAAGGCAATGGGTCGATCCGGTCACCGGGTCTTCATTGATGCCGATTGCCGGGGCGAAGTAGCGGGAAACGAAATCGTGCTGCTCGCCCCGCGCCGTCACGATGGCGCCCAGCCATGGCAGTTTCGCCAGGGCCACCATGTCCGGCTTGCAGTCGAGCACGGCTTGCTCCGACTCCAGCACCACGAACAGCTCATTTGAAGCCAGTACCTCAACAGCCTTCACGCCCAGTGCACGCTCGATGTCCGAGATCACGTTCACCGGCGATGCAGTGATCGCCGGGAAATCCAGCCACAGCCGCCCACCTTCACGGGTCACGCCCAACGGGCCGGATTTGCAGGTGAAGTCCAGTCGCTCGACGGGCTCCTTATAAATCTCGAACAGCACATGAGCGCTAGCCAGCGTCGCGTGACCGCACAATGGCACCTCGGTGGTCGGCGTAAACCAACGGATGTGCCAGCCCTGCCCTTCACGCACGACAAACGCCGTTTCGGCGAGGTTGTGTTCGGCGGCAATCTTTTGCATCAACTCATCGGCGAGCCAGGTGTCGAGCCGATAGACCATCGCCGGATTGCCGCTAAATGGCTGATTGCTGAACGCGTCGACCTGATGAAACTCCAGTTGCATAACCTTCTCCCTTTGTCAGACCACAAAGCATGCCGCGCTGGCTCAGCCGGCACCAGTGACAGAGCAGGCTGATTTTCACCATACAGCGCTGCGCGGACTCCGATGATGTTCACGCACGGCCGATATCGGCAAATCTGGCCTGGGTGTGCTCGGCCAGCACCGCCGGTGCCAGTTCGACTTCCAGTCCTCGCCGCCCCGCACTGACAAAAATGCTGGCGAAGGGCTGGGCCGAATTATCAATGAAGGTACGCAAGCGCTTTTTCTGCCCCAGCGGACTGATCCCGCCCAACAGATAGCCGGTAGAGCGCTGCGCTGCCGCCGGGTCGGCCATTTCGACCTTCTTCACGCCAGCGGCGTGGGCCAGCCCTTTCAAGTCCAGGCTGCCGACAACCGGCACCACGGCCACCAGCAACTCGCCCTTTTCGCTGGCCGCCAGCAAGGTCTTGAACACCTGCGCCGGATCGAGCCCGAGTTTTTCCGCCGCTTCCAACCCGTAGGAGGCGGCCTTGGGGTCATGTTCGTAACTGTGTACGCGATGTTCGGCCCGAACCTTTTTCAACAAATCCAATGCGGGGGTCATGGCAGCTCCAGACTGGGCGGCAGAAGAAAAATACTGCGCCCGATTCTAGGACATTGATCATTAAAAGGCTCTACAGCGGCGCATTCATGACGCCATTGCCTGGCCACCCCATTCCTCAACAACCCGGTCATTCATACAGCGAATAGTTTCTTTGTGACCAATGGTTCACTTTCGACCTTTGACAGCAGCGTTTCTTGTCTATATTTTTTCGTTTATGAAACTGTACGAAACGTCCTACCGCTGCACCCAGCAGTAAACCGCGACCAGGATGGGGATCCTGCCTCGGCGAAAACCGCGCTCCGACCATGATGGAAAAAGCGCCAGACAACAAAAAAAATGAGGTTTCAATGACAACTGCTTTACAACAACCGTCGCTCTCGAGCCAATGCATGGCCGAGTTTCTGGGTACGGCGCTGCTGATCTTTTTTGGTACAGGTTGCGTTGCCGCGCTCAAGGTCGCGGGTGCCAGTTTTGGCTTGTGGGAAATCAGCATTATCTGGGGTGTCGGCGTCAGCATGGCGATCTACCTTACCGCTGGGGTTTCCGGGGCTCATCTGAACCCTGCCGTCAGCATTGCCCTGAGCATTTTCGCGGACTTCGAAAAACGTAAATTGCCTTTCTACATACTCGCCCAAGTGGCGGGTGCCTTCTGTGGAGCGCTGTTGGTTTACACGCTCTACAGCAATCTATTCTTCGAATTCGAACAAACGCACCATATGGTTCGCGGCACTCAAGCCAGCCTCGAATTGGCCTCCGTGTTCTCCACTTTCCCGAACCCGGTGCTGACCACCGCCCAGGCATTTCTGGTCGAGGTGATCATCACAGCCATCCTGATGGGCGTGATCATGTCCCTGACCGATGACAACAATGGCCTGCCCAAAGGCCCGCTGGCACCGCTGCTGATCGGCCTGTTGATTGCGGTGATCGGTAGCTCGATGGGACCGCTGACCGGTTTTGCCATGAACCCTGCGCGGGACTTCGGCCCTAAACTGATGACTTTCTTCGCTGGCTGGGGTGAAATTTCCTTCACTGGCGGACGCGATATCCCGTATTTCCTGATTCCTGTTTTTGCACCGATTGTCGGTGCCTGCCTCGGTGCTGCCGCCTATCGCGGGCTGATTGCCCGCCATCTGCCCAGCGCCGTACCTGCTACAAAGGATGCAACAGCTGTCATTGACGGCAAACCCAGAACTTCTTGATACCGTTGGCGCGTGCCCCTGCCCTTTGATCGCGCGCCAGACCTCACTCCCTTATTTCGTCCAAGGCAATCGACATGACCGACACACAGAATAAGAACTACATCATTGCCCTCGATCAGGGTACGACCAGCTCCCGCGCGATCATTTTCGACCGCGACGCGAACGTGGTCTGCACCGCCCAACGGGAGTTCGCACAGCATTACCCGCAAGCCGGCTGGGTCGAACACGATCCGATGGAAATCTTCGCTACCCAAAGCGCCGTGATGGTCGAGGCCCTGGCGCAAGCCGGCCTGCACCACGACCAGGTGGCGGCCATCGGCATCACCAACCAGCGCGAAACCACCGTGGTCTGGGACAAGAACACCGGCCGCCCGATCTACAACGCCATCGTCTGGCAGTGCCGACGCAGCACCGAGATCTGCCAGCAGCTCAAGCGCGATGGCCACGAGCAATACATCAGCGACACCACCGGCCTGGTCACCGACCCGTACTTCTCCGGAACCAAGCTCAAGTGGATCCTCGACAACGTCGAAGGCAGCCGCGAACGCGCGCGCAACGGTGAGCTGTTGTTCGGCACCGTCGACAGCTGGCTGATCTGGAAATTCACCGGTGGCAAGGTGCATGTCACGGACTACACCAACGCGTCGCGCACCATGCTCTTCAACATCCACACCCTGGAGTGGGACGCGAAGATGCTGGAGGTCCTCGATATCCCGCGTGAGATGCTCCCGCAAGTGAAGTCTTCTTCGGAAATCTACGGTCACACCAAAAGCGGCATCGCCATCGGCGGCATCGCTGGCGACCAGCAAGCCGCCCTGTTCGGCCAGATGTGCGTCGAACCAGGCCAGGCGAAAAACACCTACGGCACTGGCTGCTTCCTGCTGATGAACACCGGCGACAAAGCCGTTAAGTCCCAACACGGCATGCTCACCACCATCGCCTGCGGCCCACGTGGCGAAGTGGCCTACGCGCTGGAAGGCGCGGTGTTCAACGGCGGCTCCACCGTGCAATGGCTGCGTGACGAACTGAAGATCATCAACGACGCCCACGACACCGAATACTTCGCCAACAAGGTCAAGGACAGCAACGGTGTGTACCTGGTGCCGGCCTTCACCGGCCTTGGTGCTCCCTACTGGGACCCGTACGCCCGTGGCGCCTTGTTCGGCCTGACCCGCGGCGTGCGCGTAGATCACATCATTCGCGCAGCGCTGGAATCGATTGCCTACCAGACTCGCGACGTGCTCGACGCCATGCAACAGGACTCCGGCGAACGCCTCAAGGCCCTGCGCGTGGACGGCGGCGCGGTGGCGAACAATTTCCTGATGCAGTTCCAGGCCGACATCCTCGGCACGCAGGTCGAGCGTCCGCAAATGCGCGAAACCACGGCACTGGGTGCAGCTTACCTGGCAGGTCTGGCCTGTGGCTTCTGGGGCAGCCTGGAAGAGTTGCGCGGCAAGGCAGTGATCGAACGCAAGTTCGAGCCGACGCTGGATGAAACGGCGAAGGAAAAACTCTACGCGGGGTGGAAAAAAGCGGTCAGCCGTACCCGCGATTGGGCGGCTGAAGACGAGACTGAATAAGCCAAGACGCAGGCTCGTATCTGTATGTAACTGGTCGGGAGCAGATTCCTGCGGCATCATGGGCAAATTTTGCACGGCAGCCCAAAGGACGCCCCATGAATCTGCCTCCCCGTCAGCAGCAAATCCTCGAACTGGTCCGCGAACGCGGCTATGTCAGCATCGAGGAAATGGCCACGCTGTTCGTAGTTACCCCGCAGACCATTCGCCGCGACATCAATCAGCTCGCGGAAGCCAATTTGTTGCGTCGCTACCACGGCGGCGCGGCTTACGACTCCAGCGTTGAAAACACCGCCTACGCCATGCGCGCCGATCAGATGCGCGATGAAAAACAGCGTATCGGCGAAGCCATTGCCGCGCAGATTCCCGACCATGCCTCGCTGTTCATCAACATCGGCACGACCACCGAATCCATTGCCCGGGCACTGCTCAACCACAGTCACCTGAAGATCATCACCAACAACCTGCACGTCGCCTCCATGCTCAGCGCCAAGGACGATTTCGATGTCCTGCTCACTGGCGGCAACGTGCGGCGCGATGGTGGCGTGGTGGGTCAGGCCAGTGTCGACTTCATCAATCAGTTCAAGGTCGATTTCGCCCTGGTCGGCATCAGCGGCATCGATGAAGACGGCAGCCTGCTGGACTTCGACTATCAGGAAGTGCGGGTATCCCAGGCGATCATCGCCAATGCCCGGCAAGTGATCCTCGCGGCCGACTCCAGTAAGTTCGGGCGCAACGCCATGATTCGCCTGGGGCCGATCAGCCTGGTCGATTGCCTGGTCACCGATCAGCAACCCTCCCCGGCGCTGGCGCAGTTGTTGAACCAGCACAAGGTTCGGCTGGAAGTCGTTTAAGCACACCGCTCCCCTGTGGCGAGGGGGCTTGCCCCCGTTGGGCTGCGAAGCGGCCCTAAAACCATTCAGCCGAGTTCAGATAGGCACATTCATAGCCCCAACCTGCGACGGCTTCGCCGTCGAACGGGGGCAAGCCCCCTCGCCACAAAAGCAGCCTGCAACCTTTCAATGTTCGTAAATTTTCCTTTAACGGCCCTTCGATGAGTATTTTCAATCGAAGCTGACTGGCTGCGGGCGTCTTTATGGGCTAGTATTTTCGCAAATGAACATTAATGTTCGAATTCAAATACAGAACATCAAAGAATTCCGAGGCCGAGCCGATGCCCACTTCCACCTTGCCTACGCCCCCTCTCGCCGAGGTCTACGATATCGCCGTCATCGGTGGCGGGATCAATGGCGTGGGGATCGCAGCGGACGCCGCCGGACGCGGTCTCTCGGTGTTCCTTTGTGAAAAGGATGACCTGGCCAGCCATACATCGTCGGCCAGCAGCAAGCTGATTCACGGTGGCCTGCGCTACCTCGAACATTACGAGTTCCGCCTGGTGCGTGAGGCCCTGGCTGAACGCGAAGTGTTGTTGGCCAAGGCGCCGCACATCGTCAAGCAAATGCGTTTCGTATTGCCGCACCGCCCGCACCTGCGCCCGGCGTGGATGATTCGCGCCGGTCTGTTCCTCTATGACAACCTGGGCAAGCGCGAGCAACTGCAAGGTTCGAAAAGCCTGAAGTTCGGCCCCGACAGCGCGCTCAAAAGCGAAATCACCAAGGGCTTCGAATACTCCGACTGCTGGGTCGACGACGCCCGCCTGGTGGTGTTGAACGCCATGGCCGCCCGGGAAAAAGGCGCCCACGTTCACACCCAGACCCGCTGCGTCAGCGCACGTCGCACCAAGGGCCTGTGGCACCTGCACCTGGAGCGCGCCGATGGCAGCCTGTTTTCGATCCGCGCCAAGGCATTGGTCAATGCGGCCGGGCCCTGGGTCGCCAGGTTCATTCGCGATGACCTGAAGATGGAATCGCCTTACGGCATCCGCCTGATCCAGGGCAGCCACCTGATCGTGCCGAAACTGTACGAAGGCGAACACGCGCACATCCTGCAAAACGAAGATCAGCGCATCGTGTTCACCATTCCGTACCTGAATCACTTCACCCTGATCGGCACCACCGACCGCGAGTACACCGGCGATCCGGCGAAGGTTGCAATTACCGACGGCGAAACCGATTACCTGTTGAACGTGGTCAACGCCCATTTCAAAAAGCAAATCAGCCGCGAGGACATCCTGCACAGCTATTCCGGTGTGCGCCCGTTGTGCAACGACGAATCCGACAACCCGTCGGCCGTGACCCGCGATTACACCCTGGCGCTGTCCGGCACTGGCGAAGAGGCTCCGTTGCTGTCGGTGTTCGGCGGCAAGCTCACGACCTATCGCAAACTGGCCGAGTCGGCGCTGGCGCAACTGGCACCCTACTTCAAGCACATCCAGCCAAGCTGGACCGCAAGCGCCACGCTGCCGGGCGGTGAAGACATGACCACCCCACAGGCCTTGAGCTCACGTATCCGCGACAAATTCGACTGGCTACCAAGCAATATTGCTCGCCGCTGGGCCACCTCCTACGGCAGCCGTACCTGGCGCATGCTCGAAGGCGTACAGGACCTAAGCGATATGGGCGAGCATATCGGCGGCGGTCTCTACACCCGCGAGGTCGATTACCTGTGCAGTGAAGAATGGGCCACTACCGCACACGACATCCTCTGGCGGCGCAGCAAGCTCGGCTTGTTCACCACAGCCGCGGAGCAGGAAAAACTCAAGGATTACCTGAACAAGATCGAGCAAAACCGCAACAAGATCGAAGCGGCCTGACCACGATCCGGATAAACGAAAGCCCCTGAATCTCACGATTCAGGGGCTTTTTCGTATCGATGGATTTCAGTCGCGCAAATCCGATTCATGAATGGGCTGCTCACGGTGAGTCGCCCGCTGATATTGCGCCGGCCACACGGCCTTGTGCCCGCCCAGGTCGTCGTCCGCGTGCAGCGCCCAGTACGGATCGCGCAACAACTCACGGGCCAGGAAGATGATGTCCGCCTGACAGGTGCGCAGGATGTGCTCGGCTTGGGCCGGCTCGGTGATCATGCCGACTGTGCCGGTGGCCATGCCCGACTCCTTGCGCACCCGCTCGGCGAAGCGGGTCTGGTAACCGGGGCCTGTGGGAATTTCGGCATTGACTGCCGTCCCGCCCGACGAGACGTCGATCAGGTCGACCCCCAAGGCTTTGAGGCGGCGGGCCAGCTCCACGGTTTCATCGGGGTTCCAGCCGTCTTCCACCCAGTCGGTAGCCGAGACCCGGACAAATACCGGCAACTCTTCAGGCCACACCGCACGCACCGCTTCGGTGACCTGCAGCACCAGCCGAATACGATTTTCGAACGAACCACCATATTGATCGCGACGCTGATTGCTCAACGGCGACAGGAATTGATGCAGCAGGTAACCATGGGCCGCGTGCACTTCGACCACTTTGAAACCGGCCGTCAGTGAGCGCTTTGCCGCATCGACAAAGGCCTGGATCACCTTGGCGATCTCGTCGTCATCCAGTTGTTTGGGTTGGGTGTGCTGCGGGTCGAACGCAATCGGCGAAGGTCCGACCGGCACCCAGCCGCCCTCGTCGGGTTTGACGCTGCCATGCTTGCCGAGCCACGGCCGGTGGGTGCTGGCCTTGCGCCCGGCATGGGCCAGCTGAATGCCGGCAACGGCGCCCTGGGCGTTGATGAAGCGGGTGATGCGTTGCAGGGGTTCGATCTGTTCATCATTCCACAGACCGAGATCCTCGGACGTGATACGCCCGTCGGCGGTGACCGCCGTGGCTTCGGTAAACACCAGCCCGGCCCCGCCGATAGCACGGCTGCCGAGGTGGACCAGATGCCAGTCATTGGCCAGGCCATCGGCGCTGGAGTACTGGCACATCGGCGATACCGCGATGCGGTTGGGCAGGGTCAATTGGCGAAGGGTAAAGGGTTCAAGCAGCAGACTCATGGGGCACCTCTCGAATCAGTGGGCAGGCTCCAGGTTCTGTTTGAATAGTCGACGAGTGACAGGAAAAAGGTACAACACCCGCCCCCGCGGGCAAAAAATTCGACAAGACGTCACAAGGCCAAAATCAAGCAGTGCTTAGAGCCTAGTCGACATCGGGGAATGTCGCCCCCCTGTAGGAGCGAGCTCGCTCGCGATGGACGACAGGACACCGCGGGGTATCGTCATCGTTCACGACCATCGCGAGCAAGCTCGCACCTACAGGTGTCGGGTCAACGCGGTTCGATGTGGGCAATCATCAATTGAACCGTCTCGTTGCCGCGAAACTCGTTGAGGTCGAGTTTGTAGGCCAGCTCCACCCATTTGATGGTCGGATTCGGCCAGATTTCGCGATCGATCCCGAAGGCAATGCCGTCGAGTTTCACCGAACCACATTCACTTTTGAGCACGACTTTAAGATGCCGCTCGCCAACGACGCGCTGCTCGACCAACTGGAACACCCCGTGAAACAACGGTTCCGGGAAGTGCTGTCCCCAAGGACCGGCATGCCGCAAGGCACGAGCCAGCTCCAGGTGGAACTCTTCCACCGCCAGGGTGCCGTCCGACAACAGGCGGCCAGTCAGATCTTCTTCGCGCAGCTGCCGGCGCACTTCAGCGTCAAAGGCTTCGGCGAACAAGGGGAAATTTGCTTCCGGCAGCGTCAGGCCGGCCGCCATCGCGTGACCACCGTATTTGGTGATCAGATTCGGATGCTGCGCCGCCACCACGCTCAAGGCGTCGCGGATGTGAAAGCCCTGGACCGAACGCCCCGAGCCCTTGAGCAGGCCATCTCCGGCATCGGCAAAGGCGATGGTCGGGCGGAAATAGCGCTCTTTCATCCGTGACGCGAGGATACCGATGACACCCTGGTGCCACTCGGGATCGAACAGGCACAAGCCGAACGGCATCGACTCCACCGGCAGATCCTTGAGCTGCGCCAGCGCTTCGCGCTGCATGCCCTGCTCGATGGATTTGCGATCCTGGTTCATGCCGTCCAGTTGCGCCGCCATCTCACGGGCCAGACCTGCGTCTTCGGTCAGCAGACATTCGATGCCCAGGCTCATGTCGTCCAGGCGCCCTGCTGCGTTCAGGCGCGGGCCGACAATGAAGCCCAGATCGGTGGAGGTGATACGCGCATGATCGCGCTTGGCCACTTCGAGGATCGCCTTGATCCCCGGCCGGGCACGTCCAGCGCGAATCCGCTCCAGGCCCTGATGCACCAGAATCCGGTTGTTGGCATCCAGCGGCACCACGTCGGCCACGCTGCCAAGAGCCACCAGATCGAGCAGTTCGCCGATATTCGGCTGCGGCCTGCTTGTGTACCAGCCCAGCTCGCGCAACCGCGCACGCAGGGCCATCAACACATAGAAAATCACCCCGACACCGGCCAGCGCCTTGCTCGGAAACTCGCAACCGGGCTGGTTCGGATTGACGATGGCATCGGCCAACGGCAGCTCGTCACCGGGCAAGTGGTGGTCGGTGACGAGCACCTTGAGCCCGGCCTTTTTCGCCGCTGCCACGCCTTCGACGCTGGAGATGCCGTTGTCGACGGTGATCAGCAAATGCGGCTGACGCTCAAGCGCCACCGCGACGATTTCCGGTGTCAGGCCATAGCCGTAGTCGAATCGGTTGGGCACCAGGTAGTCGACATGTGCCGCCCCCAACAGACGCAAACCCAAGGTGCCCACGGTGCTCGCCGTCGCGCCGTCGGCATCAAAGTCGCCGACGATCAGAATGCGCTGACGCTGTTCGAGCGCAGTCACCAGCAGATCCACGGCGGCATCGATGCCCTTGAGTTGCTGGAACGGAATCAACCGCGCCAGGCTCTTGTCCAGTTCCGCCTCGGACAGCACGCCCCGAGCCGCGTACAGGCGGGTCAACAGCGGCGGAATATCACCGAGGAATGGCAGGGTGTCGGGCAGCAGGCGAGGTTCGATGCGCATGGGGTGAAAGATGCTTCTCTTCAATACGTAGGATAAAACCGGGTGACGCGGGGCAGTTGCGAAAAATCAGCCGCGCTCACCGGCCAGCCACTGCAACTGGACTTCGTGCTGACCACGGTCGTCGGTGACGAAGATCGTCCCTTCGCTGATCATCACGTCCCACTTGATGACGCGGGGCATGTCTTTGGCCAGGGTTTCCAGGACTTCCTGAGGCACGGCAGCGATGTTGACGTTCTTCAGGTTTTTCACCGCCGGCACCACTTTGCCCTCCCACACGCGCAGGCTGCCGTAGGCCAACAGGCTGGTACGTTCAGTGCGGCGCGAGCACCAGGTCAGGCGCTCGGCATCCGGCTGGCCGACTTCGATCCAGTGCAGGACGCGGTCATCCAGGCTTTTTTCCCACAAGGCCGGTTCATCCACTTCTGACAGACCACGGCCAAAAGACAGCTGCTCGTTGTACCAGAGGGCGTAGGCCAGCAGGCGCACGGTCATGCGCTCTTCGGTTTCCGAAGGGTGACGGGCGATGGTCTGCTTCACGCTCTCATAGACGCTGCGGTCGAGGTCGGTGAGGTTCAGTTCAAACTTGTAGGTCGTGGACGGCTGGGCCATGTACGGGCTTCTTGATACGAGGAAAGGCGGCAAGTCTAACCGATGCGACGGGCAATCCACGAATTGAACACAATCAAGCTGGAGCGTCTGACAGTCGGCTATGTTAAAACGCTCTATCCGCTCAACCTTTGCCCCACAGGATCCAGCATGCCGTTCACCGCCAAACCGCTTTCCGGTCTGAAAGTCATCGAATTGGGCACCTTGATTGCCGGCCCGTTTGCCTCGCGTATTTGCGCGGAATTCGGCGCCGACGTAATCAAGATCGAATCCCCGGACGGCGGTGATCCATTGCGCAAATGGCGCAAGTTGTATGAAGGCACTTCGTTGTGGTGGTTCGTCCAGGCCCGCAACAAAAAGTCCCTGACCCTCAACCTCAAGCACCCCGACGGTCAGGCCATCCTGAAACAGCTGCTGGGTGAGGCAGACATACTGATCGAAAACTTTCGTCCCGGCGTCCTGGAAAAACTCGGCCTGGGCTGGGATGTCCTGCACGCCTTGAACCCGAAGCTGGTCATGGTGCGGCTGTCGGGATTCGGCCAGACCGGCCCGATGAAGGATCAGCCCGGCTTTGGCGCAGTCGGTGAGTCGATGGGGGGCCTGCGCTACATCACCGGCTTCGAAGACCGCCCACCGGTGCGCACCGGCATTTCCATCGGCGACTCGATTGCCGCGCTCTGGGGCGTGATCGGCGCGTTGATGGCCCTGCGTCATCGCGAGGTCAACGGCGGCCAGGGGCAAGTGGTGGACGTGGCGCTGTATGAAGCCATCTTCGCGATGATGGAAAGCATGGTTCCGGAGTTCGACGTGTTCGGTTTCATCCGCGAACGCACGGGCAATATCATGCCCGGCATCACCCCGTCCTCGATCCACACCAGTGCCGATGGCAAGCACGTGCAGATCGGCGCCAATGGCGACGCGATTTTCAAACGCTTCATGCTGATCATTGGCCGGGAAGACTTGGCCAATGACCCCCAGCTTGCCAGCAACGATGGCCGCGATGCCCGACGCGACGAGATTTATGGCGTCATCGATCGCTGGGTCAACTCGTTGCCGCTGGACAGGGTGCTGGCGCAGCTCAATCAGGCCGAGGTGCCGGCCAGCCGGATCTTCAGTGCCGAAGACATGTTCAATGACCCCCAGTACCTGGCGCGGGAAATGTTCCTGCAAGCCAAGCTGCCGGACGGCAAAGACTTCAAGATGCCGGGCATTGTGCCGAAACTCTCAGAGACACCCGGGGAATGTGAATGGGTCGGGCCACAACTGGGTGAGCACAACGCACAGGTACTCCAGGAACTTGGCTATGACGCGACGCAGATTGCACAGTTGCGCAAAGACGGAGCCATCTAGGCTGAGGCACCTGCCCGCATGGCCCGTTCGACACTGCCCGCCACGCGGCGGGCGGCTGCTGTGCATGCTGGCGATCTTGTTCCTGCTCCCTGGACCGATCCCGTCAGCCCTGGCGCAAACCGGGGAACCCCTGATCTGGCTCAAGCGCGACCTGCCGCCGCTGACGATTTTCGACGGGCCGAAAAAGGGTCTGGGCGTTATCGATCAATTGCTTCCACTGTTGATTGCCGGCATGCCGCAATACCAGCACAGCGTGATGAGGGTCAATCGCGCGCGTGGACTGCAAATGCTCCACGAACCGTCCCTCGTCTGCGACGCGGCGCTGAACTGGAGCAAGGAACGGGAAAAGTGGATCGCCTTTTCCATTCCGGTCTTCCGCGCCATGAGCAATGGCTTGGCCGTGCGGCGCGTCGACCAGAAAGTGCTGACGCCATTTATCAAGGACGACGAAGTGGACCTGGCAGCGCTGCTCGCCAGCGGTAGCGAAAAACTGGGAATTATTGCCGAGCGCAATTACGGCGAATACCTCGACGGACTGCTCAAGCAAGCGCCAGCCGACGCGCTGGCCCCTCATTACGGTAACGACGCCTTGGGCAGCCTGCTGCAAATGCAGCGCCTGGGACGCTTACGCCTGCTGTTGGGTTATCGCCCGGAAATACGCTACCAGGCCTCGCTGCAAGGCATTGCCGAGGATGAATTGCAGTTCTATCCGATCCGTGGCACGGGCAAATACCTGTCCGGTTATATCGGTTGCACCGACACGCCAAAGGGCCGGCAGGCCATTGTCGAGATCAACCAGGTGTTGCGCACCCTTCCCCGTGAACGCCTAGATGAGGCCTACGCCGCCTGGCTGGATCCCGAAAGCCGCAACGATTACCTGAAAGACACCAAGGCGTTTTTCGACAATCTGGCGCACCCCTGACAAATCCCGGGCAAAAGAAACCCCGAGAAGTGGGGAGACGACTCGGGGTCAAACGTGGTCTGCTTGGAGACCAGTAGCAGCAAGCTACAAGCACCGGAGCACAATGCTTGATCCTGCTGTTACAAAGTCTGACTGACCTGGGCGCGGGAAGGTTCCCGCAAAAAACCGTTCAATTGCGGCTGGCCAGCAGCTTGTCCTGCGCCGCATTACGCAATGCCGCGATCACACAAGGCTCAAGACGTCCTTCAGCAATCAGCACGTCGCGATGCAAACCGTCGACCACATCCGTCAGCAGGCGTTTGTCATTCAACTGGGCCTGATTGAACTCGCGCTCGACCACGGTCTCGCCGATAGCATTCTTCAGGGTCACCCGGCATTCGCCACGAATGCCTGACGGGGTCAACGTAACCTGATACGGGCTTAGCGCCTCACCGAGCAACAGACTGATACTTTCCATCCCGATCACCACTCAATAGTCCGAAAACAACGTGCCTGGGGCATGCCTACTACAAATGACCGCTGGCCCGAGAAGAAAGTTCTGGGTACTGACTGCAGGCGAACCTGCAGCCCAGTCAAGAGAGCATGCACGGCGAACATGACAGAGAAAAAACCCAACCATCACGTCTGTCGGGTGCGCCGGGCGATGTCGGCCCATCCCCCCAACAATCCTCGTAGCTGGCCATCCGCCGTATAAAACGGCACTGTCCACTGGTAGATATCCCTGACACCGTCCTTGAACATCAATTGACGCTCGAAAAAGCGCGTCCTGCGCGTACTCAATTGCGCCATGAACTCGGCATGCAGCAGTTCCGCGGTTTGTCTGGGCATGGCATCGACCTCGATCAACTGCCGCCCCTGCATCCGGTCAAAACGCGTCGACAAGGCGTCCTCATAACTTTTGTTGCACATGATCAAGCGCCCTTGCAGATCACGGACAAACATCGGGTCAGGCATGGCATCCATCAGGGCATGCTGGAAGGCGAGCTGATCGCGCAGACTGCTTTGAGCCTCGACCCGTTGCCTGACCACCACCGCCAACCGCCGATTCCAGAGCAGGGACAACAGACCGAACAGGCTGACCACCAACACGCCCCAGCAAACCCACTGGTCAATCCGCTGCCAGAGGCCAGGCGCCTGTGGCGCGGTAGCGCCGCCGAACCACTTCAGGCGAAGGCCGCGCAACTCCTGTTCAGGAAACGCCTCAAGCGCCTTGTTGAGGATACTCAGCAACTGCGGCTGGCCTTTTCGCACCGCCAGATAATCCGCATCCCATTTTCCCGGCACCACGGCGTCGATCTTTAGCCGGCCCGACGGAATAAGCTGGGCGCCGATTTCGCTTTCGATGGTGGCGTAGGCTTCGCCGCTTTCCACCCAGGCACGGGCTTCGGCGTAGGTTTTAACCGAACGCAACTCGATGGACGGATAATTACGACGGATCATCGCCTCCAGTGCATGCCGGGTCGGCAGCACCAGTACCCGCTTCGCCAGATCCTCCAGCGACTGCACCGGTGGTGCTCCGGCCTGTCCGAGAAAGACCCATCCTGCACCGCCGAACGCATGACTGAAATCGAGAAACGCCTTGCGTTCGTCATTCATCGCCAGGGTCGTACTCAAATCCGCAGCGCCGCTTTCCAGATGGGCCAGCATCTGATCGGTGGAAAAAGACTCTTGGTAAACGAACTGCAACCCCGTCATGTCACTGATGCGCTTGAGCAGGTCACTGTTCAAGCCCGTCCATTGGCCATGTTCATCCTTGAACAGGTACAACGGGTATTCCAGCGCCGTGACCACGACCCGAGGATGCTTGGCCATCCACTGCAACTCCTGGTCATCCAGCACGACCATTGACCGTGCGGCAGACTTCCCACGCTCCTGAATCGATGCAGGGCTTGCCCCTCCCCATTCGGCGATTCCCAGCATGCCGAATAAAAACAGCCAGCGCGCGACTGGCTTGAACACACTTGTAAACAGCATTCCCACGTCCTTGGTGATCCATTCGCCTGTCCCTTCGCGGCGATAACACGACAAGTGTGCATGCAGAAATGAAAAAGCCCGTCAGGAGACGGGCTTCAAAATGTAACAGCGCTGACCGGTTACAGCGGCTTGCCGCGGTTGCCATGCTGGCTGACAAAGGCCTGCACGGCCTTCAGGTCATTTGGCAATACGGTGCAACGTTCGTCTCGCTCAAACAAATCAGAAAGATGTACCGGCAGTTCGAGCGCTTTTCCTACACCGGCTTTTTCCACGGCGTCCGGGAATTTGACCGGGTGGGCGGTGCCCAGGATCACCATTGGAATGTCCAGGCTGCGACGGCATTCCCGGGCAGCTTTCACGCCGATGGCCGTGTGTGGATCCAGCACTTCGCCAGTCTGCTCGTAGACTTCGGCAATGGTTTCGCAGGTTTGCGCGTCATCCACGGCCAGCGAGTCGAACAACTTGCGGGCTTCGGTCCAGCGCTCTTGCTCGACGCTGAAACCGCCACCCTGCTTGAACGAATCCATCAGCCCGGCGATGGCCGCGCCGTTGCGACCGTGCAAGTCGAACAGCAGGCGTTCGAAGTTCGACGACACCATGATGTCCATCGACGGCGACAGCGTGGCGTGCAGGGTATCCTTGACGTACTGGTTGCCGCTCATGAAGCGGTGCAGGATGTCGTTGCGGTTGGTGGCGACGATCAACTGGTTGATCGGCAGGCCCATGTTGCGCGCCAGGTAACCGGCGAAGATGTCGCCGAAGTTGCCGGTCGGCACCGAGAACGACACCGAACGCGCCGGGCCGCCCAACTGCAGGGATGCGTGGAAGTAGTAAACGATCTGGGCCATGATTCGCGCCCAGTTGATCGAGTTCACCGCGACCAGGCGAGTGCCTTTGAGGAAGCCCTGGTCGGCGAAGCTCGCCTTGACCATTTCCTGGCAGTCATCGAAGTTGCCTTCGATGGCGATGTTGTGGATGTTCTCGCCGAAAATCGTGGTCATCTGCCGACGCTGCACCTCGGACACACGGTTGTGCGGGTGCAGGATGAAGATGTCGACGTTTTCGCAGTGCTTGCAGCCTTCGATGGCGGCCGAGCCGGTATCACCGGAAGTAGCGCCGACGATCACCACGCGCTCGCCGCGCTTTTCCAGCACGTAGTCGAGCAGACGACCGAGCAGTTGCAGGGCGAAATCCTTGAACGCCAGGGTCGGGCCGTGGAACAGCTCCAGCACCCATTCGTTGCCGTTCAGCTGACGCAGCGGCGCAACGGCGCTGTGGGCAAACACGCCGTAGGTTTCTTCAAGAATCTTTTTGAAATCGGCGTCCGGAATGCTGCCGGTGACGAACGGGCGCATCACCCGGAAGGCCAGCTCGTGATACGGCAGGCCGGCCCAGGAAGCGATTTCTTCCTGGGTGAAACGTGGCAGGTTTTCCGGGACGTACAGACCGCCGTCGGTGGCAAGACCTGCCAGCAGGACGTCTTCGAAATTCAGGGCCGGTGCCTGGCCGCGGGTACTGATGTAACGCATGACTGACTCCAATGGACAGTGTTCGTAGTGCCGGGCCCGCAAGCGAGCCCGGTCAACGATATCGGCTTAGTTCAGGTGCTCGACACGGATCCGTACGACCGGACCGACCACACCCGCCAAGGCTTCCAAAGCAGCGATGGCGTCGTTGATGCGCTGTTCCACCACACGGTGGGTCAGCAGGATCATCGGCACCAGGCCGTCGTGCTCCTCGGCTTCCTTCTGCATGATCGACTCGATGTTGATGCCGCGCTCCGAAAGGATGCTCGCGACCTGAGCCAATACGCCCGGATGGTCCTTGGCCTGGATGCGCAGGTAGTAGGCGCTTTCGCAGGCTTCGATCGGCAGGATCGGGTGAGCCGACAGCGAATCCGGCTGGAACGCCAGGTGCGGTACGCGGTTTTCCGGGTCGGAAGTCATGGCGCGGACCACGTCCACCAGGTCGGCGATCACCGACGAAGCGGTCGGTTCCATGCCGGCGCCAGCGCCGTAGAACAGGGTCGAACCGGCAGCATCGCCGTTAACCATCACCGCGTTCATCACACCGTTGACGTTGGCGATCAGGCGATCGGCCGGGATCAGCGTCGGGTGCACGCGCAGTTCGATACCGGCCGCGGTGCTGCGCGCCACGCCCAGGTGCTTGATGCGGTAGCCCAGCGCTTCGGCGTAGTTCACGTCGGCGGTGGTCAGCTTGGTGATGCCTTCGGTGTAAGCCTTGTCGAACTGCAACGGAATACCGAACGCGATGGATGCCAGGATCGTCAGCTTGTGAGCGGCGTCGATACCTTCGACGTCGAAGGTCGGATCGGCTTCGGCGTAACCCAGGGCCTGGGCTTCGGCCAATACGTCTTCGAAGGTGCGACCCTTCTCGCGCATTTCCGTCAGGATGAAGTTGCCGGTGCCGTTGATGATGCCGGCTACCCAGTTGATGCGGTTGGCGGACAGGCCTTCGCGGATCGCCTTGATCACCGGGATGCCACCGGCCACCGCCGCTTCGAACGCAACGATCACGCCCTTCTCGCGGGCCTTGGCGAAAATTTCATTACCGTGAACGGCGATAAGCGCCTTGTTCGCGGTGACCACATGCTTGCCATGCTCGATGGCCTTGAGTACCAGCTCGCGGGCAACGGTGTAGCCGCCCATCAGCTCTATGACGATGTCGATCTCAGGGTTCGTGGCCACTTCGAAGACATCGTTGGTAATCGCAATACCGGTCGTTTGGAACTGAGGCTTTGGCGTGCGCATGGCAATTTGTGCCACTTCGATTCCACGCCCGGCACGACGAGCAATTTCCTCGGCGTTGCGCTGAAGTACGTTGAAGGTACCGCCACCGACGGTTCCTAACCCACAGATGCCTACTTTGACCGGTTTCACTGTGAACTCCCCATAAAACGGCCGACTCGAGGCCGGCCGTGAAAACAACCGCAGACTCGCGGCTCTCTATTGATGGCCCGGCGAATGTCGCTACCGGACCATGATCGTCAGGGCTTGCCGTGACGATGCGAATTTACTTCGCGCCCAGCGCCAGTTTGGCGACTTGTGGCGCAGGCTGGTAGCCCGGAATGACCTGACCGTCGGCCAAAACGATGGCCGGTGTGCCATTCACGCCGATCGACTGGCCGAGGGCGAACTGTTTGGAGACCGGGTTATCGCACTTGGCGGCCTTGATTTCCTTGCCGTCGACCATTTTGTCCATGGCCGCTTTCTTGTCTTTCGAGCACCACACTGCTTGCAGTTGCTCGTCACCCGGCGAGCCCAGGCCCTGACGCGGGAACGCGACGTAACGCACTTCGATGCCGCGCTTGTTCAGTTCAGGCACTTCGGCGTGCAGTTTGTGGCAGTACGGGCAGGTGGTGTCGGTGAATACGGTGATGTGCGACTTGGTTTCGCCAATGGCCGGGTAGACAACGGTTTCGGCAACCGGGATGGCGTTGATCAGCTTGGAGATGCCCTGGCGCTCGGTCTTCTCGGTCAGGTTGACCGGCTTGCCGTCCTTGAGATCGAACAGGTAGCCCTGAACCACGTACTGGCCGTCGGCGCTGGCGTACAGCACACGGCTGCCCTTGAGCTTGACTTCGTACAGGCCTGGCAACGGGCTGGCGGTGATGGTCTCTACCGGCACTTCGAGCTGGAGGTTTTCCAGGCTTTTACGAATGGCTTTGTCGGCCGCGTCATCGGCGACGGCAAAGGTGCTGACCAACGCAATGGCTGCGGCGGCGAAAATCTGGGTCAGACGCATGAGAACTCCTGAAGACGGACAAATGGGACGATCAGAACGCCCGTGCCGAAACACCGGGTCATAAACGCCCATCGTGCAAACCGGCCCAGCCTATCACATAAGGCCCACATGGCCGAATGCACCTGATGCAAGACATTTGTGGCGACACAATCTCCTGTGGGAGCGGGCTTGCTCGCGAAAGCGTCGTATCAGGCGACATCAATGTTGTATGTGCCGGCCTCTTCGCGGGCAAGCCCGCCCCCACAGAAAAGCGGATCTCGGGAGATTCACCCGCGTGGATGATGCTTGGCGTGCAAATCCTGCAAGCGCGCCCGGGCAACATGGGTGTAGATCTGCGTCGTAGACAAATCGCTGTGCCCCAGCAGCATCTGCACCACCCGCAGGTCTGCACCGTGATTGAGCAGATGCGTGGCGAAGGCATGGCGCAAGGTGTGCGGCGACAGCGACTTGCCGATCCCGGCCACCTTGGCCTGGTGCTTGATCCGGTGCCAGAAGGTCTGACGGGTCATCTGCTCGCCACGCTGACTCGGGAACAACACATCGCTGGGACGCCCGCCGAGCAGTTCGCCACGGCCATCGCGCATGTAGCGCTCGACCCAGACAATTGCCTCTTCACCCATCGGCACCAGACGCTCCTTGCTACCCTTGCCCATCACGCGCAGCACGCCCTGACGTAGATTGACCTGCTCCAGCGTCAGGCTGATCAGCTCCGTCACTCGCAGGCCGCAGGCGTACAGGACTTCAAGCATGGCCCGGTCACGCTGGCCAATGGCTTCGCTCAGGTCCGGCGCTTTCAACAGCGCCTCCACGTCGGCTTCCGACAAGGATTTCGGCAGCGGCCTACCCAGCTGCGGCATGTCGATGCGAAGGGTCGGATCGACGGCGATGAGTTTTTCCCGCAGCAAATAGCGATAGAACCCACGCACACCGGAGAGAAATCGCGCAGTGGAACGAGGCTTGTAGTTTTGCTCCAGACGCCAAGCCAGGTGATCAAGGATCAGTTCGCGGCCAGCGTTGATCAGCTCCAGCCCCTTTTCCTGCAACCAGCCGTTGAACAGCGCAAGGTCACTGCGATAGGCATCGCGGGTGTTGTCGGAAAGACCTTTCTCCAACCACAGGGCATCGAGGAATTGGTCTATCAGTGGGTGATCAATGGCAGGCATGGGTACTCGAATCATGCAGCCTTGAGGCTGCACGCAAAATTAAGATTGGACATGAAAACAGCCGCTAGTCTTTCATAGGCCGCCATTTCAAGGAACAGGGAGCAGCAATGAGCGAGCAGCAGATTTTATTGGCATTTGGCGGGATAGGCGCGGCGGCGCTGCTTTGCCAATGGCTGGCCTGGCGCTTGAAATTGCCGGCGATTCTTTTTCTGCTGCTGACCGGCATCCTGGCTGGCCCCGGGCTGCACTTGCTCGACCCGCAAGAAATGTTCGGGCCATTACTGATGCCGCTGGTGTCCTTGGCGGTGGCGCTGATCCTGTTCGAAGGCAGCCTGACCCTGCATCTGTCCGAGTGGCGCGAAATCGGCAGCGTCGTCCATCGCCTGGTCACCATTGGCGCCCTCTCCACCTGGGTGGTCATTGCTGTCGCCACTCACTGGCTGCTGGGGTTCGACTGGTTGCTGGCCATCCTGTTCGGCAGCCTGACCCTGGTGACAGGGCCAACTGTGATCGTACCGATGCTGCGCGTCGTGCGCCCGAAAGCGTCGATTGCCAATATCCTGCGCTGGGAAGGCATTGTCATCGACCCCATCGGCGCCCTGCTGGCGGTAGTCGTCTATAGCTTCATCATTGCCAGTGCCGAAGGTAACGGCCTCAAGGAAAGCCTGCTGACCTTCGGCGGCGTGATTTTGTGCGGGAGCCTGTTCGGTATTTTGGGTGGCTGGTTGCTCGGCACCCTGATTCGCCGCCAGTGGCTGCCGGAATACCTGCACAACCTGGCGGCGCTCGCGGCAGTCCTGGGTATTTTCATTGCCTCCAACGAGGTCACCCATGAATCCGGGTTGCTGGCCGTGACACTGATGGGCATGTGGCTGGCCAACATGAAAGGCGTGGATGTACGGCACATCCTGCATTTCAAGGAAAACCTCAGCGTGTTGCTGATCTCCGGCCTGTTCATTCTGCTGGCGGCACGGCTGGACCTGAACGCCATGATCGGTCTCGGGCCTCTGGTGCTGATTTTGCTGCTGGTCATTCAGTTCATCGCCCGCCCTTTGAATGTGCTGCTGAGCACGGCGGGCTCCAGCCTGGGTTGGCGCGAACGGGCGCTGCTGGCGTGGATTGCCCCAAGGGGCATCGTGGCAGCGGCGGTGTCGGCAATCTTCGCCATTCGCCTGCATGAGGCCGGTCACCAGGGAGCGTTGCTGCTGGTGCCGCTCACCTTTGCGGTGATCATCGGCACGGTGGTGTTGCAAAGCGCCACGGCACGACCGCTGGCGCGCCTGCTGAAGGTGGCGGAACCGGCACCGAGCGGCTTTCTGATCATCGGCGCCAATGGACCTGCGCGCACGCTGGGCAAGGCCTTGCAGCAACTGGGCAGTCGCGTACTGTTGACAGATTCGAGCTGGGAAAACATTCGCGCAGCCCGGATGGAAGGCTTGCCGACCTATTTTGGCAACCCGGCCTCGCAACATGCCGATGCGCATCTGGATCTGGTCGGCCTCGGGCATTTGCTGGCGTTGTCACCGTCCGGCGAGTTGAACACCCTCGCCGCAATGCGTTTTCGCCATGATTTCGGCCATCAACGGCTGTTCGGACTGGCCAGCGGCCAGGAGAGCCGACGCACCGACAAACATCGCGCCAGCCATGAACATCGCGGGCGTTTGCTAGGCAATGAGGAGTTAACCTACATCAAGCTGGCCAATCAGCTGCATCAGGGGGGTGAGTTGTACAGCACGAACCTGACCGAGGGCTTTGGCTGGGAGGATTATCAGGCGTTGCATGGCGAGCGTGCGACTCTGCTGTTTGCTCGTGATGACAGTGGCTGGGTGCATGTGGTGACGCCGGACAGTGCGGTCAAGCCTTCAGCAGGGTGGACGTTGTTGGCGTTGATTCAGCCTGAAACCAGCGACGCTATGTAAATCGCATCGCGAGCAAGCTCGCTCCCACAGGGGATCTATGGCGTTCACAGGCATTGTGCTCGCAGTAGATCTACTGTGGGAGCGAGCTTGCTCGAGATGGCCGCAACTCGGTCTCGCGTCAGGCCGCGATCCGGAGAATTCGTTAAATCGCAGGCAACAAAAAAGCAGCCCGCAGGCTGCTTTTTTTGCATCGGAAGCTGGACTTAAGCCAGTTTTTCCTTGATGCGAGCTGCTTTGCCCGACAGGTCGCGCAGGTAGTACAGCTTGGCTTTACGTACGTCACCGCGACGCTTGACAGCCATGCTGTCGATTTGCGGGGAGTAGGTCTGGAAAGTACGCTCTACGCCAACACCGTTGGAGATTTTACGAACGGTGAATGCACTGTTTACGCCGCGGTTACGCTTGGCGATAACAACACCTTCGAACGCTTGCAGACGCGAACGGTCGCCTTCCTTCACTTTCACCTGAACGACAATGGTGTCGCCCGGGGCAAAGGTAGGGATCTCTTTGGTCATCTGCTCTGCTTCGAGTGCAAGGATGATTTTGTTAGTCATGCTGTGCTCCTAAGGTAAATCGTCGGATCTACCATCGATACGTTGTTAACTATCGTCCCGCTCGCGGATGTATTCCTCGAGCAGCTTCTTCTCTTCTCCAGAAAGCGAGCGGCTTTCCAGAAGATCGGCGCGTCGTTCAAAGGTCCGACCAAGGGACTGCTGTAAACGCCAACGCCGGATGTGCGCGTGATTGCCACTTAGCAATACGTCGGGAACACGCTGATCCGCATACACCTCCGGTCGGGTGTAGTGCGGGCAATCCAGCAAACCATCCGTAAAGGAATCTTCCTCTGCGGAGTCCGCATGCCCTAAAGCTCCAGGCAGCAGTCGTGTAACCGCATCGATCAGGACCATCGCCGGCAGCTCGCCGCCAGACAGTACATAGTCGCCAATCGACCACTCTTCATCGACATGAGCATCAATAAAACGCTCGTCAATGCCTTCATAGCGGCCGGCAATCAGGATCAATGCATCCAGATTCGCCAACTCGCGTACCGCCGACTGAGTCAGTTGACGGCCTTGGGGGGACAGGTAAATCACCTTCGCCGCCTCCCCGGCTGCTGCCTTGGCCTGAACCAGAGCATCTTCCAGGGGCTTGATCTTCATCACCATGCCCGGACCACCGCCAAACGGGCGATCGTCCACAGTGTGATGTCGATCCGTCGTGTAGTCTCGCGGATTCCAACAGGTGAGCTGCAAGAGCCCCTGTTTCACCGCCCGACTGGTGATGCCGTACTCGCTGATGGCGGAAAACATCTCGGGAAACAGACTGATCACTTCTACGCGCAAGTTAGCCACGCTTAGAAATCCGCGTCCCAATCCACCTTCATCTCGCCCGCGGCCAGGTCGACGGCCAACACGCATTGCTCCGTATAGGGCAACAGGCGTTCGCGATCATCCAGGCTGCCAGCGCAAGGCTTGACCACCATGACATCGTTCGAGCCGGTCTCCAGCAGGTGATCGATTTTTCCGAACAGTTGTCCGTGCGTATCGATGACCTTGAGACCTTCCAGCTGGTACCAGTAGTACTCGCCGTCGGTCAGTTCAGGGAACAGGTTGCGCGGCACGCAGATCTCATAACCGGCCAGAAGACGAGCTTCTTCGCGATCATCGAGACCCTTGAGCTTTGCGACCAGGAACTTGTCATTCCCGCGTCCGCTGACCAGCTCTACCTGCTTTACATTACCGTCACGCTTGAGCGTCCAGGTTTTGTAGTCCAGCAGGTTTTTAATCGGATCAGTAAAGGAGTACACCTTCACTTCGCCGCGAACGCCGTGAACAGAATAAATCTTGCCGATAACGATCAAATCATCAGCAATGGCTGGCGTCGCGTTCATATTGCTCAGGCCGCAGCCTTAGCAGATTCCTTCAACAACTGAGCAACGCGCTCAGAAGGTTGTGCACCAACGCTCAGCCAGTAGGCTACGCGCTCTTGGTTCACGGACAGACGAACTTCCTGACCACGGGCAACAGGGTTGAAGTAGCCAACCTGTTCCTTGTGCGAACCGTCGCGCGGGTTGCGGCTGTCGGTTACGGTCAAGTGGTAAAACGGGCGCTTTTTGGAGCCGCCAAGGGCAAGACGGATTGTTAGCATGTGAACATCGTTCCTGTAGTCGGTGCTGCAAATCTAAAGGCACAGCGGGCATGGGTGCCCGAAAGGCCGCATATTCTAAGGAATATCCGGACTTTTGCAAATGACTTTTTCCGGCGGTCTATCGGCCGCCATGCAGATTTGCTATAGAGCCGTCGTTGAAAACGGCCGGTCAGCTCCCGCCAAGTGCGGGTTTGCTGGAGATCCCGCTTCCTTGCGGGTCTGCGCCGGTGCGATGACCGGCGCGGATTCTTCTGTCCAGTCTCGCCAATAATGCTCATATTTTGGCGAGTGACTGTGGACCTCAGGCAAGGCGCCGCGACGAGTCATAGCTGGCTATGGCGAGGAGCGGCAACGCAGCATGAGGTCCACAGGCGCCGCCAAAATTGAGCAGTATTGGCGTGACTGGACACTAAATCTTTGGCATGCCGCCGCCGGGCAACATTCCGCCCATGCCGCGCATCATCTTGGCCATTCCGCCTTTTGCGGAGAACTTCTTCATCATCTTCTGCATCTGCTTGTGCTGCTTGATCAAGCGGCCGATGTCCTGCACCTGGGTGCCGGAACCCATGGCGATCCGGCGCTTGCGCGAACCACTGATCATCTCAGGGTCACGGCGCTCGGCCGGGGTCATGGAGTTGATGATGGCTTCCATCTGCTTGAATTGCTTCTCTGCCGCACCCTGGGCGTTGCCCATTTGCGCCAGGTTCACGCCACCCATGTTCGGCAGCTTGTCCATGAGCCCGCCGAGGCCGCCCATGTTCTTCATCTGTTGCAGCTGATCGCGGAAGTCTTCGAGGTCGAAGCCCTTGCCCTTCTTCAGCTTCTTGGCCAGTTTGTCGGCCTTGTCCTTGTCGAGGGTCGCTTCTGCCTGCTCGATCAGACTGAGCACGTCGCCCATGCCGAGGATGCGCGAGGCGATACGCTCAGGATGGAACGGATCGAGCGCTTCGCTCTTCTCGCCCATACCGATGAACTTGATCGGCTTGCCGGTGATGGCGCGCACCGACAGTGCGGCACCGCCACGGGCGTCACCGTCGACCTTGGTCAGGATCACACCGGTCAGCGGCAATGCATCGCCGAAGGCCTTGGCCGTGTTGGCGGCGTCCTGGCCGGTCATGGCGTCGACCACGAACAGGGTTTCGACCGGGTTGATCGCGGCGTGCAGGGCCTTGATCTCGCCCATCATCTCTTCATCGATGTGCAGGCGACCGGCGGTATCGACGATGACCACGTCGATGAATTTGAGTTTGGCTTCTTTAATAGCCGCTTGCGCGATCGCGACCGGCTTCTGGCTCAGGTCGGACGGGAAGAAGGTAACGCCGACTTCACCGGCGAGCATTTCCAGCTGTTTGATCGCCGCTGGACGATAAACGTCGGCGGACACGACCATGACCGACTTCTTCTTGCGCTCTTTAAGGAAGCGCGCGAGCTTGCCGGCGGTGGTGGTTTTACCAGCGCCCTGCAAACCTGCCATGAGGATGACCGCTGGCGGCACTGCGCTCAGGTTCAAATCTTCGTTGGCCGCGCCCATCAGGCTTTCGAGTTCGGCCTGGACGATCTTCACGAAGGCCTGGCCCGGCGTCAGGCTGCGTGACACCTCTGTGCCGACGGCGCGTTCCTTGACCGAATTGACGAAGTCCTTGACCACCGGCAGGGCGACGTCGGCTTCGAGCAACGCCATGCGCACTTCGCGCAGGGTGTCTTTGATGTTGTCTTCAGTCAGCTTGGCCTTGCCGGTGACATGGCGCAGCGTCTGCGAGAGACGGTCGGTTAAGTTTTCAAACATTGCGCGATCCTTTCAGGCCCTGTGTAGACCGGGATAATGGCGGCCCGGACCGGACTAAACGTGTGCTCGGCGAGCCTGCGGCGTGGGCAGGTCGCGGATTATAGCGAAGACTGCGGCCGGCGGACACCTCGCCGTCGGGTTGCGCGGTCTTTCGTGTGGCGGGGGTTCTATGCCAAACTCAGCGACTTTCGGGCTTGCCTAACAGGATTTATGCTCCCCTTGTCACCCAGCTTGCTAACTACTCTCGCCGCCGCCTGCTTGTACGCCGCTGCGACCATTTACCAGGGCACTCGCCTGGCGTCCGGCGCCAAGGTCAACAAACGCCTGCTGGTCATGCTCGGCGTGCTCGCCGTATTGGCCCACAGCGTCAGCCTGCTCACCCACCTGCTGACCCCGACCGGCCTGGCCCTGGACTTCTTCAGTGCCGCCAGCCTGATAGCCGTGGCGGTCATCGCACTGACCCTGCTGGCCTGCTCGCGGATTCCGGTGGAGAACCTGCTGGTCCTGCTGCTCCCGCTTGGGGCCTTGACCGTGTTGCTGGCGCATTTTGCCCCCGCCGGCACGGTACAGATCATCAATGAGGAGCCGGGCATCCTCGCCCACATCCTGCTTTCGATTCTGGCCTATGGCATGTTCACCATCGCGGTGTTCCAGTCCTTGCTGCTGCTGATTCAAGACCACCAGCTCAAGCACAAACACCCATCCGGGCTGATCAAGAACTTCCCGCCGCTGCAAACCATGGAAAGCCTGCTGTTCGGTTTCCTCTGGGCCGGCTGGACGCTGTTGTCGCTGTCGCTGATTTCCGGCTGGCTGTTCGTCGAGAACCTGTTCGCCCAGCATCTGGTGCACAAAACACTGCTGGCCTGCCTGGCCTGGGTCGTTTTCAGCGTGCTGCTGTGGGGACGCAATCGCCTTGGCTGGCGCGGGCACAAAGCCATTCGCTGGACCCTGGCCGGTTTTTGCCTGCTGATGCTGGCGTATTTCGGCAGCAAGCTGGTTCGTGAATACATCCTGCATATCTGACGGGCGGCATTAATGGACGACTTGCCCATAGGGCCGATGCTCGCGGTAGTGACCCTGCTGGTTTTATGGTCAGGGCTGTTTACCGCCATCGAAGCGGCGCACCAGCATTTGCTGGCCCAGCGCACCGCAACGCGTTCCAGCGACAAACCGGTAGCGAAACTCAGCTTCCCACTGGCCAGCCTGATTTTTTGCAACACCCTCTGCCGTGCACTCGTGGTGGTCATCAGCACCTTGCTGGCCTTGTTCACCTGGGCCGAGAACGGCCCGTGGGTCGCCTGCCTCGGAGCGGGCGCCATGTTGCTGGTGTTTTCCGACTATTTGCCACGCGCCCTCGCCACCCGCTATCCGGATGCGATCCTGGCCCAGGGCAACAACCTGCTGCGGTTGCCGCTGAAAATCATCTATCCCGCGGCATGGCTGCTCAACAGCATCAGTCAGCTGCTGACGCGCCCATTCGCCCGTAAAGCCAAAGTGGTGCAACAAAGCGAGGACGAAACGCTGACGGAGCGGCATGCGCCCTCCGAAACCGCAAGCCGCCCCCACCCGCTGCCAGGCATCCACGCGCTGGACAACATTACCGTCAATGACATCCTGGTACCGCGTAGCGACGTGGACGGCATCAATCTCGATGACTCCATCGAGGAAATCATCGAACAACTGCGCCACAACAAGCGCACGCGCCTGCCGGTGTTCCACAGTGATATCAACCAGGTCGAAGCCGTCCTCAACACCCGACACATCCTTCACTTGCTGCCCGATGCGAGCCTGACCAGGGAAGCGTTGCTGGCAGCCAGCCACGAGCCGTACTTCGTGCCGGAAAGTACCCCGTTGCAACTGCAACTGCTCAACTTTCACAAGCAGCAGCGGCGCCTGGGCATGGTGGTCGACGAATACGGCGAAGTGCTGGGCATCGTCACCCTGGAAGACATTCTCGAAGAAATCGTCGGCGAGTTCGAAAGTCAGCAGAGCCTGGACAACCCACACATTCATCCGCAAGCCGACGGACGCCTGGTGATCGACGGTGCCGCGTCCATTCGCGAGCTGAACAAGAGCCTCGGCTGGCACCTGCCCAGCGATGGCCCGAAAACCCTGAACGGTCTGGTCACCGAGGCCCTGGAAACCATTCCCGAAAGCGCGGTGTGCCTGAAGATCGGTCGGTATCGCCTGGAAATTCTCGAGACCGAGGAAAACCGTGTCACGCGAGTGCTGATCTGGCAGACCAGCCCGATGCCTGTCGTTATCTAAAACCCGACACAAATCCCTGTCCTCGCAAGCCCTCTTGTTCGATCGTTAGCCACCTTCCTATAATCGAAACGCTTACCCAAGCCTCGCCGGCCCCGTGCTTACCCCGCACTTCGCAGCATCCGGCCTGTCCACCAGCAAAGTCCGCAACAAACCGACGACTGTTCCTACCTTGAACAGCGACCGTGCCTCCGCCCACATCCCTGGGTTCTCGACCATAATAATTCGCTCCACTGGAGCACATGACTGTCAGGGATAACCGCATGACGACCAGCACGACTTACAGCGACTCCACACCTGCGCAACCGACGAACTCCGCCACCCGCGTGGCCACCGCAAGCTTCATCGGTACCGCCATCGAGTTCTACGACTTCTACGTCTATGCCACCGCCGCCGCGCTAGTGATCGGCCCGGTGTTCTTTCCGCAGACATCCGGCACCGCCCAGATGCTTTCGGCTTTTCTCACGTTCGGCATCGCCTTCCTTGCACGCCCCTTGGGTTCGGCCCTTTTCGGTCACTTCGGCGACCGTATCGGCCGCAAGTCGACCCTGGTCGCCTCGCTGCTGCTGATGGGCGTGTGCACCACGCTGATCGGCGTGCTGCCGGGATACGACAGCATTGGCGCCTGGGCACCGATCCTGCTTTGCGTCCTGCGCTTCGGCCAAGGCCTTGGATTGGGCGGCGAATGGGGCGGCGCGGCATTGCTGGCCACGGAGAACGCGCCGAAAGGCAAGCGCGCGTGGTTCGGCATGTTCCCGCAGCTGGGTCCATCCATCGGCTTTCTGGCGGCCAACGGCCTGTTCCTGACCCTGGCCGTGGTGCTGGATGACGAACAGTTCCGCTCATGGGGCTGGCGTATTCCGTTCCTGCTCAGCGCCGCACTGGTGATGGTCGGCCTATACGTTCGTCTCAAGCTGCATGAGACCCCGGTGTTCGCCAACGCCATGGCGCGCCAGGAACGGGTAAAGATCCCCCTGTTCGAGCTGTTCGGCCAATACTGGGTACCCGTCTTGCTGGGCGCCGGCGCGATGGTCGTGTGCTACGCGCTGTTTTACATCTCCACCGTGTTTTCCCTGAGTTACGGCGTGGCAACGCTCGGCTACAGCCGCGAAACCTTCCTCGGCCTGTTGTGCTTCGCGGTGTTGTTCATGGCTGCCGCCACCCCGCTGTCGGCCTGGGCCAGCGACCGTTATGGGCGCAAGCCGGTGCTGATCATCGGCGGTGTGCTGGCGATCCTGTCCGGCTTCCTCATGGAACCACTGTTGACCCAGGGCTCGACCTGGGGCGTGGCGTTGTTCCTGTGCATCGAACTGTTTCTGATGGGTGTGACATTTGCGCCTATGGGGGCGTTGCTGCCGGAGCTGTTCCCCACCCACGTGCGCTACACCGGCGCCTCGGCGGCCTACAACCTGGGCGGTATCGTCGGTGCTTCCGCGGCGCCGTTCTTCGCCCAGAAACTGGTGGCGATGGGCGGGTTGAGTTATGTCGGCGGTTATGTATCCGCGGCGGCGGTGCTGAGTTTGATCGCGGTGCTGTGCCTGAAGGAAACGCGACATAACGATTTGAATCAGGTCGCCTGACAGATTGCTTTCGCGGGCAAGCCCGCTCCCACAGGTTTTTTGTCGAACCACTATTTTGTGATCGACACTGATCCTGTGGGAGCGTGGCTTGCCCGCGATGGCGTCATTGCAGACAAAACACTCCCCGAAAAACCACAACTTTTCCCCCACCCATTGTCACCTCGCTCTACGCGCATGGGCTCATCCCCGCTATACTTCCCGGCTTTTCCTGAATAAATGCCAATAGGGTCCCGCCGCGCATGGATAAGACCTACCAGCCGCACGCCATTGAAACTTCCTGGTACAACACCTGGGAGTCAGAGAATTACTTCGCCCCGCAAGGCGCGGGCGAGTCCTACACCATCATGATCCCGCCGCCGAACGTCACCGGCAGCCTACACATGGGTCACGGCTTCAACAACGCGATCATGGACGCCCTGATCCGTTTCCGCCGCATGCAGGGTCGCAACACCCTGTGGCAGCCGGGTACCGACCACGCCGGTATCGCCACGCAGATGTTGGTGGAGCGTCAGCTCGAAGCCAAGGGCCAGAGCCGCCATGACCTGGGCCGCGAGAAATTCCTCGAGAAAGTCTGGGAGTGGAAAGATGAGTCCGGTGGCAACATCAGCCGTCAGATCCGTCGTCTCGGTTCGTCCGTAGATTGGAGCCGCGAGCGCTTCACCATGGACGACGGCCTCTCGGAGGCCGTTAAAGAGGCTTTCGTCCGCCTGCACGAAGACGGCCTGATCTACCGCGGCAAGCGCCTGGTCAACTGGGACACCAAGCTGCACACGGCGATTTCCGACCTCGAAGTGGAAAACCACGACGAGAAAGGTTTCCTGTGGAACCTGAAATACCCGCTGGCCGACGGCGCCAAGACCGCTGAAGGCAACGACTTCCTGATCGTCGCGACCACTCGCCCGGAAACCATGCTCGGCGACTCCGCCGTGGCCGTTAACCCGAACGATGAACGCTACAAAGCCCTGATCGGCAAATTTGTCGAGCTGCCGCTGGTTGGCCGCCGCATCCCGATCATCGCCGACGATTATTGCGACCCTGAATTCGGCACCGGCTGCGTGAAAATCACCCCGGCCCACGACTTCAACGACTATGAAGTCGGCAAGCGTCACAACCTGCCGCTGCTGAACATCTTCGACAAGAACGCATCGGTCCTGCCGGCTTGTCAGGTGTTCAACCTCGACGGCACGCTGAACGAAACCATCGACGGCAAGATCCCGGCCGAATACGCCGGTCTCGACCGCTTCGAAGCGCGCAAGCAGATCGTGGCCGCGTTCGACGCCGCCGGCCTGTTGGTCAGCGTTGACGATCACGCCCTGAAGGTGCCGAAAGGCGACCGCTCCGGCACCGTCATCGAGCCTTGGCTGACCGACCAGTGGTACGTGTCCACCAAACCTTTGGCCGAGCCTGCGATTGCCGCCGTTGAAGACGGCCGTATCCAGTTCGTGCCGAAACAGTACGAAAACATGTACTTCTCGTGGATGCGCGACATCCAGGACTGGTGCATCAGCCGCCAGTTGTGGTGGGGCCACCGGATTCCGGCCTGGTACGACGAGTCGGGCAAGGTCTACGTCGGTCGCGACGAAGCCGAAGTGCGGGCCAAGCACAACCTCGGCCCGGACGTTGCGCTACAACAGGACAACGACGTTCTCGACACCTGGTTCAGCTCGGGCCTGTGGACGTTCTCCACCCTCGGCTGGCCGGAAAAAACCGAGTTCCTGAAGAAATTCCACTCCACCGACGTCCTGGTGACTGGCTTCGACATCATTTTCTTCTGGGTTGCCCGGATGATCATGCTCACCATGCATTTGGTGAAAAACGAAGACGGCACTCCGCAGGTTCCGTTCAAGACCGTCTACGTCCACGGCCTGGTGCGCGATGGCCAGGGCCAGAAGATGTCCAAGTCCAAGGGCAACGTCCTGGACCCGCTGGACATCATCGACGGCATCGAACTCGAAGCCCTGGTGCAGAAGCGCACCTCCGGCATGATGCAGCCGAAACTGGCGAAGAAGATCGAGAAGCAGACCCGCGACGAGTTCGCCGAAGGCATCGCCAGCTACGGCACCGACGCCCTGCGCTTCACCTTCTGCTCGCTGGCGTCCACCGGTCGTGACATCAAGTTCGACATGGGCCGCGTCGAAGGCTATCGCAACTTCTGCAACAAGATCTGGAACGCGGCGCGCTACGTACTGGACAAGGGCGAAGACTGCGGCCAGAACGGCGAAGCCTTTGAGCTGTCCCTGGCTGACCGCTGGATCATTTCGCAGCTGCAGCGCACCGAAGCCGAAGTGACCCGCCAGCTTGACCAGTTCCGTTTCGACCTGGCAGCACAAGCCTTGTACGAGTTCATCTGGAACCAGTATTGCGACTGGTACCTGGAACTGTCCAAGCCTGTGTTGTGGGACGAGAACGCTCCGGTCGAACGCCAGCGCGGCACCCGTCGCACCCTGGTTCGCGTACTGGAAGTCGCCCTGCGCCTGGCGCACCCGTTCATGCCGTTCATCACCGAAGAAATCTGGCAGCGCATCGCGCCGCTGGCCGGCATCGAAGGCAAGACGATCATGCTGCAACCTTGGCCAGTGGCCAACGAAACACGCATCGATCAGGCGGCCGAAGATGACATCGAATGGCTCAAGGGCCTGATGCTCGGCACCCGCAACATCCGCGGCGAAATGAACATCGGCCCGGGCAAACCGCTGCCGCTGTTCCTGAAGAACGTCAGCGCCGAGGACCAGCGTCGCCTGACCGAGAACGAAGCCCTGCTGAAGAAGCTGGCGCGCCTGGAATCGATCACCGTACTGGCTGCTGGTGAAGAAGCACCGCTGTCCGCCACCGCGCTGGTCGGCGAGATGGAAGTACTGGTGCCAATGGCCGGCTTGATCGACAAAGGTGCGGAACTGGCGCGTCTGGACAAGGAAATCCAGCGTCTGCAAGGTGAAGTGCAACGAGTCGGCGGCAAGCTGTCCAACGCCGGTTTCGTTGACAAGGCACCAGCTGAAGTCATCGAGAAAGAACGCGCCAAACTGGCCGAGGCCGAACAGGCCCTGGGCAAGCTGGCCGAGCAGCATGCGCGGATTGCCAGTTTGTAACGGCGAGTCGCAATGAAAAAGGGAGGCCAGCAATGGCCTCCCTTTTTTGTGCCTGCTGTCCCATTTTCCCAAACGCCAAAAATCCCCTGTGGGAGCGAGCTTGCTCGCGACGAGGCTATAACATTCAACATCAATATTGACTGACCGACCGCCATCGCGAGCAAGCTCGCTCCCACAAGGGACAGCGGTGTTTGCCACAATTGGGTTCACACGGGCCGGATGTGGGACAATGCCCGCCACTTTTAGCCATACCCGAATCGACCACCGCCATGACCGCCCCCCGCTCCCCCAAGCCTGCGCGCAAAAAGCCTGCCCCGAAGACCCCGGCCACGGCCGTCGCCCCGAAGGAAAAGGCCAGCCTGCACCCGCGCAATCGCCATCAGGGTCGCTACGACTTTCCGGCGCTGATCAAAAGTGCCCCGGAACTGAAGAAATTCGTAATCATCAATCCGTACGGCAAGGAAAGCATCGACTTCGCCAGCCCGGAAGCCGTGCGGGTGTTCAACCGAGCGCTGCTCAAGTCGTTCTATGGCATCGCTCACTGGGACATTCCGGCCGACTACTTGTGCCCACCGGTGCCAGGCCGCGCCGATTACGTGCACTTCCTCGCCGACCTGCTGGCCAGTGGCAATGACGGTGTAATCCCCCGTGGCGCCGCCGTGAAGGTGCTGGACATCGGCATGGGCGCCAACTGCGTGTATCCGCTGATCGGTTACAGCGACTATCGCTGGCAGTTCCTCGGTTCCGATATCGATGCGACCGCCATCGCCGCGGCGAAGGCCATCATTCAATCCAATGGCCTGAACAAAGCGATCCAGGTACGCCAGCAGAGCAACCCTAAGCAGATCCTCACCGGCCTGCTGGAGAGCGCAGAGCGGTTCGACCTGACCATGTGCAACCCGCCATTCCACGCCTCGCTGGACGAGGCCACACGGGGTAGCACACGCAAATGGCGAGCCCTGGGCAAGGCCGATCCGAAACGCAAGCTGCCGGTATTGAACTTTGGCGGCCAAGCGGCGGAATTGTGGTGTGAGGGCGGAGAAGTGCGTTTCGTCACGCAACTGGTCAGCGAGAGTGTGCAGGTGGCGCAACAAGTGCTGTGGTTCAGCACACTGGTGTCGAAGGCGTCGAACCTGCCGGCGATCCAGGCGGCCCTGAACAAGGCTGGCGCGCTGGACAGTCAGGTAGTGGAAATGGGTCAGGGACAGAAGCAGAGCCGCTTCGTGGCGTGGACTTTCCAGACTCCAGTCCAGCAACAGGTTTGGCGCGAACGTTGGGCGCCTAAAAACTAAAACACGTCCACCTGCAGGAGCGAGCCTGCTCGCGAAAAACCTGAGAGCAACGCGTTCATTCAGACTGCCCGCGTTATCGTTTGCGCCCATCGCGAGCAGGCTCGCTCCTACAATCGCAGGCACAAAAAAACCGTGCCCGGATCGCTCCGGTGCACGGTTTTTTTTAACAAGTCTTACTTGTTAACAGCGTCGGTCAGGCCTTTGGCCACAACCAGCTTGATCACTTTCTTGGCAGCGATTTCGATGGCAGCGCCAGTCGAAGGGTTACGGCCAGTACGGGCAGGGCGCTCAGTCACTTTCAGCTTGCCGATACCTGGCAGAGTGATTTCGCCGCCGTTTTCCAGCTGATCGGCAACGATTTGGCCCAGTTGGTCCAGAGCGTTACGCGCGGTGGTTTTCGGCGCGTCGATAGCTTCAGCGATGTCGGCGATCAGTTGGTCTTTAGTAAGAGCCATTTAGTGTTCCTTCCCTATCAAATTCATATGGATTGCAGAGTGCAATGTCAGCTATCGAGCCCGATCTTCTGGATCTGGCACCCTCGGCCAAATAACCTCGGGATCGGGGTTATAGATACCGAAATCAGGGTTTGGTTCGACCTGACAAATGCTGACTGCACGCTTAACGCAGTGACTTCGCGCAAGACCGGGCAAAGCTAGCACAGAGACGGGGAAATATCCGCCTCCAGCTACCCATTTGGTCAGCTTTATTGCTCTAAATCGGGAAAAAATCGCATAAGCGCCGCCGGTCGCCCGGGAATTGGCCTTCGCACCGCGCCAAAACCAGTGGTTGCGGTACACTGGGCGCTTTTTCGGGGGAGCGCGCCCTCCTCTCTTCATTCAGCCGAGAAGCCCATGCCGATCCGTCATTGCATCGTCCACCTGATCGACAAAAAACCCGACGGCACACCTGCAGTTCTCCACGCCCGCGACTCTGAACTGGCTGAGTCTGCGGCCATCGAGAACATGCTCGCCGACCTCAACGAAAGCTATAACGCCAAACAGGGTAAAGCCTGGGGCCTGTTCCATCCGGAATCCGGCGCGTTCCCGTTCAGCGGCTGGCTGAAGGAGTACCTCGAGGGCGGTCAGGATTTCACTGCGTTCAGCCGCGTGGCGGTCGAGCATCTGCAGAAACTGATGGAGGAGTCGAACCTGTCGGTCGGCGGCCACGTGCTGTTCGCACACTATCAGCAAGGCATAACCGACTACCTGGCCATCGCGCTGCTGCACCACAGTGAAGGCGTGGCCGTAACCGACGAACTGGACGTGACCCCATCCCGCCACCTCGACCTTGGCCAGTTGCACCTGGCGGCGCGGATCAACGTTTCCGAGTGGCAGAACAACAAACAATCCAAGCAGTACATTTCGTTCATCAAAGGCAAGAACGGCAAAAAGGTTTCGGAGTATTTCCGCGACTTCATTGGCTGCCAGGAAGGCGTCGACGGTCCGGGTGAAACCCGCACCCTGCTCAAGGCCTTCAGTGATTTCGTTGAAAGCGAAGACCTGCCGGAAGACGACGCCCGCGAGAAGACCAAGACCCTGGTGGATTACGCCAGTAGCCAGGCCAAGCTCGGTGAGCCGATGGGCCTGGAAGAGTTGTCGGGGCTGATCGACGAAGAACGCCCGAAGGCTTTCTACGATCACATCCGCAACAAGGATTACGGCCTCTCGCCGGAAATCCCGGCCGATAAACGCACCCTGAACCAGTTCCGCCGATTCACTGGTCGCGCCGAAGGCCTGTCGATCAGTTTCGAAGCACACCTGCTGGGCTCGAAGATCGAGTACGACGAGGAAGCCGGCACGTTGATCATCAAGGGCCTGCCCACTTCGCTCACCGATCAGCTGAAGCGTCGCAACTGATGCTCGGCGGCGTACTGAAGAAATTCCTGCTGATCCTGCTGGTGGTCGTGGCCTATCAGAACTGGGGCAAGATCGAGCGGGTGTTCAATCCATCGCAAGTGGTGTCGGCGCAGACGCAGGCCAAGGCCAACGTTGTGCTCTACGCCACCGAATGGTGTGGTTACTGCAAGCTGACCCGGCGCTTCCTCGACCAGAAAGGCATTGCGTACAAGGAGTTCGACATCGAGAAGGATGCTGCCGCGCGCGAGGACTATCAGGCGCTGGGCGGTGGGGGCATTCCGATCATCGATGTGAACGGGACGCTGATTCGCGGGTATGACCCGGATGCGATTCTGGCTGCGTTGAAGTAACTCTGTAGGAGCGAGCTTGCTCGCGATGAGGCCAACACAGCCAACAATTTTGTCGAATGTCAGTCCGCCATCGCAAGCAAGCTCGCTCCCACAAAGTTTTTTCAGCAGGCTTCTATCCGGAAACCGAACCGCGGGAAGTGCACATGCACCACACCGCCGCGCTCGTCCTCGCGCCGTACAATCAGTTCTTCGCGGCCGGCAAACAACAACTCCCCTGCCACTGGATCCACACCGTAGTCCGTGGCTGCGATCACTACCTGCTGCCCTGCCTTGAATCCATTGGGATCGACGAATTGCTCATCCGGCAAAGCCGCTGGCGTGGACGTGCGCGCCACTGCCAGAGCCTCCTCGGAGCTCATCTCGCTGGATGCGCCATGACCGAAGCCCAATACCCGCGCATGCCATGCATTGACTGCCGGATAAGCTTCGACCAGCGGAGCCGTCACCGGCGTGGCCTTGAGGAACCAGAGGCAATGAGCCAGGGCGAAGTCGGCAATCGACGGCTCGCCAAACAGGTAGTCACCCTCCTCGCGCTGCAACTGTTGCTCCAGACGCGACATGATCGTCGGCCACTGGTGCTTCGCCTGTTCGGTAGACAATTTTGTCGCGCTACCACCACTGAACAAACCGGCGCGGTCGGCCAGAAACGCCTTGATCGCTTCCTGCGGTAAATTACCGAAACGCACGGCAATCGATTCCGGCTGGAACACCAGGCTCACCGCATGCTGGAACACCACCGAATCAGCCCAGGCGGCAAAGGACGCAGCGATCATTTCCTGACCTTCCGGGAAGAACGCCGGCAAGGCCTTTTCCTGCTCCAGTCGCCGGGCAATCAATGCCGTGTCGCAATAGATATCGGCACCGACCTGCAACACCGGTGTCTTGCGATAGCCACCGGTCAACGCCGTGAGATCCGGTTTTGGCATCACTGGCGAGATCTTCACCGAGCGCCAGGACAAGCCCTTGAAGCCCAGCAGCAGGCGGGCCTTCTCGGCAAAGGGGGACGTCGGGTAATGATGCAGAATCAACTCGGACATGCTCGGCTCCGCCGCAAGGATCAGGAGTCCGCAGCTTAGCGCGCAATCACCTGGCAGCCTACAGATCTGCCTGATGGGAACCGATCAGTCAGAGTGATAAGCCAGGGGCTGTGCTCGCTGCGCTCGCCACCAGGCATTCCTTGGCGCTCTTCTTGAGTTTCTTGATCAGCCGCTCCTGACGCAACGCATCGCTTTTGTCGCGACAGCGTTCGGTGTAGACCAGGGCCATGGCCGGGCTGGAAAGAAAGAATCGCGCGCCCTTGCCGCTTTGATGCTTGGCGAAGCGACGCACGGGATCATCGCTGATCCCACAATAGAGCGAACCGTTGGCCGCGCGAACGAGGTAGACGAACCAGGTTTTGCTCGCGGGGGTGTCGGCGTCGACAGGGCTTTCGCTGAGGGTGGTCACGTAACGATCAGGGCTTGAAGGAAAACAAGCCGCGATCTTATCAGCGACTGGCCTGGAATGCCTTCAGCCCCTTCAGGGCCTGTGAGCGAACGGCGTTGCGAACAAGTGGCGTCCAGCCCAGCAGCAGACCTTTGAAACCCAGGGCCTGGCGTGACCATGTCCACAGGTCGAAACTGTCGTGATGTTCGCAAATCTTGCCATCGCGAAAGACAAAGCGTGCCTGGATGTCATTGACCACGGTATTGCCAGTCTGGCTGAACAGATAGGTCGCGACCCAATGGGCGCTACCGATACGATCATCGGCACGGACATGATCGAAGGTCAGGGAGAAATCCTTGGCGCGGGTGGTGAGCATGCACCACATATCGCCAGCATCACGACCACGAAGCTCGCCGAACGCCGGGTCACTGAACACCACGTCATCGGTGTAGCAGGCAGCCATCGCCTCGCCGTCGAGACGCTGGAAGGCCTGGTAGAAACGGGTGATCAAGGCGCTGTGGACTTCACTCATGGGCAGACTCCCTGTTGTGCAATGGGTATCGAAAGATTGCCTGCACGATAGTCTGCAAATGGGTCGAACACTATCGGCATTCGCAAGACGAATACCGACAGTGTGCGGGAATCAGACCTTTTCGCTTTCGACCTGCACGTACAACGCACGTCCGGCCCCCAGGCCGGCGAGGATCGCACCTAAGCCGATGACACCGAAGATCCAGCCCACGGCCGTCCAGCCGCCGGTCCAGTCATGCACGATGCCGACCGCGAACGGCCCCATGGACGCCAGGGTGTAACCGAAGCCCTGGGCCATGCTCGACAGGTTCGCCGCAACGTGGGAGTCCCGCGAGCGCAGCACGATCAGAGTCAATGCCAGGCTGAACGTGGCGCCCTGCCCCAGCCCCAGCACAATCGCCCAGCCCCACAGACCTTCAATCGGGGCGTACAGGCAACCGAACAGACCGCCGAGGGTCAGGGCCATCACGATCACAATCGCCAGGCGTTGATCCTTGCCGCGCGTCGCCAGCCATGGCGCGGCGAGGGAGCTGACCAGTTGAACGATCACCGAACCCGACAGCACCAGACCGGCCTGGGTCGGAGTCAGGCCGCGTCCGATCAGGATCGACGGCAACCAGCCGAATACGATGTAGGCCAGGGACGATTGCAGGCCCATGTACAAGGTCACTTGCCAGGCCAGCGGATCGCGCAGCAATCCGCGAACCCGGTAGGCGACGTTGTGCGCGCCGTGTTTCTGGCCGACTTGCGGCAACCAGAACAGTGCGGCCGCTAATGCCGGAATGACCCAGAAGCCGAGGCCCATCGCCCAATTCTTGTCGAAGTGTTCACTCAACGGCACGGTCGCACCCGCCGCCATCGCCGCGCCCAGGCACAGGGCCATGGTGTAGACACCGGTCATGGTCCCGGCCTGTTTCGGGAAGTCGCGCTTGACGATGCCCGGCAGCAATACGCCAATCACGCCGATGCTGGCACCGGCCAGCACACTGCCGGCAAACAGACCGATTTCACCGAACGAACTGCGCAGGATGATCCCGCCCGCCAGGGTCAGAAGAATGCCCAGCACCACCCGCTCCGCACCAAATCGCCGTGCCAGCACGGGTGCCAACGGCGCAAACAGGCCAAGGCAAAGCACCGGCAACGTGGTCAGCAACCCCGCCGCGGACGCCGACAAGCCAAGGGACTTCGAGACCTCGCTGAGCATCGGCGCCATGCTCGACAGCGCCGGGCGCAGGTTCAGCGCCACCAGAATCAGGCCCAGCAGCAACAGCCAGGGCCGGTGCAGAACCGGGTGAGCTTGCTGGACCTGTTCGTCATCGGCCTCGGCATCGATCAGCAACTCTTCCAGCTCGGCCGAACGTTTGAGGGCTGTGGATAACTCACTGCGGTGCATGGACTTCTCGGTTTCAAGGTTCATTGATCAACTGCCTCGACAGGGCTTTGGCTCGTTCCGGGTCGCGTTGCTCGACGGCATCGAGCAACTCGATATGCAGGTCGAACACTTCCTGACGGCGCGGGACGATGTTCAGGATCTGGCGCAATTGGGCGCCGACGACGCTGGAGAAATAGCGATACAACTCGCTGAGAGTCGGGTTGTGTGCGGCGTCCACCAGACGGCGGTGAAATACCAGGTCGCAGGCGATGTAGGTGTCGAGATCGCCGTGATAGTGGCTGCCGCTGACACTCAGGGCCTCGCGCAATGCCACCAGGTCTTCATCGGTTCGGCGCACTGCCGCCAGGCCAATGGCCTCGACTTCGAGGATGTGCCGGGTTTCCCGGGCCTGATCAAGAGAACAACGGGACAGCGCCTTCAAAGTATCGAGCGGATCGACCACCGCCCGCAGGTAACTGCCATCGCCCTGACGGATTTCGATCAACCCGGAAAACGCCAACACGCGCATGGCTTCGCGCACGGTGTTGCGACTGATGCCCAGCTCGGCGGACAACTCAGGCTCGGTGGGCAAGCGCTGGCCCACGACCCAGGTGCCCTGGTTGATGCGCAGGCGCAACTGATCCAGGGCCTGATCGACCAGGGATCGCTTCACTAATGGAGAAATTTCTGACATGGAATTCGCCCTTTCATCCAATCATAGGATGAATTTTCTGACATGTTAGTCAACATATCCCAGAACGGCAACAGCCCCCTTGTAGGAGCGAGCTTGCTCGCGATGGTCGTCAACGATAACGCTGGTTGGCAGGCACCCCGCGGCGTTCTCCAGTCCATCGCGAGCAAGCTCGCTCCTACAGGGGTATGAGTTTTCCGCAGACAAAAATAAACCCGGAACTCAGTCCGGGTTTATTTCAGTGCCAGGGGCTGATCAATGCAGGATCTGGCTCAGGAACAGCTTGGTGCGCTCGTTCTGCGGCTTGTCGAAGAAGTCGTTCGGCGCAGCCTGTTCGACGATTTCGCCCTTGTCCATGAAGATCACGCGGTTGGCCACGGTGCGCGCGAAGCCCATTTCATGGGTCACGCAGAGCATGGTCATGCCGTCTTCGGCCAGGCCGATCATGGTGTCCAGTACCTCTTTCACCATCTCCGGGTCGAGTGCCGACGTCGGTTCGTCGAACAGCATGATCTTCGGCTTCATGCACAGCGCGCGAGCGATCGCCACACGCTGTTGCTGACCGCCGGACAGTTGCCCCGGGTACTTGTGCGCCTGCTCCGGAATGCGTACGCGTTCCAGGTAGTGCATGGCAATTTCCTCGGCCTTGCGCTTGGGCATCTTGCGCACCCACATCGGCGCCAGGGTGCAGTTCTGCAAGATGGTCAGGTGCGGGAACAGGTTGAAGTGCTGGAACACCATGCCGACTTCACGGCGGATCGCTTCGATCTGCTTGAGGTCGTTGGTCAGCTCCACGCCATCGACCACGATGCGGCCCTGCTGGTGCTCTTCCAGACGGTTGAGGCAGCGGATGGTGGTGGACTTTCCGGAACCCGACGGGCCGCACAGCACGATACGCTCGCCCTGCTTGACGTTGAGGTTGATGTCCTTGAGTACGTGAAACTGACCGTACCACTTGTTCACGCCCTGCATCTGAATAATGCCTTCAGGGCTCACAGGCGGTTTGATTGCTTCGCTCATCACAAAACTTCCTAAATTAGGTAGCGACTTAGCGCTTGTGGCCAGTGTCGAGCTTGCGTTCCAGATGCATGGAATAGCGCGACATACCAAAACAGAAAATCCAGAACACCAGGGCGGCGAACACATAGCCTTCGGTGGCCATGCCCAGCCATTTCGGGTCGGCGGCGGCTTGCTTGACGCTGTTGAGCAAGTCGAACAGGCCGATGATGATCACCAGGCTCGTATCCTTGAACAGCGCAATGAAGGTGTTGACGATGCCGGGGATCACCAGTTTCAGGGCCTGCGGCAGAATCACCAGACCCATGCTGCGCCAGTAACCCAGGCCCATCGCCGCCGCCGCTTCGTACTGTCCCTTGGGAATTGCTTGCAGACCACCGCGCACCACTTCGGCCACGTAGGCCGACTGGAACAGGATCACGCCGATCAGCGCCCGCAGCAGCTTGTCGAAGTTCATGCCTTCCGGCAGGAACAACGGCAGCATCACCGAGGACATGAAAAGCACCGTGATCAACGGCACGCCGCGCCAGAACTCGATGAAGGTCACGCAGACCACGCGAATCGCCGGCATGTTCGAACGACGGCCCAGCGCCAGGACGATCCCCAGTGGCAACGCACCGGCGATGCCGACGGTGGCAATCACCAGGGTCAGCATCAGGCCGCCCCACTGGCTGGTCGCCACGGCGTCCAGACCCAATACGCCGCCATGCAGCAGACACCAGGCAATAATCGGGTACAGCACCAGGAAGCTCAGCCCGTACACCGCCTTATGGTGAAAGCGCGAGATGAACAACGGCGCCACGCCGACAATCGCCAGCCACACCGTCAGGTCCACGCGCCAGCGCAGTACCGGCGGGTAGTAGCCGTACATGAACTGGCCGAAGCGCTGTTGGATGAACACCCAGCAGGCGCCCTCCTTCGTGCAGTCGGCCTGGCTGGTGCCGACCCAGTTGGCGTCAAGGATCGCCCACTGCAGGATCGGCGGTACCACCAGGTAGATGAGGTAGAACGCAAACAGGGTCAGCAGGGTGTTGAGCCAGCTGGAGAACATGTTCGCGCGCATCCACGCCATCGGGCCGAAGACCTTGGCCGGCGGTGGCATGTCGGGTTTGAAAGTATGAGTACTCATGCGCTTTTCCTTACCGCTCGATCAGCGCAATGCGCTTGTTGTACCAGTTCATCAGCAGGGAAATGCTGATACTGATCGCCAGGTACACGCTCATGGTGATGGCAATCACCTCGATCGCCTGGCCGGTCTGGTTGAGCACGGTCCCGGCAAACAGCGAGACCATTTCCGGATAACCGATACCGGCCGCCAGCGAGGAGTTCTTCGCCAGGTTCAGGTATTGGCTGGTCAGCGGCGGGATGATCACGCGCAGGGCTTGCGGGATGATCACCTTGCGCAGGGTCGGACCGTTGCGCAGGCCGAGGGAGTGCGCCGCTTCGGTCTGGCCGTGGCTGACCGACTTGATGCCCGAACGCACGATCTCGGCGATGAACGCCGCGGTGTACACGGTCAAAGCCAGCGTCAGCGCCAGCAGTTCCGGGATCAACACCCAGCCGCCGACGAAGTTGAAGCCTTGCAGCTTCGGCATTTCCCAGTGCACCGGTGCACCGAAAATCAGCGCGCACAGCGCAGGGATGACCAGGAAAATCGCCAGGCCAACCCAGAACTTGTGGAACGGCACACCGGTGGCTTCGAAGCGCTTGGTGGCCCAGCGGCTCATCAGCACGATGGCGACGATGGCGACTACAACACTGGTCATAAACGGCCAGAAGCCGTCCGCCATCAACGCAGCCGGCATGTTCAGGCCACGGCTGCTGACGAAGAAGGTGTCGCCGAAGTTATGACTGTTGCGCGGCCCCGGCATGGTCAGGAACACCGCGAAGTACCAGAACAGTATCTGCAGCAGCGGCGGAATGTTGCGGAAGACTTCCACATATACCGTCGCCAGTTTGGCGATGATCCAGTTCTTCGACAGCCGCGCCACACCCACGATGAAACCCAGGATCGTCGCCAGGATCACGCCGATGAAGGTCACCAGCAAGGTGTTGAGCAGACCAATGACAAACACCCGGGCGTATGTGTCCGCTTCGGTGTAGTCGATCAGGTGTTGAGCGATGCCGAAACCGGCACTGCGCTCCAGAAAGTCGAAACCGGAGGTAATGCCCCGGTGTTGCAGGTTGGTCTGGGTGTTATCGAACAGATACCAGCCCAGCGAGACCACCGCGATAATCGTGATGATCTGGAATACCCAAGCACGCACGCGTGGATCGCTGAGGCTGAGCCTCTGCTTTGGTGCGCCGATTGAATTTTGCATGAAGTGCCCCGGAAATAATGGAACAGAACATCACCCGGTGGTTGGCCCACCGGGTGATAGAACCATCAGCGCACTGGTGGTGCGTATTGAATGCCGCCAGCGTTCCACAGAGCGTTCAGCCCGCGGTCGATTTCCAGCGGAGTGCTCTTGCCGAGGTTTTTCTCGAACACTTCGCCGTAGTTGCCGACTTGCTTGATGATCTGCACGACCCAGTCTTTCTTCACTTTCAGGTCTTTGCCGTATTCACCGTCGGTACCCAGCAGACGGGCAACGTCAGGGTTCTTGGTGCCCTTGGCTTCGGCTTCGACGTTCTTCGAAGTGATGCCGGCTTCTTCAGCGTTGAGCATGGCGTAGCCAGTCCAGCGCACGATGGCCAGCCACTCGTCGTCGCCATTACGCACGACCGGGCCCAGAGGCTCCTTGGAAATGGTTTCCGGCAGAACCACGTAGTCCTTCGGCGAAGCCAGCTTGCTGCGCTGGGCGAACAGCTGGGATTTGTCGGAGGTCAGTACGTCGCAACGACCGGATTCCAGCGACTTGGCGCTTTCGTCGGAGGTGTCGAAGGTGATCGGGGTGTATTTCAGGCCGTTGCCACGGAAGTAGTCGGAAACGTTCAGCTCGGTAGTAGTACCGGCCTGGATGCAGATGGTTGCACCGTCCAGTTCCTTGGCGCTCTTGACGCCCAGCTTGTTGTTTACCAGGAAGCCGATACCGTCGTAGTAGGTAATGAAGCCCGGGAATTTCAGGCCCATGCCCGCGTCACGGGAGCTGGTCATGGTGGTGTTGCGCGACAGAATGTCGATTTCGCCGGACTGCAGCGCGGTGAAGCGCTCCTTGGCGTTCAACTGGCTGAACTTGACCTTGGTCGCGTCGCCGAAGACTGCCGCCGCTACTGCACGGCAGTAGTCAGCATCGATACCCACGATCTTGCCGGTGGAATCCGGAACCGAGAAGCCTGGCAAGCCATCGCTGACGCCACACTGCACGAAACCTTTCTTCATCACTGCATCCAGGGTTGCGCCCGCCTGGGCAAACCCGCTGACACCGAGTACTGCGGCTGCAGTCACGATAGCCAGGGTGGATTTCAACATCTTCATTCAAACCTCCAGTTTTGCTCTTGTTGTGTCGGAGCGTGAGTCCTGTCGCACCCTTTTGAGGCGTAGTCGACCCGTGTTGGCTTGTTTTGGGGGTCAACCGACGTAAGACGTTAGCTATGAGTCTAGTAGGAGAAAATCCACGTCATGGAAAACTCACTCTCACCAGTCGGCCGAACGGGCTGTAGCCCTTTCACGTTCGCGAAGCCCCATATCGGCCTTTGGCGAACATCCATCACCGGATTCTTTTCAATCCCACTAATAACCTTGGCCTGATAGTGTTACCGACAGGCGTGGGATTTTTCATACAGACTTCGCCATAGCAAAGCCCGTACCACACTGCTCTCCGAAGCGGTTCAGCTGCAGGTCAATAGCAAAACTTGTAACCTTGCGACATCTTCGTAACTGATCAACCAGACACGCACTCAGCCTTAGCACTCAATAAGAGCGCACGCACACTTTTGGAGCAGCCATGACCAACCCCTTGATTCTTGAACCCGTCAAGACCGCAGATGCCTGCGTTATCTGGCTGCACGGCCTGGGTGCCGATCGCTACGACTTCCTGCCAGTGGCCGAAGCCCTGCAGGAAACCCTGTTGAGCACCCGCTTTGTTTTGCCCCAGGCGCCGAGCCGCGCCGTCACCATCAATGGCGGATACGAGATGCCGAGTTGGTACGACATATTGGCCATGAGCCCCGCGCGCGCGATCAACCGCGAGCAATTGGAAGAATCTGCCAACTGGATCATCGAACTGATCGAAACGCAGAAGGCCAGCGGAATAGACGCCTCGCGGATTTTCCTGGCAGGTTTTTCACAGGGTGGTGCGGTGGTGCTCCACACCGCGTTTCTGAAATGGCAGGGACCACTGGGTGGCGTACTCGCCCTCTCCACTTATGCACCGACTTTCAGTGACCAACTGGAAATGTCCGCCAGCCAGCAGCGCATTCCAGTGCTGTGCCTGCACGGCCAGTACGACGATGTGGTGCAGAACTCGATGGGGCGCAGCGCCTACGAGCATTTGAAGCTGCGTGGTGTCACCGTGACATGGCAGGAATACCCAATGGGTCACGAAGTGTTACCTGAAGAAATTCGCGACATCGGCGTCTGGCTCGCCGAGCGCTTGCGTTAAGCATTTCTGTTTAAAAGCGCCCTTTGATCCATCCCACTACGCCGCGCCCGATTCTTGCATTACACTGCCCGGCGTACATTCCTTAACCAATTGATGAGATGACCGTGCTCAAAGCACTCAAGAAAATGTTCGGTAAAAGCGAGACTGAGCAACTCGCGCCAGTCCCCAGCGCTCCGTCTCACGCTCCCGGCCACCGCACCGACGGCAATCAGTCTGAACGGACCGCCACCACGACTGCACCCAAGCACGAGCCGAAGACCGTAGAAGACGCCCAGCCTGCGGCGATCACAGCCCCGGAGCAGCCGCGCAGCGACACGCCGAAACCCGCCAAACCGCGCCGCGAACCCAAGCCCAAGGCACCGGTCATCCCATGGAAACTCGAAGACTTCGTCGTCGAACCCCAGGAAGGCAAGACCCGCTTCCACGATTTCAAACTCGCCCCTGAACTGATGCACGCCATCCAGGATCTGGGCTTCCCGTATTGCACGCCGATCCAGGCACAGGTGCTGGGCTTCACCCTCGCGGGCAAAGACGCCATCGGCCGCGCCCAGACCGGTACCGGCAAGACCGCTGCGTTCCTGATCTCGATCATCACCCAGTTGCTGCAAACCCCGCCGCCGAAAGAGCGCTACATGGGTGAGCCACGGGCACTGATCATCGCGCCGACCCGCGAACTGGTGGTGCAGATCGCCAAGGACGCCGCCGACCTGACCAAGTACACCGGCCTCAACGTCATGACGTTCGTCGGTGGCATGGACTTCGACAAGCAGCTCAAGCACCTCGAAGCCCGCCACTGCGACATCCTCGTGGCCACGCCGGGCCGCCTGCTGGACTTCAACCAGCGCGGCGACGTGCATCTGGACATGGTCGAAGTGATGGTGCTGGACGAGGCCGACCGCATGCTCGACATGGGCTTCATCCCGCAAGTGCGCCAGATCATTCGCCAGACGCCGCCGAAGTCCGAGCGCCAGACGCTGCTGTTCTCCGCGACCTTCACCGAAGACGTGATGAACCTGGCCAAGCAATGGACCACCGATCCGTCGATCGTCGAGATCGAGTCGCAGAACGTTGCCAACGAAAACGTCGAGCAGCACATCTACGCGGTGGCCGGTGCCGACAAGTACAAGCTGCTCTACAACCTGGTCAACGACAATGGTTGGGAGCGGGTCATTGTCTTCGCCAACCGCAAGGATGAAGTGCGGCGCATCGAAGAACGCCTGGTGCGCGACGGCATCAACGCCGCGCAACTGTCCGGCGACGTGCCGCAGCACAAGCGCATCAAGACCCTCGAAGGCTTCCGCGAAGGCAAGATCCGCGTGCTGGTCGCCACCGATGTGGCCGGTCGCGGTATCCACATCGACGGCATCAGCCACGTGATCAACTTCACCCTGCCGGAAGTGCCGGACGACTACGTGCACCGCATCGGTCGTACCGGTCGTGCGGGTGCCGATGGCGTATCCATCAGCTTTGCCGGTGAAGACGACTCCTACCAGCTACCGTCCATCGAGGAAAAGCTGGGGCGCAAGATCAGCTGTGAAACGCCACCGACGCATCTGTTGCGGCCCGTTGAACGCAAGCGTCCTCATTAAGCGACGCTGAAAAGACAAGCGCAGCCGGAAACGGACTGCGCTTTTTTTTCGCCCGGCTTTTTTTCAACAGGAGCTTGCTCGCGATAACTAAAAGTCCATAATAGACAAATTAGTTTATTTCCATCTCCGGAGCCGACCATGTCCAGCACGCCCCAAGTGATCCCCCAAGCCCAGGCTCGCGAGCTACTGGCGCAGGTCGATGTACCGCAGATCCTGCGCAAACTGTTCCGCGAGCTGGCCGCCGGGCAGGCCGTACAACCGGCGCAGCAACTGGTGGAGTTTCCACAGGGCGCGGGCGATTTCATCAACTACCTGGGCGTGTTGGCTGAAGACGGCGTGTACGGGATCAAGACGTCACCGTACATCGTCCGTGAACAGGGGCCGCTGGTGACTGCATGGACGCTGCTGATGTCGATGCAGACCGGCCAGCCGCTGTTGTTGTGCGATGCCGGAGAACTGACCACCGCGCGCACGGCGGCCACCACCGCCGTGGCGGTCGACGCCCTCGCGCCACTCACAGCCAATCGCCTGGCCATCATCGGCAGCGGTAAAGTGGCCCAGGCGCACCTGCACTATGTGAAAGGCCTGCGCGACTGGCAGAGCATCTGCCTGTACTCGCCGAGCTTGAGCGAAGATGCCGAAACCGTGAGCCTGCTGAAAAACATCGAGCCACGCCTGAACATCGTCGACAGTCGCGAAGCTGCCGTTCAGGACGCCGACGTGATCATGCTCTGCACCTCGTCCGCCGGTCCGGTGATCGATCCATCGAGCTTGCGCAAACCGGCGTTGATCACCTCCATCAGCACCAATGCGCCGCGTGCCCACGAAGTGCCGCCGCAGAGCCTCAACGACATGCAGGTGTTCTGCGACTATCGCCTGACCACCCCGGGCTCGGCCGGCGAAATGCTGATCGCCGCCGAACGGCACGGCTGGGACAAGGGCGCGATTGTCGGCGACCTGCCCGACCTGCTCAGCGAGAAGGTGCAGCGCCCCGACTACGACCGTCACGTGTTTTTCCGCTCCATCGGCCTGGGCCTGGAAGACATTGCACTGGCCAATGCGATCTATCGCCTATCTCACTGACACCACCACTCATCTGTGGGAGCGAGCTTGCTCGCGATAGCGTCAAGTCAGTCGACATCCATGCTGAATGATTGACCGCAATCGCGAGCAAGCTCGCTCCCACAGAAAATTTCTTCACCATAGGCATTTACGCCCCACCAGGAGACGTTCATGAGCCAGGCAGATTTCATCATCATCGGCGGCGGAATTGCCGGTGCTTCCACAGGTTTCTGGTTGTCGCAGCACGGCCGCGTGATCGTGCTCGAACGCGAATCCCATCCGGCCTATCACTCCACCGGCCGTTCGGCGGCGCTGTACACCGCGGCCTACGGCACCCCGCAAGTACGGGCGCTGACCCTGGCCAGCCGGGACTTTTTCGACAACCCGCCCAGCGGTTTCTGCGAACACCCGCTGCTGACCCCGCGGGGCGAAATGACCGTGGACCTGACCGGTGACCCGGACGAACTGAACAGGCAATACCAGAGCGCAAAAACCACGGTCCCGGAGATGCAATTGCTCGGCGCCGACGAGGCCTGCGCGCTGGTGCCGATCCTGCGCCGGGAAAAGGTCCACGGCGCCATCTACGACCCGACCGCCAGCGACATCGACACCGACGCCCTGCACCAGGGCTATTTGCGCGGTATCCGCCGCAACCAGGGCGAAGTGCATACCGACAGCGAAGTCGTCGACCTGAGCCGCGACGGCCAAGGTGTATGGCACGTTCAGACCAACAGCCAGACGTTCAGCGCGCCAATCATCATCAACGCCGCCGGCGCCTGGGCCGACAAGATCGGCGAACTGGCCGGCGCCAAACCGCTGGGCCTGCAACCCAAACGCCGTGCCGCGTTCATCTTCGCCGGCCCCGAAGGCGTGGACATCCACCATTGGCCGATGCTGGTCAGCCTCGACGAATCCTTCTACATGAAACCCGATGCCGGGATGTTCCTCGGCTCGCCGGCCAACGCCGACCCGGTGGACCCCCACGACGTGCAGCCCGAAGAGCTGGACATTGCCATGGGCATCTACCAGATCGAAGAAGCCACGACCCTGACCATTCGCCGCCCGACCCGCACCTGGGCCGGCCTGCGCAGCTTCGTCAGCGACGGCGACCTGTTGTCCGGCTTCGACCCACAGGTAGCGGGGCTGTTCTGGGTCGCGGCACAAGGCGGTTATGGCATCCAGACTTCGCCGGCCATGGGCCAGGCCAGCGCGGCACTGGTGCGCGGTGCAGCGTTGCCCGAGTCGCTCGGCCGTTTCGGCCTGAATGCCGAAATGCTCTCCCCTGCCCGCCTCGGCTGATCCTGATCCTCAGGTGACGTGTCCACACGATTACGGCACACTTTCAGCGCCCCTTTGATGGGGCGCTGACGCTGCCTGGAGTTCCACTGTATGAACGCCCCCGAAAAAGACTCGGCCCTGGACGACACGTCCCTGGATAACTTCCACGCGATAGCCGACGCCATCGCCACGTTGTTTTTCCCCCACGCCGAAGTGGTGCTGCACGACCTGCGCACGCAAAAGGTCGACTACATCGCCAACAACCTGTCCAAGCGGGAAATCGGCGACGACTCGGCGCTGGAAGACATGCTCAGCGACGATGTCAGCGAACGAAACATCGGGCCGTACGAAAAGCTCAATTGGGATGGTCAGAAGATTCGCAGCCTCAGCACGGTGCTACGGGACAGCGAAGGTCATCCGCTGGCGGTGTTGTGCATCAACCTGAATATTTCGCTGTTCGAGAATGCCAAGGCCGCCTTGGACCTGTTCCTGTCGCCGACCAAGCTGATCCCGCAGCCGGATGCACTGTTTCGCGATGACTGGCAGGAGCGGATCAACACCTTCCTCCACGCATGGCTGCGTGAGCGCCAGTTGAGCCTGAATCTGCTGACCCGCGACCACAAGCGCGAACTGGTGCTGGCGTTGCACGCCGAAGGCGCATTCAAGGGCAAAAGCGCCTCGAACTACGTGGCCAATGTGCTGAACATGGGCCGGGCGACGGTGTACAAGCATTTGAAGGAATTGAAGGGCTGAGCCCTGAGAAATGTGCTGGAAGGGCCTCATCGCGAGCAAGCTCGCTCCCACAGTGTCCGAGTCGTGCGCAAGAGATATGTACACCACTGAACCTGTGGGAGCGAGCTTGCTCGCGATGGCGGTTTGTCAGTCGCCGTAGATATCCGACTTGAAGTACTTGTCCGAAATCTTCTGGTACTCACCACTGGCGCGAATGCCATCAATGGCCGTGTTCAGCTCGCTGACCAACTCGGTGTTGCCCTTGCGCACGGCAATCCCGGCACCCTCGCCCACATATTTCGGATCTTTCAGCTCCGGCCCGACAAAGGCGTAACCCTTGCCTCGCGGCATCGACAGGAAGTCATTCAGTGGAATGGTGTCGGCAAAAATCGCGTCGAGGCGACCGGCGGCCAGATCCATGTAGATTTCTTCGTTGTTGCTGTAGCGCTTGACGTTGATGCCCTTGGGCTCGAACACCTCGGAGGCGTAACGGTCGGTGGTGGTGGCGCGCTGCACACCGACAGTCTTGCCCTTGAGGCTGGCGTACTGGTCATCCACCACCGCGCCGTCCTTCATCACCAGACGCGACGAAGTGAAATAGTACTTGTGGGTGAAGTCCACCGACTTCTTGCGGTCTTCATTGATGGTCATGGACGACAGCGCCATGTCGATTTTCTTCACCTTCAGGGACGGAATCAGACCATCGAACTCACCTTCGACCCACACACACTTGGCCTTCATCTGTGCGCACAAGGCATTGCCGATGTCATAGTCGAAACCGACGATTTCGCCTTTGTCGGTTTTCGAGGCGAACGGTGGATACGCCGCTTCGATACCGATGCGCAGGGTTTTCTCGGCGGCGAACACAGAGCTGCACGCCAACAGGCTCAGGGCCAGACCGGTAATGAGGGGGAACTTCTTCATGTTCGTTTTCTCGCGGTTGTTGTTGGTTTGGCAAGACAGAAGAAAAAGCTGAAACGGGTGGAAACTTTTTTGTACTTATAATTCCATACTGGACTTTTATGTATGAACCGTCAATGAGGTAAATGCAGCCCGTTCCGGCCGATGGTCGGGTGGTGAATCCGGGAGTGATTGGTTGAATCGAAAGGCCTCATCGCGAGCAAGCTCGCTCCCACAGTGGATCTGGATGAACACAAACTTTGTGTACGACGCAGAACCCTGTGGGAGCGGGCTTGCCCGCGAAGACTGACTAAAGAACGCCGCAGAAACTACTGCTTCCAGCGATCCGCCGCCGCATGATCACTGTCACGCCCCTCGACCCAGCGCGGCCCGTCGCTGGTGTTTTCTTTCTTCCAGAACGGCGCACGGGTTTTCAGGTAATCCATGACAAAGGCGCAGGCGTCGAATGCCGCCTGACGATGGGCGCTGGCCGCGCCGACGAAGACAATCGGCTCGCCCGGCTCCAGGGCGCCGATGCGGTGCAGCACTTCCAGCTTGAGCAGCGGCCAGCGCTGCTCTGCCTCGATGGCGATCTTGCCCAACGCTTTTTCAGTCATGCCGGGATAGTGTTCGAGGAACATCCCGGCGACGTCGAGGCCGTCATTGAAGTCGCGCACGTAGCCAACAAAACTCACCACTGCACCCACGCCGACATTGGCATCGTGCATGGCGTTGACTTCGGCCCCAGGGTCGAACGCCGTGGACTGCACGCGAATCGCCATGGTTCAGCCTCCGGTCACAGTCGGAAAGAACGCCACTTCATCGCCGTCGCTGACCGGCTCGTCGAGCTGGCACAGGTCTTCGTTGCGGGCGCACATCAGGTTCTGCTCGCTCAACACCTCGGCACCGTCACGTTGGGCCAACAGTGCGCGGACGTCGTCGACGGTGGCGAAGTTGCCTTCTACTTTCACCGAATCCAGACCCAACGCTTCACGATAACGGGCGAAAAACTTTACGGTAACGTTCATGACTGCTCCGCCTGGAAATGTCCGCTCTTGCCGCCGACCTTCTCCAGCAGACGCACGCTTTCGATGGTCATGCCGCGGTCCACGGCTTTGCACATGTCGTAGATCGTCAGCGCGGCGACGCTGGCAGCGGTCAGGGCCTCCATCTCGACGCCGGTCTGCCCTGACAGCTTGCAACGCGCCACGATGCGCACCGAATCCTCGCCTTCGGCACTGAGCTCGACCTTGACACCGGTCAGCATCAGCGGATGGCACAGGGGAATCAGATCGCTGGTTTTCTTCGCCGCCTGGATACCGGCAATGCGTGCCACGGCAAACACATCACCCTTGGGGTGGCCGCCACTGACGATCATCTGCAGGGTTTCGGGCAGCATGCGCACCAGCGCTTGAGCGGTCGCCTCACGGAACGTCACGGCTTTTTCAGTGACGTCGACCATGTTGGCGCGACCTTGGGAATCGAGATGAGTCAGCACGGGATTACTCCTGATCAGGAGCGTCGATTGTAAACCTGCGGGTCAATTTTCCGCACGCACGATTATCGGGTCACCACAAACCAATGTGGGAGCGAGCTTGCTCGCGATAGCAACCTGCCATTCACCTGAAATGTCGACTGACACACCGTCATCGCGAGCAAGCTCGCTCCCACAGGTTTTTCATACGCCCATAAAAAACCGGGCGGCTTTAGGGCCGCCCGGCTCCGGTGGACTGTTACAGATGCGATTCGGCGTATTCGGCCAGGATCGAACGTGGTACCCCTTGCAGGGTGATGTGCACCCCGTTCGGGAAGTCCTTGAAGCGTTCAGTGAGGTAGGTCAGCCCGGAGCTGGTCGCAGACAGGTAAGGGGTGTCGATCTGTGCCAGGTTGCCCAGGCACACCACTTTGGAACCGGCACCGGCACGGGTGATGATGGTTTTCATCTGGTGCGGCGTGAGGTTCTGGCATTCGTCGATCAGGATCAGGCTCTGCTGGAAGCTGCGGCCCCGGATGTAGTTGAGGGATTTGAACTGCAACGGCACTTTGCTGAGGATGTAGTCGACGCTGCCATGGGTGCTTTCGTCATCCATGTGCAAGGCTTCGAGGTTGTCGGTGATGGCGCCCAGCCACGGCTCCATTTTTTCCGCCTCGGTGCCGGGCAGGAAGCCGATTTCCTGATCCAGGCCCTGCACGCTACGGGTAGCGATGATGCGGCGATAACGTTTGCTGACCATGGTCTGCTCGATCGCAGCGGCCAGCGCCAGGATGGTTTTACCCGAACCCGCGGCACCCGACAGGTTGACCAGGTGGATATCCGGATCGAGCAAGGCGTACAACGCCAGGCTCTGATAGATATCACGCGGCTTGAGGCCCCAGGCTTCCTGGTGCAGCAGCGGTTCCTGGTGCAGGTCGAGGATCAGCAAGCGGTCCTCTTCAATCTCCTTGATCCAGCCGACAAAGCCCTGTTCATCAATGATGAATTCGTTGATGTGCACCGCCGGCAGGTTGTCGATCAATTGCACCTGATGCCAGGTGCGGCCGTGGTCCTGACGGGTTTCAACCTTGCTCACGCGGTCCCAGAAAGAGCCGGTCATGTTGTGGTAGCCATTGGGCAGCAAGGACACGTCATCGACCAGTTGGTCGGTGCTGTAGTCCTCGGCCGCGATTCCGCAGGCGCGCGCCTTGAGGCGCATGTTGATGTCTTTGGTGACCAGCACCACGGGCTTCTTCGGATCGCGCGCGTGCAGGTCGATCAGTTGATTGATGATTTTGTTGTCGTTCAGGTGCTCGGGCAGAATCAGGTTCGGCTCGGCATGCTTGCTCATCAGAATTGACAGCAAACCCTTGGGTCCGCTTTTGCCACGCTGGATCGGCACACCCTGCTCGACGTCCTCGGGTGAGGCATCGCCCAGAGTCTTGTCGATCAGGCGGATGGCCTGGCGGCATTCGGCGGCTACGCTGTGATGCCCGCTCTTGAGCTTGTCGAGCTCTTCAAGCACGGTCATCGGGATCGCGACGTGGTGTTCTTCGAAGTTAAGCAGCGCGTTTGGATCGTGAATCAATACGTTGGTATCGAGTACATAAAGGATTGGCTGGTTGGAAGAAGAGCTACGTCCGTGATCATCCATACTCGGTCACCTTTGTGGGAGCCATTCGACGCAATACCTTGACGGTGCTGCGCCTCGAAGTGACTGCCGAATACACCTGCGGGGACTCAAGTGTTCTGCATACATGCGGGGTCTTGGAAGACGCCACCTGTGTTGCAGGTTTCGGCGGTCTGTCTTCGTAATACTCCAAAACGTGTGACAGAAAAAAGTACTTTGACGCTTTTTTGAAGTTTATTTTTCAGATTGACCAATAGCACTTGGCGGACTGCCATCACCCGTTTAAAGTCGGAAGTCCACCTGCAACGAATCCCCTTCCAAAATTGCCAAAAACCCAATGTTTACGGGGTTTTGTCATTTTCAGCGAAACGCATCCTGGCAATCCTCCCAGCCGATCCCGACAGGCGCCGTTTGCGTGACCAGCCACGGCAACGCCGTTTTCACTGCATCCTGTTTCACATTGAAATTGATCACTCCGTGCCGCCACAGCAGCATCAGGGTCAGCACTCGTTGCGCACTCGGGTTGCCCTTGAGTTTGCCGGCACCGTCCTGGGCGTCGATGTCCCACAACGCTACCTGCAACCCCTGAGTCTTGAAGAAGCCTTCGGCATCGGAACGGCGCTGACCGTCGGGCGGACGGAACAGGGGCACGTAGTTCTCCGGCAGCTTGCTCTTGACCAGTTCGGCGCTGCGGCGCACCGAGTCCTGCCAGTCCTGCCAGTGGCTGTGGGAACGGAACTCCCAGCCTTGTATGCCGATGCACTGGCTCGAGTAGGTCGCTTGCAGGTTACTCACCGAATGTTCGGCCAAACGGGCCAGGATGTCCTTGCCGAGGACGAAGAACGTCCCGCTCATGTTCGACTTGCGCAGGTACTCGGTGACCCAGGCGGTGTTATCCGGCACGGCGTTGGCGGCACTGTCGAAGGTCAGCAGAAACAGCCGGTCATGCATCCCGTCGCCGCTGCGCTCATAGTCGCCAAAATGATCGACTTCGCTGCTGGTTTGCGGGAACAAAGCGGCCTTGCGCAGCTGTTCGTCCAGGTACTGGGTGTGGAACACACGGCTCGGCTCGGCCCACTTGATGTAATAGCTGTCTGCGCCGACCTGGAATTTGGCAGCCTGCTCGCGCAAGGTGGGCATGTCTTCGACCAGAAAACAGAAGGAGGCATCCTGGTCGCAACTCTGTTGGGCGAAGTTGTAGTTGGCCAGCAGCCGTTGCCACATGCGCTGACGAACCCGGTCGACCGACTCCAGATTGATCGTGCGCAGGCCCAGGCGCTGGGCCAGGGCGGGCTCATCCAGCGACTCGCTGGCCAACAGGACACTGGAAAACATGAGGATCTCGGCCCTGGACGCCACGTCGAACAGTGTCGGGTTGCCGAGTTTCTCCGGCCAGGTGCTGCGATCGAGCGTCGCCACATCGCCCGGAGCCGCGATGGCGCCGAAGCTCAGTAGCCAGATCGAAATGAGAAAAGCGATACGCAATGGGATGTCTCCATAACAAAACCCGCGCGGCACTATAGCTGATCCACACACACCTCCTGCAGCAACACTGAACCACTGTGGGAGCGAGCTTGCTCGCGATAGCGATCTGACATTCAACAATGATGTCAGCTGACACACCGTCATCGCGAGCAAGCTTGCTCCCACAGGTTTTGTGCTATGCCACCAGTCATCACCTATGGACGCGATAGCTGGAGTCAACGAGGACAACCCCCTAGAATCGCCGCCACGATTAAAGGAGACGACTTCATGCTGATGGTGATTTCACCCGCCAAGACCCTCGACTATGAAACACCGCCGGCGACCCAGCGCTTCACCCAGCCGCAGTACCTCGACCACTCCCAGGAGTTGATCCTGCAATTGCGCGAGCTGACGCCCGCGCAAATCAGCGAATTGATGCACGTGTCCGACAAGATCGGCGGGCTCAACGCCGCGCGTTTCGGCAGCTGGACGCCCGCGTTCACCCCGGAAAACGCCAAGCAGGCGCTGCTGGCCTTCAAGGGCGATGTGTACACCGGCATGAATGCGCAAACCCTCAGCGAAGCCGATTTCGATTACGCCCAAAAACACCTGCGCATGCTCTCGGGCCTCTATGGCCTGCTGCGTCCGCTGGACCTGATGCAACCCTATCGACTGGAAATGGGCACCAAACTGGCCAACGCTCGGGGCAAGGATTTGTATGCCTTCTGGGGCACGCGCATCAGCGAGTGGCTGAACGAAGCCCTGGTCGATCAAGGCGATGACGTGCTGCTCAACCTGGCGTCCAACGAGTACTTCTCGGCCGTCAAACGCAACGCCTTGAACGCGCGCATCATCAATACCGAATTCAAGGACCTGAAGAACGGCCAATACAAGATCATCAGCTTCTACGCGAAAAAGGCCCGTGGCTTGATGAGTCGCTTCGTCATCGAAGAACGCATCAACGACCCGGCCACCCTCAAACAGTTCGACGTTCAAGGCTATCGCTACAGCGCCGAACAGTCCAAGTCGGACAATCTGGTGTTTCTACGCGATCACGCACCAGAGTGATGCATCCGGTCGGTGCACGACCTCCACAAACCCTCGTGCGCCGACCCTTGATTCACTTCAGACTTCCCTGCCATTTCGCCATTTTTTTGGCGCCATAAAAACACCAGCTGATTTTCTAACTTTAGTTTCACTCGACTTCAATCATTTTTTTGCGTAGTGGCACTGACTTTTTTTAACAGTAGTGGCAAAAAAATATCCCCTCTGTTGAGCCGCCTATATATAAAGGGCGAAACGGCAAGTGCTATCAATTTGAGAGCAGTGCCATCTTTCTCAATATTTCAAGAAATTTCAGATTTCGCGATGAGTGGGCTGGAACTATGTCCAAACGAGCCGCTCATACCACCGGTAACGATTCTCGCCGAGCGTGTACGAGATAACTTACGCAGATAAGCGATTCGTGTAGCGAAGTTGTAATATTAACTTGCGCTGACTAATCACCGATTTGGACAACAGTAATCGGACAGGAGATAACGCGGTATGACTATCCCCTACAAGGCCACGACAGCGCCCCTATAAACGTGCTCACCCGAGCACCCAACCGCTTGATCCACGGGCTTTCGGCCTGACATCAGGCGTGCAAGGCCGTTGCACCTGCATCCTTCCGACAGGAGGATCGGCTGCATAACAGGGCAAATCATAACAACAAGGCCTAGTTGCGCACCCCTTGAGTGCATTTATTTAGACACTCGTAACTTATATGCCAGCACAGGGCATTGTCGTGCCTGTAAGGCACACTTGCGAGTGCACTAAAACACGCTGAATACCATTAACTCCGGCCATTTAATGGCTTGATGTTTACAGGCTTGATAACAGAGAGGTAATTGCGATGCGCATCAGCATTTTTGGTTTGGGTTACGTCGGCGCAGTATGTGCCGGTTGCCTGTCTGCACGGGGCCATGACGTCGTTGGCGTCGATGTGGCCAAAGACAAGATCGATATGATCAATGCCGGCAAATCGCCGATCGTTGAACCAGGCCTGGGTGAACTTCTGGCCCAAGGCATCCAGACAGGTCGTCTGCGTGGCACCACCAACTTCGCCGAGGCGATTCGCGACACCGACCTGTCGATGATCTGCGTAGGCACGCCGAGCAAGAAGAACGGCGATCTGGAACTGAACTACATCGAGGCAGTGTGCCGCGAAATCGGTTTTGTCCTGCGTGACAAGACCACCCGCCACACCATCGTGGTGCGCAGCACCGTACTGCCGGGTACCGTGGCCAATGTGGTCATCCCGATTCTCGAAGACTGCTCCGGCAAGAAGGCCGGTGTTGATTTCGGCGTGGCCGTGAACCCTGAGTTCCTGCGCGAAAGCACCGCCATCGCCGACTACGACCAGCCGCCAATGACCGTCATCGGTGAATTCGACAAGGCGTCCGGCGACGTTCTGCAATCGCTGTACGAAGAGCTCGACGCACCGATCATCCGCAAGGACATCGCGGTCGCCGAGATGATCAAGTACACCTGCAACGTGTGGCACGCCACCAAGGTCACCTTCGCCAACGAAATCGGCAACATCGCCAAGGCGGTCGGCGTCGACGGTCGTGAAGTGATGGACGTGGTCTGCCAGGACAAGACCCTCAACCTGTCCCAGTACTACATGCGCCCAGGCTTCGCCTTCGGCGGCTCGTGCCTGCCAAAAGACGTGCGTGCCCTGACCTACCGCGCCGGTTCCCTGGACGTGGAAGCCCCGTTGCTCAACTCGCTGATGCGCAGCAACGAATCCCAGGTGCAGAACGCTTTCGACATCGTTTCCAGCCACGACAAACGCAAAGTCGCCCTGCTGGGCTTGAGCTTCAAGGCCGGCACCGACGACCTGCGCGAAAGTCCGCTGGTCGACCTGGCGGAAATGCTGATCGGCAAGGGCTATGACCTGAGCATCTACGACAGCAACGTCGAGTACGCCCGCGTTCACGGTGCGAACAAGGACTACATCGAGTCGAAGATCCCTCACGTCTCGTCCTTGCTCAATTCCGACTTCGACGCGGTGATCAACAACTCCGACGTGATCATCCTCGGCAACCGCGACGAGAAGTTCCGCGCGCTGGTGCAGGAAGTTCCACACGGCAAGCAAGTGATCGACCTGGTCGGTTTCATGTCCAAGGCCACCAGCGTGACTGGCCGGACTGAAGGTATCTGCTGGTAAAGCAGCCGCAAGCTTCAAGCTCCAAGCCGCAAGTTCAAAGCTCCTCGCTTGGGGCTTGAAGCTTGGGGCTTGCAACTGACTTTAGGATTCCGATTATGCACAGGCTAAAACACGGCCTACTCCAGGCCGCCGGTTGGCTGTTCTACCTGAGTTTACTGATGGGCCTCGCCATGGCGTTGCCCGTGTCCACGTTCGACTCCGAGTCGAAGGACTTTATTTTCCTGATTGGCGCCGTGGGTATCTGGCGCTATTCGATGGGTGCCACCCACTTTGTGCGCGGCATGATTTTTCTGTACATCGTCTACCCGCACCTGCGGCGCAAAGTGCGCAAGCTGGGCAAAGCGGCTGACCCGTCCCACGTGTTCCTGATGGTCACCAGTTTCCGCATCGACGCCCTGACCACCGCACAGGTCTACAGCTCGGTGATCCGCGAAGCCATCGACTGCGGTCTGCCTACCACCGTGGTCTGCTCCATCGTGGAAATGTCCGATGAGCTGCTGGTCAAAAGCCTGTGGAAACGGATGAACCCGCCGTCCCGGGTCAAGCTCGACTTCGTGCGCATTCCCGGCACCGGCAAACGCGATGGCCTGGCCTACGGCTTCCGCGCCATCTCCCGGCACCTGCCGGATGATCGCGCCGTGGTCGCAGTGATCGATGGCGACACCGTGCTGGCCGAAGGCGTGGTGCTCAAGACCGTGCCGTGGTTCCAGATGTTCGGCAACGTCGGCGGCCTGACCACCAACGAATTCTGCGAAGTGCGCGGCGGCTACATCATGAGCGAATGGCACAAGCTGCGTTTCGCCCAGCGCCACATCAACATGTGTTCGATGGCCTTGTCCAAGCGCGTGCTGACCATGACCGGCCGCATGTCGGTGTTCCGCGCCACCGTGGTCACCAACCCGGACTTCATCGCCGACGTGGAAAGCGACTCGCTGCAACATTGGCGCCTGGGTCGCTTCAAGTTCCTTACCGGCGATGACAAGTCGAGCTGGTTCAGCCTGATGCGCCTGGGCTACGACACGTTCTATGTGCCCGACGCGGCGATCAACACCGTTGAACACCCGCCGGAAAAGAGCTTCATCAAGGCCAGCCGCAAACTGATGTTCCGCTGGTACGGCAACAACCTGCGGCAGAACTCCCGTGCCCTGGGCCTGGGGGTCAAACGCCTCGGCGTGTTCACTTCAGTGGTGCTGTTCGACCAGCGCGTGTCGATGTGGACCTCGCTGCTGGGCCTGACCGTGGCACTGATCGCCAGCTTCAAGTACGGCACCGCGTTCATCCTGGTGTACCTGCTGTGGATCGGCATCACCCGGTTCATCCTGACCTTGTTGCTGTCGTGCTCCGGACACCGGATCGGCCCGGCTTACCCGGCGATTCTCTATTACAACCAGATCGTCGGCGCGCTGGTGAAGATCTACGTGTTCTTCCGCCTCGACCAACAGTCCTGGACCCGCCAACCCACGTCTCTGACCCGTGATCTCGCCAGCTTTCAACGTTGGTTCAACACCTGGTCGTCTCGGACCATGACCTTCTCTGCCGGCAGCATTTTTGTCGCCGTGCTGCTGTTGATGGTCTGACCGCCCCCTTATTGAATTAACCAGGAAATCGCCTTTATGAATACCGCCGTCAACGCCAACGTAGTGCATGAATCCGAAGCCCAGCGCCAACACGCCCGAGTGAAAATCCCGGCCAAGTTGCGTTTCTTCGGCCCTGACCGGACGCCGGTCGAAGCCCGGGTGATCGACCTGTCCGCCGGTGGCCTGGCGTTCAACGCCGGTCAATTGCCGCTGAAGATGGGTGACGTGTACAAGGCCCGCCTGCAATTCGTCATCGACAACCTCGGCCTGGCCATGGACGTCGAGTTGCAGGTCCGCTCTTTCGATCGCGAGACCGGACGCGCCGGCTGCCAGTTCCAGAACCTGGAACCACGGGACATCTCGACCCTGCGCCACCTGATCACTTCGCACCTGGCTGGCGACATCGTCAGCGTGGGTGAAATGCTGGCGACCCTGCAGCGCGACAACTTCACCAAGGCGCGCAAGGTCAAGGACGGCGGCCACGGCATGTCCGCGTTCGGACGCCTGAAAGCCGTGACCTTCAGCCTGGGGATCTTCGTTGTCGGCGTGGCTGCATTCGGCTTTGTCTTCAAATCGGTGTATGGCATGTACTTCGTCAGCCACGCCCAGGCCGGTCTGGTCAGCGTGCCGGGCGTGAACATCACCATGCCCCGCGACGGCACCGTGCAGAGCCTGGTGAAAGCCGACGGCGTGGCCGCCAAGGGCGCACCGCTGGCGACCTTCAGCACCAGCATGCTCGACGTGCTCAAGGGCCATCTGGACGAAGACCAACTGCAACCGGCCAAGGTTGAAGAACTGTTCGGCAAGCAGATGACCGGCACCCTGACCTCGCCTTGCGACTGCACCGTGGCCCAGCAAATGGTCGCCAACGGTCAGTACGCCAGCAAGGGCGACGTGATCTTCCAACTGGTGCCGCGTAACAGCGAAGCCAATGTTGAAGCGCGCTTCTCCTATCGCCAGTTCGGCGACGTGCGCCCGGGTACTTCGGTGCGCTTCCAGATCGCCGGCGAGGACAAGAGCCGCACCGGCAAGATCGTCAGCAGCACCAGCCTGAAAAGCGCCGACCTGTCTTCGGACATCCGCGTGCTGATCCAGCCGGACGAAACCCTGGACAGCTCCCTCGCCGGCCGCCCGGTGGAAGTGAACAGCGACCGTGGCCCGAACCTGAACTGGCTGATCGACAAAGCCATGGCTGTCGGTCTTTAAGTCGAGGACATGCCTGTGACTACTCCAACCCTCAACACGCCGCCGACCCTGTGGGAGCGAGCTTGCTCGCGATGGGATCGACGCGGTCTGTCTGATGCACCGAGCCAGCCGCATCGCGAGCAAGCTCGCTCCCACATGGGATTTGCGTTCTGTTCGCTAGCCCTGGCGGTCAGCCTCAGCGGCTGCGCCGGCCTGCCCGACCAGCGCCTGGCCAACGAAGCGCTCAAACGTGGCGATACCGCCACCGCCGCGCAGAACTACCGGCAACTGGCAGACCTGGGCTACAGCGAAGCCCAGGTTGGCCTGGCCGATATCCAGGTCGACAGCCGTGACCCGACGCAGATGAAACAGGCCGAGGCGACTTACCGCGCCGCAGCCAGCGTTTCGCCGCGCGCCCAGGCACGCCTCGGTCGTCTGCTGGTGGCCAAGCCCGGTTCCACCGAAGCGGAACAACACGAAGCCGAAACCCTGTTGAAAAAAGCCGCTGCGGCGGGCGAAGGCAATACGCTGATCCCGTTGGCGATGCTGTACCTGCAATACCCGCACAGCTTCCCCAACGTGAATGCCCAGCAGCAGATCAGCCAATGGCGCGCCGAAGGCAAGCCGGAAGCGGGTCTGGCGCAGGTGCTGCTCTATCGCACCCAGGGCACCTACGACCAGCATCTGGATGACGTGGAAAAAATCTGCAAGGCCGCGCTCAACACCAGCGACATCTGCTACGTCGAACTGGCCACGGTCTATCAGAAACAGGCCAAGCCAGAGCAACAGGCCGAGCTGATCAAGCAGATGCAAGCGGCTCATGCCCAAGGCACCGTTTCCGCGCAGCGCGTCGACAGCGTCGCCCGCGTGCTTGCCGATGCGTCCCTGGGCAAGACCGACGAGAAGACCGCACAGTCGCTGCTCGAACCGATCGCACCGGGCTACCCGGCGTCGTGGGTCACCCTCGCGCAACTGCTCTACGACTTCCCGGAACTGGGCGACGTCGACCAGATGATGAAGTACCTGGACAACGGTCGCGCTGCCGACCAGCCCCGCGCCGAGCTGTTGCTGGGCAAGCTCTACTTCGAAGGCAAACTGGTACCGGCCGACGCCAAGGTTGCCGAAGCGCATTTCCAGAAAGCCGTCGGCCGTGAAGTCGCTGCCGATTACTACCTCGGCCAGATCTATCGCCGTGGCTACCTGGGCAAGGTCTATCCGCAGAAGGCCCTCGACCATCTGTTGACCGCTGCGCGCAACGGCCAGAACAGCGCCGACTTCGCCATCGCCCAACTGTTTTCCCAAGGCAAGGGCACCAAGCCTGATCCGCTGAACGCCTACGTTTTCAGCCAACTGGCCCTGGCCCAGAACACTCCGCAAGCCACCGAGCTTGCGCAAACAATCCAAACGCAATTGCCGCCCGACCGGTTGGCCGAAGCCCAACGCCTGTTGAAACAAGAACAGGCCGTGCGCGGTGCCCTGAGCCCGAACACGCCGGAACTGCATGCCCTGCAAGAAGAAGATGGCGAGGAATCCCAATGAAGTTGAATCCATTCATGAAGGCCGGCATTGGCCTGACATTCGCGCTGATCTGGTCTTGCCCGACGCTTGCTGCGATGACTGAAGAAACCAAGAACTTCGGCCTGGACGTAAAAATCACCGGCCAGTCCGAAGACGACCGTGACCTCGGCACCGCCGACGGCGGCGACGTCAACGGCGTCGGCCTCGACCTGCGTCCGTGGGTCTACGGCGAAAGCGGCGCGTGGAGCGCCTACGCCATGGGTCAGGCTGTGACGTCCACCGACATCATCGAGACCGACACCCTGCAACAATCCGATGGCGCCGAGAACACCGACAATGGTGATCGCGAGACCAAGAAAAACTACCTGGCGATGCGTGAGTTCTGGGTCGGCTACAGCGGCTTCACGCCCTACCCCGGTGAGATCCTGAAGTTCGGTCGCCAGCGCCTGCGCAATGACGACGGCCAATGGCGCGACACCAACATCGAAGCCCTTAACTGGACCTTCGACACCACCCTGCTGCGCGCCAACGTCGGTATCGCCGAACGCTTCAGCGAGTACCGCACCGACCTCAAGGAGCTCGCACCAGAGGACAAGGATCGCCTGCACGCTTACGCCGATGCGGCGTACCAGTGGACACCGGGCAACTGGGTGGGCATCCGCGGTCATCACACCCACGACGACGGCAAACTCGACTACGCACAACCGGGCGTACCGAGCGATTCGCTGGACAAGAAACAGAACGGCGACATCAGCTGGCTCGGCCTCACCGCCGACAGCGACGCCTACAACTGGCGCAATACCAACACAGTCAATTACTGGGGCAGCATCACCGGCATGAGCGGCGACCGCGACACGGTCAATCCGCTGAACGCCGATGGCACCGCTCCCGCACAAGCCAAGCGCAGCGGCGATGTCGATGGCTGGGCCACCGATCTGGGTGTTCGCCTGCGCCTCGATCCGCAATGGCAAGTCGGTGCGGCCTACGCCCGCGCCAGCGAAGACTATGAACAGAACGGTCTGGAAAGTAACCGCTCGAACTACACCGGTACCCGCTCGCGCGTGCACCGTTTCGGCGAGGCCTTCCGTGGCGAAATGAACAACATGCAGAGCGCCACTCTGTTCGGTTCGTGGATGCTCAACGACGAATACGACGCCAGCCTGATCTACCACAAATTCTGGCGCGTCGACGGCAACAAGCCGGTCGGCAGCAACGGCATCGACGCTGTGCAGAACAATACCGATGACGTGACTGGCGCGATCCTCTCCAGTACGTCCCTGCCACTGAACGATGGCGAGAAAGACCTCGGTCAGGAAATGGACCTGGTGGTGACCAAGTACTTCAAGCAAGGCCTGTTGCCAGCTTCGATGAGTCAGGCGATCGATGAGCCTTCGGCCCTGGTGCGCTTTCGTGGCGGCGTGTTCAAGCCAGGCGATGCGTACGGCAAGGAAGTCGATTCGTACATGCACCGCGCGTTCATCGACGTGATCTGGCGCTTCTGATGCACATTGCGAAGGGAGTCTTCCAGATGAATCATCCAGCCCGAAAAGGCTCGATCAGCCTGCTGGCCGGCGCGATGCTGCTGGCCAGTGCGACTGGCTTCGCCAATGTGGAGCCGGCGAAGCCGGCAACCACGGCCAAGGAACTGCAACAGGCCAAGACCTACACCGTCAGCAGCGCACCGACCGCGCCGCTGGAACTGGCCACGCCGAAACTGCCGGACGTTTCCGGCTACACAGCCGAAGCCATAGCCGCGAAGATCGTGCGCAGCAAACCGGGCAAGATCAGCCTGCGCCGGATGATGCAGGAAGACGCCCTGAAGGACTTCATCGGTGGCGACAACAAGATGGCCGAGTGGGTAGTGCGTCAGCACGGCATCCCCCAGGCGATCTTCGTCGACGACGGCTACATGAACCTCAAGGACCTGGCGAAAAAGGTCCCCAAGCAGTACTTCAGCGAAACCTCGCCGGGTGTGTTCCTGGCGAAGTTGCCGATCGTGGTCGGTCGCCACGGCATCCTGGAAATCGACAAGCAGACCCAGGAACTGCGCCTGTCCCAGGAAGCCGGCTCGTTCCTGGTCAACGACGGCCAGCTGTTCGTGCGTGACACAAAAATCACTGGCTGGCGCGAGAAAGACAACGGCCCGGCGACGTTCAATTCGCCCAAGGAATTCCGTCCGTTCCTGCTGTCCTGGGGCGGCACCGAGACCTACATCGCCAACAGCAAGATCGCCAGTTTCGGCTACGCCAACAGTAAATCCTACGGCGTGAGTATTTCCCAGTACACGCCGAACATGGCCAAGGTGCTCAAGCGCCCTGAGCCGACCGGCTGGATCGTCGGCTCCGAGTTCTCGGACATGTGGTACGGCTTCTACTGCTATGAAACCCGCGACTTCGTGGTCAAGGGCAACACCTACAAAGACAACATCGTCTACGGCATCGACCCCCACGACCGTTCCCACGGTCTGATCATTGCCGACAACACGGTGTACGGGACCAAGAAGAAGCACGGGATCATTATTTCCCGTGAGGTCAACGACAGCTTTATCTTCAACAACCGCAGCTACGACAACAAGTTGTCGGGCCTGGTGATCGACCGTAACAGCGTGAACAACCTGATCGCCCACAACGAGATCTACCAGAACCACACCGACGGCATCACCCTCTACGAGAGTGCCGACAACCTGCTGTGGGGCAACAAAGTCGTCAGCAACCGTCGCCACGGCATCCGCATTCGTAACAGCGTGAACATTCGCCTGTACGAAAACGTCGCCATGGCCAACGGCCTGACCGGCGTCTATGGCCACATCAAGGACCTGAGCAACACCGACCGTGACATCAAGCTCGACCCGTTCGACGCCCAGGTGTCGCTGATCGTGGTCGGCGGTGAGTTGGCGGCCAACGGCAGCGGGCCGCTGTCCATCGACTCGCCGCTGAGTGTCGAGTTGTATCGCGTGTCCATGCTCGCTCCGACCAAATCCAGCGGCATCAGCTTTTCGGGGATTCTCGGCGAGCGCCAGGATGAAATTCTCGACCTGCTGGTGCGCCAGCAGAAAGCCGTGCTGATCGACCCCGTCGAACGCCAGACCGAAATGCGGGACTGAGGATAATCTTATGCACCCACACTTGATCAAATTACTCAGCCTGTCGGCCCTGACCGCCGGCATTCTCGCCGCCAGCGGTGGTGCTCGCGCCGATGAGGTCAAAGCGCCTAGCTTCACCGCAGAACCGTGCTGCAGCCTGTGCCCGGCCGCCCACGATGCGAAGAACTACACCACCCGTTATCAGCAGAACTTCACCACCCTGGTACAGGCCCAGGGCGACTGGCTGTTCCGGACCCAGGAAGACCTGCGCACCGAATTCGACACCACGCCCGCCGGCTACAAACGCATGAAACAACTGCACGATGCGTTCAAGAGCAAAGGTGTGGAACTGGTCATCGTGTACCAGCCGACCCGTGGCCTGGTGAACCGCAACAAACTCAACCCGGCGGAGAAAGCCAGCTTCGACTTCGACAAAGCGCTGCAGAACTACAAGACCATGCTCGGTCGTTTCGCGCAGATGGGCTATGTCGTCCCGGACCTTTCGCCGCTGACCAACGAGTCGTTGCCCGACACCCTGCCCGCCCACGATTTCTACTTCCGTGGCGACCAGCACTGGACCCCGTACGGTGCCCAGCGCACGGCGAAAATCGTCGCCGAGAAAGTCAAACAGTTGCCTGAATTCGCCGACATTCCCAAGCGCGAATTCGAGACCAAAAAGTCGGGTCGCATGGGCAAGACCGGAACATTGCACAACATGGCCGGTCAACTCTGTGGCACCAGCTACGCGATCCAGTACATGGATCAGTTCACCACCGAGCCGAAGGGCGAAGCGGGCGATGGCGATCTGTTCGGCGATTCCGGCAATCCGGAAATCACCCTGGTCGGTACCTCCCACAGCGGCAAGAACTACAACTTCGCCGGTTTCCTCGAAGAGGCCATCGGCGCCGACATCCTCAACGTGGCGTTCCCCGGCGGCGGCCTGGAAGGTTCGATGCTGCAGTACCTGGGCAGCGACGAGTTCCAGAAGAACCCGCCGAAGATTCTCATCTGGGAATTCTCGCCGCTGTATCGCCTCGACCAGGAAACCATCTACCGCCAGATGATGGCGCTGCTGGACAACGGTTGCGAAGGCAAGGATGCACAGATGTCCGGCAGCACCACCCTGAAGCCGGGCAAGAATGAACTGATGGTCAACAGCAAAAACCTGAACCTGCAAAACGGCAGTCACCAGGTAGACATCCGCTTCGCCGACACCTCGGTGAAAACCCTGCAAGCCACCCTCTGGTACATGAACGGACGCCACGAGGACATCAAGATCGAAAAACCGGAAACCTCCGATACCGACGGGCGTTTCGCCTTCGAGTTGCGCACGGACGAAGACTGGGCCACGCAGAATCTGCTGGCCGTCGAAATCCAGGGGCCTGAAAACGCCACCACGCCACAGAAAGTCGAAGCGAAAATCTGCAAACGCAACGTATTCCCGAGCGCCGAACAGCGTACTGCTTCGGTCGGGCAATGAGGTCTGCTATGCGAAATCCGATACTTTCAAAATTGTTGGCACCCACCCTGTTAAGCCTGGCGATGTTCGCCGGTGCAGCGCAGGCTGCGGCGCCACTGCGCCCGCCGCAGGGATACTTCGCGCCGATTGAAAAAATCAAAACCGGCGACAAGAGCGAAGGCTGCGATGCGATGCCGACGCCGTACACCGGCTCGCTGCAATTTCGCAGCAAATACGAAGGTTCGGACAAGGCCCGCGCGACCCTGAACGAGCAGTCGGAAAAAGCCTTCCGCGAAAGCACCGCCGACATCACCAAGATCGAGCGAGGCATCAGTAAGCGCGTGATGCAGTTCATGCGTGACGGCCGCCCAGAACAACTGGAGTGCACGCTGACCTGGTTGACCGCCTGGGCCAAGGCCGATGCGCTGATGTCCAAGGACTTCAACCACACCGGCAAGTCCATGCGCAAATGGGCGTTGGGCAGCATGGCGTCGTCGTACATTCGCCTGAAATTCTCCGACTCCCGTCCGCTGGCCAACCATCAGCAAGAGTCGCAGCTGATCGAAGCCTGGTTCAGCAAGATGGCCGACCAGGTGGTCAGCGACTGGGACAACCTGCCGCTCGACCAGACCAACAACCACTCGTACTGGGCCGCCTGGTCGGTGATGGCCACGTCCGTCGCCACCAACCGTCGCGACCTGTTTGACTGGGCAGTGAAGGAATACAAGGTCGGCGCCAACCAGGTCGACGCCGACGGCTACCTGCCCAACGAACTCAAGCGTCAGCAACGGGCCCTGGCCTACCACAACTACGCCCTGCCGCCACTGGCGATGATCGCCAGTTTCGCCCAGGTCAACGGTGTGGATTTGCGCCAGGAAAACAACGGCGCATTGAAACGCCTGGGTGATCGCGTGCTCGCCGGGGTGAATGACCCGGATGAGTTCGAGGAAAAGAACGGCAAGGAACAGGACATGACCGACTTGAAGGTCGACTCGAAATTCGCCTGGCTCGAACCGTTCTGCTCGCTCTACACCTGCTCGCCCGAGGTGCTGGCGAAGAAGCACAAGATGCAACCGTTCAAGACCTTCCGCCTCGGCGGTGACCTGACCAAGGTCTACGACCCGGCCAATGAAAAGGGCAGCAAGGGTTCTTGAAGACAGACACAAAACCTGTGGGAGCGAGCTTGCTCGCGATAGCGGTCTGACATTCAACATCGATGTCGACTGACACTCCCTCATCGCGAGCAAGCTCGCTCCCACAGGGTCGGTGTCGAAAGTGAGTTTTGTGAGTTAGCCCCCCGGATTTCCGTGGGGGGTTTGGGGGGGCCGTTGGCCCTTGACTGTTGGTTCAAACAAGGAGAGATCGGGATGGTTTTTTCGTCCAACGTGTTCCTGTTTTTATTCTTGCCGATCTTCCTCGGCTTGTACTATCTGAGCGGGCAACGCTATCGCAATTTGCTGCTGCTGATTGCCAGTTACGTGTTCTACGCCTGGTGGCGTGTGGACTTCCTCGCGCTGTTCGCCGGCGTTACGCTGTGGAACTACTGGATCGGCCTGAAAGTCGGTGCCGCCGGGGTCAGGACCAAACCGGCGCAGCGCTGGCTGCTGCTCGGCGTGGCTGTCGACCTGTGCATCCTCGGCTACTTCAAGTACGCCAACTTCGGCGTCGACAGCATCAACGCAATGATGACGTCGGTGGGCCTGGAACCCTTCATCCTGACCCACGTGCTGCTGCCGATCGGGATCTCGTTCTACGTCTTCGAGTCCATCAGCTACATCATCGACGTCTACCGTGGCGACACCCCGGCGACCCGCAACCTGATCGACTTCGCAGCGTTCGTGGCGATCTTCCCGCACTTGATCGCGGGCCCCGTGTTGCGTTTCCGTGACCTGGCCGACCAGTTCAACAACCGCACCCACACCCTCGACAAGTTCTCCGAGGGCTGCACGCGGTTCATGCAGGGTTTCATCAAGAAAGTCTTCATCGCCGACACCCTGGCGGTGGTGGCCGACCACTGCTTTGCCCTGCAAAACCCGAGCACGGGCGATGCCTGGCTCGGCGCCCTGGCGTATACCGCGCAGTTGTATTTCGACTTCTCCGGTTACAGCGACATGGCCATCGGCCTGGGCTTGATGATGGGTTTCCGCTTCATGGAAAACTTCAAGCAGCCGTACATCAGCCAGTCGATCACCGAGTTCTGGCGGCGCTGGCACATCAGCCTGTCGACCTGGCTGCGTGACTACCTGTACATCACCCTCGGCGGTAACCGCAAAGGCACGCTGATGACCTATCGCAACCTGTTCCTGACCATGCTGCTTGGTGGTCTGTGGCACGGCGCGAACATCACCTACATCGTCTGGGGTGCGTGGCACGGCATGTGGCTGGCGATTGAAAAAGCCATCGGCCTGAACACCTCGCCACGCAGTTTCAACCCGATCCGCTGGGCACTGACCTTCCTGCTGGTGGTGATGGGCTGGGTGATCTTCCGCGCGGAAAACCTGCACGTCGCCGGGCGCATGTACGGCGCGATGTTCAGCTTCGGCGACTGGTCGCTGTCGGAACTCAACCAGGCCAGCCTCACCGGTCTGCAAGTGGCGACCCTGATCGTGGCCTACGTGACCCTGGCGTTCTTCGGCCTGCGCGACTTCTACACCAACCAGCCTCCGGTCAAGACCAAGCCTGCCGTGAGCGTCGACACCGACGGCCCGGCCGCTGCGACACCGGGAACGATCAAGGCCGTGCCTGGGGATAACCCGGCGAGCATCCACCAGCCAGGCTACACCGTCGGCGTCGAAGCCCAGGTGCAACCGGCCTACTGGACCGCTGACTGGTCGCGTTACGTGATGCGTGCGCTGGTGCTGCTGCTGTTCATTGCCTCGATTCTCAAACTCTCGGCGCAGAGCTTCTCGCCGTTCCTTTACTTCCAGTTCTGAGGGATCTGACCATGACCCGCTCATTACGCATCTTCTACATCGCGCTGTTCCTGGTGACCTTGCTGGTGCTCGGTCTGTGGTCGGTGCGCAGCTTCTTCGGCTTCAGCACCAACGCCGATGCGACTGTGCTCAACGGCCGCTGGAGCAAAGCCGTGGAAACGCACTACGACGACGAGTTCCCGATCAAACGCCTGGGCACCAACCTCTGGGCCGCGCTGGATTTCAAACTGTTCAACGAAGGTCGTCCGGGCGTGGTGCTCGGTCGCGACCAGTGGTTGTACAGCGATGAAGAATTCCACCCGGTAGTCAACGAAGAGCTGAACCTGCAAGGCAACTACGCGCTGGTCGAAGGCGTACGCCAGACCTTGAAGGAAAAAGGCGTGCAACTGGTGATGGCGGTGGTGCCGGCCAAGGTGCGCCTGTACCCGGAACACCTCGGTGAAGTGAAACCGGCGAGCATCCACGCCAACCTCTACAAGGACTTCCACCAGCGCCTGGCCGCCGACCGGATTCCGGCCCCTGACCTGCTCGGCCCCCTGCAACAGGCCAAGCAGAATGGCCAGCAAGTGTTCCTGCGCACCGACACCCACTGGACGCCGCAAGGTGCCGAGATCGCCGCCAACCGTCTGGCCAGGACCATTGCCGACAAGTACCCGCTGAGCGGCGAGCCCCAGCGTTTCGTCACTGAACCTGCGGAAACCATTACGCACAAGGGCGACCTGCGTCTGTTCCTGCCACTGGACCCGCTGTTCGAAAACCTGATGCCTAAACAGGAGCACTTGCAGAAGCGCAATACGGTCGTGGCTGAAGATCAATCCGCCGGTGACGACGCGCTGTTCGCCAACACCGAAGTGCCGGTGGCCCTGATCGGCACCAGCTACAGCGCCAACCCCAACTGGAACTTCGTCGGTGCGCTCAAGCAAGCGCTGAACAGCGACGTGGTCAATTACGCCGAAGACGGCCACGGCCCGATTCTGCCGATGCTCAGCTACCTCAAGAGCGACGCCTTCAAGAACAGCCCGCCACAGGTGCTGATCTGGGAGTTCCCTGAACGATATCTGCCCGTGAACAACGAAATCGGCGACGCCGACCCGCAGTGGGTCGCAGAGCTTAAACAAGCCGGCGCCCGCCAACAAAACGTAGCTGCAAACACTAAATCCGAGACGCCCGACCGGGCGCAAAACTGAAAGAGAGGTACACCATGACTTTCACTACAACTCCTCGTCGTCTCGCTAAAAGCTTTGCCCTGGTTGCCGGCCTCAGCGTGCTGTCGGTACAGGCTTTCGCCGCAGGCGACGCCGCCCTGTACGGCCCGACCGCACCGAAAGGCTCGACCTTCGTGCGTATCTACAACGCCGGCAACGCCGAAGTCAGCGCCACCGTCGGCAGCACCAACCTGAGCGACGTCGCGCCACTGTCCAGCACTGACTTCAGCTTCATGCCGGGCGGCGACTACAGCGCCAAGGTCGGTAGCCAGAGCCTGCCGGTGAAACTGGCCGGCGACCACTATTACACCTTGGTCAACAACGCCAGCGGCGCCCCGCAACTGATCGAAGAGCCGCCGTTCAAGAACAAACAGAAGTCCCTGGTACGAGTGCAAAACCTCAGCGACAAGGCGCTGACCTTGAAGACCGCCGACGGTAAGACCGACGTGGTCCCGAACGTTGCACCCAAGGGTCGCGGCGAGCGTGAAATCAACCCGGTCAAGGTCAGCCTGGCCTTGTACGACGGCACCACCAAAGTCGGCGACGTGAAACCGGTCGCCCTGGAACGCGGTGAAGCCGCGGTGCTGTACGTCACCGGCAGCGGCAGCAGCCTGTCGCCGGTCTGGGTGAAACGCCCGGTGTCGACGCGCTAATACATTCGTCTGGCTTGACCCAATCCCTGTGGGAGCGGGCTTGCCCGCGATGAGGCCCTTGAGACCGCCATCGCAGGCAAGCCAGCGCCCACAAGGACCGAGGCGTCAATCCGGACACGGAACAAAAACAAGAGTGAAACGACAGAACGCAGTAGCTCTAACCAATCGATTTTCAAGGAGTAAAAACATGATTCCGGTGATCTTGTCAGGTGGTAGTGGCTCACGTCTTTGGCCGCTTTCCCGTAAGCAATTCCCCAAGCAGTTCCTGGCCCTGACCGGCGAACACACCCTGTTCCAGCAAACCCTGGAACGCCTGGTGTTCGAAGGCATGGATTCGCCAATCGTGGTCTGCAACAAGGACCACCGCTTCATCGTCAACGAGCAGTTGGCCGCGCGCAAGCTGGAAACCCAGCGCATCCTGATGGAACCGTTCGGTCGCAACACCGCGCCGGCCGTGGCCCTGACCGCGTTGATGCTGGTCAATGAAGGTCGCGACGAGCTGATGCTGGTGCTGCCGGCGGACCACGTGCTGGAAGACCAGAAAGCCCTGCAACGCGCCCTGGCCCTGGCCACCGTCGCCGCAGAAAACGGCGAAATGGTGCTGTTCGGCGTGCCGGCCACCAAGCCGGAAACCGGTTATGGCTACATCAAGTCGACCAACGACTCGCTGCTGCCTGAAGGCGTCAGCCGCGTCTCGCACTTCGTCGAAAAGCCCGACGTGAAGCGCGCCACCGAGTTCGTCCAGTCCGGCGGTTACTTCTGGAACAGCGGCATGTTCCTGTTCCGCGCCAGCCGCTTCCTTGAAGAGCTGAAGAAGCACGATCCGGACATCTACGACACCTGCGTGCTGACCCTGGAGCGCAGCCACCAGGATGCCGACACCATCACCTTCGACGAAGCCACCTTCGCGTGCTGCCCGGACAATTCCATCGACTACTCGGTGATGGAAAAAACCCAACGCGCCTGCGTCGTGCCGCTGACCGCGGGCTGGAGCGATGTCGGCTGCTGGTCGTCGCTGTGGGAAGTCAATGCAAAAGACGCCAACGGCAACGTCACCAAAGGCGACGTGGTGATCCAGGACAGCAAAAACTGCATGATCCACGGCAACGGCAAGCTGGTGTCGGTGATCGGCCTGGAAAACATCGTCGTGGTCGAAACCAAGGACGCCATGATGATCGCCCACAAGGACAAGGTCCAAGGCGTGAAGCAGATGGTCAACACCCTCAACGAACAGGGCCGCAGCGAAACCCAGAACCACTGCGAGGTCTACCGTCCGTGGGGCTCCTACGACTCGGTGGACATGGGCGGCCGTTTCCAGGTCAAGCACATCTCGGTCAAACCGGGGGCTTGCCTGTCCCTGCAGATGCACCACCACCGCGCCGAGCACTGGATCGTGGTCAGCGGCACCGCCGAGGTGACCTGTGACGAGAACGTGTTCCTGCTGACCGAGAACCAGTCGACCTACATTCCGATCGCTTCGGTTCACCGTTTGCGCAACCCGGGCAAGATTCCGTTGGAGATCATCGAAGTTCAATCGGGCAGCTACCTGGGCGAAGACGATATCGAGCGGTTTGAAGATATCTACGGGCGCTCGACCCCGGTTGAGCGTGGCGTGTCGGTGAAAACCATCGCGCAGTAACGTTCAGTAAAACAGAAGCCCCCGTCCAGCCTGCTGCGTTCCCTATCCGCAGCAGGCTGGGCGGGGGCTTTTTTTGTACTGAGTTTTTGTAGTGCCTTGCCTGGCCCCATCGCGAGCAAGCTCGCTCCCACAGGGTGTTGGGTTGATCACGGATTTTGTGCTCGGCTCGGTACACTGTGGGAGCGAGCTTGCTCGCGATGGGGCCAGTCGGCACACCACCGAATCGCCCATCGCCAACCCCACCTGCGCTTAGGTAGGATGACCCTCTCTATTCCCGAGATTTCACGTCATGTTCATCGGCGTCCTGCTGGTCATCACCTGGCTGATCCTGTTGCTGCGCTATCCGGCCAAGGCCTTGCCCGTATCCGTGGCTGCCGCCGTGGGGCTGGGCATCGTCGCCACCTGGGTCATCTGGATGGACCACCACGAACTCAAGCAACTGCAACGCCTGGAGTTGCGCATCAGTTACGCGCCGCAGCAGTGTCCCGCCGACCGCCCATTGCAATTGACCCTGAACAACGGCAATGACGTGCCGCTCACTGAGTTGCGCTGGCGGGTCGCGGCTTATGCACCGGGCGATACGGTGAACCTGGCCGACAATCAATACACCGCCCCGCGTTATCGTGGCCCTGGTGAATTGCAGGCCGGTGGCAACTGGGAAGACTGTTTGCCGCTGCCGCCACTGCGCCCTGGCTACCGTCCGGAAACCCTGGAGTTTCGCGCCGAGCGATTGCAGGGTAGTTTCTCCGACTGATCCCTCCCCCCCTTTTTGCACAAGGAATGCGCCATGCCCGTTGCGTTGATTACCGGTTGCTCCAGCGGCATTGGCCGAGCCCTTGCCGACGCGTTCAAAGTCGCCGGCTATGAAGTCTGGGCCAGTGCGCGCAAGACCGAAGATGTTGCCATGCTGAGCGCTGCCGGATTTACCGCTGTGCAACTGGACGTAAACGACGGTGTTGCCCTTGAGCAGTTGAGCGAGCGCATCAACCAGGAGCGCGGTGGTCTCGACGTGCTGATCAACAACGCAGGTTATGGCGCCATGGGACCGCTGCTCGATGGTGGCGTACCAGCCATGCAGCGCCAGTTCGAAACCAATGTGTTCGCCATCGTCGGCGTCACTCGCGCGATGTTTCCCGTGCTGCGCCGGACCAAAGGATTGGTCGTGAATATCGGCAGCGTTTCGGGTGTGTTGGTCACGCCATTCGCCGGCGCCTACTGCGCCTCGAAAGCCGCCGTGCATGCCTTGAGCGATGCCTTGCGCATGGAACTGGCGCCGTTCGGTGTGCGAGTCATGGAAGTCCAGCCGGGAGCCATCGCTTCCAGTTTCGCCAGGAATGCCGGGCACGAAGCCGAGCAACTGATCAGCGAACAGTCGCCATGGTTTCCGCTGCGCGAAGGCATACGCGCCCGGGCCAAAGCCTCTCAGGACAATCCGACCCCGGCCAGTGAATTTGCCGTCGGTTTGCTCAAGGCTGTGCAGCAGGACAAGCCACCGCGACTGATTCGCCTGGGCAATGGCAGCCGCGCGTTGCCGCTGCTTGCGGGTTTGTTGCCCAAGGGTTGGCTCGAGTCCGGGCTGATGAAGCGGTTCGGGCTGCGTGGGCAGCTCTGAGACCACGGTGCCCCTATCGCGAGCAAGCTCGCTCCCACAGGGATTGTGGGTATGAATGCCATCTATGCCACCCAGATGCCCCCTGTGGGAGCGAGCTTGCTCGCGATGGCGCCGGAACAAACACCCCAGAATTCAGGTATCAACATGACCGACTACACCGAATATTTCGACGAAGTGATCCAGGCCCACGTGGCCATCGAACAATGGCTGGCCGAAGAACGGGACGCGTGCGAACTCGAAAAACTGCTGACACGTTTTTCGCCGCAGTTCTCCATGGTCTCGCCGCTCGGCCGGGTGCTGGACTTTGACGCACTGAACGAATTGTTCTCGCTGGCGGGCGGCAAGAAGCTCGGGTTCCGCATCGAGCTCAGTGAGTTGCGTGGTATTGCGTTGCATGACGGTGGCGCGACCGTGAGTTACCGCGAACAGCAGACCGATGCGACCGGACTACACTCGGATCGTCGCTCGACCGTGGTGTTCGAGAAGGTGGAAGGCAAGATCCTTTGGCGGCATTTGCAGGAGACGTTTTGCTGATCAACTGTAGGAGCGAGCCTGCTCGCGATGGACGTCAACGATAACGCAGGCATTCAGAAAGCACGCGTCGCGCTCAGGCTTTTCGCGAGCAGGCTCGCTCCTACAGGGGAATGGGTTATGCCCCATCACCTTGCTTGACCACCACCGTACACGTAATCCCCGCCGCCAACAGCACACCCTCCGGCACTTCATCGATGTGAATCCGCACCGGTACCCGCTGCGCCAAACGTACCCAGTTAAACGTCGGGTTCACATCGGCAATCAGCTCTCGGCTCTCCGGGTTGTCGCGGTCGTAGATGCCACGCGAGATGCTTTCCACGTGGCCCTTGAGCACTTCGCCGCTCATCAGTTGCATGTCGGCTTTATCACCCACGCGCACGTGGGGCAGCTTGGTTTCCTCGAAGAAGCCGTAGACCCAGAACGAGTTCATGTCGACCACGGCCATTTTAGCCTCGCCGATGCGCGCGTAGTCGCCGCGATGCACGTTGAGGTTGGTCACGTAGCCATCCACCGCCGCGCGCACTTCAGTGCGTTTCAGGTTGAGCTCGGCGGTTTCCAGTTGCGCCTGGGCCTGCTGGTAATCAGCCAGGGCCGAGTCGGCGAGGTTACTGGCGTCGTCACGGTTTTCCCGGGAGATCACCAGGTTGTCCATATCGGCGCGACGATGGGCGTTGACCTTGCGCATCTCCCAGGTCGCCTTGCGCGATGCCACCAGACTCTGTGCCTGTTTCACTGCGAGACGGTAGTGCTCGGGGTCGATCTGCATCAGCAAATCGCCCTTCTTCACCAACTGGTTGTCGCGCACCGGCACGTCCACTACTTCGCCGGTGACGTCGGCGGCGACGTTGATGATGTCGGCGCGCACGCGGCCGTCGCGGGTCCATGGCGTGTTCATGTAGTGCTCCCACAAGGAGCGGCCGATCCACAGCGCGAGGGCCAGCACCAGCAAGGTCGCGAGCAGGCTGAAAAACTTTTTCATCGGGGCATTCTCAGGGATAGAGAGTCAACGGTAGACAGTCAGCGCCAACGCGCCGAACAGACAGGTAAACAGGCTCAGGCGCAGCAACGCCGGATGCCAGAAAAAACGGTACAGGTCGAACCCGGACAGGAACCGGTCCAGCGCCCAGGAAAGCGCCGCGGCGATGAAAAACATCAGGGTCATGGTCGGCATGTACACGCCGTGGAAGGCGATTTCACGAGGCATGTTCAAGTCCTTGGGGCTGGCTGCTTGCGAAGGTGGCGAGCGGTGATTGCGGATCGAGCAGAGAGGTGCGGATGAAGTGCAGGTAGCTCTTCACCCGGCGCAACGCCGAGGTATCGAAGTGCGGGGCGAAGGGTTCGTCGGTGGACTGCACACGGCTGATCGCGTGATCGACGGCAATCAGCGCGCGTTCGAGATTGCTGCTGTTCGGTTGCAGGAACAGCCGCACCAGCGCACGCCCCATCACCCGGATCGCCTGGCGCCACGGCTGGGATTCGGCATAGGCCGGATGCACCGGCAAAATCGCCTGTTCCTTGCGCAACTCGATGATCGCGTGGCCGACTTCCAGCACTACGAACATCCAGCGCAGCAAGTCCCGCTGCACTTGCGGTTGGCCCGCCGCGAAGCCGTAGGCCTGATGCACCAGATCGCGGGTGCGGCTTTCGAAACTCGACGCCAATCCCTTGAGCTTGCCGCTGATGGCGTACACCACCTGGCCGCGCAAATCCTGCTCCAGCCGACGCCACAACCAGCGGCTGTTGGGCGGCAGAATGATCGCCCCGGCCGCTGCACACACCAGCATGCCCAGCACCATGGCGATGTAGTCGTTGATGAAGGTGTAGGGGTTGTAGACCGTGAGGTTGTCCGGCACCGAACCGGTGCTGAAGAAGATCAGCAAACCCAGGCCGACGCCGACGTATTGCGGCCGCGAAGTCAGGAACGAGCCCAGCACGATCACCGGCGCGAGCATCACGCACAGCAACGGGAATCCGTCGATCCACGGGAAAATGAAAAACATCTCGACGAAGCCGATCAGCGCCCCGAGCAATGTCCCGCACGCCATCTGAAAGGCCATGCGTTTCGGGTTCGGGGTAGCGGCGGACAGGCCCACCGTCGCGGCGGCAATCAGGGTCATGGTCGCGCCGCTCGGCCAGGCGGTTGCCACCCAATAGCTGCCCAATACCGCCAGAATGAACGCTGCGCGAATTCCCGATGCTGCCGCTGCCATCCAGTTGGTTTGCGGGGTGAACGGCTCGTCCCAGCGCTCCCGTTCGTGACTGTGATCGGCCAGGGAGGCGTGGGTCTGTGCATAACCGTGCAAGTCGTCGACGAAACGATAGAGCAGCTCGTACGCCGTGTGGAAATCCAGTTGCTCGGCATCGCTCGGATCGCTCTGCTGGAACGTTGCCCGCAGACAACGCACCCGCGCCGGCAAACCTTCCTTGTAGGCGCTCAGCACCATGACCAGACGCGCCGCATCGGCGCTGGTCAGGGCACGACCGCTAAAGCCGTCGAGCAACTCGGCGAGGTCCTGCAGACCCGGCTTGATGGCCGCCACCACGGTGTCCGCCGCGCTGCTGCGCAAGCGTTCGAGCAACTGGTGCAAGGCATTGAAGCGCGTGGTGATGCCCATGAACTCACTGTTCAGGCGACTGAGCCGGCCATTGCGCCGACGCATGTGCGGGTCTTCGAACACCGTGACACTGCGCAAGCCTTCCAGGCCCACGGCTTCGGCGATGAAACGCACGTTGCCGGCCTCGAACGCCTCCCGCCGGCTGCGACCGCGCAAGCCGTCGGTGACGAACAGGGCGAACACACCAAAGCGCTGATACAAGGCATTGCGCATCGCCGCGCTAGCCGATTGCGGCAGGATGGCGGCACTGATCAGGGTCGAACAGAGAATACCCAACGAGATTTCCAGCACCCGCCAGACCGCCGCCATGAACGCCCCCTCCGGGTGGGCCAGCGCGGGCAAGCCGACCATCGCCGCGGTGTATCCGGCGAGGACGAAACCGTAGGCGCGGAAGTTGCGGCAGCGGGCGGCGCCGGCCGTGCAGATACCGACCCAGATCGCCAACGAACCGAGGAATAGCTCAGTGTTCTGCGCAAACAGGGCGATCAGCGCGACCATCACCGCCGACCCGGCCAGGGTGCCGAGAAAACGATAGAAACTCTTGGCGAACACCTGGCCGCTTTGCGGCTGCATGACGATGAACACGGTGATCATCGCCGTACGCGGTTGCGGCAGCTCCAGGCGCATGGCCAGCCATAACGCCAGGAATGCCGCGAACAGTACCTTGAAAATGTAGACCCAAGTCACGCCGTCGCTGCGTGCCCAGTCGAAGAAACCCCGGCGCCATTCCAGGGAGTACAGCCAGCGCAAAGGGGCGGGCAAGGGAGTCATGAAATCCTGCTCAATAAAAATAAGGTCAGACTCAGGACCTGTGGGTTCGTGTTCAACGCAAAAGGCTCGGGGTTTTCGGCACTTGAGTCTGTTCGGCGTTCGGCACGTCAATACCGGCACCGAGACCACCGCCCAACGCCGTCACCAGTTCGGCATGGGCACTGAGGCGCGCCGCCTGAACCTGCTGCTGCACTTGCTGCTGCTTGAACAACAAGGTCTGGGCATTGAGCACGTTGAGGTAGTCGGTCAGGCCACGCTGGTAGGCGATCATCGCGATGTCGTAGGTCTTCTGCGCAGTGGCCACCGACTCGGCGGCGAACGCCTGCTGTTTGTCCATGGACTCGCGGCGGATCAACTGGTCGGAGATGTTTTTCAGGGCGTTGACCAGGGTCTGGTTGTACTTGGCCACGGCGATGTCATACCCGGCCGAGGCTTCGCCCAACTCCGAGCGCAAGCGCCCGCCATCGAAGATCGGCAACGAAATCGCCGGCCCCACGCTGTAGTTGAGTTTCTTGCCGGTCAAGAACTCCAGGGCTCCACCGCCGGTGGCCATGTAGCCAAGGCTGCCGACCAGATCGACGTTCGGGTAGAAACCGGCATGGGCGACATCGATACCCCGCGCCTGCGCCGCCACTTGCCAGCGGCTGGCGACCACGTCCGGGCGTTGACCGAGCAATTGCGCCGGCAGCGACGACGGCAGTTTCAGCGGCGCACCCAGCGACAGCGTTGGCCGCTGCAACTGCGCGCCCTCCCCCGGGCCCTTGCCGGCGAGGGCGGCGAGCTGGTTGCGGCTCAAGGCGATTTCTTCGTCGAGGGCGTCGATCTGACGATGGGTTTCCGGCAGCGGTGTTTCAGCCTGGCTGACTTCGAAATGGGTACCGATGCCGCCGTCCAGGCGCTTCTGTGCCAGATCGAGAATCTGCTGTTGCTGCTTCAAGGTCGCTTCAACGATGTCCCGCTGGGCGTAATGCAACGACAACTCGATGTAGACCCGTACGATGTTGTCCTGCAATTCGAGCTGGGCCTGACGCGCTTCGGCAACGCTCATGTGCGCCATATCAACGGCGCGCTCGGTGGCATTGCTTTCGCGGCCCCAGAGGTCGAGGGCATAGCTGAAACCCAGCGCGGCGTTGTTGTCCCAGGTAGTGCTGTTGGCCAGCTCACCGGGGCCGTAGAACTGGTCGGTAGGCCAGTTGTGACGCTTGAGGGTGGACTCGCCATTGATCTGCAGCGATTCGGCCGCTTCGGCCACGCCGGCCATGGACCTGGCCTGACGCACCCGGGCGGCGGCCATGGCCAGCGTCGGGCTGCCTTGCAGGGTGAGGTCGATCCAGCGATTCAGTTGCGGGTCGCCGTAGGCTTGCCACCATTGTGCAGTGGGCCAGTGGGCATCCTGCGCGGCGCTCTGGATCGCTTCGTCGGTCGCCAGTGAGTTGGCCTCCAGCGCCTTGCCCTGTGGGGCAATACCTCCGGTTCCGATGCAGCCGCTGATTGCCAGGGTTAAAGCCAAAACACTGAGCGGCTGAAGCGCTCTGCTGATGCGACGCGGCACTGCTGCGATTTCCTGAAATAGGGGGAGGTACACGCTTTTTGGAAACAGCGCCGCATTTGTGGGAGCGAGCTTGCTCGCGATAGCGGAGCCACATTCAACATCTGTGTTGGCTGAACCGCCGCCATCGCGAGCAAGCTCGCTCCCACAGGTTGTGCGGCTGGGGCCGTGCCCCCGGTTTGCCAAGTTGCGCAATTCTATGGGGCGGCCTGAATGGCGATAAGCTGGGATTCCTGTGAATCTTTGTTACCGTTAACGAGATAATCCGTTGGTAGATCTTTAGTCGCCTGTAAATAAACAGAAACTTCGTGTCACAATTTGTCATTCGACGAGAGAGCACCCCATGGACACTTTGCAAAACATGCGCGCCTTCAGTTACGTGGCCGAAGCCGGCAGCTTCACCGCCGCCGCCATTCAACTGGACACCACCACGGCCAACGTCTCGCGCGCGGTCTCCAACCTGGAAGCCCACCTGCAAACCCGCCTGCTCAACCGAACGACCCGCCGCATCGCCCTGACCGAAGCCGGCAAGCGCTACCTGTTGCGCTGCGAACAGATCCTGGCCTACGTCGAAGAAGCCGAAGCCGAGGCCAGCGACGCCCACGCACGCCCGGCCGGGCAACTGAAAGTGCACACCATGACCGGCATCGGCCAGCACTTCGTGATCGACGCCATCGCCCGCTACCGCAAGACCCACCCGGACGTGACCTTCGACCTGACCATGGCCAACCGCGTGCCGGACCTGCTCGACGAGGGTTACGACGTGTCCATCGTCCTCGCCAGCGAACTGCCGGATTCGGGTTTCGTCTCCCAGCGCCTGGGCATCACCTACAGCATCGTTTGCGCCTCGCCGGCCTACGTCAAAGCCAACGGCTGCGCACAAAAACCCAGCGACCTGCTCAACCACGCCTGCCTGCGCCTGGTCAGCCCGGTGATTCCGCTGGAGAAATGGGCCTTCGACGGCCCTGATGGCCAGGAAATGGTCACCATCAACAGCTCACCCTTCCTGGTGAACTCCGCCGACGCGATGAAAACCGCGATCATCAGCGGCATGGGCGTTGGGGTGCTGCCGCTGTACGCCGCGATAGAAGGCCTGCGCAACGGCACACTGGTGCGCGTGATGCCCAACTACCGCTCCCAGGAACTGAACCTGTATGCGATCTACCCGTCGCGCCAGTACCTGGATGCGAAGATCAAGACCTGGGTCGAGTATTTGCGTGGATCGTTGCCGGAATTGCTGGCGGCGCATCAGGCGGAATTGGCGGCGTATGAATTGAGCGGGAGCCTGGGTGGGGTTCGGGTGGCGAATTGATGGATGCCCGAGCCCGGCTCACATCAGATTGATTCCTTGTGGGAGCGAGCCTGCTCGCGATAGCGTTCTCACATTCAAATCTCTGTGAGCAGATACACCGCTTTCGCGAGCAGGCTCGCTCCCACAGTTGGATTTGCATCAATCTGCCAGAAATTGGCCGGCTGTCAGGCCGCCTTCGCGAGCAAGCCCGCTCCCACATTTTGAATTATGCACGGTCAGGAAAATCAGGCCGGCCGGTAGGCCGCCTCGGCTGCTTTTGATCTGCCCGCCCCCTCGGGAGGCTGAGTGGAGGCTTTCATCCGGGGATTGGCGCGCAGCGCCGTTCGACGCAGTCGAACTCATTGCATGTAGGTCGAAGCGAAGCCGACCGGAGGGCAATGCCCACGGATGAATGCCGGAGCGATGGAACGCCGAGCCCCAGCGAGGGGCCGGACGTTCGGGGCGAGCGCTTTTTTTGCTTACTTTTTTTGAGGCGCTTGTTAAAAAAAGTGAGTCGCCGTAAGGGCGAAACCATAAGTGGCCGTTACCGAAGAAACGGATATGTACACGGTCAACCAAGAACATGGTCGGCCCACAGGCCGCCAAGTCCCCCCAAACTGACAGCGCCGTCAGTTAGCCGTCACCCTCCTGACCGGCAAACAGGTTTATAAAGGAAACTACCTTACCCACCTACCGACCACCCAGCCCCGGCGCCCCACTCGCATGCGAATCCAGAAAAAATCCGCCCTGCTCGTCGCCCTTCTGATCGTCCTGGCAGCGCTGGGCCTGTGGTACGCCACCAAACCGGCCAAGGCCAAACTCGCCACCCCCACCGCCATCCCGGTGCGCGTGGTCGCCGTCGCCGAAAAAGACGTACCGCGCTACGTCAGCGGCATCGGTTCGGTACTGTCCCTGCACAGCGTCGTGGTACGCCCGCAAATCGACGGCATCCTCACCAGATTGCTGGTCAAGGAAGGCCAGCTGGTGAAAAAAGGTGACCTGCTGGCCACCATCGACGACCGGTCGATCCGCGCCAGCCTCGACCAGGCCCGGGCACAACTGGGCGAAAGCCAGGCGCAACTGCAAGTGGCGCTGGTCAACCTCAAGCGCTACAAGCTGTTGAGTGTCGACGACGGCGTGTCCAAGCAGACTTACGACCAGCAACAAGCCCTGGTCAACCAGCTCAAGGCCACCGCCCAAGGTAACCAGGCCTCGATTGACTCCGCCGAGGTACAGCTTTCCTACACACAAATTCGCTCCCCGGTTAGCGGTCGTGTCGGCATTCGTACCGTCGACGAAGGCAACTTCCTGCGCATGACCGACACCCAAGGCCTGTTCACCGTGACCCAGATCGACCCGATCGCTGTGGAATTCTCCCTGCCACAGCAAATGCTGCCGACCCTGCAAGGCCTGATCAACGACCCACAGCACGCCCGGGTCAAGGCCTACATCGGGGCCGACACCGACGGCGAAACCGGCAACCTGCTCGGCGAAGGTCACCTGACCCTGATCGACAACCAGATCAACGCCAACACCGGCACCATCCGCGCCAAAGCCGAATTCGACAACGACGCACAGAAACTCTGGCCGGGCCTGCTGGTGACGGTAAAGATTCAGACTGCCCTGGATAAAGATGCGCTGGTGGTGCCGCCGACAGTCGTACAACGCGGCCTCGACCAGCACTTCGTGTACCGGGTCAATGGGGACAAGGTCGAAGCCGTGCAGGTACAGATGGTCTATCAAGGCAGCGGCCAGGACATCATCAAGGGTGTGAAGCCGGGTGATGTACTGGTCAGCGATGGTCAGTCGCGGCTCAAGCCCGGCGCTACTGTGCAAGTGCTGACCGAGCCACCTCAAGTGGTGCGATCGGAGGCGGCGCAATGAAGGGCCATGGTTCGATTTCAGCCTGGTGCATCGACCACCCGGTGGCCACGGTCCTGCTGACGTTCGCCCTGGTGCTGCTGGGTGTCATCGCGTTTCCGCGCCTGCCGGTAGCGCCGTTGCCGGAAGCAGAATTCCCGACCATCCAGGTGGCCGCGCAACTGCCCGGCGCCAGCCCGGAAACCATGGCTTCCTCGGTGGCCACGCCCCTTGAAGTGCAATTCAGTGCCATTCCCGGCGTAACCCAGATGACCTCGAGCAGTGCACTGGGCTCGACCAACCTGACCCTGCAATTCACCCTCGACAAGAGCATCGACACCGCCGCCCAGGAAGTGCAGGCGGCGATCAACACCGCCGCGGGCAAACTGCCCAAGGACATGCCGAACCTGCCAACCTGGCGCAAGGTCAACCCGGCCGACAGCCCGGTGCTGATCCTCAGCGTCAACTCCTCGCTGATGCCAGGCCCGGAGCTCAGCGACCTGACGGAAACCCTGTTGTCCCGTCAGCTCAGTCAGGTCGACGGTGTAGGACAGGTCGTCATCACCGGTCAGCAGCGTCCAGCGATCCGTGTCCAGGTGTCCGCCGACAAACTCGCCGCCATCGGCCTGACCCTGGCGGACATTCGCCTGGCGATCCAGCAGACCAGCCTCAACCTGGCCAAAGGGGCGCTGTACGGCGAATCGAGCATTTCAACCCTGTCGACCAACGACCAGTTGTTCCATCCCGACGAATACAGCCAGTTGATCGTTTCCTACAAGGACGGTGCACCGGTTCACCTCAAGGATGTCGCGAAAGTCGTCAACGGTTCGGAAGATGCCTACGTTCAGGCGTGGGCGGGTTCGCAACCGGGCGTGAACCTTGTGATTTTCCGCCAGCCAGGCGCCAACATCGTCGAGACCGTGGATCGCATTCAGGCCGCGCTGCCGGCGCTGCAAGCGATGTTGCCCGCCTCGGTGCAGGTCAAGGTGTTGATCGACCGCACCCAGACCATCCGCGCCTCGCTGCACGAGGTGGAAATCACCTTGATGATCGCTGTGATGCTGGTGGTGGCGGTGATGGCGCTGTTCCTGCGCCAACTGTCGGCCACGCTGATCGTGTCGGCAGTGCTCGGTGTGTCGCTGATCGCCAGCTTTGCGCTGATGTACGTCATGGGCTTCAGCCTGAACAACCTCACGCTGGTGGCGATCGTGGTCGCCGTGGGCTTTGTGGTGGACGATGCGATCGTGGTGGTGGAGAACATTCACCGGCATCTAGAGGCCGGCGACGGCATGCGCGAGGCGGCGATCAAGGGCGCCGGCGAGATCGGTTTTACCGTGGTGTCGATCAGTTTCTCGCTGGTGGCGGCGTTCATTCCGCTGCTGTTCATGGGCGGTGTGGTCGGCCGGCTGTTCAAGGAATTCGCCCTGACCGCCACCTCCACCATCATGATTTCGGTGGTGGTTTCGCTGACGCTGGCACCGACCCTCGCTGCGCTGTTCATGCGCGCGCCCGTGCATCATGCCCACGACAAACCGGGCTTTGGCGAGCGTCTGCTGGCATGGTACGAAAAAGGCCTGCGCCACGCCCTCGCCCATCAGCGCTTGATGATCGGCGTGTTCTGCCTGTCACTGGGCCTGGCCGTTGCCGGGTACATTCTGATCCCGAAAGGTTTCTTCCCGATCCAGGACACCGGTTTCGTCCTCGGCACCACCGAAGCCGCTGCCGACATTTCCTACGGCGACATGGTGAAAAAACACCTGGCAATGGCGGAAATCGTCGCCGCCGACCCTGCGGTGGAAACGTTCTCGCACTCGGTCGGGGTTTCCGGCAGCAACCAGACCATCGCCAACGGCCGCTTCTGGATCACCCTGAAAAAACGCAGCGACCGCGATGTCTCGGCCAGTCAGTTCATTGACCGGATTCGCCCGCAACTGATGAAAGTCCCGGGCATCGTCCTGTACCTGCGTGCGGGGCAAGACATCAACCTCAGCTCCGGCCCGAGCCGCGCCCAGTACCAATACGTGCTCAAGAGCAACGACGGTGCGACCCTCAGCACCTGGACCCAACGCTTGACGGAAAAACTGCGCAGCAACCCGGCGTTCCGCGATATTTCCAACGACCTGCAACTGGGCGGCAGCATCACCCACATCAGCATCGACCGTAGCGCCGCTGCACGTTTCGGCCTCACCGCCAGTGACGTCGACGAAGCCCTGTACGATGCTTTCGGCCAGCGTCAGGTCAATGAATTCCAGACCCAGATCAACCAGTACAACGTGATCCTGGAACTGGATACCAAGCAGCGCGGCAAGGCCGAAAGCCTTAACTACTTCTACCTGCGCTCGCCCCTGAGCGGGGAAATGGTGCCGCTGTCGGCCCTGGCCAGGTTCGATGCGCCGACTGTCGGCCCGCTGTCCATCGCCCATGACGGGATGTTCCCCGCCGCCAACCTGTCGTTCAACCTGGCCCCCGGTGTGGCACTGGGCGATGCGGTGATCATGCTCAACCAGGCCAAGGCCGACATCGGCATGCCGACCGCCATCAGCGGTAATTTCCAGGGCGCGGCCCAGGCGTTCCAGAGTTCGCTGGCCAGCCAGCCGTGGCTGATCCTGGCGGCGCTGTTGGCGGTGTACATCATTCTCGGCGTGCTCTACGAGAGCTTCGTGCACCCGCTGACGATCATTTCGACCTTGCCTTCGGCGGGCCTCGGCGCGGTGATCATGCTGTGGATTTGCGGCCAGGACTTTTCCATCATGGCCTTGATCGGACTGGTGCTGTTGATCGGTATCGTCAAGAAGAACGGCATCCTGATGATCGACTTCGCCCTCGAAGCGCAGCGCAATGGCGGAATGTCGCCCGAGGACGCAATTTTCAAGGCCTGCATCACACGGTTCCGGCCGATCATCATGACCACCCTCGCCGCCCTGCTCGGCGCTCTGCCGTTGATGCTCGGCTATGGCACCGGTGCCGAGCTGCGCCAGCCCCTGGGGATCGCGGTGGTCGGCGGTTTGCTGGTGAGCCAGGCGCTGACGCTGTTCACCACACCGGTCATATACTTGTGGCTTGAGCGGCTATTCCATCGACCTAAACCTGCGCCAGAACCGGTGCTGGCGACCACAGACTGAGGCGGGGTCATGCGCGTTCTGATTATCGAAGACGAAGAAAAAACCGCGGACTATCTACATCGCGGCCTGACGGAACAGGGTTTCACCGTGGATCTGGCCCGCGATGGTGTGGAAGGTCTGCACCTGGCGCTGGAGAGCGACTACGCGGTGATCGTCCTCGACGTCATGCTGCCGGGCCTCGACGGCTTCGGTGTGTTGCGCGCCCTGCGTGCGCGCAAGCAAACCCCGGTGATCATGCTCACCGCCCGCGAGCGTGTGGAAGACCGCATCAAGGGCCTGCGTGAAGGCGCCGATGACTATCTGGGCAAACCGTTTTCCTTCCTTGAACTGGTGGCACGCCTGCAAGCGCTGACCCGGCGCAGCGGCGGTCATGAACCGGTGCAAGTGAGCATCGCCGACCTGTGGATAGATTTGATCAGCCGCAAGGCCACCCGCGCCGGTACACGCCTGGACCTGACCGCCAAGGAGTTCTCGCTGCTCAGTGTACTGGCCCGGCGCCAGGGTGAAATCCTCTCGAAAACCGCCATTGCCGAGATGGTCTGGGACATCAATTTCGACAGCGACGCCAACGTCGTCGAAGTCGCGATCAAACGCCTGCGGGCGAAGCTCGACGGGCCGTTCGAAGAGAAACTGCTGCACACCATTCGTGGCATGGGTTATGTGCTGGAGAGCCGTGGTGTCCAGTAATTCCATCGCCCTGCGTCTGAGCGCAATGTTCACGCTGGTGGCGCTGCTGGTGTTCCTGCTGATCGGCTGGGCGCTGTACCAGCAGGTCGACAAGGGCCTGGGCCTGCTGCCAGAAGCCGAACTCGATGCGCGCTACAGCGTGCTCGAATCCACGGTCGGCCGTTACGGCACGCCTGAGCACTGGGTGAAGATCAACAACAAGCTCAACCTGCTGAGCGAAGAAGACAAGCGCATCAGTTTCTGGATCATCAGCGGCGATCCACACTACGAATACGGCAACCTGACCTCGCAGATCCGTGCCTTTGCCCAAGGCCCGCTGGGCACGCGCGACATGCATCTGCCGGAGCACCCGTATCCACTGAAAGTGCTGGTCAGCGAGTTTCCGGCCAAGGACCAGCGCCCAGCGTTGCGCTTCATGATCGCCATCGACACCGAAACGTTTTTCCATACCCAGCATCACCTGCTGGTCGCGCTGATCAGCCTGGCGATTGTCGGTGTGCTGCTGGCCTCGGCACTGGGTTATTGGGTGGCGCGGATCGGGCTCAAGCCGCTGATCAAACTGTCCCAGGAAGCCCAGCGCCTGGCCCCGCCGTTGCGCTCGGGGCGCTTGCGATTGTCACCGTTGCCGCCGGAACTCGATCAGTTCGCCAGCTCGTTCAACTCGACCCTGGAACGGGTCGAGCAAGCCTACTCGCGCCTTGAGTCATTCAACGCCGATGTCGCCCATGAACTGCGCTCGCCACTGACCAACCTGATCGGCCAGACCCAGGTCGCATTGACCCGCGGGCGCTCCGCCGAGCAATACTTCGAAGTACTGCAATCGAACCTCGAAGAGCTTGAGCGACTGCGTTCGATCATCAACGACATGCTGTTTCTCGCCAGCGCCGACCAGGGCAGCAAGGCGACCAAACTCACCTCAACCTCGCTGGCCGATGAGGTGGCCACGACCCTGGAATATCTGGATTTCATTCTCGAAGACGCTCAGGTCCAGGTTGAGGTCAGTGGTGATGCGCAGGTGTGCATCGAGATCGCCCATCTGCGCCGGGCGTTGATCAACTTGCTGAGTAATGCGGTGCAGCACACCGCGCCCGGGCAGGTGATTCAAGTGCGGATCGAAGCCCAGGAGCATCAAGTCAGCATCGGCGTCGCCAACCCGGGTTCGCCGATTGCCAACGAACATCTGCCGCGCCTGTTCGAACGCTTCTACCGGGTCGATGCGTCGCGCAGCAACAGCGGCCACAATCACGGTCTGGGGCTGGCCATCGTCAAGGCAATTGCGCTGATGCATGGCGGCGATGTGTTCGTGCGCAGTGATCATGGGATGAATACGTTCGGGATTCATCTTCCCGTCTGAAACCCTCTCCTTTGTGGGAGCGAGCTTGCTCGCGATGCAGGCGACTCGGTGCAACTTCTGAACCGAGGTGATGCTATCGCGAGCAAGCTCGCTCCCACATTGGATTGAGTTGAACACATATAGACGGCCAATCAACTATTGCCATAAGCGCAACAGTCCTTTCATGAATCCGCTCTTTTTCCCCTCGCCTCATATCCTTATCTTTGCCCGCACCAAACAGCACTTGCCAAGCAAGAAGGTTTTAAAAATGTCCAACAGTATGGGTATTGCCAGCGCTTTCGTTTTGTCCTCTTTGTTCCTGTCGCCATTGGCGATGGCGGAAGAATCGCAGACTTTCGTCGCGCATAACGCCACACGCGCTGCAACGTTCGAAGAGCATCAGATCGAGATGACGGCCAAGGCTGCTCAAGACTCCCAAGCCCCGCAGGCATCCAGCATCCAGGCCCAGCCACTGGCCGAGAAAGACAGCTGACCCGCACCGATCACACCCGTTTCCCTCGACACTTTTCATCGGCTCTTCCCTTTGAAAAGTTGTCTTCGAAGCCGCTGCTGTCAGCGGCTTTTTTTATAGTGGCGACTCGGCCTTCATTGCAATTTGCGCAACGAACGTCACTGACGCCCACACCCAGGATCAATCATTCGAGGGAACGATTCACTCGGCTACTACGTTTATGCAACTACGCTTAGAGCGTCCCTTTAGCAGACGTCAGCCCTATGACCGCAAGCCGCACCGCACATTTTCAAGGCCCGACCGGGCGACCCGAGATCATGGTGATCTTCGGCAGTACCCTGACCGTCATCTCGATCCTGTGCATCGTCACTTTCCTGCTGATCCGCGAACACGCCTACGCCCAGCAGACCGCCACACGCAGCGCGACCACCATCGCGCAACTGATCGATACCGATGTCCTGCGTACGGTCGAGCTCTATGACTTGACCTTGCAGGGCCTGATCGCCGCCGCCCAACGGGACGACCTTAAACAGATTGCACCGCAGATCCGTCATCTGGTGCTGTTCGACCGCTCCACCACTGCGCGCTACAAGGGCGACATCCTGCTGCTGGACAAGCACGGCGACGTGCTGGCCGACTCATCATTGATCGAGCCGAAACCGGGCAACTTCGCTGACCGCGATTACTTCCTGGCCCATGCCTTCAATCGCGACACCGGCATGTTTATCAGCCGACCGTTCAAGCCACGCTGCGACTGCGATGACAGCGACGAATGGCGCATCAGTTTCAGCCGGCGCATTTCTTCGCCCACGGGTGAGTTTCTGGGGGTCGCGGTGGCGTCGATGCGCATGAGCTACTTCGACCAACTGTTCAACAGCCTCGACATCGGCAACGGCAGTACGCTGGGCATCATCAACGATGACGGGATCCTCCTGGCGCAGAAACCGTACCGGGAGCAAAACGCCATCGGCAAAAGCCTCTCCAGCCGTCCCAACGTCGTACGCATGCTGCGCGAGCGCAGTGGTACCTTTGAAAGCGTATCGAGTGTCGATCATCAACGGCGCCTGTACACCTTTACCCGGGTCGGCAATCTGCCGCTGACCGTCATCGTGGCCCTTTCCATCGACGAAGTGTTCGCCACCTGGAACCGCACGGCCTATGTGATCAGCGGTGCAACAGGGGTCTTGTGCATCGGCCTGTTGTGGCTGACCTGGCTGCTCTGCCGCGAGCTGCGACGGCGCCAAAGTGCCGAGCAGGAATTGGCGCAACTGGCGGCCACCGATGCCTTGACCGGCGTGGCCAACCGTCGATCCCTTGATCAGACCCTGCGCCATGAATGGTTTCGTGCGCAGCGCAGTGGCAGGCCGTTGTCGTTGCTGATGATCGATGCCGATCACTTCAAGGCCTTCAATGACCGGCACGGGCATCAGGCCGGCGACGAAGCCTTGCGGGCGTTGGCCGGGGTCCTGCGCGCCAATGTCCATCGCCCGACGGATCTGGTGGCTCGCTATGGCGGCGAGGAGTTTTCGGTGGTCCTGGCCGAAACTGACAGTGTAGGCGCGAAGCAGATCGCCGAGTACATCCGCGAGGCGGTGCAGAAACTGCCACTGGTGGACGCCGGTGAGCCGCCGATGAGTGTAAGTATCGGTATTGCCACTTGGACGGCGGCCAGCGATATCAACCTGGAGCAATTGCTGTTCAGTGCCGACAAGGCGCTGTATCAGGCCAAGGAAGGGGGGCGTAACCGGGTGGTGTGTGCCGAATAGGATTTTTATTGGATGGGCTGGCCTCATCGCGAGCAAGCTCGCTCCCACAGGGGAATGCAATCAACTGTGGGAGCGAGCTTGCTCGCGATGAGGCCAGCCCAGGCACTACAAACTTCGGACATAAAAAAAGGCCACCCGAAGGTAGCCTTTAAAAAACTAGAGAGGTTTTTTGCTTACACGGCCGCAACCGGACGCATGTAAGAGATCGGTGCGGTGCTGGCGTCTTCGAACGTCACGACTTCCCAGGCATCTGTCTGCTCAATCAACTTGCGCAGCAGCTGGTTGTTCAGTGCGTGGCCGGACTTGAAGCCCTTGAACTCACCAATCAGGCTATTGCCCAGCAGGTAGAGGTCACCAATTGCATCGAGAATCTTGTGCTTCACGAATTCGTCTTCATAGCGAAGGCCGTCTTCGTTCAGTACGCCATCGGCGTCGACCACAATAGCGTTTTCAACGCTGCCGCCGAGTGCGAGGTTGTGCTTGCGCAGGTACTCGATGTCACTCATGAAACCGAAAGTACGGGCGCGGCTGACTTCTTTTACGAACGAAGTGCTGGAAAAATCCACGCTTGCACTTTGGGTGCGGTCCCGGAAAACCGGGTGATCGAAATCGATCTCGAAGCTCACCTTGAACCCTTCGAAAGGGACGAAAGTGGCGCGCTTGTCGCCGTCTTCCACTGTCACTTCACGCAGGATGCGGATGAATTTCTTGGCGGCGTCCTGTTCTTCCAGGCCTGCCGATTGAATCAGGAATACGAAGGGTCCAGCGCTGCCATCCATGATCGGGACTTCGGACGCGGAGAGCTCGACGTAGGCGTTATCGATGCCCAGGCCAGCCATGGCCGAGAGCAAGTGCTCTACCGTGTCCACTTTGACGTCGCCATTGATCAGCGTGGTCGACATAGTGGTTTCACCGACGTTTTCCGCGCGGGCAGGAATTTGCACCACAGGGTCGAGGTCAGCGCGACAAAACACAATGCCAGTGTCGACAGGCGCAGGCTTGAGGGTCAGGTAGACCTTCTCCCCGGAGTGCAGGCCTACACCTGTGGCACGGATAATATTTTTCAGTGTGCGTTGTTTAATCATGGCTTGGGCCGCTTCAGCGCAAATTGCGAACTGGTATCAACAAAGGCTGGCGATGATAGCAGACCACGCCTTTGCTGAACACCAATCACCTTCATAGCCCTGATACATTCCATCAATCGGCCTGACGACGCAGGAAAGCCGGGATGTCCAGGTAGTCCAGATCATCTTGCGGATTCATCTTCGCGGCAGTCGCAGCACCGGCCTGAGCCTGGTTGCGCATGACGGTCGGACGCTCCAGGTCACGGTAGTTCACCGCTGGAGCTTCCTGACGAACAGGGGCCTGTTGTTGTGGCTGTGCAGCCATCGAAGTGTGAACGGTGTTGTCGATGACCTTCACAGGCTTCTCGATTTTAGCGCCCAGACCTGTGGCAACGACAGTCACGTGCAGTTCGTCGCGCATGTCCGGATCGATAACGGTACCGACCTTGACCATCGCGTGCTCGGAAGCGAATGCCTCGATGATGCTACCCACGTCAGAGTATTCACCCAGGGACAGATCCGGACCGGCGGTAATGTTCACCAGGATGCCGCGTGCGCCTTGCAGGTTCACGTCTTCGAGCAGCGGGTTGCGGATGGCCGCTTCGGTGGCTTCGCGTGCACGGTTCGGACCGCTGGCGCAGCCAGTGCCCATCATCGCCATGCCCATTTCGCTCATCACGGTACGCACGTCGGCGAAGTCGACGTTGATCATGCCCGGACGCTTGATGATGTCGGAGATACCGCGGACGGCACCGGCCAGTACATCGTCTGCCTTGGCGAAAGCCGACAGCAGGCTGGCGTCTTTACCGAGGATGGTCAGCAGCTTCTCGTTGGGAATGGTGATCAACGAGTCGACGCTTTCGGAGAGCATACGGATGCCTTCGTCGGCGATCTGCATACGCTTGCGGCCTTCGAACGGGAACGGACGGGTCACGACCGCAACGGTCAGGATGCCCATTTCCTTGGCCACTTCGGCGATGATCGGCGCAGCACCGGTACCGGTACCGCCGCCCATGCCAGTGGTGATGAACACCATGTTGGTGCCCTGCAGTACTTCGGCAATGCGCTCACGGTCTTCCAGAGCGGCTTGACGGCCGACTTCAGGGTTGGCGCCAGCGCCCAGACCCTTGGTCACACCGGTGCCCAGTTGCAGGATGGTCCGCGCGCCGATGTTTTTCAGCGCTTGAGCATCGGTGTTGGCGCAGATGAACTCGACGCCTTCGATGTTGCTCTTGACCATATGGTTGACAGCGTTGCCGCCGCCACCGCCGACACCGATAACTTTGATTACCGGGCTTGCGGGGATGTTGTCTACGAGTTCGAACATTTTCCCTCTCCTTTACATTCTCTAGTTTTTTCGCCTACTGCGTGCTTCGGTGTAACGGTATTGCGGTAAATCTTCAGAAATTGCCCTGGACCCACTTCTTCAGGCGGTCCAGCAGCGGAGCCTGTGGCTCTTCGTTGCTGTAGCTGTCGCGACTGCCGATGCCCGAGAACGAGATGCCGTCGGACTGCTTCTGCAGGCCGTACATCAACAGGCCGACGCCGGTGGAATAGATCGGGTTGCGTACCACGTCATCCAGACCTTTCACGCCGTGAGGCACGCCCAGGCGCACCGGCATGTGGAAGATTTCCTCGGCCAGTTCGGTAGCGCCTTCCATCTTCGACGTACCGCCGGTCAGCACGATGCCGGCCGGGATCAGGTCTTCGTAGCCGCTGCGGCGCAGTTCGGCCTGGATCAGCGTGAACAGCTCGTCGTAGCGCGGCTCGACCACTTCGGCCAGGGCCTGGCGGGACAGCTCACGCGGCGGACGGTCACCAACGCTTGGCACCTTGATGGTTTCACCGGCACCGGCCAGTTTGGCCAGGGCACAGGCGTAGCGGATCTTGATTTCTTCGGCGTACTGGGTCGGAGTGCGCAACGCCATGGCGATGTCGTTGGTCACCTGGTCACCGGCAATCGGGATCACCGCGGTGTGACGGATCGCGCCTTCGGTGAAGATCGCGATGTCGGTAGTACCGCCACCGATGTCCACCAGGCACACGCCCAGCTCTTTCTCGTCATCGGTCAGTACCGAGTACGCGGAAGCCAGTTGCTCGAGAATGATGTCGTCGATTTCCAGACCGCAGCGGCGCACGCATTTTTCAATGTTCTGCGCAGCGTTGACGGCGCAGGTGACCACGTGGACCTTGGCTTCCAGACGTACGCCGGACATGCCCAGCGGTTCGCGGACGCCTTCCTGGTTATCGATTACGTAATCCTGCGGCAAGGTGTGCAGCACGCGCTGGTCAGCCGGGATCGCCACGGCCTGGGCAGCGTCGAGCACACGCTCAAGGTCCGCCGAGCTGACTTCGCGATCACGAATCGCCACGATGCCGTGGGAGTTCAGGCTGCGGATGTGATTACCGGCCACGCCGACGAACGCCGAGTGAATGCGGCAACCAGCCATCAGCTGCGCTTCTTCGATGGCGCGCTGGATCGATTGCACGGTGGACTCGATGTTCACCACCACGCCTTTTTTCAGGCCACGGGACGGATGGGTGCCGATCCCGACGATTTCCAGCGTGCCGTCGTCCGCGACCTCGCCCACCAGCGCCACCACCTTGGAGGTGCCGATATCGAGACCGACGATCATTTTGCCGCTTTGCACGTTTGCCATGGGTCCTGCCTCTTCTTAATTCTTCGCGACAGCGGGTTGGGCTGCCGTGGGCGCTACAGGTTCCCGCCAGCCAACAGCGAGGCCGTTGGCGTAGCGCAGATCGATGCGCGCAATGTTCGTAATCTGTTCTTTGAGCGTCTTGTCATAGATGGCGATGAAACGGCGCATCTTTTCCACCTGGTTGCCGCGTCCCAGCAGCAGTTCGATCCCGGGACCCGCACTGCCGGGGCCGGTGGTCAGGAACCAGCTGCCGCGATCACGCAGTTCGAGGCGTGCAATCGAGAAGCCCAGCGGCCTGAGCATCTGGCTCAGTACCTGGTATTGCTGCATCACTTGCTGCTGAGCCCGCTGTGGGCCGAACAGCTGTGGCAGGTGTTCATAGTTCGCCAGCTCGCGCGGGGTGAAGGCCTGGCCCTGGTTGTTCAACAGCGACTCGTCGCCCCAACGGGCCACTGGCAGTTGTTCTTCCAGGCGGATCACCACTTGATCCGGCCACACCCTGCGCACCTCGGCGTGGGCAATCCATGGCATCTGTTCCAGCTCGGTGCGCATGCTCGCCAGGTCGATGGTGAAGAAGCTCGACGCCACGTAAGGGGCGATCCGCTGCTGCACCGCTTGCTGGCTGATGTAACTCAGGTCGCCCTGCACGTTGATCTTGGTGATCGGCCTATCGGCATACGGCAACAACCGTGTCGCGCCTTCGTAAGTACCGAACCCCAAAGCCACCAGCAGTACCGGCCAGAACAACGCTTTGAGAAAACCGAAGTTGGCTTTCGGCAGGCGCGCGGACATCGGCTCTTTGGCCACCATTCGGCTGGCACCCCGCGGTACCGGCTTGCGGCCGGTCGGTGCGGTGGGCTGATGTCTGAGCTGAGCGCCTTGCATGGCCTTAACCTCTCGTCGACTCTTGGTTACCGGCAGTCTTGCCGACAACGCTCTCGGCCAGAATGGCCAGAACCAGTTGCTGGAAATCCAGACCGGCGGCACGGGCCGCCATCGGCACCAGGCTGTGATCGGTCATGCCCGGTGCGGTGTTGACCTCCAGGAACCAGAACTGCCCGTCGGCGTCCTGCATCACGTCTGCCCTGCCCCAACCGGCGATACCCAGCGCTTCACAGGCTTTCGCCGTGAGGTCCATGAGTTCCTTTTCCTTGGCGCTGTCCAGACCGCACGGAATGCGGTACTGGGTATCGTTGGCGATGTACTTGGCGTCGTAGTCGTAGAAGCTGTGCGTGGTACCCAGGGCAATCGGTGGCAACACCTGGTCACGCAGGGTGGCGATGGTGAACTCCGGACCGTGAATCCATTGCTCGACCAACACTTGCGAATCGTAGGTACTGGCCGCTTTCCATGCGTCGATCAATTCGGACGCGGAACTCACTTTGGCCATACCGATACTTGAACCTTCATGGGCCGGTTTGACGATCAAAGGGAAGCCCAGTTCCGTCGCCGCCGAAATACAATCGGCCTCGCTGCTCAGTACCGCGTGACGTGGGGTTGGAATGCCCAGGCTGTGCCAGACCTGCTTGGTTCGCAGTTTGTCCATGGCCAGGGCCGAAGCCAGGATGCCGCTGCCGGTGTACGGAATGCCCAGGCATTCGAGCAAGCCCTGCATGCTGCCGTCTTCACCACCACGGCCGTGGAGGATGATGAAGGCGCGGTCGATTTTTTCGTTGAGCAGACGCTGCAGCAGGTCATCGCCCACGTCGAGGCCGAACGCGTCCACACCGGCGCTTTGCAGTGCGTCCAGAACGGCGTTACCCGACTTCAGGGAGACCTCACGCTCGGCGCTCTTGCCGCCGAACAGCACGGCGACGCGGCCGAAGTCTTTCGGCGCGATCGTGGAGACCAGGTTGGCGTAGGCAACAGTCATTTCAACTTCCCCTTCTCCGGTGCGGCAACGGCACCGGCGAACAACTCACTTTTCAACAGTTTTGGTGCGAGACCGCCGATATCACCGGCGCCCTGGCACAGCAGGATGTCGCCGGCGCGCAGCAGCGGCTTGACCACTGGCGCGAGGTCGACGCCACGCTCGATGTAGATCGGGTCGAGCTGGCCACGCTGACGGATGCTGTTGCACAGCTTGCGGCTGTCGGCGCCTGGAATCGGCTCTTCGCCGGCCGGATAGACTTCCATCAGCAGCAGTACGTTGGCGTCGGCCAGCACATTGACGAAATCGTCGTACAGGTCACGGGTGCGGCTGTAACGGTGCGGCTGGTAGACCATCACCAGGCGGCGCTCCGGCCAGCCACCGCGTACGGCCTTGATCACGGCCGCGACTTCCGTCGGGTGGTGACCGTAGTCATCGACCAGCATCACATTGCCGCCGTCCACCGGCAGTTCGCCGTAGACCTGGAAGCGTCGGCCGACCCCCTGGAACCCGGACAGGCCTTGGACGATGGCTTCATCGCTGACGCCTTCGTCGGTGGCGATGCAGATGGTCGCCAGCGAGTTCAGCACGTTGTGGTTGCCCGGCATGTTGACCGAAACATCCAGTGGCTCGCGGTCGGGACGCAGTACGGTGAAGAAGGTCTGCATGCCTTGCTGGCGCACGTTGATGGCGCGCACGTCGCAGTCTTCGCCGAAGCCGTAAGTAACGGTCGGACGCTTGACCTGCGGGAGGATTTCACGCACCACCGGATCGTCCAGGCACACCACGGCCAGGCCATAGAACGGCAGGTTGTGGAGGAATTCGACGAAGGTTTTCTTCAGCTTGTTGAAGTCACCGTCGTAGGTCGCCATGTGATCGGCGTCGATGTTGGTGACCACAGCCACCAGCGGCTGCAAGTGCAGGAAGCTGGCGTCGCTTTCGTCGGCTTCGGCGATCAGGTAGCGGCTGGTGCCAAGCTGGGCATTGGTGCCCGCGGCATTCAGGCGGCCACCGATCACGAATGTCGGGTCCAGGCCACCGGCAGCGAACACCGAAGCGATCAGGCTGGTGGTCGTGGTTTTGCCGTGGGTACCGGCAACGGCGATACCGTGGCGATAACGCATCAGCTCAGCCAGCATCTCTGCACGCGGCACCACCGGGATACGGCGTTCCAGTGCGGTAGCGACTTCCGGGTTGGACGTGTTCACGGCGCTCGACACCACCAGCACGTCGGCGGCCGCGGCGTTCTCGGCGCGATGGCCGATGAAGATCTGCGCGCCGAAGGACTCCAGGCGTTCAGTCACCGGCGAAGCCTTCAGGTCAGAGCCGGACACGGCATAACCCAGGTTCAGCAGCACTTCGGCAATCCCGCACATGCCCACACCGCCGATACCGACGAAGTGGATGCGACGGATGCGGCGCATTTCCGGTTGCGGCATGGCTTTCTGACTCTCAACCATGGGCCACCTCCAGGCAGCTATCGACCACGTTACGGGTGGCATCGGGTTTGGCGAGGCGGCGTGCCGCGGTAGCCATTTCGTTGAGTCGTTGTGGTTGCATCAGGACCTCTGTCAGGCGAGCGGCAAGATCCGCTGCGCCAGTCGTTCTTTGTGGCATCAGGAAGGCTGCGCCTTCACGGGCCAAATATTCGGCGTTGCGGGTCTGGTGATCGTCGATGGCGTGAGGCAAAGGCACCAGCATCGAGGGCAGACCGGCGGCGGCCAGTTCACTGATGGTCAGCGCGCCTGCGCGACATACCACCAGGTCGGCCCAGCTGTAGGCTTGGGCCATGTCTTTGATGAAGGGCTGCACCTGCGCCTCGACGCCAGCCGCGCGATAACGCTCTGCAGTCACTTCATCGTGGTTTTTGCCGGCCTGATGGAACACTTCCGGACGCAAATCGGCAGCGACTTGCGACAGGGCTTCAGGCAGCAACTTGTTCAACGGTTCTGCGCCCAGACTTCCGCCCAGGATCAGCAAACGTGCCTTGCGACCGGCCAGGGCAGGTCGCGATGTCTCGAGGAACAGCTCGGTGCGCACCGGATTACCGGTGGTCCGGCGGCTGTCCGACAGGGTAAAGGTGTCGGGGAACGCTTCACAGACTCGGGCGGCCAACGGCACCAGCAACCGATTGGCGGTACCGGCAACGGCGTTCTGTTCGTGAACGATCACCGGTACACCGGCCAGTTTGGCCGCGACGCCGCCAGGACCGGTCACAAACCCACCAAAGCCAACGACGCAGACCGGCTGCAGACGGCGAATGATCGCCCGCGCCTGCCAGACCGACTTGAACAACATGAACGGTGCCTTTAGCAGGGACAATTTGCCCTTGCCGCGCAGACCGCTGGCATTGATCCGATGCAGTTCGATACCGGCCGCTGGCACCAGATCGTTCTCGATCCCACGCGGGGTGCCGAGCCAGTGCACGGTGTAGCCGCGCGCCTGGAATTCGCGGGCACAGGCCAGCGCCGGGAACACGTGGCCACCGGTACCGCCAGCCATGATCATGACGTTAGCGCCCATGGTTCGGCTCCTCGGCGAAGTCGCTCTCATGGAACTCCATCTCTTCGCTGCCCAGGTGGGTTCGACTTTCCCACTCGATGCGCAGCAACAAGCCGAGACAGGCGCAGCAAATCACCAACGAACTACCGCCATAACTGAGGAACGGCAGGGTCAGCCCCTTGGTCGGCAGCAGGCCGACATTCACCCCGATGTTGATCAGGAACTGGCCGATCCACAGGAACGACAGACCGTATGCCACATAAGCTGCGAAAAACTGCTTGGCCTTTTCAGCCCACAAACCGATGTACATGCCACGAATACACACGAAGACAAACAGTGCCACGGTGCACAACGAACCCACCGCACCCAGCTCTTCGGCCAGGACCGAGAACACGAAGTCAGTGTGGGCTTCCGGCAGGTAGAACTGTTTCTGCACGCTGTTGCCCAGGCCCACGCCCAGCCATTCGCCGCGACCGAAGGCGATCAATGCCTGGGACAACTGATAGCCAGCGCCGAACTGGTCGGCCCATGGGTCGGCAAAGTTGGTCAGACGCGCCATTCGATACGGCTGCATTTGAATCAACAGCACCACTGCGCCGACGGCCAGGACCACCATCAGGGAAAAGCGGAACAACCCGACGCCGCCAAGGAACAGCATCGCCGCCGCGGCCCCCATCATCACGACGGTGGCACCGAAGTCCGGCTCCATCAGCAGCAGGCCCGCCATCGGCAGCAGCACGATGAACGGCTTGAAGAAGCCCATCCAGCTTTCACGCACTTCTTTCTGGCGACGCACCAGATAACCGGCGAGGTAGATCACCACGAACACCTTGGCGATCTCGGAAGGCTGGACGTTGAAGAAACTGAATCCGATCCAGCGCATCGAACCGTTCACTTCACGGCCGATCCCCGGAATGATCACCATCACCAGCAGGCCGAACGCCCCCAGCAGCATCAGCCAGCCCAGGCGTTGCCAGGTGGCAATCGGGATCATCATGGTGACGATGCAGGCACCCAGGCCCAGCACCACGTAAATAAGGTGGCGAATCATGTAATACAGGGCGCTGCCCGACTGCACGGCCGCCACTTCGGTCGATGCCGAGGCGATCATGATCAGCCCCAGGCCGAGCAGCGTCAGGCAGCCGGCGAGCATCGGGAAGTCGAGGTCGATACCGCGCCCGGTGATGAGCGGCGATGGATACGGCTTGATGATGCCTTTGAGGCTCATGCCAGATCCTCCACGGCTTGGACGAACTGGTGACCACGGTCTTCGTAGTTCTTGAACATGTCGAAACTGGCGCAGGCAGGCGACAGCAGAACCACGTCGCCCGGCTGGGCTGCAGCGCGGCATTGCTCGACGGCTTCGACCAGGGAGCCGGCGCGGATCAGCGGCACGGCATCGCCGATGGCTTCACCGATCTTGTCGGAGTCACGCCCCATCAGGACCACGGCGCGGCAGTTGGCCGCCACCGGATCGCGCAGGTCCTTGAACTCGGCACCCTTGCCGTCGCCACCGGCGATCAGCACGATCTTGCCGTCGATGTCCGCGCCGAGGCCTTCGATGGCCGCCAGTGCGGCACCGACGTTGGTGGCCTTGGAATCGTTGTAGTAACCCACGCCGTCGAGGTCGCGGACCCATTGGCAGCGATGCTCGAGACCGGCGAAGGTGCGCAGGCTCGACAGCATGGCATCAAACGGCAGGCCGACCGCATGGCCCAGGGCCAGGGCCGCCAGGGCGTTGGACTGGTTGTGGGCGCCACGAATCTTCAATTCGCGCACTGGCATCAGGTTCTGGAATTCGAAGCCCAGGTATTTCTCGCCGTCTTCTTCACGAATACCGAAAGCCTTGAAATCGGGTTTGCTCAGGCCGAAGGTCCAGCATGGCTGCCCTTCGCCCATCAGCGGACGACTCAAAGCGTCCTGGCGATTGACCACAAACTGCCTGGCGCCACGGAAGATCCGGTGCTTGGCCAGGTGATAGGCCGGCAGACCGCTGTAACGGTCCATGTGGTCTTCGCTGATGTTGAGCACGGTCGCGACTTCGGCGTTGAGTTGATCGGTGGTTTCCAACTGGAAACTCGACAACTCCATCACGTACAGCTCGACGTCGTCCCGCAGCAGATCCAGCGCCGGCGTGCCAAGATTGCCACCGACGGCAACACGCTTGCCCGCCGCCGCCGCCATTTCGCCGACCAGCGTGGTCACGGTGCTTTTTGCGTTGGAGCCGCTGATGGCCACGATGGGCGCCTTCGCGTTACGCGCGAACAGCTCGATGTCGCCGGACAATTTCACGCCACGGGCGGCGGCGGCCTGCAGGGCCGGGGTCGCCAGCGCCAGGCCGGGGCTCACGTAGAGCTCGTCGGCGCGGCACAGGAACTCGACATCCAACTCGCCACAACGCACTTCCACGTGCGGATAGTCACGCTTGAGCGCGGCCAGTTCCGGTGGATTTTCCCGCGTATCGGCCACGGCAAACGCCACGCCCCGGTTCGCCAGGAAGCGAACCAGGGACATGCCGCTCTTGCCGAGGCCGACAACGATGCGGAAGTGGTCAGAAGCGATCAGAGACACTTGTTTCTACCTCAGCTTCAGGGTGGCAAGGCCGATCAGCACGAGAATCACGGTGATGATCCAGAAACGGACGATCACGCGCGGCTCGGGCCAGCCCTTGAGTTCAAAGTGGTGGTGAATGGGCGCCATGCGGAATACGCGGCGACCGGTCAGTTTAAAAGAGGCGACCTGAATGACGACTGACAGGGTTTCCATCACGAACACGCCGCCCATGATGAACAGGACGATTTCCTGACGGACAATCACCGCGATGGTGCCCAGGGCCGCGCCCAGCGCCAGTGCGCCGACGTCACCCATGAAGACTTGTGCCGGATAGGTGTTGAACCACAGGAAGCCCAGGCCGGCTCCGATCAACGCGCCACAGAACACAATCAACTCGCCTGCGCCCGGTACGTAAGGAATCAGCAGGTATTCGGCGAACTTCACGTTACCCGACAGGTAGCAGAAAATGCCCAGGCCACCACCAACCATCACGGTCGGCATGATCGCCAGGCCGTCGAGGCCGTCGGTCAGGTTGACCGCATTGCTCGAACCGACAATCACGAAATAGGTCAGCACGATGAAGCCGGCGCCCAGCGGAATGCTGTAGTCCTTGAGCATCGGCAGGATCAGCGTGGTTTCCACCGGCGTGGCGGCAGTCATATAAAGGAAGATCGCCGCGCCCAGACCGAATACCGATTGCCAGAAATATTTCCAGCGGCTCGGCAAGCCACGGGAGTTCTTCTCGATGACCTTGCGGTAGTCGTCGACCCAGCCGATGGCTCCGAACAGCAAGGTCACCAGCAGAACGACCCAGACGTAACGGTTGCTCAGGTCAGCCCACAGCAGGGTGCTGACACCGATGGACGACAGAATCAGCGCGCCGCCCATGGTCGGTGTACCCGACTTGGACAGGTGCGACTGTGGGCCGTCGTTGCGAACGGATTGACCGATCTGACGGTTCTGCAACGTGCGGATCATCCATGGGCCATAGCACAGCGACAAGACCAGCGCGGTCAGTACACCGAGAATCCCGCGCAGGGTCAGGTACTGGAAGACCGCGAAGCCTTTGTAGAACTGTTGCAGATACTCCGCTAGCAGCAGCAGCATTAATGTTTCTCCAGACTGGACCCGCACAAGGCGGCGACGACGTTTTCCATCGCAGCGCTGCGCGACCCCTTGATCAAAATGGTGGTGTTTGTGTCTTGCTCGGCACCCAGGGCCTTGATCAGTTCAGCCTGCGTGCTGAAGTGAAAAGCCTGTGGACCGAATGCGTTCACGGCGTGAGCCATCATTGGCCCGACGGCGTACAGCGCAGAAACCTTGCCACGGGCGTACGCGCCCACGTCGCGGTGCCCCTGCTCCGCCCATTCGCCCAACTCGCCGATATCCCCGAGCACCAGGACGGTGCGACCGGAAAAGCCGGCCAGTATATCAACGGCAGCGCACATGGAGGTGGGGTTGGCGTTGTAAGTGTCATCGATCACGCGCATGCCGTTGGTGGCCAGTTGCGCGACGGTGCGCCCCTTGACCGGTTGCATCGCGCCAAGGCCGGTGGCGATACCGAACAGCGACACACCCAGGGCATGGGCGGCTGCGGCGGCGGCCATGGCATTGGCGACGTTATGGGTGCCGAGCAGGTTCAATTGAACGCGCTCCACGCCTTCAGGGCTGTGCAGATTGAACGCCGGGCAGCCGCGGGCATCGGTAGTCAGGTCACTGGCGTAGAAATCGGCGCTGGCGTTGCTCAACGCAAACGTCAGCACTTTGCGATCACCGGCGCGTGCCTTCCAGATACCGAATGCCTTGTCGTCAAGATTGAGAACGGCGACGCCATCGGCATCCAGCCCTTCGATGATCTCGCCCTTGGCTTCGACGATTTTGTCCGGGCCGCCGAACTCGCCGACGTGGGCGGTCCCGGCATTGTTGAGAATGGCCACGTGCGGCCGGGTCAGGCCGACGGTGTAGGCAATTTCACCCAGGCGCGAGGCACCCAGTTCGATCACGGCAGCGGTGTGTTCCGGTGCCAGTTCGAGCAAGGTCAACGGCACGCCAAGGTCGTTATTCAGGTTGCCACGAGTCGCCAGCACCGGACCACGGGTGCGCAGGATGCTCGCAAGCATCTCCTTGACCGTGGTCTTGCCGCTGGAACCGGTGACGGCCGCGACCGGATGGGTGTAGGCGGCGCGATTGAGCGCGCCCAACTGACCGAGGGCCTGGCGAGTGTCGCTGACCAGTAACTGCGGCAGCGTGCTGCCAGCGACTTCACGCTCGACCAGCGCAGCCACGGCGCCCTTGGCGGCGACTTCATTCAGATAGTCATGACCGTCAAAACGCGGACCGGTCAGGGCAATAAACAGCTGGCCCGGCTTGATTGCACGGCTGTCAATGCTGACGCCGTCGAAGCTGGCATCGACGGACACCAGGCGAGCACTCAGCGCACCGGTCAGTTCACACAGTTTCAAGGCCTTAAGCATGGGCCACCTCCCACGCGGTCAAGGCATGATCGGCCTCGACCAGATCGGAAAAGGCATGGCGTTCGCCGTTGATTTCCTGATAGTCCTCGTGACCTTTCCCGGCCAGGACAATCACGTCATCCGCCGAGGCACTGGCGATCAACCGGGCAATCGCCTGACCACGACCGGCAACGAACTCCACTTTATCCACAGCCGTGAAACCGGCGCGGATGTCATCGAAAATCACTGCAGGGTCTTCAGTGCGCGGATTGTCATCGGTCACCAGCACGCCATCGGCCAGGCGCTCAACCACTTCGGCCATCAACGGACGCTTGCCGCGATCGCGGTCGCCGCCACAGCCGAACAGGCACAGCAACCGGCCCTTGGCGTGTGGACGCAGAGCCAGCAGCACTTTTTCCAGGGCATCCGGGGTGTGGGCGTAATCGACCACCACCAGCGGCTGCGAGCCACCGCCCAAGCGCTGCATGCGCCCGGCAGGGCCTTCAAGCTTCGGCAGCACCTTGAGAATTTCGTCCAGGGCGTAATCCAGACCGAGCAACGCACCGACCGCCGCCAGGACATTGCTCAGGTTGAAGCGACCGAGCAAGGTGCTGCGCAAGTGGTGCTCGCCCTGTGGCGTGACCAGCGTGGCGCGCACGCCTTCGTCGTCGAATTGCGCCTGACGGCAATACAGGTAGGCGCCGGAGTCTTCCAGGCTGTAGGTGATCAACCGCGACTCGCGCTTGTCGGCGGCCAGTTGCCGGCCGAACTTGTCGTCGAGGTTGACCACGCGGCATTTCAAGTCATTCCAGTCAAACAGCCTGGCCTTGGCTTCGCCGTAGGCCTGCATGGTGCCGTGATAATCCAGGTGATCGCGGGACAGGTTGGTCATCACTGCCACATCGAACGCCAAGGCAGTCACGCGCCCCTGATCCAGGCCATGGGAAGAAACTTCCATCGCCACGGCCTTGGCCCCGGCCTTTTTCAGGTCCGCCAGGGTCGCTTGCACGGCAATCGGGTTCGGCGTGGTGTGCAGGCCGCTTTCCAGCGCCCCATAGAAACCCGAACCGAGCGTGCCGACCAGGCCGCAGTGCTGGCCGAGCAGGTCCAGCGCCTGGGCGATCAATTGAGTCACGCTGGTCTTGCCGTTGGTACCGGTCACGCCCACCAGGTTCAGGTGATGGCTTGGCTCGCCATAAAAACGCCCGGCGATGTCCGACAGCTGAGCCGCCAGACCTTTGACCGGAATCAACGGCACTTCAGTGATCGGCAGGACCGTGGCGCCTTCTACTTCATAGGCCACCGCGGCAGCACCACGCTGCAGGGCGTCAACCATATGCGCGCGCCCATCGAATTTACCGCCCGGCACAGCGAGGAACAGATCACCCGCACGCACATTGCGGCTGTCCAGGGCGAGTTCGCGAATCAGCAGATCGTGGCCGGCGTGAGGGAAAATCTTGTTCAGGCTCAGGGACATCAGCCGCGCCCTCCATTGGCTTTCAGCGGAACGACCGGTGTTGCGTTCGCTTGTTGAGTAGGTGGCAGGTTGTCCGGGGTAATGTTCATCAGGCGCAGGGTGCCCGACATCACACGGCTGAACACCGGCGCAGAAACCAGGCCGCCGAAGTAACCGGCCTTGGTCGGCTCGTCGATGACCACCACGATGGCGTAACGCGGATCGCTCATCGGGCCGAAACCGGCGAACAGCGAACGGTAGGAGTTCACGGCGTAACCCTTGGTGCCGACCGAGGTTTTACGCGCAGTACCCGACTTGCCGCCCACGTGATACGCCGGCACCTGCGCACGGAACACACCGCGCGGGGCTTCGATCACTTGTTGCAGCATGCCTTGCATGGTTTTTGCGACGGCCTCCGGCAGCACCTGGGTGGTTTGCGGCGCCTTGTCGGTCTTGATCAGGGTCAACGGTGCAAGGCGACCGTTGTTGGCCAGGGCCGAGAAGGCGTGGACCAACTGGATCGCGGTCACGGAAACACCGTAGCCGTAGGACAGCGTGGCGGTTTCTGCCTTGCGCCATTCGCGGTAGTTCGGCAGATTGCCGACGCGCTCGCCCGGGAAGCCCAGGCCAGTGTCCTGGCCGAGGCCGACTTTCTGCGCCAGACGGAAAATGGTTTCGCCGCCGATATCGAACGCGACCTTGCTCATGCCGACGTTACTGGAATTGATCAGGATGCCGGTCAGGTCGAGCACCGGGCCTTCGGTCTTGGATACGTCCTTGATGGTGTACTTGCCAATCTGCAGGGAGCCCGGATACACCTCGACGGTATCGCTCGGTTTCCAGCGGCCGGTTTCGATGGCGGCGCTCATCGAGATCGCTTTCATGGTCGAGCCTGGCTCGAACACGTCGATCATCGCGCGGTTACGCATCATCGCCGGCTGCAGGTTGCGGCGGTTGTTCGGGTTGTAGGTCGGCTGGTTGACCATCGCGAGAATCTCGCCGGTCTTCACGTCCATGATCACCAGGCTGCCGGCCTTGGCGCCGTTCTCGATGATCGCGTTACGCAGTTCGCGGTTGGCCAGGTATTGCAGGCGCAGGTCAATGGACAACGCCAAGGGCTTGCCGGCCTTGGCGTTTTTGGTGACCTGGACATCCTTGATCAACCGGCCGCGCCGGTCCTTGATGACTTGTCGTTTACCCGGCACCCCGGCCAGCCATTCGTCATAGGCCAGCTCGATACCTTCCTTGCCATGGTCATCGATGTCGGTAAAGCCGACCATATGCGCGGTCACTTCACCGGCCGGATAGAAACGGCGGAACTCTTCGATGCCATAGACGCCAGGCACTTTGAGATCGAGCACCGCCTGGCCCTGCTCAGGCGTCAGCCCGCGCACCAGATAAATGAATTCCTTGTTGGCCTGCGCTTCAAGGCGCTCGGCCAGGGCTTTCGGGTCCTGCCCCAGGGCAGCCGCCAGTGCCGGCCACTTTTCTTTGGCCGTTTGCATTTCCTTGGCATTGGCCCAGAGGGTGGTGACCGGAGTACTCACGGCCAAAGGCTCGCCGTTACGGTCGGTGATCAGACCACGGTGAGCCGGAATCGGAATATGACGAACACTGCGGGCATCGCCCTGACCTTTAAGGAAGGCACGGTCGACCACTTGCAAATCGATGATGCGCCAGGCAATCGCGGCCACCATGATGCCGAGCAAACCCAGCACCACGCGGAACCGCCAAGGAAAGAGTGCACCTTCGAGTTTCATCATGGCGCCACCATCTTCACGTCAGCGGCACCGGGGATGTGCATTTTCAATTGTTCGGTGGCCAGCACTTCGATACGGCTGTGGGCGGTCCAGGTGCTCTGCTCCAGAATCAACCGGCCCCACTCCGCCTGCGCCTTGTCGCGCACGCTCAGTTCGTTGTACAGCGAATTCAATAGCTGACGGTTCCAGTGCGCGCTGTAAGACACGCCGATGGCCGACACGAGCACGCCGACAAACAGCAGCAGCATGAAGAAGCTTCCGCCGGGCAATGGCTTGGCGAAAAGCTTGCTCACCGCAGCTTCTCCGCCACACGCATGACAGCGCTACGGGAACGTGGGTTGGCTTTGAGTTCGGCGTCGGAGGCCGTCTGCGCTTTGCCATGGACTTTGATTTTCGGTTCGAAGGCGACATGCCGAACCGGCAGGTTGCGCGGCAGGTTGTCGGCTTCGCCTTTCACCAGCTTGCGCATGAACAGTTTGACGATACGGTCTTCCAGCGAATGGAAGCTGATCACCACCAGGCGACCGCCCACTTCCAGGCACTCCAGCGCGGCTTCGAGGCCGGTTTCCAGATCACCCAGTTCGTTGTTGACGTGGATACGCAACCCCTGGAACGCGCGGGTTGCGGGGTTCTTGCCCTTTTCCCAGGCTGGGTTGGCGACTTTCAGGACTTCCGCCAGGTCACCGGTGCGCTCGAATGGCTTGATGTCGCGACGTTCGGCCACAGCACGGGCCATGCGGCCGGAGAAACGCTCTTCGCCGTATTCCTTGAACACCCGGGCGATTTCTTCCACGGGCGCGGTGTTGACGAATTCGGCGGCGCTGATGCCACGGGACGGATCCATGCGCATGTCCAGCGGACCGTCGTTGAGGAAGCTGAAGCCGCGCTCAGGGTCGTCGAGCTGTGGCGAGGACACGCCAAGATCCAGCAACACGCCGCTGACCTTGCCGGCCAGACCGCGTTCGGCGACTTCCGAACCGAGCTCGGCAAAGCTGCGCTGCACAACGACAAAGCGGCCGTCTTCGGCCGCTAGCGTCTGCCCGGTGGCAATCGCTTGTGGATCTTTATCGAATCCGAGCAACCGACCGTCGGGACCGAGCTGACTGAGGATCAACCGGCTGTGTCCGCCGCGTCCGAACGTGCCGTCCAGATAGCAGCCATCAGGACGTACGGCGAGAGCCTCGACGGCTTCGTCAAGCAGTACGGTGATGTGGTTAAAGCCGCTATCAATAGTCACAGGATCAAATCACGCAGTTCATCAGGCATCGCGCCCGGTTGTTGAATGGCAGCCAGGTCAGCGGCAGAAACCGCATTCCAGGCATCCTCGTCCCACAATTGGAACTTGTTCAGTTGGCCTACCAACATCGCGCGCTTATCCAACTTGGCATATTCACGAAGACGCGGCGGAACCAGAAAACGACCACTGCCATCGAGCTCGAGGTCGACGGCATTACCAATCAGTAAACGTTGCAGGCGGCGGTTCTCTTCGCGAAGCGAAGGCAGTGCGCGCAGTTTGGTTTCAATAATTTCCCACTCATCGAGGGGGTAAACACACAAACAAGGATCAACGGCATCAATTGTCACGATCAATTGACCGGAACTGCGCGAATCGAGCTCGTCACGGTACCGGCTCGGCATTGCGAGACGGCCCTTTGCATCGAGACTGATAGCGTTGGCTCCGCGAAACACGTCTGCGTTTCTCCAAATTCTAGCGTTTTGAGTTCAAAAAACCCACTTCATGCCACTTTCCGCCACTTACGCACACTATAGGAATGCGCCCACCACACCGTCAAGGCGCGGAGTAAAGGAAAACCCTTACAGAACTGAGATTTAGGAGCATTAACGGAGGGACAACGAGAATCCGGCAGATGAAACTGATCGATAACTTGAATCAGCACAGAAGGCTGCGTTCGAAAGTTAAAGTAATTTATTAAGAGTAAGATTTTTTTGGTATTACAAAAGAGGTTCTGCGGATGAATGTGTAAGGAGGGAAATTGCTATCACCCACCCCCCTGCTCAATGATTCAAGCAGAGGAAAGAAAAAGGTGGAGAGTCGATCTGTAAGCCGGGTTCTGTCTTGAACAGTCATTCGTCTACGATGGCCATCACTGGACATCTTTAGCAACCTACCCGGTCCCAGCGCGGGCCACGCCTTGGGACCCTATTTGGTCTTGCTCCAAGTGGGGTTTACCTAGCCACGAACTGTTGCCAGACGTGCGGTGCGCTCTTACCGCACCTTTTCACCCTTACCGGCGCCGAAGCGCTTAGGCGGTTATTTTCTGTGGCACTTTCCGTAGGCTCACGCCTCCCAGGCATTACCTGGCACTTCGCCCTATGGAGCCCGGACTTTCCTCCCCCCCCTAATTTTCATAGGGGGCAGCGACTGTCCGATCGACTCTCCGCCGCGAAGGTTACCGGCAGAGCGCCCGAAGAACAAGCACCAAGCGCCATTGGGCACGCCTGCGCGTCGGGTTTTACTCGCCCTTCTGCTGATCCAGCGCGATTTGGTACAGCACATTCTTTCGCTCGCCGGTGATTTGCGCCGCCAATGCCGCCGCACGCTTGAGCGGCATTTCTTCAAGCAACAGGTTGAGGATGCGCATCGCCTCGCTGCTGACGGCACCTTCCTCCTCGGGCGCGGACCAGCCCGCCACCAGTACCACGCACTCGCCGCGCTGCTGATTGCTATCCGACTCGACGAACTCGCGCAGCTCAGCCAGCGGCAGCCCCTTGAGGGTCTCAAACGTCTTGGTCAGCTCGCGGGCAAGCAGCGCCGGGCGCTCGGGACCGAACACCAGCTCCATGTCCTGCAGACATTCAAGAATGCGATGAGGGGCCTCATAGAAGATCAATGTGCGAGGCTCTTCCTTTACCTGCTCAAGACGCGCACGTCGCCCCACAGCCTTTGCAGGCAGAAAACCTTCGAATATGAAGCGGTCGGAAGGCAGCCCTGCTGCCGACAGCGCTGCAATCAACGCGCAGGCACCCGGAACCGGCACTACATTAATGCCCGCTGCCCGGGCCTGCCGCACCAGGTGATAACCCGGATCGGAAATCAGCGGCGTCCCGGCATCCGAGATCAACGCCACGTTGTCACCGGCAAGCAGGCGAGTGATAAAGCGACTACCTTCATCCCGCTCGTTGTGTTCATGGCAGGCCGCCAATGGCGTCGCAATGCCGAAGTGCTGCATCAAGCGCTGGGAATGACGGGTGTCTTCCGCGGCGATCAGGGCCACTTCACGGAGAATCTTCAGCGCCCGCGCACTGATGTCATCCAGGTTGCCGATGGGCGTCGCCACCACATAAAGCGAGCCAGCAGCGGAATTCAAAGCACCTGGAGCAGTCAAAGCGCACACCTCATGGTCGGTAAAAGTCGCCATTGTAGCGCGTAGCGAGACTCACGATACCCGCAAGCAAACGAGGTATCGGTGACCGTTTGTGCGCTGGCGCAACATTTACACCAGCTAAATTGATCGATTCACGCCAGTAACATCGCGCCCCGGCCAGTGCTTGGGTACAATTCCACGCTAATTTGATCGAGTATCAGGAACGCTTACATGATCGCTTGCCTGCGGCTGTTATCTGCCCTCTGCCTCGCTGCCTTGCTGACGGCTTGCGCCAGCTCGCCCTCCTCCAGCCTTGGCGAGCTTCCACGGACACCGGACGCCAGTATCGAGCAACTGCTTGAGAAGGCCTCCCAAAGCAAATCACCGGAAGATGCCGCCCTGCTGCGCCTGAGCGCTGCCGACCTGGCTTATCGCCAGGGCAATGCCGGCCAATCCGCGCAAATTCTGCAACAGGTTCCCGTCGAACAGCTCAAGCCGGGCCCACAGGTTTTCGCCAACACCCTGGCGGCGGAACTGGCCATGACACGCAATCAGCCCAAGGCCGCGCTGGCCGCCTTGAGCCATCCGAGCCTGCAATACTTGAGCGAACTGCCCGACGAACAACAGGTCCGCACCGGCACCATCCACGCCCGCGCACTTGAAGCCGATGGCCAGACCCTTGCCGCCGCTCGCCAGCGCATTTTCATCGCCCCGATGCTCGAAGGCGAAGCCGCGAGCAAAAACCACGAAGCCATCTGGACCCTGATCGCTTCGCTGCCGACCAATCAGTTGCAGCCAAGTGCCACCAACGATCTCGGCGGCTGGATGGCCCTGGCACTGGCCGTGAAATCCGCCGGCACCCTGGAGCAGCAACAGGCCGCCATCGACAACTGGCGCGCGCAGAATCCGAAGCACCCGGCAGCCATTCAATTGCCGCAGCCACTGACCCAACTCAAGGAGCTGGCCAGCCAGCCCCTGAACAAGATCGCCCTGCTGCTGCCTCAGGACGGCCAACTGGCCTCGGTTGGCAAAGCGCTGCGCGACGGCTTCATGGCCGCCCACTACCAGGCCCAACAGGCCGGGCAGAAACCACCCGCCATCGAGTTTTATGACAGCTCGCGCCTGACTTCCATGGACGAGTTCTACCGCAAGGCCCAGGCCGATGGCGTGCAACTGGTCGTCGGCCCGCTGGAGAAGCCGCTGGTCAAACAGCTGAGCACTCGCCCGCAGCTGCCGATCACCACCCTGGCATTGAATTACAGCGAGGGCGATCAAGGCCCGGCGCAGCTGTTCCAGTTCGGCCTTGCCGCTGAAGACGAAGCCCGCGAAGTGTCGCGCCGCGCTCGCGCCGACGGCCTGCATCGCGCAGCCATCATGGTGCCGAAAGGTGAATGGGGCGACCGCGTGCTCAAGGCGTTCAGCCAGGATTGGCAAGCCAATGGCGGCACCATCGTCGCCACCGAACGCGTCGACCAACCGGTCCAGTTGGCGCAGCAAATTGCCGACATGTTCCAGCTGCGTCAGAGCGAAGGTCGCGCCAAGAGCCTGCAAAGCACCGTTGGCTCGCAAGTGGCTGCCCAGCCATCGCGCCGCCAGGACATCGAGTTCATTTTCCTCGCCGCTACACCGCAACAGGCCCAGCAGATCAAACCGACCCTGAACTTCCAGTACGCCGGCGATGTTCCGGTCTACGCCACCTCCCACGTGTTCAGCGCCAACGGTGACGTCAACCAGTACAACGACATGAATGGCATTCGCTTCTGCGAGACGCCATGGTTGCTGGACGCCAATGATCCACTACGCCGCCAGGTCACTGCCCAGTGGCCACAAGCCGCCGGTAGCCTGGGGCGCCTGTATGCCATGGGTGTGGACGCCTATCGTCTGGCGCCACGCCTGGGCCAGCTCAAGTCACTGCCGGACAGCCGCATCGACGGTGAATCGGGCAGCCTTGGCATGTCCCAGAGCCAGCGGGTCGTGCGCCAGTTACCATGGGCCGAGTTCGCCAATGGCCAGATTCAGCGCCTGCCGGACACCGCTCGCTGATGCCTGACAGGTCACGCCAGCAAAGCGGCAAGGATGCCGAGCGCCATGCGCTCGAGCATCTTCAACAACGGGGTCTGCGCCTGCTGGCGCAGAACTGGTTGTGTAAACGCGGCGAGCTTGATCTGGTCATGCTAGATGGCGATACAGTAGTATTCGTTGAAGTCCGCTACAGAAAAAACACTCAATGGGGTGGCGCGCTCGATAGCATCGATGAGCGCAAACGGCAAAAACTGATTTTCGCCGCGCAATATTATCTTCAGCGCGAGCCGCGCTGGGCCAATTCCCCTTGCCGCTTCGACGTGATTGCCATCGACAGCCACCTCGATCAGTTGAACTGGCTACAGAATGCCTTCGACGGCTGATCGCCGGCATTGCGAACCGGACACTATCACCCAACATTTTGCTCTTTGCTTTGCGGGCTGCACATTCACGTGCCGAACAGCCGCGCTACTTAAGGTCACACAGATGGACATGCAATCCCGAATTCGCCAGCTTTTTCAGGCCAGTATCGACACCAAGCAACAGGCGATGGAAGTACTTGCACCGCACATCGAGCAAGCCAGCCAGGTCATGGTCAACGCCCTGCTCAACGAAGGCAAAATGCTTTCCTGCGGCAATGGCGGCTCTGCCGGCGATGCCCAGCACTTCTCCTCCGAGCTGCTCAATCGCTTTGAGCGCGAACGCCCAAGCCTGCCGGCCATCGCCCTTACGACCGACAGCTCGACGATCACCTCGATTGCCAACGACTACAGCTACAACGAAATTTTCTCCAAGCAGATCCGTGCACTCGGCCAACCGGGCGATGTGTTGCTGGCTATCTCCACCAGCGGCAACTCGGCCAACATAATTCAAGCGATTCAGGCCGCACATGATCGCGAAATGATTGTCGTAGCATTGACGGGACGTGATGGCGGCGGCATGGCGTCGCTCCTGTTGCCCGAGGACGTCGAGATTCGCGTACCGGCCAACGTCACCGCTCGTATTCAAGAAGTCCACCTGCTGGCGATCCATTGCCTTTGCGACTTGATCGACAGCCAATTGTTCGGGAGTGAAGAATGACCCCTAATCGCCTTGGCCTACTGGCCTTGACCCTGTGCCTCAGCATCAGCGGTTGCACCTCGGTGGTGACTGCCAGCCGTGAAGCACCGATTGAAGATGACCGCGGCACTCGCACACTGGGCAGCAAGATCGACGATTCCCTGATCGACACCAAGGTTGGCGTGAACGTCGCCAAGGCCGACCCGGCCCTGGATAAGGATTCGCATATCGTCGTCACCAGCTTCAACGGTGTCGTACTGCTCGCCGGGCAAACGCCACGCGCAGACCTCAAGGCCAAGGCCGAACAGGCTGCCGCCGCTGTCCAGCGCGTGAAAAAGGTGCACAACGAACTGCAAGTCCTGCCACCCTCTTCGTTGCTGGCACGCCAGAACGACACCTGGCTGACCACCAAGATCAAGACCCAGATGCTCGCCGATGCGAACATCCCTGGCTCGCGCATCAAGGTAGTCACTGAAAACGGCATCGTCTACTTGCTGGGCCTGCTGACCAAGCAGGAAGCGGCACAGGCGACCAACCTGGTGCAAGGGGTTTCCGGTGTGCAGAAGATCGTGAAATTGTTCGAGTACATCGACTGACCCTGCAGGAGCGAGCTTGCTCGCGAAAAACGCTTGGCGAATGCGTTCATTCAGACTGCACGCGTCATCGTTCACACCCATCGCGAGCAGGCTCGCTCCTACATCGTTTGAAGGCGGCGGAATAAAAAAGGGTGACCCTTGCGGATCACCCTTTTTTTATTTCACCACCTTCAAACTCGGGCGACCGCTTGGACGCGGTGGCTCACTGTCGGGTGGTGGAAGATCGTCATCCGGCTCGATCTCGTCGTCCTCGCCCATGGGCGATTCCAGATCGAACACCATGCCCTGGCCATTCTCCCGGGCGTAGATACCCAGGATCGAAGCAATTGGCACGTACAAGGTGTGCGGTACGCCACCAAAGCGCCCCTCGAAACTGACCGCCTCGTTATCCATGTGCAAGTGACGCACGGCTTGTGGCGATACGTTCAGGACGATCTGTCCGTCACTGGCAAACCCCTGAGGCACCTGCACCGACGGGTACTCGGAATTGACCAGCATGTGCGGGGTGCAATCGTTGTCCACAATCCACTCATAGAGCGCGCGGACCAGATAAGGTCGACTGGAGTTCATAACGGCTCCTTAAGCCTTAGCGCATGTCGCGTTCGACACCAGACAGACTCGCCTGGAAAGCCTCACGCGCAAACTGGCGCTCCATATAATCAAGCAGCGGCTTCGCCGGCCGCGGCAGTTCTATACCCAGAATCGGCAATCGCCAGAGTATTGGCAATAGGCAGCAATCCACCAGACTTTGTTCCTCACTGAGGAAAAACGGTTTGTCGGCAAACAGTGGCGACACACCCGTCAGGCTTTCGCGCAACTCTTTTCGAGCCACGGCACGAGCCGCTTCCTTGGTCCGTGAATCCAGAATCAGGTCCACCAGACCACACCAGTCTCGCTGAATGCGGTGCATCAGCAGGCGACTGTTGGCACGCGCCACGGGATAAACCGGCAGTAGCGGCGGGTGCGGGTAACGCTCATCCAGATATTCCATCACCACAGTCGACTCCCACAACGCCAGGTCGCGATCGACCAGCGTGGGCAAGCTGCCGTAAGGGTTCACCTCAATCAGTTTAGGTGGCTGGCGACCAGCCTCCACGTAAATGATCTCGGCGCTGACACCCTTCTCTGCCAGTACGATGCGCACTCGGTGGGAATAGTGGTCGGCGGGGTCGGAGTAACAGGCCAACCGATTGGTCACGCCCATGGCGATCCTCCTCGCTTGTAGAAATTATCGAAAGCGGAAAAACGAGCGCGCCCAGAGGGCGCCTCCCGTAACGACTGGATCACCAGTTTCGCTACATCTTCAGAGGCGCCCTTGGGCGCGCGCGATTAACAGCAATAGCTTGAAGCTTTATCAGTGCACGTCTTTCCAGTATTCGCGCTTGAGCAGGTAAGCGAAGACGAAGAAGAACGCCAGGTACAACAATACGTACGTACCGATGCGCTGATGTTGCAGCTTAACCGGGTTAGCCGAGTAAGCCAGGAAGGTTACCAGATTCTTGACCTTCTCATCGAACTGCTCTGCAGTCAGGGCACCGCTTTTCGGCACGATGGTCAACTGATCGCACGCTTCATGAGTCAGCGCCGTACCGGTCAGAGGATCATATTGCTTCTTGCCGTCTTCGACGATCTGAACCTGTTTGCAACCCACCACCTGACGACCCTGCAGGCCGACCAGGACGTTAGGCATGCCCACGTTAGGGAAGACCTTGTTGTTCACACCCCATGGGCGCGAAGGATCTTCGTAGAACGACTTCAGGTAACCGTAGAGCCAGTCAGTGCCGCGAACACGAGCAACCAGGGTCAGGTCCGGCGGCGCTGCGCCAAACCAGGCCTTGGCGTCCGCTGGCTGCATGCCGATGCTCATGTGATCGCCGATCTTGGCGCCAGTGAACACCAGCTTCTCGAGCATCAACTCATGAGGAATGCCCAGGTCGTCGGCAACACGCTCATAGCGCTGGAACTTGGCACTGTGGCAACCCATGCAGTAGTTGGCGAAGGTACGCGCGCCGTCCTGCATGGCCGCTTTATCGGAAACGTCGATGTCGACTTTTTCCAGCTCGGGGCCACCGTGCTCAGCTGCGAAAGCAAACACCGGCAGTGCAGCAAGCATCAATACAGCAAATAGTTTTTTCATCAGCCAGTCACCCTTTCCGGAACCGGTTTGGTCTTCTCGAGCCTGGTGTAGAACGGCATCAGAATGAAGTAGGCGAAGTACAGGAAGGTACACACCTGCGACAACAGCGTACGGCCTGGAGTCGGAGCCAGAACACCCAACACGCCCAGGATCACGAACGAAATGCAGAATACCCAGAGCCAGATCTTGCTCAGCCAGCCTTTGTAGCGCATCGACTTGACCGGACTGCGGTCGAGCCACGGCAGGACGAACAGCACGGCGATGGCCGCGCCCATGGCGATAACGCCCAGGAGCTTGTCCGGAACCGCACGCAAGATGGCGTAGAACGGAGTGAAGTACCAGACCGGAGCAATGTGCTCTGGGGTCTTGAAGGCGTTCGCCACTTCAAAGTTCGGCTTTTCGAGGAAGTAGCCGCCCATTTCCGGGAAGAAGAACACGATCGAGCAGAAGATGAACAGGAACACCACCACGCCGACGATATCTTTCACGGTGTAGTACGGGTGGAAGGCAATGCCGTCCAGCGGTATGCCGCTTTCGTCCTTGTGCTTCTTGATGTCCACGCCGTCCGGGTTGTTCGAACCGACTTCGTGCAACGCCAGGATGTGCAGCACCACCAGACCCAGGATAACGATCGGCAGGGCAACCACGTGCAAGGCGAAGAAGCGGTTCAGGGTAATACCGGAAATCAGGTAGTCACCACGAATCCACTGGGTCAGGTCGTTGCCGATGACCGGGATCGCACCGAACAGCGAGATGATCACCTGTGCACCCCAGTAGGACATCTGGCCCCACGGCAGCAGGTAGCCCATAAAGGCTTCGGCCATCAGCGCCAGGTAGATCAGCATGCCGAAGACCCACACCAGTTCACGCGGCTTCTGGTACGAACCGTAGAGCAGGCCACGGAACATGTGCAGATAGACCACGATGAAGAACGCCGAAGCGCCGGTGGAGTGCAGCAGACGCAGGATCGAGCCGTACTCGACGTCGCGCATGATGTATTCGACGGAGGCGAATGCCTCTTCCGCCGACGGGGTGTAGCTCATGGTCAGCCAGACACCGGTAACGATCTGGTTGACCAGAACGAGCAGCGCCAGGGAGCCAAAGAAGTAGAAGAAGTTGAAGTTCTTCGGAGCGTAATACTTGCTGAGATGGTCTTCCCACATCTTGGTGGCGGGAAAGCGCGCATCAACCCAATCCATGAACTTGCTCATCACGCTTTCTCCGTATCGACGCCAATGATAATAATTTCATCGGTCTCATAGGAATGCGGGGGAACTGGCAGGTTCAAAGGCGCAGGCTGCGACTTGTAGACGCGACCAGCCAGATCGTAGTGGGAACCGTGGCAAGGGCAGAAATAGCCGCCTACCCAGTCCTTACCCAGATCCGCAGGTGCCACTTCGGGACGGAAGGTCGGCGAGCAACCCAGGTGCGTGCAGATACCGATCAGCAGCAGGACCTCGGGCTTGATCGAACGGGTTTCCGGATCAACGTAAGTCGGTTGTGTCGAGTTCTTGGAGGCCGGGTCAGCGAGCTGGCCCTCGATCTTCTTAAGATTCCCCAGGATTTCCTGTGTACGGCGGACGATGAACACCGGCTGGCCGCGCCACTCAGCAATCATCTGCTGGCCTGGCTCGATTTTGCTGACATTCACTTTCACCGGTGCACCTGCGGCTTTCGCCTTGGCACTGGGAAACCATGACCCCACGAACGGGACCGCAGCCCCCACCGCTCCTGCAGCACCCACCACGGATGTGGCTGCTACCAAGAAGCGACGCCGGCCTGCATTCACGCCGTCATTGCTCATTCAGTCCTCTCCCATCAGCTTTGTGGCCTGTTAAATCAGGCATCTACTAAGTAAAACTATGTACTTATAAAAATTTTGCCGAATGGTAATGAAAAGCCCCAATTCTGACAAGGTAATTACCGGAACCCATCACCCCCAAGCCTTGTAGTATAGGGTGTCTGCGGATGTGGCAAGTTGTCACAGCGCAATTCTTTGATAAATCGCAGACATAAAAAAACGCCCAGCTCCGTGAGGAAACTGGGCGTTCTTTTTTGAACGTGAAAGCGAATTAACGCTTCGAGTACTGCGGACGCTTACGCGCTTTACGCAGACCGACTTTCTTACGTTCAACTTCACGAGCATCGCGGGTTACGAAGCCGGCTTTACGCAGGGCGCTGCGCAGAGTCTCGTCGTAGTCCATCAGAGCACGAGTGATGCCGTGGCGGATTGCGCCAGCCTGACCACTCACACCACCGCCGATCACGGTGACGTAGATGTCGAACTTCTCGACGGTCTCAGTCAGCTCCAGCGGCTGACGAACTACCATGCGGGCAGTTTCGCGGCCGAAGAAGTTATCCAGCGAACGGTTGTTGATGGAGATGTTACCAGTACCCGGACGCAGGAAAACGCGTGCGGTTGCGGTCTTGCGACGGCCAGTGCCGTAATTTTGAGTCGCCGACATAATGTACTATTCCGTTAAAACTTCAGTTCTTGGGGCTGCTGAGCAGTATGTGGGTGTGCAGCGCCCGCATAGACTTTCAGCTTACGGTACATGTCGCGACCCAGTGGGTTCTTAGGCAGCATGCCTTTAACCGCGGTCTCGATCACGCGCTCAGGGGCCTTGGCGATCAGCTTTTCAAAGTTGATCGACTTGATGCCGCCCGGGAAACCGGAGTGGGAGTAGTACATTTTGTCAGTGGTTTTAGCACCGGTAACACGAATCTGCTCAGCGTTGATTACGACGATGTAGTCGCCGGTGTCAACGTGAGGAGTGTACTCAGGCTTGTGCTTGCCACGCAGACGGCTCGCGATTTCGGTGGCCAGACGACCCAGGGTCTGACCAGCAGCGTCGACGACAAACCAGTCGCGCTTTACTGTTTCCGGTTTAGCAGTAAAAGTTTTCATTCTTTATAGCCTCAGGGGCCGCCCTGTAAATTAGACGGCGGATCTTACTGAATAGTGCGTACTTTGACAAGTCAAAGGCAGCCGGATACAGACGCTTTCGGGGGCTCGGGTCGGCGCGTCCGTTCAACGGCAAGATTCTTCGGCGGCGGCGCATCACTTCCACTGCAGAAAGAGGTGCGCAATTATGCAGATTGCGAAAAATAATTCAACCTGCTTTTATGATTGTTTTGCCCAAGGAGCACCCGATGGACTATCGCCAGCTAGGCCGAACCAATCTGAACGTGAGTGCCCTCTGCCTCGGAACCATGACCTGGGGCGAGCAAAACAGCGAGGCAGACGCCTTCGCCCAGATTGAGCGAGCCAAGAGCGCCGGGATCAACTTCATCGACACCGCCGAGATGTACCCGGTGCCACCCAAGGCCGAAACCTACGCCTCCACCGAACGCTACATCGGCAATTATTTCAAAAGCCGCGGTGATCGTGCCGACTGGATCCTGGCCAGCAAGATCGCCGGCCCCGGCAACACCATCGACTACATCCGCGACAAAAACCTGCGCCACAACCGCCAGCACATCACCGAAGCGGTGGATGCCAGCCTCCAGCGCCTGCAGACCGACTACATCGACCTCTACCAACTGCACTGGCCGGAGCGCAGCACCAACTTCTTCGGGCAACTGGGCTACAAGCACAAGATCGAAGCCAACCTGACGCCTCTGGAGGACACCCTCGAAGCACTGGACGAACAGGTCCGCGCCGGCAAGATCCGCCACATCGGCCTGTCCAACGAGACGCCATGGGGCACCATGCGCTTCCTGGCCCTGGCCGAAGCCCGTGGCTGGCCGCGCGCCGTGTCGATCCAGAACCCGTACAACCTGCTCAACCGCAGCTTCGAAGTCGGCCTGGCGGAAATCGCCATCCGCGAGCAATGCGGCCTGCTCGCCTATTCGCCGCTGGCGTTCGGTTTCCTGTCAGGCAAGTACGAAGGTGGCGCCCGCCCGCCAAAAGGTCGCCTGAGCCTCTACAGTCGCTTCAGCCGCTATTTCAACCCGCAGTCGGAAGCGGCATGCAGCCGTTACGTAGCCCTGGCTCGCGAGCACGGCCTTGACCCGGCGCAAATGGCCCTGGCGTTCGTGACGCAGCAGCCATTCGTGACCAGCAACATCATTGGCGCTACGACGATGGAGCAACTGGAGAGCAACATCGCCAGTTTCGACTTGAAGCTGTCGGAGGAAGTGCTGGAAGGGATCGAGGCGATTCACAAGGATCATCCGAATCCTGCGCCTTGATTGATCTTTAAAACCAATCGCGGGCAAGCCCGCTCCCACAGGTTCGGTGATACCTGTGGGAGCGGGCTTGCCCGCGATGGCGTCCGCCCGGTCAGCGCAAATCAAAGCGACCGCGCAATAATCTCCTTCATGATCTCGTTCGTCCCGGCATAGATCCGCTGCACCCGTGCATCCGCCCATGCCCGCGCGATCGGGTACTCCCACATGAACCCGTAGCCACCGTGCAACTGCACACACTCGTCGAGCACCTTGCACTGCAGGTCGGTGCCCCAGTACTTGGCCATCGCCGCCGTCGGCACGTCGAGCTTGCCTTGCAGGTGCAGCTCCAGGCAGCGGTCGACGAAGACGCGGCCGATCTGGATTTCCGTGGCCATCTCCGCCAGTTTGAACCGGGTATTCTGGAAGTCGGCGATCGACTTGCCGAATGCCTTGCGCTCACGGGTGTAGTCCAGCGTCCATTGCAGCGCCGCTTCGGCTGAAGCCAGCCCGCCAATGGCCACCGTGAGGCGCTCCTGGGGCAACTCCTGCATCAGGTAGGCAAAGCCCATACCGGCCTGGCCCAGCAGGTTTTCCTTGGGCACCCGCACATCCTGGAAGAACAGCTCCGAGGTGTCCTGAGCTTTCATTCCGACCTTCTCCAGGCGCTTGCCCTTGTCGAAGCCCGGCGTATTGGCCTCCACCAGAAACAGACTCGTGCCCTTCGCGCCAGCCTTCGGATCGGTCTTGGCGACGACGATCACCAGATCGGCCAGGTAGCCGTTGGTGATAAAGGTCTTGGAGCCATTGATCACGTACTCATCGCCATCGAGCACGGCCGTGGTTTTCACCCCTTGCAGATCGGAACCGGCGCCCGGTTCAGTCATGGCGATCGCGGTAACCATCTCGCCGGACACCAGTTTCGGCAGGTATTTGTGCTTCAGCGTCTCACTGCCGTAATGCAGGATGTAGGGCGCCACGATGTCCGAGTGCAAGGAAAAACCGATGCCGGTCAGGCCAAGTCGCCCCACTTCTTCGATCACCACCGCACTGTAGAGAAAGTCCGCCCCCAGGCCGCCGTACTCTTCCGGCAAGTGCGAGCAAAGCATCCCCGCCTCCCCAGCCTTGTTCCAGAGTTTGCGGTCGATATAGCCTTGTTTTTCCCATTGCCCATGGAACGGCACCGCCTCTTTTTCGAGGAACGTCCGCACGCTGTCGCGGAAAAGCTCGTGCTCGGAACTGAACAGGGTTCTGGGGATCATGCGGCACCTTTATCTTTGTTTTTAGAAGGAGTTGACCTTCAGAGACTATGCCTCGCTTCCGATACAGGACACTGGACACATCCGACAAAAAATAAGACGATCCAGCCGTCTGGTGACCACTTCCCCCTATAAAAATAAAGTTGAATTATGTCTAACCAAGCCTCCACGCCCCTGCGGCGCGTCAGCATCCTGGCCATCGACCGGGTTTTCGCTTCCACCCTCATGCAAGCCAAGGATTTCTTCCATCTCGCCAGCCTGCGCTACGGCAAACAGCTGGGCCAGGGCCTGACACCGGCGTTCGAAACCCGCTTGGTCAGCCCCGATGGCAAACCGGTCAACACTTTCAGCGATGTGATGATTCCGGTGGATGGCGGACTGGAAAACGCCGACATCATCGTTCTTCCCGCGTTCTGGGACGATTTCGACAACCTCAGCAAACGCTACCCGCAAATCCTGCCTTGGCTGCGCCAGCAACATGCGCGCGGTGCCGTACTGTGCGGCGAGGCCACTGGTGTTTTCTGGCTGGCCGAAGCCGGGCTGCTCAATGGCAAGGAAGCGACCACCTACTGGCGCTTCTTCAATGCCTTCGCCGAACGCTTCCCCAAGGTCCAGCTCAATCAGGACAAACACCTGACCGATGCCGACAACCTGTACTGCGCCGGCGGCACCACCTCGGCATGCGACCTGTACATTTACCTGATCGAGCGCTTCTGCGGCGCCAACGTGTCCCAGGCCGTAGCCCGAGACATCCTCTATGAAGTGCAGCGCAGCTATTCACCGGGACGGATTGGATTCGGCGGGCAGAAACTGCACCAGGACGTGATCATCCTGCAGATCCAGCACTGGCTCGAAGAACACTTCGCCGACAAGTTCCGTTTCGAGGACGTCGCCCGCGAACACGGCATGAGCATCCGCAACTTCATGCGCCGCTTCCAGACCGCCACCGGCGACAAGCCACTGCACTACCTGCAACGCCTGCGCATCGAAACCGCCAAGGGCTTGCTGTCCGGCAGCCGCAAGAGCATCAAGACCATCAGCTACGAGGTTGGTTATGACGATGCGAGCTTCTTTGCGCGGCTGTTCCGCCAGCACACAGAGTTGTCGCCGAACCAGTATCGGCAGCAGTTTCAGCAGGCTGCATAGCCGAACACCAACCGAATATGGGAGCGAGCCTGCTCGCTTCCACATTGAGTCTTGCGCCAGCCAAACAGCTCTTTCGCTATGCATTTTCCTACGCAAAAAGCGGAATACAGAGCGCCAGAGCAACCAACCCTGCTCGCAGACGCAGCCCCTTAAAAGACCCAACATCTTCCCTGCAAACACCATCAGGGAAGATCAACCATGACTATCGGATCAAGCTACAACTACCCTTCATACATCGCCAAGGAGGCCGCCCGAACAAAGCGCTCGGCTAAAAACAAATGGGCGGCTCGCTTCCCCAATCCGCCGGATTTGTGTTTTGACTATCGTGCACTGGTAGAACAGGAAAACGGCATCGCCAGGGCAACTGACCCGCAACATAAAATCTGCATCATCGGCGCCGGCGTCACAGGTCTGACTGCCGCCAGAGAACTCTATCGCTGCGGTTTTACCCATATCACTCTCATCGAACAATCCAGGCGCATCGGCGGCAGGCATCTGACCGTTTCCGGTAGCCGAAACTCGGCAGCAAGCCATACCCCGTTTGAAATGGGCGCCATGCGCATGCCCTTCTTCAACCGGGCGGATGAACCACCGACAGAAGGTCGGTCGCTGATGGCTTACTACGCCAATCAATTTGAATTGGTGTTTTCAGACTTCGCCAACCCCGGTAGCCAATGGGTTAGCTCGACAGGCATCTATCTCCGGGAGGGCAGCATGGGCGGCGGATCGGCGCCGCAAATGTTGATATGGAAAAACGAAGACGGTGTCACACCACCTCCCGGCGATGAATTGCAAAAGGTTTATTCCAAGTGGAAAGCCTTTGCCGATCGCATGACCCGCCACGTTGCCGAGCTTTATGCGACCCAGGAATGGGAAGCCATATGGGCTTCCATCGTCGAAAAATATGAGAGTGTCTCGTTCCGCGACCTGGTCAGCATGCCAGCACTGGAAGCTTGGGATGACCGCTCACCCGGGGATTTCGGCGGAATGGGAATGTCTGCGCAAGAATCCGCTATTTTTTACGCGATAGGTATAGGTGACGGTAGCTGGGGAGCTTTTTACGACGTCTGCTGCCTTTACCCCCTGCGCACCGCAATTTTCGGTTTCAGCAGCCAATTGCAACTGATCCATGGTCGAGTGGACTCAAACGGCGATCCACTGGATTCGCCCTACCTGAATAGCGAAGCCGTTTTTGACTCAATGGGCCAGAGTTTCGACAGCCCTCGCTACATCGGCCTCGCCGCGCTGGACGAATGCCTGCTGTTTGTGAAAACCGACGAAACCGGAAAGTCCATCTACGAACATAGCCTCGAAAGAAGCAATGGGCTTCTCACCGACTCATCCGTCACAAAACTGGAAAAGCTGACCAATCAAAAAATACGCGTCCATTACAACTGGAAACACAGTCAGCCCGAGCAAATCCAGGAGCAATTTGATGACTTTGACTCGGTCATCATGACACTACCCTCCTGGCTAATTGAAACTCGACTCAAGCTCGAAAATTTCACCCGGGAGATGCTGCCTTTCGAGACGATTAACGCCTACAAAACCGCGCACTGGGAAACTAGCTGCAAAGTGTTTGCACCGCTGAAAAAATCATTTCTTTCGAAAAACAAAAACATCCCGCAAGCCATCGTAACCGACAGTTTTATCCACGATGTCTATACCTACCGCTACAACGATAACTACAGCTATGACTGCATCCTGCTGAGTTATACCTGGGAGGATGACGCAACCAAGCTCGCCTCATTCAGCGACAAGGAGTTGGTATCAAAATGCGCCGAAGAGCTGGATCGCATACTCATGAACTCTGCCAACATCCAGGAGAAAATTTCTCCCTACATAGGCATTGATCAAGCGGTGGTTCAGCGCTGGATCACTGATAAAAATGCTCTGGGCTGTGCCAAGCTTTACCGACCGGGCACCTACTACGATGCCGTCGGCCTGATGAAGTACAACCGGGACCTTGCTCATGTCTCAGGCTTGTATTTTTCCGGCGAGTCATTTTCCGTCGACGCCGGTTGGACGGAGCCATGTTTTCGCGGCGCTGTCGATGCAGTGATTCATATCTGCAACAAAACTGCCGCAACCTTCAATGGCGGGTTTTCCTTGAGCGACTACCCGCACTACCAACTCAAAACCTGATCACATCCCCGTTCCAGAGCCATGCTCGCAATACATGGCTCTACTTCTCGTGCCTGCTACCCACTGCCATCAAACATCACGCTGATCCATTTTCGGACAAGGACTACGACCTAAACGGAAGTAGCTGACTTACGCCCCATTCCTGATTCCCCTCTTATAAGCACGCCATTTAACACCTTGAAAAACAATTAAAAGAGGAACGACGGAATGACTGAGCCAACAAGCCCTGTTCGTGTAGCAGTCGTGCAATTCGATCCACAAGTCGGCATCGAGAAATGTGTAGGTAATCTGCGGCGCAGCCTGGAATTGGCGCTTGAAGCGGTAAACGGCGGTGCGAATCTCATCGTTCTGCCCGAGCTTTCCAATACCGGCTATTTCTTCAGCAATCGGCAGGATGCCTTCGCCCATGCAGAAGCGGTTCCCGACGGGTCAAGCGTGCAGCGCTGGATCGACTTCGCCCGCGAACACAACGTTTACCTCGTGGCCGGTCTGGCCGAACGCGACGGCATGCGACTCTTTAACACCGGCGTTCTGGTAGGACCAGACGGTTTTATCGGCAAGTACCGCAAAGCCCATTTGTGGAATATGGAGAAGCTCTGGTTCACCCCCGGCGACCTGGGTTTCCCGGTTTTCGACACACCGATCGGCCGCATCGGGCTGTTGATCTGCTGGGACATCTGGTTCCCGGAGGTGCCACGGATCCTCGCCCAGCAAGGCGCGGACATCATTTGCAGCCTGAACAACTGGGTCTGGACACCGCCGCCGCTGTTCGACGATGCCGGTAAGTGCATGGCGTCTTATCTGACGATGACCGCGGCTCACGTCAACAACGTGTTTATCGCTGCCGCCAGCCGGATCGGCGAGGAGCGCGGTGCGCGCTACCTGGGTTGCTCGTTGATTGCCGGAACCAATGGCTGGCCGATTGGTGCCGTGGCTTCGGCAGACAGGCAGGAAATCCTGTTTGCCGATGTCGACCTGACCAGCTCCCGCAGTGCGCCCATCTGGAACAACCTGAACGACCTGCATCGCGATCGCCGAGCCGATCTATACGATCAGATGCTCGGCTACACCCAACACCCTTGCCTCCCACGTTGATCAGGAGGCCTATCGCATGGAAGTTACAACCGACAAAAACCAACCATCGCGCAAATCGCCGATTGATACAGCCGTGGTCCTGCTAATTATCGGCGCGACACTGCTGATCGTGTGGCTTTCTTTCAGCAACCGGACTTTCTGGGGAGCGCATTGGCCCGGGTACGGCGACATGGTATCGCTGCTACCCGAACCAAGCGCCTGGTTGCGCTGGGTGTTAGGTGACATCAGCGAGGTGGCTTTCTACAAGCACGAGTTCGCCTCGATCGGCCTGCTGGCGGGCGCTTATCTGGCTTACTGGGCGAATCGAACGGGGAAATCCTGGCAAGGGTTTGCCATCTCCTATGGAACGGGACTTTGGCCCTGGCTGGTCACCAGTTCATTGCTCGGGCTGCTGCTGAGCAATCTGCTGTGGGGCTGGACGGTGACAGCCACAACCTGGCAACCCACATTCGTAGCATTCGTCTCGTTGCCAGCGGCGATGGTGCTGATGTTTGGCGGAGGCTGGAAGGTCACGATCAACGGCGCACTCATGGGCGCCGTACTCGTCACACCGATGTGCCTGCTGATCGTCAACTACGTGTGCCAACCGCTGGCCTTGCCTGCGGTGATTGGCAATGTGCTGGGCATGGCGGTTGCCAGTGTCCTGGCGTTTCTGTTCTGCCGCTATTGGCCGAACCTGGTGAAATCCAGGTCATCGGAAACGCCACCCGCCTCGATTGCCACCGCCAAGGCGCCCGACTATGGCGTCATCTGGAGCCTGCGCCGGATTCTGGCAGACTTTTCCGAAGCACCGTTCTTCGGCAATGAGCTGGCCAGCCTTGGCCTGATACTGGGGGCATTGCTGGCGTACAGCTTGAACCCTTCAAGCCCCGCGTACGGATCGGGCCTGTTGCTGCACATCATCGGTGCGCAGGCATTGGCCTCGGCCATCGGCGTGCTGATCTGGCGTCGACAATGGATGTTGCGCGGCTGGTATCCCACTTACATCCCGCTGGTTTCAGTGGTGCCCGCGGCGATCCTGGCCTATGGCGGCAGCTGGCAGATTATCGTCTCAAGTGCACTGCTGGGGGCATTGCTCGCACCACCGCTGGCCTGTGTGATTGCCAGGAAATTACCGGCCGACATGCACGCCTACATCGCCAATGTACTGTCGATGGCCATCAGCACACTGCTGATCGTGCCGCTGATCGGCTTTCTGATCGCTGACTGATGTCCCAGCCATTCGGCTGTATCGCGGCCTCAAAAGCGGATACAGCCACTTTTCATTACAAACAAGCGAGGTATCCCATGGACCTGCCCAAACTGTCCATCGCGGCACTTGGCGGCACGGTAAGCATGCAAGCGAGCAATGCCGGTGAAGGCGTCATCCCGACCGTCAGCGGCGAAGCCCTGCTGACTTCCATACCGGAACTGACGACGCTGGCCGGAGTCACCGTCGAGACCCTCAGCCTGCTGCCCAGTGCGTCCCTGGATTTCGAGTTTTTGCTGAACGTATTGTCCTGGGCTGAGTTTCAGGTCAAACAGGGCGCCGTTGGGGTCGTGATGACCCAGGGCACTGACACCCTCGAAGAAACCGCGGCGTTTCTGGATTACCTGTGGCCCTACGACACCCCCTTGGTGCTGACCGGTGCCATGCGTTCCGCAGCACAGCCAGGTGCCGATGGACCGGCCAATCTGCTGGATGCATGTCGCGTTGCCCTGGCGCAGAACAGCCGGCAGCGCGGTGTCCAGGTCGTGATGAACGGACAGATTCATCAAGCGTGCAGCGTACGCAAAACCGATTCGCTGGCATTGCAGGCGTTTTCCTCTCCGGTCGTGGGGCCCGCAGGCCTGCTGGTGGAAGACCGTGTTCGCTACCTGCGCCCGCCGGGGCCGCGCACGGTGTTGCCTTTGCCGCAACAGACCACACAGAAGGTTGCGCTGCTTGAGGCCTCACTTTCGGCCGACACCCTGCTACTGGAGAATATTCTCGCACTCGATTACGACGGACTGGTGATCGGCGGTTTCGGCGCCGGCCACATCTCGCAGCGCTGGGCGACAATGATTGAGCATATTGCCGAACGAATCCCCGTGATCATTGCGACCCGAACAGGCTCCGGCTCCACCGCACGTGCATCTTACGGTTTTGGTGGTGGTGAAATGGACTTGATCCGCAAGGGGGCGTCGATGGCGGGCTTTCTATGTCCGCGAAAAGCCAGAATTCTGCTTTGGCTGCTGCTTGGTTGCCAACGGCAACACGAGCTTGCGCAGTATCTCAACGAAGACATTTGACTTCAAAACAATGTACAAACCCGTGGGCAGAGGATTTGCGCTGACAAAAAAGGCCTGCATTTGCAGGCCTCTTTCATTTTCCGAACTGTCTTACGGCTTGTGCGCCCTGGACAGGAATTCGTGGGATTGCATTTCCAGCAGTCGGCTGAGGGTACGCTGGAATTCGAAATTCAAGCGCCCGCCGGTGTAGAGATCCTTTAGCTCGACTTCAGCAGAAATGATCAGCTTCACGTTACGGTCGTAGAACTCGTCGACCATGTTGATGAAGCGTCGGGCGATGTCGTCGGTGGTGACGCTCATCTGCTCGACATCGCTGAGCAGCACGGCGTGGAAGATCTTGCCCAGCTCGATGTAATCGTTCTGGCTGCGCGGGCCGTCGCACAGTTCACGGAAGTTGAACCAGGCCACGTCATCGCAGGTGCGCAGGGCACGGATTTCGCGGTTTTCGATCATCAGCACGTCATTTTCGACCGCTGCCGTGCATTCCGGTGTCAGTGCACGGAAGCTCTTGCGCAGGCTTTCGTTGGCGGCTTCGTCGAGTGGATAGTGGAACAGCTCGGCCTGTTCGAGGTGACGCAGACGATAGTCGACGCCGCTGTCGACATTGACGATCTCGGTATTCTGCTTGATCAGCGCAATGGCCGGCAGGAAGCGCGCGCGTTGCAGGCCGTCTTTGTACAGGCCATCCGGCACGATGTTCGAAGTCGCAACCAGGGTTACGCCGTTCTTGAACAGTTCTTCCATCAGGGTGCCAAGGATCATGGCGTCGGTGATGTCGGAAACGAAGAATTCATCGAAGCAGATGACCCGGGCTTCGGTGGCGAAGCGCTTGGCGATGATGGTCAGCGGGTTTTTCTCGCCGCCCAGGGTTTTCATCTCTTCGTGCACGCGCTTCATGAAGCGGTGGAAGTGGGTGCGGGACTTTTCCTTGAAGGGCAGCGCTTCGAAGAAGGTGTCCACCAGGTAAGTCTTGCCGCGACCTACGCCGCCCCAGAAATACAGGCCCTTGACCGGGGTCTGATCCTTCTTGCCAAACAACTTGCCCAGCAGGCCCGGCTTGTTTTGCTCGGCCGCGACCAGGTCGTCGTACAGGCGCTGCAAATGACGCACGGCAGTTTCCTGCGCGGCGTCATGGAAGAATTCCGGGCGTTTCAGATCAGCTTGATATCGTTCTAGGGGCGTCATAATTCGTTAGCAAGGCAACAAAAACGGGCCGACACTGTAGCGACGACCCCGAGGAATGGCAATCGGCCCTTGGTCGGGCCGAACCGTTGTTTATTCCTGAACCGGCGTCAGGGCAATGCGCAAGGCTTCGATGGCAGCGTCACGGGCGACGCTGTCGGCAAATGCCGGGCTGTCGGCAACGCACTCGCCTTCCAGCCAGACGCTGAACCCCAGGTCTTCACTGCGCACGTCCAATGCCTGGCCCGCTTGCAGTTGCTTGGTCACCTGCCCGGCGGTTTTACCATCGGCGAAGTTGCGCGACAGCAGCAGTTGTTCGCCATCTGCCGCCAGCAGACGGAAGCGGAAACTGCCGTCGTCTTCACGGAAGCTGACAAAACGTGCAGCCTTCACGGCTTTCTTCTTGGTGGTCGCCGCCACTTGAGTCTGGGCAACGAAGGAGCGCAGGCCCACCGCTTCACGCAGTTCGTAGAGGAAGGGTGTCGCTACCGCACGGGCTTTTTTCGCGCCGTGCTGCAAGATGTCTTCCAGATCCGCCGGGCGCTCGATCAGCTGGTTATAACGCTCGCGGGATTCGCCCAGTTCGTTGTCGAGCAACTGGAACAGACGATTCTTCGCCTCGCCCCAACCCAGGCCCTGCAACAGTTCGCTGCGGAACTCGTCGGCTTGCGCCGGGGTGGCAAACGCCTGGAACAGGGTGAACAGGTGCGAGTTGTCCGGATCCTTGGCTTCGCCCGGTGCGCGGGAGTCGGTGACGATCCGCGAAATCGCGTCCTTCATCTCTTTGGCACTGCTGAACAGCGGGATGGTGTTGTCGTAGCTCTTCGACATCTTGCGACCATCCAGGCCTGGCAACGTGGCGACGCTCTCTTCGATCAAAGCCTCGGGCATGGTGAAGAACTCTTTGCCCTGGCCAAAAAGATGGTTGAAGCGCTGGCCGATGTCCCGCGCCATTTCCACGTGCTGGATCTGGTCACGACCGACCGGCACCTTGTGCGCATTGAACATCAGGATGTCCGCGGCCATCAGCACCGGGTAGCTGTAAAGGCCCATGGTGATGCCTGCATCCGGGTCCTCGCCGGTCTCGACGTTCTTGTCCACCGAAGCCTTGTAGGCGTGGGCGCGGTTGAGCAGGCCCTTGGCGGCGACGCAGGTCAGCAGCCAGGTCAGTTCGGGGATTTCCGGGATGTCGGACTGGCGGTAGAAGGTCACGCGGTCGACATTCAGGCCACCGGCCAGCCAGGTCGCAGCGATTTCCAGACGCGAGCGCTGGATGCGCAGCGGGTCATCGCACTTGATCAGGGCGTGGTAGTCCGCCAAAAAGTAGAACGAGTCGGCATTGCTGTCACGGCTGGCCAGGATCGCCGGGCGGATGGCACCAGCGTAGTTGCCCAGGTGCGGCGTGCCGGTGGTGGTGATGCCGGTGAGGATACGGGTACGAGTCGTCATGGGTAATCGCTTGTCAGACTGCAATCAATTCGAGAGACGCGGCAGGATCAGATCCTTGAGATCGGTCAGCTTGCCATGAAAAAAGTGTCCGCATTCTGCCACTTTCAGCAGCTCATGGGGACGTTCAAGCGTGTCGGACCATTGGTAAACCAGCTGCGGATCGATCACTTCGTCGGTTTCCGGCTGGATCAGGGTCAGTTCGCCCTGCTGTGGCAGTGAGTCCTGAGCGCTCAGGCGCATGACCGCCGGTGCGACCATGAATAGATGTTTGAGCGGTTCGCCCTTCGCTTCCAGACGTCCGCCAAGACTTGCTGCAACAAATCCACCGAAGGAGAAACCGAACAGGGTCAGTGGCAATTGTGGGTGCCTGGCGCGAAACCATTCGGCCACAGCCTGGGCATCATCGACTTCGCCGGTGCCCATATCATGTGTACCCTCACTGGCACCCACCCCGCGGTAGTTGAAACGCAAAGTAATCAAACCGGCATCACGCGCGGTGCGCTGCAGGGTCGAGACCACTTTGTTGAGCATGGTGCCGCCCTGTACCGGGTTCGGATGGCAGATCAGCGCCAGGCCACGCGCCTGCTCGTTGTCCAGGTACAGTGCTTCCAGTTGACCCACCGGGCCATCAATCACTACAGGGGTTTCACGCATAAGCAAGGAAGGAACTCCGTGACCTCGAATCAGGTCGACTCGTCTAGCAAATTGTCTGTGGCTGTCTATTGCGAGTGAATCGCGGTATACAGCGCAGGTTCGAGCCGTTAACGTAAAGCAAAGCCGTTTATAGAGGAAGGACTCGTGGAACACTCGCTCTTAGTTTGGTTGTTACCGACTCTTGCCCTGGTTGTGGGTGTCGCCATTGGGTTCCTGATCGCTCGCGTTGCACCGAACGCCGCGCCCAGCCGCACGCAGCGTCAGCTGGACGATATTCAGGAACGTTTCGACAGTTATCAGAACGAGGTGGTGACCCACTTCAACAGCACCGCGACACTGGTCAAGAAACTGACTCAGAGCTATCAGGAAGTGCAGGACCATCTCGCCGAGGGCGCCAACCGCCTGGCCCTGGACGAACAGACTCGCCAACGCCTGCTGGCTTCCCTGCACGCCGACGCGGCGCAGGCACCCCGTGAACGCCTGACGCCACCGCGCGATCAGGAGCCGCCTCGCGATTACGCACCGAAAGCCCCGAACTCGCCGGGCATGCTCGATGAGCATTATGGCCTGAAGAAGTAATCAGCTTTCGCGCCATACAAAAAGCCCCCGGACTTTCACTGGTCCGGGGGCTTTTTTGTTTCTGTCTGTTCCAGATTTCTGCTGCCTGGTCTGGCCTCTTCGCGGGCAAGCCTGCTCCCACAATGGTCGATGTCGTACACAAAATCTGCATCCAACACATGACCTGTAGGAACGGGCTTGCCCGCGAAGGGGCCGGAACTGACGACAAAAAAAAGCCCGCCCGATCCGTAGAAGATCGAGCGGGCTTTTCTACGCCTGGGGTTCAATCAGACGATCAAGGGTACTGCTGAACCTGACCTTGCTGCTGACCACCATACTGCTGGCCCGGAATCGCCTTGAGGTTGACCTCTACACGGCGGTTCTGCGCCCGGCCATTGGCGTCGCCGTTGCTGGCAACCGGGCTATCCGGACCGGCGCCACGGGCGCTCAGATTGGCACCGCTGACACCTTGCGAGGTCAGGTAGGTTGCCACGCTCTGGGCGCGACGCTGGGACAGGTCCATGTTGTGCTGGCGGCTGCCGGTGCTGTCGGTATAGCCGACGATCTCGATCTGGTTCTGGTTGAACTCTTTGAGCGAGCCCGCCAGGTTGTTCAGCGGCTGATAGAAGCTTGGGGCAATGTTCGCCGAATCGGTAGCGAACGTGATGTTGCCCGGCATGATCAGCTTGATCTGGTCGCCCTGGCGTTGCACTTCAACACCGGTGTTGGCCATGCTGGCGCGCAGCTTTTTCTCTTGCTGATCGGCGTAGTAACCGTAACCGGCGGCGGAAGCACCGACCACCGCAGCACCGATCAGTGCGCCCTTGCCACGGTTATCGTGGTTGATCGCAGCACCGGCCAGCGCACCGGCCAGAGCGCCGAGGCCACCGTATTTCGCGGTTTTGCTCATGCCTTGGGAGCTGCCATCCGCCTGACCCTGCGGCTGACCGTCATAAGGGTTGGGCGAGGCACAGCCGGACAGTACGGCCACGGCAGTAGCGACAATCATCAAACGACGCATGGTGAACATGTAAAGCTCCTACTTTTTTTGCATTCTGTGGTGCAACGGACCAAGGCATCAGCCTTTGCGGGCGTTGGATCATGTTAACGGGTAAAAATTCCGAATGTTACAAATCAGCCCCGAACAAACGGGTTTTCGCGCATTTCATCGCCCAGACGGGTGTCCGGACCATGCCCGGTCACCACGGTTGCGTCTTCGTCGAGGGTGTACAGCCGCTGCTTGATCGAGCGCACGATGGTCGCCTGGTCGCCACCCCACAAATCCGTGCGTCCGACGCCGCGACGAAACAGGGTATCTCCGGCAATCAGCAGCTTGGCCTCGGAAAACCAGAAGCTCATGGAGCCCGGCGTATGACCTGGCGTGTGCAGCGCCACGCCGCAGCCGCAGACCAGTTCTTCATCATCGGCCAGCCAGCGATCCGGGGACGGCACCGGGGTATAAGGAACGCCGAACATCTGGCACTGCATTTCCAGGTTGTCCCAGAGAAACTGGTCTTCCTTGTGCAGATGCAGCGTCGCGCCGGTTTTCTCCTTGAGTTGACCGGAAGCCAGGAAATGATCGAGGTGGGCGTGGGTGTGAATGATGCTGACCACTTTCAGCCCCAGGGCGTCGAGACGCGCCAGGATCAGCTCATGATTGCCACCTGGATCGACGACGATGGCCTTTTTCGTTACCGGATCGCCGATGATCGTGCAGTTGCACTGCAACGGGCCGACGGGGAAGGTTTCGCGAATGAGGGTGGGTTGCTGGGACATCGGCGGGGCCTGCTCGATAAACGGGGGATGAGTGATTTTCTCACAATTGAGTATCCAGCCAATGGCCGCGATGTGTAACGTGAAAAATCCTTAACCCAGCACCCCCAATTCCTTGGCTCGCGCCACCGCCTGCGTACGCCGCTCGACCCCGAGTTTGCTATTGATATGGCTGGCGTGGGTCTTGACCGTGTGCAGGGAAATAAACAGCTGATCGCTGATTTCCTGGTTCGAACAGCCCTGGGCGATCAATCGCAGGACCGCCATTTCCCGGGCGCTGAGTTGCTCCGCGGCTGCACAGGACTCCAGCCCGGGACGGGCAGCCAATGCCGGCAGTTTTTCACTGAGGCTCAGGGAAACGGGGGTTGGCGGACAGCTTTGAAGCTGCCCACGCAGCCAGTCCGGGTGCTCGGCCAGCAAGCCCTCGAAGGGTTGCAGCACCCCTCCGCCGGCGGCGTCCAGCGCCTGGGCCAGTGCCTTGCGTGCTTCCGGTTCCCGTCCGCTACCCAGCAACAACGCCACTTTCTGGGTCAGCGCCATGGCGCTGAGCATCTGCCGACCGCTTTGCTGGCCATGTTCGAGCAGTGCATTCAAACGCCCTTCGGCCAGCATCGGTTGGCCCTGGATGACGTCGAGCAAGGCTTGCTGCAATTCGATATGCAGCGGCAATTGCGGGTGGAACTCCGGTGGTGCCGCCGCGTTTTCGCCGTTATAGGTCTGTCCCAGGCGCGCCAGCCAGGCTTCGGCCAGATCGGTGCGCCCCTGGGCCAGCCAGAGTTCACATTTGACCAGGGTGATCATGGCCAGGTAGTAGATCGGTGGCACATCCCAGATGTGCATGAGCCGTTCGGCTTCGGCAAGCTCGGCAAAGGCCTTGGCGAACTCGCCACTGCTGCCTTCCAGCCTGGCAATCACGCAGTGGCCGATCAGCACGCTGATGTCACGGCAGGCGCGCGCCTCGCTCAAACCGGCCTGCAATCGCACCCGCGCCAATTGCGGCTGCATGCGCAGGGCCAGCAAAAAGCCTTCGTACAAGGTCAGCCGAGCGCGAACCGCGTATAGCCGTTGCGCAGGCAAGCTCTGCAGGCGCTGCATTCCCTGACGGACCTCTTCCAGCGCCCGACAGATTTCCCCGCGTGCTTGCAACACCCGGGCGCGATCGTAGTGCGCCAGTGCTTCGAACAAGGGGTTGCCGACCCGTTGCGCCAACTCCAGCGATTCGCGGTTCAATCCCCGTGCCCGCCACAAATCGCCGTCGGCAATGGCGAGGTTGGACAGGGTCGAAAGGCACATCAGGCGCTGGCCGTAACGCTTGCACGGAAGACTTTCCAACGCTTCGCGGCAGTACCGCAGCGTCAGTTCGCGGTTGCCGCGTCCACGGGCAATGATGCCGCTCAACGCCAGCCATTGAGCGAGCATCGACTTCTGTGCGGTGGCCGACGGAGCAGGCAGGAAACGGCTCAAATGGCTGGCCAGCTCTTCGGCGGCATCCAGTTGGCAAGCCATCCCCAACGCCCAGCTATAGAGCACGATCAGCCGCGGCGTGCTGATCAGCAAGCTGTCAGGCAAGTCCATTTTCCAGCGCAGCAACATGCCGACATTCTGCTCGGCCAGCAGTTGCTCTTCGGAGAGGTTCTGCACCAGGTTCGCCGCGACGTCCAGGTGACCGGCGCGCAAGGCCTGCTCCACGGCCTCATCGAGCAGTCCCTGGGCATTGAACCAGCGGCAGGCACGCAGGTGCAGGCTGGCGGCCGGCACCATCGACTGGGAAGTCGGGCGCGTGCGCAACAGATCGGAAAACAGGTGATGGTAACGATACCAGTGGCCGTGCTCGTCCAGCGGCACCAGGAACACCTGGTGGGCGAGCAGGAAGCGCAGGATTTCGCCGCTGTCATGGGCGTCGCGAACGGCATCGCACAGTTCGCTGCAAAAACGCTCCTGGGGCGCCGTGTCGTAGAGGAACGACTGGACCTCGGCGGGCAGGCAATCGATGACCTCTTCGAGCAGGTAATCGCGGATCAGCCCTTCCCCGCCGTGCAACGATTGCGGCAGCGCGCCATCGGTACCCGCCTCCGAGGCGGCCAGCAGCCAGAAACGCAACCCCGCGACCCAACCTTCGCTGCGCTGGATCAGGTTTTCCAGTGCTTCACCGCGCAAGGAACTGCTGTGCCGGTCGAGCAGGCTCAAGGCCTCGTCGTGGGTCAGGCGCAGATCCTGTTCATGCAATTCAAGCAGTTGTCGCGACAGCCGCAGCCGCGCCAGATGCCAGTCGGGACGTTGGCGACTGGTGACCATCACCAGCAAGCCATCAGGGAGATGATTGAGGAAAAATTGCAGGCAACGGTCCAGTACCGGCCCCTGGGCCAGATGGTAATCATCCAGCACCAGCAGCAATGGCATCGCGGTGGACAAGTGCTCGGCCAATTCGTCGAGCAGGCCATCCAGCCATTCTTCGAATGCGAAAGGCTGATGGCGCTGGCGCATTTTCAACAGCCCGAGCGATTGCCTGCCCAGGTGCGGGAAGTAGTCCTGGAGGCCTTCCAGCAGGCGTTCGAGAAAACGTCCCGGGTCACTGTCTCGTGGGCTCAACCCCAGCCAGAGACTTTGCCAGTGCGCCGGCAACCCCTGACAAAACTCCACCGCCAACGAACTCTTGCCGAACCCTGCCGGTGCGCTGACCAGCAATAACCTGCCACCGAGCCCGGCACTCAGGCGCTCGCACAAACGTGGACGCAGCACATGGCCGTCGGGCAACGGCGGGCGGAAGAAGCGCCCGTCGAGTGTCGCGACAGCAACGTTTGCAGAACCTGGGGATGTAGACAAATCAGTCATAGCCGGCTCTTGTTTGAATTGCGGGTGGCGGCGTTGCAGATGTCCGCAGACTAGCCGTAAACGGATAGGGAATGAAGGTAATTGCTACAAATGGCTACAAAAAGTCTACAAGCAAAAAAAAAACGCCCCGAACCAGTCGGGGCGTTTTCAGAGGGTGCGGCCTCTACTCAGTTCACTTTAGCGAACACCATCCTGACGCAAGGCGGCCGGGGTGAAGTCGCTGGTGGTGGCAGTGAAGCCGAAGTCATAAGCCGACTTCTCTTCGTTCTTCATGCCCAGCGCCAGGTAACGACCCGATTGCAGGTCGTACAGGGTTTCAAGGGCATACCACGGCACTTGCTTGTCGTAGTAGTTCTCGGCATGGGCCTCGGCGACGCGCCACAGTTGACCGCGACCGTCGTAATGGTCGATGACCGCTGCCTGCCAGGTGTCTTCGTCAATGTAGAAGTCACGCTTGGCGTAGATGTGACGCTGACCTTCCTTCAGGGTGGCAACTACATGCCACACACGACGCAACTCGTAACGAGCCAGGTCCTGGTTGATGTGACCGGCCTTGATGATGTCGGTGTACTTGAGCTTCGGATCGTCGAGCTTGTAGGCATCGGAGGCGATGTACATCTCTTTCTTGCCTTCGAGCTTCCAGTCGTAACGATCCGGTGCACCGTTGTACATGTCCAGGTTGTCGGACGTACGCAGGCCATCGGCTGCGGTACCCGGGCCGTCATAGGACACTTGCGGCGCACGGCGCACACGACGCTGGCCGGCGTTGTAGACCCATGCCGAGCGCGGCTCCTTGACCTGGTCGAGGGTTTCGTGAACCAGCAGTACACCACCGGCCAGACGCGCCGGCGCGGTCACTTTCTGCTTGAAGTAGAACAGGATGTTGCCCGGGTTCGCCGGATCGTAGTCCTTCATCTTGTCGCGGAACACGAACTGGTCCTGGAAGTACACCAGGCTGAACGAGCCGTTCGGCTGTGGCGTGGCCTGGGTTACCAGGCGGGTCACGCTGCCCCCGCGATAGCGGGTGATGTGGTTCCAGATGACTTCAACGCCGCTTTTCGGGATCGGGAACGGAATGGCGGTTTCAAAGTTCTCCAGGCCGTTGCCGCCGGACACCAGCTTGGTGTTGGTGGCGTTCTTCTTGATGGAGGCGAACACCTCATCCGGCACGGTGGCACCGCGGTGGGACGGATAGACCGGCATCTTGAAGGTTTCCGGGTAGCGCTTGAACATCGCGTACTGGCCCGGGGCAAGCTTTTCCTTGTACTGGTCGACGTTCTGCGCCGTGATGGTGAACAGCGGTTTTTCACCCGGGTACGGATCGGACAGGAAGCCCTTGCTGTCGACCGCTCCGGCGTTCTTCGGCAACGGTTTCCAGGTCGGAATCGAACCGTCGGCGTTACCCGCCATTTCGGCGCCCATCGGGGTCAGGCTCTTGCCCAGCTTGTCGGCCTCGGCCTGGGGAACCGCTGCGATGACACTGGTCGCCAGCAGCGAAAGCCCCAGAACACCGGCGTGGAACAGACTCTTTGTTATTTTCATATGTTCGTTCGTCCTGAAAATTCAGTGCTTAGAAGTTCACGCCGAGGCTGAGCGCAACGAAGTCGCGGTCATCCACGGTGGTGTACTTGCCGTCGAAGAAGTTGGTGTAGGCCAGGCTCGCGGTGTAGGTGTTCTGGTACTCGGCGTCGACACCCAGGCTCACCGCCTTGCGGCCTTCCTCGAAGTTGCCGCCAGGCCCAGGGGAGTAGCCTTCCACGTCATGAGACCAGGCTACGTTTGGCTTGAGGTTCACACCGGCAAACACGTCGTTGTATTCCCAGATGGCACGACCGCGGTAGCCCCATGAAGTCGCGGTGGTGAAGCCTTCGTCGGTGCAGTTGCGGCTGCGGTTGTTGGTCGGCGTACCCGGGCCGGCACCGCTGATGGTGCTGTTGTTGAGTGTCACGCAGGTATTGAGCGCGCCAGAGGCTGGCAATTCACCCGGACCGTAGACCGGATCGCGGCCATAACGAACGTCGGAAGTGCTTTCCAGGCCGCCAACGTGGGTCACGCCCACTTCGCCCACCAGGGTCAGACGGCTGGCGCCCATGACCTGATCGAAGAAGTGCGTCAGGGTGGTCTGGAACTGGGTGACTTCCTTGCGACGATACCCGTGCAGGTCCTGACCCGGCACGCCGGTAAGCAGCGATGCATTGGTCAACGGGTTGTTCGGGTTGTTATTGCCTATAGGACGAACACCGGAGAACAGGATGTCGGTGGAGTTGAGCTGCACCGGAGCGTTCGGACGGTAGCTGATCTCACCGCTCCACGCCGTACCGGTAGGCAGGGTGGTGGAGAAGCTCAGGCCGTAGAGGCGGATGTCTTCCGGGTATTCGATGAAGTACTGCGAATTACCCGCCACCAGCAATGGCGCCAGTGCGGCGAACGGGCCGCCCTGGAGGGCCGCTGCAGTGTTGTAGACCGACTGCGGCGCACCGGTAGCGCTGAAGATCGGCGCACGGCTGTGGTAATTCATGAAGTAGGCGCCGAACTCGGTGTCCAGCGGATCGAACATGTACTTGAGGGACGCGCCCCACTGGCCGCTGTCGCGGGCATCGCGATCGGGGCCACGACGCACCAGAACACCCTCATTGTTGACGTCGACGCCGTTGGCGGCCAAAGGCCCCAGGGCAATGGCCGGAATTTGCGAGCGCTTGGCCAGTACGCGCAGGTTGTCGTCGCAGCCGTCGGCAACGATGTCTGGCTGGGAGAAGAACGTGCCGCAGTTGTCGACAACGGTCTGGTCCCATTCAATTTGGTAGAACGCTTCGGCAGAGAGGTTTTCGGTCAGGCTCTGGGACACATAGAACATGTTGACCGGGATCAGGCCTTCCTTGATCTCGGCCCCCGGACGGCGGAACGCGGACACGTCGATCGGGTTGATCGAGTTGATGCCACCACCGATGAAGGTACTTTCACCCCAGCTCACGACCTGCTTGCCCAGGCGCACGGAGCCTGGCTGATCAGCAATGGAGTAGTTGTGGTAGACGAAGGCGTCGAGGATCTGGCCGCCGGCAGACTTGGCGCCTTCCTTGCGGTTGTCGTCGCTGATGTCCTTGAACGGACGGCTTTCGTCCTTCAGTTCAAAGTCGTACCAGTATTTGCCACGGACGAAAACACCGGTATCGCCGTATTTCAGTTCAAGGTCATGGATGCCCTTGAAGATCTTCGAGAAAGTTTCCCCGCTCTTGAAGTTCAGGTGACCGTCATCAGAAGTCTGGGACAGACCCTTGCCGCCGTTGTTGACACCGATGAGGTTCTTGTTGGCACTTTCGGTAGACCAACTGGCACCGATCGACAGGGATGAGTCGAACTGACCTTCGATTTCACCGACGTTGAAACTGACGCCGAATGCTGGCCCGGCGAGCGTAGAGGCAAGACTGACAGCCAGGGGCAGTTTCGCCCGGCGCCAGAACTGGTTTGCTGATGTCATCGACGCTACTCCATGTGCATTTTATTTTTATGGCAAGAGCACTTCTAAAAACGCTGTGGATAACCGGGAGCCATGGCATCCCAAAGTCATTCCAAAGTTGCATCGCCCCGGTTCGTGCGGTTGCCCCGTTCTTAAAAATCCTTGAGTGGACTATAGCCAGCAGGTAGTAGCGCTTGATCCCTCTAAAGTGTGATTTGCAGCTGCCAGCCACTCTGGAACAGTCCTTTCGCCAGTCCGACACCCGTCGGCACGGCAAGGATGGCTGAAAATTTCGTTTTGACAAGCCAAGCGCTTGCTTGGTGGGGGCTGGCGTGCCCTTTCGAGCACGCCAGGTGACGCTTAAAGCGTCGAGAGGAAGGTGCTGTTGGTGGCTTGCCATTCGCTGATGTCGACACGAATGCGCTTCTTGTCGAGCTTGCCGACACTGGTCTTGGGAATTTCAGTAACAAGGGCGATCTGGCTCGGAATCGCCCACTTGCTCAAGTGCCCCAGCTCCACAAACGGCTTGAGGTGTTCCTTGAGTTCCCGCGCCCCGATTGCATGCCCCTCACGGAGCACCAGCAGGGCAAACGGCCGCTCACCCCACTGCGGATCGGGGATCCCCACCACTGCTACTTCACGTACCGCCGCATGACGACTGATCAGGTCTTCCAGGTCCAGGGAGGAGATCCACTCGCCACCGGTCTTGATCACGTCCTTGATGCGGTCACGAATGTCGATCACGCCCATGCTGTCCAGGGTCGCCACGTCACCGGTGTGCAGCCAGCCTCCGGCCCAGAGCTCGGCGCCCTTCTGCGGCTCATTGAAATACCCCTCGGTCAGCCATGGAGCGCGTAACACCAGTTCGCCCTGGGTCTCGCCATCGGCGGGCAGGAAGTTGCCCTCGGTGTCGACGATCGCTGCCTCCACCAGTGGCCCCGGCACGCCGGCCTTGATCCGGTAAGTGGTGCGTTCGTCTTCGGTACCCGCCATCAATTCGTCGTTGAGGTGCGCGCACGAAACCAGTGGCCCGGTTTCCGACATGCCGTAGGCAGCGGTCAGCTGAATGCCTTTGGCCTTGGCCGCCTCGTACAACGTGCGGTTCAGGGCGCTGCCGCCGATGACGATTTTCCAGCCGCCGAAGTCGACGGTCTGCGCGGCCTTGGCATTGAGGACCATCTGCAAAATGGTCGGTACGCAATGAGAGAACGTGACCTTTTCCTTGCGCCACAACTCCACCAGATACTCCGGATCATAGCGGCCGGGATACACCTGCTTGAGCCCGAGCATGGTCGCCACATACGGTAAGCCCCAGGCGTGCACGTGGAACATCGGGGTGATCGGCATGTACACGTCGTTGGTGCCCAGCAGCCTTACGCTATCGATCGCGCCCATGATGGTCGACACGCCCATGGTGTGCAGCACCAGTTGCCGATGGGTGAAGTACACGCCCTTGGGGTTGCCGGTGGTGCCGGTGGTATAGAACGTGGTCGCGACCGAGTTTTCGTCGAAATCCTCGAAGTCGTATTGCGGGCTCGCCGCGGCCAGCAGTTGTTCGTATTCGCCGACGAGATTCGGCAGGTCCGCGGTTTTTTCCGGCAGGTCAGTCAACAGCAGGGTTTTGTCGACCGTGGTCAGTTGCCCCTCGATGGCCTTGTAGAGACCGACGAACTCGCTGTTGACCAGCACAAAGCGGTCCTCGGCGTGGTTCATGGTGTAGAGGATCTGTTCCGGCGACAGGCGCACGTTGATGGTGTGGATCACCGCACCGATCATCGGGATGGCGAACATGCATTCCAGGTAACGATGGCTGTCCCAGTCCATCACACCCACGGCATCCCCGGGCTTGACTCCGGCCGCTGTCAGCACGTTGGCCAGGCGGGCTACCCGTTCGATCAGGGTCGGGTAGCTATAGCGCAACTTGTCGCGGTAGATGATCTCGCGGGTTTTCTCATAACGGGCACCGGACATCAGCAGCCGTTTGATCAACAGCGGGTACTGGTAAGCGCCTTCGGCCGGGGGGATAACGCGAGTCTTCAACATAATAATCCCTTTAATCTGACTGCACGGTCGTGACTGAAAGTACGCACTGTAGTGCCCTTGAACGTCAGCCAAATCAGCCAAAGGAATGATTTGCAGAACCCCATGAATGATAGCGCTGCGCCATCATTCGCGAGGTTTGATCATCTGTAGGAGCAGCCGGTCGACGCTCGATTGCTCGCGATGAACCCGGGATTACCGCAGGGGGGTCAGATATCAAGCGTTATCGTTGACGAGCATCGCGAGCGAGCTCCTACAGGGATAGATATCTGATCAATGCATCTCGGTAAAAGCGAGCTTCACGCCAATCGCGATCAGCACCGCGCCCATGGTCCGGTCGAACCAGTGGCCCATGCGGGCGAAACCGGCGCGTACGCGCTGCTGGCTGAACAACATCGCCACCAGGCAAAACCAGATCGCTGTCGCCACCGCCAGGTAAACCCCGTACCCGGCCTGCACGGCCAGCGGCGTGTGCGGGTTGATCACCACAGTGAACAGCGAGAGGAAGAACAGCGTGGCTTTCGGATTGAGACCGTTGGTGACGAAACCCGAAGTGAAGGCACCACGGGCGGTGCGCTCGCCGGCTTCCTTGTGCAGGTCGTCAGCCACAGACTTGGCCGGTTGCGCGCGCAGCGCCTTGTAACCGATGTACAGCAGGTAAGCGGCGGCGGCCCATTTCAAGGCATTGAACAGCACGATCGACTGGGACACGATCAGGCCGATACCCAACAGCGAGTAACCCACGTGCAGGAAAATCGCCGTGCCCACGCCCAGCGCAGTCCAGGTGCCCGCGCGACGACCGTGGGTAACACTCTCGCGCACCACCACGGCAAAGTCCGGGCCAGGGCTGGCCACGGCCAGCAGGTGAATCAGGGCAACGGTCAAGAACTCTGTCCAGTACATGGGGGCTCCTTCAGGCCAAGCGTAACTATTTATTTCATCTGGTAGGCTCGGCAGATTACGCCTTCAGTTCATTGCACAAAAGGTACAGTTGATGACGAACACTCGCCGCGCCGTATTCCTCGACCACCCGTCCCTGGACCTCGGCGACCTTGACCTAGACCCCTTGCGCAGCTGCTTCAGCGATTTGCAACTGTTCGCCCAGACCTTGCCAGATCAAGTCATCGAACACCTCAAGGGTGCGACCGTCGCCATCAGCAACAAGATCCTGATCGATGCCGCCGCCATGGCCGCCAGCCCTGATCTCAAGCTGATCCTGATCACCGCCACCGGCACCAACAATGTCGACCTCGCCGCCGCCCGCGCCCACGGGATTACCGTGTGCAACTGCCAGGGCTACGGCACACCGTCGGTGGCGCAGCACACGATCATGCTGCTGCTCAACCTGGCCACGCGCCTGGCCGATTATCAAAAAGCCGTCGGCGAAGGCCGCTGGCAGCAAGCCAAACAATTCTGTTTGCTGGATTACCCGATTGTCGAACTCGAAGGCAAAACCCTTGGTCTTTTGGGCCATGGCGAATTGGGCGGCGCGGTCGCACGGCTGGCTGAAGCCTTCGGTATGCGCGTTGTGCTGGGGCAAATTCCAGGGCGCCCTGCACGGCCGGACCGCCTGCCACTGGATGAACTGCTACCGCAAGTCGATGCCCTAACCCTGCACTGCCCGCTCAACGAACACACCCGCCACTTCATCGGCGCCCGCGAACTGGCCGCGATGAAACCCGGCGCGTTCGTGGTCAACACCGCCCGCGGAGGCCTGATCGACGAACTGGCGCTGGCCAACGCCTTGCGCAACGGGCATCTGGGCGGCGCCGCCACTGACGTGCTGAGCGTCGAGCCTCCCGTCAACGGCAATCCGCTGCTGGCCCATGACATCCCGCGCCTGATCGTCACCCCGCACAACGCCTGGGGCAGCCGCGAAGCGCGCCAGCGAATCGTTGGCCAGGTGACCGAAAACGCACTGGGATACTTCAGCGGTAAGGCGCAGCGGGTCGTCAGTTGATAAACTGCGGCACTTTTTTTCACAGGAGCAGTTATGGATCCGCGCAGTGAAGTACTGCTTCGTCAGGCCGAGTTATTCCAGGGTTCGGTGTTGTTGGCCGGCTTGCCCGCTGACGACTTGCTGGGCCGTCTGCCCGAAGCTCATGGCTGGTGCTGGCACGCCGGCGATCAGGCCGCGCTGGACGCCCGCTTCGCCGAGCGCAGCCATTTTGGTGTGAATGCTCCCAAGCGCGAGTTCGATACAGCGGTGGTGTTTCTGCCTAAGGCCAAGGACCTGACCGACTACATTCTCAACGCCCTCGCCTCGCGGCTGGCTGGCCGCGAGCTGTACCTGGTCGGCGAGAAAAAAAGCGGCATCGAAGGCGCCGCCAAACAACTCAACCCGTTCGGCAAGCCACGCAAACTCGACAGCGCGCGCCACTGCCAGCTCTGGCTGGTCACCGTGGCCGACGCGCCTGAAGCCAAACCGCTGGAAAGCCTGGCGCAGACCTATGAACTGCCGCTGGCCGAAGGCCCGTTGAAGGTCATCAGCCTGCCGGGGGTGTTCAGCCATGGTCGCCTGGATCGCGGCAGCGCGCTGCTGCTGGAACATCTGGACAAACTGCCCAGCGGTCACTTGCTCGATTTCGGTTGCGGCGCAGGGGTCTTGGGCGCGGCAGTGAAACGTCGTTACCCGCATAACCAGGTCACGTTGCTGGATGTGGATGCCTTTGCCGCTGCCAGCAGTCGCCTGACCCTGGCGGCCAATGGTCTGGAAGCCGAGGTGATTACCGGTGACGGCATTGATGCCGCCCCGATGGGTTTGAGTGCGATCCTGAGCAATCCGCCGTTCCATGTCGGCGTGCACACCGACTATTTCGCAACGGAGAATTTGCTGCGAAAAGCGGCCAAACATCTGAAAAACGGTGGCGAACTTCGCCTGGTAGCGAATAGCTTCCTGAAGTATCAACCGTTGATCGAAGAGCATCTTGGTGTGTGCGCGATCAAGGCCGAAGGACAGGGCTTCCGGATCTACCGAGCCAAGCGCGGATAGAACTTCTTTGAAAAAGAAGGCTTGCCGAATGGGTTTTGCAAAGGCAGAATCCGCTCCGTCCTAGGGGAGTAGTCTCCCACGAGCGCCACGCTCGTCCGGCATGCGTCAACATACTTGGTCCTCAGACCATGGCGCATGCGACCCAAGCATCCACATCAGATGGATTGCAGGGTTTGACAAGACCTATGACACGAACACCTTACCCGGGGCGGGGAGGCTGTACGTGTCATAGCCGTGTCGACCCGCCCCTTAGGAAAACCCCTGATGCTGGATTCACTACTCGTACCTACCGCAATCGTTGCCTTGGCCGAAATCGGCGACAAGACGCAACTGCTCGCGCTCATTCTCGCTGCCCGTTTCCGCAAGCCCTGGCCGATCATCGCCGGTATCGTCGCCGCGACCCTGGCCAACCATGCGGCCGCCGGTGCAGTGGGCGCCTGGGTCGGCAGTTTCTTCTCGGATACGATGTTGCACTGGATCCTCGCCGCGAGCTTCGCCGCCACGGCGCTGTGGACCCTGGTCCCGGACAAGATGGATGACGACGAAGCCAGCACCGCCCGAAAGTTCGGGCCGTTCCTGACCACGCTGATCGCGTTCTTCCTGGCGGAAATCGGCGACAAGACGCAGATCGCGACCGTGATGCTGGCTGCGCAATATCCAGAATTGTGGCTGGTGATCATCGGCACCACCCTCGGCATGCTGATTGCCAACGTGCCCGTGGTATTGGCCGGTAACTTTGCCGCGGACAAATTGCCGTTGACCCTGATCCGTCGACTGGCGGCGTCGGCGTTCTTCATCCTGGCGATTGTCGCGGTGTACAAGGCGATGCAGAGCAGCGGGTGGGTTTGACGCGATAGGTCGTTAGACCGCGTTATCGCTCATCGCGAGCAGGCTCACTCCCACAGGGTTCGGCGTCGAGCACAAAACCAATGTGGGAGCGAGCTTGCTCGCGATGGCGGTAGCGAGACATCAGGACTTCTTGGCCTGCTCATACAAAGGCATGACCTTCGGAATCGCCGCCTGCAACGCCGCAATACGACTCGACGACGCCGGGTGAGTGCTCATGAACTCCGGTGGCGAACCTTCCGAGGCCTTGCTCATCTTGTTCCACAGGGTGATCGCGGCATTCGGGTTGTAACCGGCGCGGGCGGCCAGTTCCAGGCCGATCAGGTCCGCTTCGTTTTCATTGGCACGGCTGTTGGGCAAGGTCATGCCGTAGTTGGCCACGGTATCGGCCAGGGCCAGACTGTCCTGCCCCAACCCGAGCAAGGTACCCGCGCCCTGCTTCGCCATTTCGATGCCGTAAGCCTTGGACATCGCTTCACGACCGTGCTCACGCAGGGCGTGGGCGATTTCATGGCCCATGATCGCGGCGATTTCATCGTCGGTCAGTTGCAGTTTGTCGATCAACCCGGTGTAGAAAATGATCTTGCCGCCAGGGCCGCAGTTGGCGTTGAGCTCATCGCTCTTGATCAGGTTGACTTCCCACTTCCACTGGGCCGCGTCCGGACGGAAGTTCGGCGCCTGGGCAATCAGCCGGTCGGCAATCGCCTGAACCCGCTGGGCTTCATTGCTGGTCTTGTCCAGCACACCCTTGCTGGACGCTTCGCCCACTGTTTTCTGATAGGACTGGGCGTACATCTGGTCGACCTGTTGCGAGGACAACATGCTGAACATGTACTGCTTGCGCTCAATGCCTACAGCGCCGCCTTTGGTGGTATTGACCGACTGGCAGCCGGCGAGCAACAGCGCTGCGCTTAGTGCACTGACAACCAAAATCTTGTTCATCAAAAAACTCTCTGAAAACATGCCGTTTATCCTAAGCTTGGAAATGTATCGACGCCAGATACAATGGACGTAAGACGCACAATTCGAACAAAGCTCTCATCGCCGTAGAAAAAATTCACATACGGCGACAACCCGCAGCCCATCACGCCGCTCATTGATTCAATTACGACATCCGGCACGCAAAAACGGTCCTTTCAACTGCCCACGCTCATGCCCGCCCGTCACCCTGCCGATACATCTGGGCAGACGTCCTTTCGCGTGCGGAGCCCCCATGAAATTCAAGTCGATCCAGTTTTCCGTGGCGGCCCTTGCCGGCGCCATTGTCCTTAGTGTCGTGGCAGCGCTGGTTGTGTACGCACTGTTCTCCGGCGCCCGGACGCAAGACATGGTCCAGGAGCGGACCCAGGCCCAATTCGAGCAAGTCATCGAACAACGCCTGACGTCCCTGGCGCAAACCCAGGTCAGCCAGATCCAGCGCGAACTCGAAGCACCGCTGCTGATTGCCGGCGGACTGGTGCGGGTCAACGCCCTGATCGGCACACCGGGTACCGATGGCCAGCCTTCACTGAGCCTTAGCCGCGAGCAACTGATCGGCCTGATCAAGGAAAACGTGGTCAAGAACCCGAAAATCCTCGGCACCTACATCGGCTGGGAAAAAGACGCACTGGATCACAACGATGCGGCCTACGTCGGCACCCAGGTGGTCGGCATCGACGCCAGCAACGGGCGCTTCCTGCCCTGGTGGTTCCGCAACGACGACGGCACCCTGGGTCTGGACAAACTGGTGGACGTCGACGACCAGAAAACCCTGTCCACCGGCGTGCGCGCCAGCGAGTACTACCTGTGCTCGAAAGAAACCAAAAAATCCTGCGTGATCGACCCGGCGCCTTATAAGGTGGGCGACAAAATCGTCATGCTCGCCTCCTTTATTGAGCCAATCATGCTCAACGGTGCCTTCCAGGGCATCGTCGGCGCCGACCTGTCGGTGAACTTCATCCAGGAAATGCTCCTGGGCGCCAACCAGAAGCTTTACAGCGGCGCCGGGGAAATGGCCCTGATCGGCGGCAATGGCCGGATCGTTGCCTACACCAAGGATCCGAGCAAATTCGGCGAGAAGGTCAGCGACATCCTCGACAGCAAACAGATCGCCAACATGGCCAATCTCAAGCGCGGCGAAGTCACCTATACCGTCGACAAGGCCCAGGGCCGGATCGAGTTGTACCTGCCTTTCGGCATCGGCCAGACCGACGCCCGCTGGACTTTGATGCTGCAGTTGCCGCTGAATGCGGTCATGGCCGACCTGCAAAAGCTCCAGGCCGACCTGGACGCGCAGCGCAAATCCGACACCTTCGGCATGGCGATGGTTGGCCTGGTGATTGCCGGTATCGGCTTGCTGGTGATCTGGCTGGTGGGCCACGGCATCGCCCGCCCGCTCAAGCAGATGGTGGCCATGCTCGACGATATCGCCCAGGGCGAAGGCGACCTGACCCGACGCCTGACCAGCGATCGCGCCGATGAACTAGGCTCGATCGCCAAAGGCTTCAACACTTTCCTGGCCAAGTTGCAGGCGATGATCACCCAAGTGGTGACTTCGGTGCAGAGCGTCAGCGATTCGTCGGAACACACCGCCGACATCGCCATCCGCACCAACACCGGTGTGCACAAGCAAATGGCCGAGATTGATCAAGTGGCCACCGCCGTACAGGAAATGACCGCCACCGCCCAGGACGTCGCGCGCAATGCGACCCAGGCCGCACAGGCTGCCAGCCATGCCGATCAGGCCGCCAGCCAGGGCATGCAGATCGTGCGCGACACCTCGAACTCCATTGGTGCTCTCGCCGTGGAGATCGGCCGGGCCGTCGGCGTGGTGCAAACCCTGGCCAAGGACAGCGAAAACATCAACGCCATCCTCACCGCCATTCGCGGGATCGCCGAGCAGACCAACCTGCTGGCCCTTAACGCAGCCATCGAAGCCGCCCGTGCCGGTGAGCAGGGCCGAGGTTTTGCCGTGGTGGCCGACGAGGTGCGTAACCTGGCGCAGAAGACGCAAAAGGCCACCGAAGAAATCCAGACCATGATCCAGCAACTGCAGCAGGGCACGCGGGATGTGGTGCGAGTCATGGAGGACAGCCAGAACCGCACGGACGAAAGCGTACTGCACGCTTCGAAGGCCGCCGAAGCACTGGAAACCATTACTCAGGCAGTGTCGGTGATCAACGACATGAACACCCAGATTGCCAGCGCGGCCGAGGAGCAAAGTGCGGTGGCGGACGACATCAACCGCAACGTGATCAACATCGGCCAGGTGGCCAATGAAGTGGCTGGTGGGGCGGATGAGTCGAGTGCGGCCAGTGCGGACTTGACCAAACTGGCTGAGCAGCAGCGGCGGTTGATCAATCAGTTCCGGGTCTGATCCGAAGCCCCCATCGCGAGCAAGCTCGCTCCCACAGGGAATTTGTGACGCCACAGATCCAATGTGGGAGCGAGCTTGCTCGCGATAGGGCCGGTTCAGCCACCCAATAACTCAACCCGGAGTAAGGCACTCCGGCCCATTGAGCTTCGGATCATTCACCATATTGGCCAGCACCCGTTCGCGCAATGCCGCAGGTTCACTGGCCAGCAATGCTTGCAAAGCATGCAGCGGCGTCTCGGGATCCAACCACGCGGCCTGCCCCGCCTCATCAAGAATCAACGGCCGCCGCTGGCTCGCCGCCGGCTGGGTAATCACGGCGGTACTCAGCCACACCTGCTCCTGCACCGGATACGCCTCCCAGATCGCCGCAAAAAATAATGACGAGCCCTCCCCTGGTGTCAGCCAATACGGGCGCTTGCGCGTCGTGCCGCGCCATTCGTAGAAACCATTGGCCGGCAACAGGCAGCGGCGCTCACGCAAGGCCTGGCGAAACATTGGCTGTTCGGCAACGGTTTCGGCGCGGGCGTGGGCCGGGGTGCGGGACAGATCGGTCAGCCAGGGTGGCGTCAGGCCCCAGCGGGCACGGGCCAGCGTGCGCTGGCCGTCTGGCTCGGCCCGTAGCATCAACACCGAATCATTGGGGGAAATGTTCCACTGCGCCTGCTGGTCGGCGGGAAAACCGGGCAGCGCCGCGAAGGCGGGGTTCCAGCGAAACAGGGCATAACGTCCACACATGGGGCAGCACGACTCTTGATCAAACGAACGCCAGCCTAACAGACCAGCGTGCCGGGGAAGCTGTCCGGTTCATCGCCGGACAGCGGCAGCGCGGCATTGTACGCGGTGATCAACTCGCGGGCGTATTCGGCCTGGTCGTTATCCACTGCCAAACCCAGCAAACCGAAAATCGGTAACTCACCGGTGGCTCCCACCAGATCGCGTCCCACCAGATGCGCCTCGATGCCCTCGCTGGCGAGCATGCCTTGCAGCAACTCGCCTTCCATCAGGTTTTCCAGGTCGTAGATGCGCTGCATACACGCTCCTCACTCGTTTTCGCTGAACACTTCGAGATGCCATTCCTCTTCATGAACCTGCAACACGAAGGTTATCGGCCGACAGCACACCTGGCAGTCTTCAATATAGGTCTGATCGCCACCGGACAAATCCAGCGTCGTCTCGACTTCCTCACCACAATACGGACATTCATATTGCGCAGTTTCCAGCATCGCGGTCTCCCAAGTGACTTGTGCGTATAATCGCCGGTCTATTTGCAGGGCTATTTTTGTCTGGCTACTTTTTCAGAGCGTACCCCGCCGGTTTTCGATCAAAACCTTTACTTACCCTAGCCGTTTCTAACAAGAGAGCATGATGGGCGAATTCGATGCCATCCGACCTTACGACGACAGCGAAGTCCCAGCGGTGCTGGACCGGCTGCTCGGCGACAAGGCGTTTCTAGATATCCTCACCCACTTCCGCTTCCCGCGTTTCGCCGGCGCTTTAGGCTGGGCACTCAAACCTCTTATAGCCCATCGGCTGCGCCGTGAGTTTGCCGGCATTACCTCAGTGGCCACGCTGCAGGACAAAGTCGAGGTTTACGTCGACCACACCATTGAGCGTGCCACCGACGGTGTCACCTATACCGGGGTGGAGCAATTCAAGTCCGGCAGTGCCTATCTGTTCATCGCCAACCACCGCGACATCGTGATGGACCCGGCCTTCGTCAACTATGCCGTCTACCACGCCGGCCTACCGACGCCACGCATCGCCATTGGCGATAACCTGCTGCAAAAGCCTTTCGTCAGCGACCTGATGCGCCTGAACAAGAGCTTCATCGTGCACCGCTCGATCAGCGGACGTCGGGAAAAAATGGCGGCTTATCAGCTGTTGTCGGCGTACATCAATCATTCGATCCGCAACGATTGCGCCTCGATCTGGATCGCCCAGGCCGAAGGACGAGCCAAGGACGGTGACGACCGTACCGAATCGGCAATCCTCAAGATGTTCCACATGAGCCGCAAGGACGAGCCGTTCGGCGAAGTCATTCAGTCGCTGAACCTGACCCCGGTGTCGATCAGCTACGAGTACGACCCTTGCGATCAGGCCAAGGCCCGCGAGCTTTACATCCGCGCCACCACCGGCAGCTACACCAAGGTGCCGGGCGAGGATGACGTGAGCATCGCCAAGGGCATCACCGGCTACAAGGGCCGGGTGCATGTGAACTTTGCCGCGCCGATCACCGAGCTGTTCGAAGACACCAAGCAATTGGCGGTCGAGATGGACCGGCAAATCCTCAGCGGATACCGCTTGTTCCCCGTGCACTACCTGGCTTACGCGCAGTGGAAGGACACCGATCCGCAGTTGCAGGTGCCGAAAGCCGCCGAAGTGTTCCCGGCCGAGGAACTGGCCAAGGCCCAGGAAGAATGGCAACGCCGCCTGGACGCCTGCCCTGAAGAGCATCGTCCATTCCTGGTGCTGCAATATGCGACGCCGGTGCGCAATCAGTACCGGGTGAAGGCAGGGTTGCCGCTGTAAGCGGTATCGGCCTGACGGCGCTTTTTGTGGCGAGGGGGCTTGCCCCCGTTGGGCTGCGAAGCGGCCCTAAAACCCAAGAAGGCTTTCCCTCTGACACAGCGTCCCTGTCGAGGTGACGACGGCTTCGCCGCCGAACGGGGGCAAGCCCCCTCGCCACAGGGTTTACTTCAGCCTCAGACCTGCGTACTGATCCACGACACCAGCAGTGCCATCCCCATGCAGGCAAAGCCGAAGATGTAGAAAAACCGGTTCTTGCGCAAGGTCGCCCAGTCCAGCGTGGGCTCTACGCTGGGGCTGCTCTGGCGCTGCGCCTGCAAACTGGCCATCGCGCGCAGTTCGCGACGACGGGTGGCGTGCAGCAACCAGCCGCCGGGGAAGGCAAAGAACAAGGCCAGCAGATTGATCAATTTGGCGGGATGGGCGGTAAACAGCGTCATCAAGTGCAGCGACATCACAAACCTCAAGTAACACAGGTGGCAGGTGCCGGACCGGCGACCGCGGCGCGGATTCTACCGAAAGCCTGCGCGCCTGCCCTATGTTTCCGACAAATAACGAAGCGTTTGATGAATAGCTGTCCTGAGTCACGGCTTCGTCATCTGTATCGGCGAACATGCGCGCCTCGAAACCGACACGGATCACGTCATGCTCCACGCCGAAAACCAGGATCGTCTTTACCTCATCACCCCCAGCGAAGAACAACAAGCCCTCGTCGGCAGCCTCGCCTTCAACGTTCAGGATCGCCACTGGCTGGTGTATTGCGCACTCGGTGGCCACCAGCATGCGGATTTGCCGGAGGCGGATTTGCTGACGGGCGTCAGCGTGCTGGATTTTTACTCGCAAGCCGCCTGAAACCGATCTGTAGGAGCGAGCTTGCTCGCGATGGACTTGAGGGCGCCGCGGGGAATCAGATTCCCCGCGTAATCGTTAACGACCATCGCGAGCAGGCTCGCTCCTGCAGTGGGCTCGCATTACTCGCCGAGAACCTGCCCCACAGTCGGGTCCTTGAACAGGCGGGTCAACGCATCACTGAGCACATCGCTGACCAGCTTGGTGTTGGTTTCCTGGTTCGGCGCCATACCGAAGCGCTGGTCCAGGGAAGCACCATAACGGCCGCTGTAGCGACGGTTGGCGTTCTGCACATCCGAGCGGAAGGTCGCGCCGATGGTCGCTTCGGTCACGTACATGCCTTCTTTAGGCGACTGATACTTCAGCTCGGCCAGGGTCACGGTGATTTGCGGTGCGTTCGCCGCATTGGCGGTCGGGGTGAAACCCAACAGACGCACGGCAGCTTCGGCCTGAGCCTGCAGTTTCGGCAGGATCTGCGCGCCTTGTACGGTAATCGCGCTGGTCTCCGGGTACAGGCCACCACGGGTGCCGAGGGTTGGCGACGGACGTCCGTCCACCACACGCACCACAACAGGCTGACCGTGGCCGACGGGCGCCAGTTGAGCCGTCAGCTTGGGTTCCGGGCTCAGTTGTTGCGGGCTGTGGGCGCAGCCAACCAGGGTCAAACTGGTCACAGTGATCAAACCGAACAACAGGCGTTGCAACATGCTCTTCTCTCCAGAATCAGGCACAAACAGGCCGGCAGTATAGCGGTGCGCCACTGCGGGTAACCAGCACCTCACAGTGTTTGATGAAATCTCTGACAAGCCCCTGGCAACGCGGTTCCTGTCATGCAGATGTCACCCCCCATACACTTGCACGTAATGGCCTGCAGGCAATCTTCTCGGCAGACACCCAAACGGTATATCGCCATGCGCCATCTGATCTCTCTGTTCGCGCCACGCCCACTGCATCGCTGCTTCGCCCTGCTCGACCGCAACGGCCGTTGCCAGGCCTTCAAACAGTGCAGCCTCCAGCCCATGGGCGATGGCTGGGTTGAAATCGAAGAGATCCGCTTGAACTGGCTGAATCAGCCGCTGCCTGCCGGTGCCCGCGTCGTTTCGCAGCAGCACCGGCCACGCTCGCGTGCACAGCAAATGATGACGACCTGACCAAACACCTAATAAAAGTCATTAAACACGACCATTTCCCTGCGTTTCTTAGATACAATCTCCCCCCGATTATAAGGACGTCTCCTGATCGGGCCTCGCAGCATCGTCAATGCGCTTGTATTGACACCCCCGCACCGCCCACAGAGAGCCGCCCACACAGATCGAGTGAAGCTGGCGTGCTTGCTGTTTTGTTGAGCAAAACCTCCACTTTTCGCGAATCTGCAGAGCTGTCATTACGCTCGGTCACTGAGCTGTTTGCCCGTTTTGCCTGCCCTGTATCCCATGGCGGCAATCCATCCGGGCACGGTGCCAGGCTGGGACAGCCCTTTTTGAGGTTCACGTCTTCAAAAGAGCGTGAAAAAAACGGGTTTTCACAACTTCACAAGAGTGTGGCGAGCAAATGAATAGTTTTGCGTCTGAACATGCACCATTAGCGTCTACAACAGCCCAACGACACAGGACCGAGTATTCCTCGAACACCGGAGCCTGAAGCCTGTCCGCTACGGATTTGGTTGCACAAACGGATGTATCGACCATAAGTCGAATTGCCTCCCGCGCGCTGAAATGAGTTCATATGGCTCATTAGGCCTGGCAGGTAGCGTCCGTCGAAGTTGCGATAAATTGCGAAGATTCGGACATGGCGATCCTGCCATGGGTACCTGGGGCAACACTGACACGCCCCGTCACTCCTGGCAGCCATGCCGACAATTTGGTGCTGCAGATTTTGGAGACGCGTTAAATGGCGCATAACGAAGCAGTCGACGTAGTACTGGTTGGGGCCGGCATCATGAGTGCCACCCTTGCAGTACTGCTCAAAGAGCTCGACCCCGCGATCAAGCTGGAAGTCGTCGAGCTGATGGATTCCGGTGCCGCGGAGAGTTCCAACCCGTGGAACAACGCCGGTACCGGTCACGCCGGGCTGTGTGAGCTCAACTACACGCCGCAGGCCGCCGATGGCGCCGTCGACATCAAGAAAGCCGTGCACATCAACACCCAGTTCGAGGTGTCGAAGCAATTCTGGTCGTACCTGACCAAAAAAGGCACGTTCGGCTCGTGCAAATCGTTTATCAGCCCGGTGCCACACCTGAGTTTCGTGCAGGGCGACAGCGGCGTGTCCTTCCTCAAGGAACGCTTCAAGGTGCTGAGCAAGCACCACGCCTTCGCCGACATGGAGTACACCGAAGACAAGGCCAAAATGGCCGAGTGGATGCCGCTGATGATGCCTGGTCGCGATCCTGGCGAAACCCTCGCCGCGACCCGCGTGATCAATGGCACCGACGTCAACTTCGGCGCCCTGACCAACCAGTTGCTCAAGCACCTGACCAGCGCACCCGATGCCCAGGTCAAGTACTGCAAGCGTGTGACCGGCCTCAAGCGCAGCAACGGCGGCTGGACTGTCAGCATCAAGGACGTCAACAGCGGCAACACCCGTGAAGTCGACGCCAAGTTCGTTTTCCTCGGCGCGGGCGGTGCGGCATTGCCGCTGCTGCAGGCCTCGGGCATCGAAGAGAGCAAAGGCTTCGGCGGCTTCCCGATCAGCGGCCAATGGCTGCGTTGCGACAACCCGGAAGTGGTCAAGCACCACCAGGCCAAGGTCTACAGCCAGGCTGCCGTGGGTTCGCCACCAATGTCCGTGCCGCACCTGGACACCCGCGTCGTTGAAGGCAAGAAATCCCTGCTGTTCGGACCGTACGCCGGCTTCACCACCAAGTTCCTCAAGCACGGCTCCTTCATGGACCTGCCGATGTCGGTTCGCGCCGGCAACATCGGGCCGATGCTGTCCGTGGCAAAAAACAACATGGACCTGACCAAGTACCTGGTCAGCGAAGTGATGCAGTCGATGGAGCAGCGCCTGGAGTCCCTGCGTCGCTTCTACCCTGAGGCGAAAGCTGAAGACTGGCGCCTGGAAGTGGCCGGTCAACGGGTGCAGATCATCAAGAAAGACCCGAAGAAAGGCGGCATCCTGCAATTCGGTACCGAACTGGTCGCGGCCAAGGACGGTTCCCTGGCGGCACTGCTCGGCGCTTCGCCAGGTGCCTCGGTGACCGTTTCGATCATGCTTGAGCTGATCGAAAAATGCTTCCCGGGCAAAGCCAAGGGCGAATGGGCCACCAAACTGGCCGAAATTTTCCCGGCCCGGGAAAAGGTCCTGGAAACCGACGCTGCGCTGTATCGCAAGATCAACACGCAGAACAACGTTGCCCTGGAACTGGTTGAAGCCAGCAGCGAGACCGAAAGCTACGCTTGATTCGGCCTTAAAAAAAACGCCCCGTTCTCACTGAGAGCGGGGCGTTTTTTATGGCTGAAATTTACTCAGCCGCGAGCTTTTTCGATCAGTTCAATGTAGTCCGGCGCGTTGCGCTGATCCTTGATCAGGGCGACGAAGTCATTGCCGTGCTCATCCTTGCCATTCACGTCGTAACCCGCTTCGACGAAGAACGTCAGGAAACGCTCGAAATCGTCGATGCGCAGGCCACGGTAGGCCTTGACCAGTTTGTGCAGGGACGGAGAAGTCGCGTCGACCGGTTCGAAATCGAGGAACAACTTGATCTGCTCATCGCCGATCTCGTCACCAATCACTTGTTTTTTATCTTTACGCATTGCCGACTCCAGCTCGCAGACATTTCACGGGGCGGGCAGTTTACCCCTGCGCGAGCTCAAGGCTCAACGCGCACGAGTGCTGCCGGTGTGCAGATCGGCCCAGACATGGCCATTGGCGTAGCTGAGAAACTGGCAATACACCGTGTCGTTGCGCAACAAGTCGATCACTACCCGGTATTGAGCGAGCGGGTAATAGAGGGTCAGGGTTTTGCTCTTATCGTCGTAGACCGGCTTCTTCAGGCTTTTGCTTTCACCATCGAAGTTGACCAGCACCTGACTGATGGTGGCACCCTTGTTCAGGGATTTGCCCTTGAGCCGAATCATCAGCGGCGAAGTGACCGGAATCGGCTGTTGATTGGATTGACGCTGAGCGCCGACCACCACCGAATAATCGGTGACCTGCATCAGTTGCTGCTGCTCGGGATCGGCATCGCGCAGCGTGAGATCGTCCGGCGGCAGGAATTGGCTGTGCATGAGCGCCGGCGCGGCGGCCAGTGGCAGGCTGAGGGTCAGCAACAGGGCGGCGCAACTGCGGATCGAACGGCTCATGACAGGCTCCGGAATCGGGGCCGAACACTCTAGCATGAGCAAACGGACGTGGTTCAAATGCACAGAAGCCACTGTGGGAGCGAGCTTGCTCGCGATGACGTCGGCACATCCAGCATCAATGTGTCAGTGACATCGCCATCGCGAGCAAGCTCGCTCCCACAGGGTACCGATCAGTCGAACTGCGCGCGCATCCAGGCCTGATACTCGGCAACACCCGGCTCGCCTTCGCGCGGCGCCCAATGCGCCAGCTCACCCTCACCGACCGGGCGGTAAGGACCGGCCTTGCATTCGAACATCAGGCTGTCGGCCTCCAGTACCACCAAACCGTGGAACACACCGGTTGGCAGGTCCACGCCAACACAGTCCCCACCGGCCTGCAGCACGGTCTTGCTCAACACCGCACCGGCCTCGTCAAAGATCAACACGCCCAGCCGCCCCTTGAGGACCAACAGGGTTTCGGCCTTGTTGTCGCCCAAATGCCGATGAGGCGGGATATACGTGGACGGCTGCAGCCCCACCGCCATGCGATGACAGGCGTCTTCCATCTGATGGAAATTGTGGTGCTGGCGCCCACGAGGATTGGCCGCGGCTTTCCCGGCCAGTTCGGCGAACAAGGTCTGATCCAGAAAGCGAGGCGTATCCATGTCTTACATTCCTTTAACGGCGAAAATCCCGTTGGCGTTACGCCAGTAACCTTTGTAGTCCATGCCATAACCGAAGATGTAGCGGTCAATGCACGGCAAACCGACGAAATCGGCCTTGAGGTCCGGGCGGGCCTTGCGGTCGTGGTCTTTGTCGATCAGCACGGCGGTGTGCACTTTGCGGGCACCGGCGTGCTTGCAGAAGTCGATGATCGCGCCCAGGGTGTGACCTTCGTCGAGGATGTCGTCGATGATCAGTACGTCACGGTCGATGAAAGAAACTTCCGGCTTGGCTTTCCAGAACAGATCGCCGCCGCTGGTTTCGTTGCGATAACGGGTGGCGTGCAGGTAGGACGCTTCCAGCGGGAAGTGCAGATAGGTCAGCAGCTTGCCGGAGAAAATCAGCCCGCCGTTCATCACGCAGAACACCACTGGGTTGGAATCCGCCAGTTGATCGTTGATTTGTGCACCGACGCGGGCGATGGCCGCCTCGACTTCAGCTTCGGTGTACAGGCAGTCAGCCTCTCGCATGATTTGACGGATATGCTCGAGATCAGCAGACATGGTGCTCTCCAAAGGGGTGGCGGAATCAGGAAAAGCGGGCAAAGGTACGCATCAAGCGAGGCCAGATCAAGCGTTTGTGGACTAACGTACTGTATGTCTATAGGACAACACCCTCGGATAGATTAATCTAGGCCGGTTTTTTTGCCCGCCGCCGGAGCCTTTCCCCATGCCCATCCATGAGATCCGCCACCCGCTGATCCGTCATAAACTTGGCCTTATGCGCCGCGCAGACATCAGCACCAAGAATTTCCGTGAGCTCGCTCAGGAAGTCGGTGCGCTGCTGACCTATGAAGCCACCAAAGACCTGCCGCTGGAATCCTACGATATCGAAGGCTGGTGCGGCACAGTGTCGGTCGAGAAAATCGCCGGCAAGAAGATTACCGTCGTACCGATCCTGCGCGCCGGCATCGGCATGCTTGAGGGCGTGCTCAGCCTGATCCCGGGCGCCAAGGTCAGCGCCGTGGGCGTTGCCCGCAACGAAGAAACCCTGCAGGCCCACACCTACCTGGAAAAACTGGTTCCGGAAATCGACGAACGCCTGGCGATGATCATCGACCCGATGCTCGCCACCGGCAGCTCCATGGTCGCCACCATCGACCTGCTGAAAAAGGCCGGCTGCCGGGACATCCGCGCCATGGTGCTGGTTGCCGCCCCGGAAGGCATCGCCGCTGTAGAAAAAGCTCACCCGGACGTGATCATCTACACCGCTTCCATTGATCAAAAACTGAACGAACACGGCTACATCATCCCAGGGTTGGGCGATGCCGGTGACAAGATCTTCGGCACCAAGCAGAAGGACGCGTGACCATGCAGCAAGAGTTCAACGATCCGCTCTGGCGCACGGTGCTGTCGGGTGCACAGATGCTGTTCGTGGCCTTTGGCGCCCTGGTGTTGATGCCGCTGATTACCGGTCTCGACCCGAACGTGGCGCTGTTCACGGCCGGCCTGGGGACGATCCTGTTCCAGATCGTCACCGGGCGTCAGGTGCCGGTGTTCCTGGCATCGAGCTTTGCCTTCATCACCCCGATCATTCTCGCCAAGGGCCAGTTCGGCCTGGCCGCGACCATGGGCGGCGTGATGGCGGCAGGTTTCGTCTACACCTTCCTCGGCCTCGCGGTGAAGATCAAAGGCACCGGCTTCATCGACCGCTTGTTGCCGCCAGTGGTGATCGGGCCGGTGATCATTTCGATCGGCCTGGCCATGGCGCCGATTGCAGCCAACATGGCCATGGGCAAGGCCGGTGACGGCAGTGAGTTGATTCATTACCAGACGGCAATGATGATTTCGATGCCCGCTCTGCTGACCACACTGATCGTCGCGGTTTTCGGCAAGGGCATCTTTCGCCTGGTGCCGATCATCTCCGGCGTGCTGGTGGGTTTTGGCATGGCGTTCTACTTCGGAGTGGTCGACACCGCGAAGATTGCGGCGGCACCGTGGTTCGCCATCCCGCACTTCACCGCACCGGAATTCAACTGGCAGGCGATTCTGTTCATCGTTCCGGTGGCCCTGGCCCCGGCCATCGAACACATCGGCGGCGTGATTGCCGTGGGTAGCGTGACCGGTCGCGATTACCTGAAGAAGCCCGGCCTGCACCGCACCCTGCTCGGCGACGGCATCGCCACCACGGCGGCCGGTCTGTTCGGCGGCCCGCCCAACACCACCTACGCCGAAGTGACCGGCGCAGTCATGCTGACCAAGAACTACAACCCGAAAATCATGACCTGGGCGGCGATCTTCGCCATCAGCCTGGCGTTCATCGGTAAATTCGGCGCACTGCTGCAAAGCATTCCGGTGCCGGTGATGGGCGGGATTCTGTGCCTGTTGTTCGGTTCGATTGCGGCGGTGGGGATGAATACGCTGATCCGCCACAAGATCGATCTGGGCGAGGCGCGCAATCTGGTGATTGTTTCGGTGACCCTGGTATTCGGGATCGGCGGCGTGCTGATCGGCACCGGCACCGGGCCGGACGATTTCGGCCTCAAGGGTATCGCGCTGTGCGCGGTGGTGGCGATCGGCTTGAACCTGATCCTGCCGGGCAATGACAGCTGGAAGCACAAGAAGGCGAATGAGCCGCTGATCTGACAGCTTGAGATATTTGTAGTCTGCCAGACAGCTATCGCGAGCAAGCTCGCTCCCACAATTTGGAATGCATTTCCCTGTGGGAGCGGGCTTGCTCGCGAAGCTTTTAAAGCGCCAACGGTGCCCTTTCACACAAGGTCGCCAACGCCTTCGCCCAATGCGGGTCATCGTTGAGGCACGGCACCAGCACCAGATCCTCTCCCCCTGCTGCGCGGAATTGCTCCTTGCCGCGATCACCGATCTCTTCCAGGGTCTCGATGCAATCGGCTACGAACGCCGGGCACATCACCAGAATCTTTTTCACGCCGCTTTTGGCCAACTCATCGAGGCGCGCTTCGGTGTAGGGTTCGATCCATTTGGCGCGCCCCAGCCGCGACTGAAACGACACCGACCACTTGCCCTCCGGCAATCCCATGCGCTTGGCAAACTCTGCCGCCGTACGCAGGCATTGGCCTCGATAACAGGTGGCGACCACCTCCGGCGGCGCACCGGCGCAGCAATCACCGCCACCCTCGAAGCTGTGACCGGGGTTGAGCTTCTTCAGATGCCGTTCCGGCAAGCCATGAAAGCTCATCAGCAAGTGATCGAAATCCTGCTGCAAATGCGGCCGGGTCGTGGCCACCAGCGCATCGAGGTATTCCGGTTGGTCGTAGAACGGCTGGAGTACCGACAACTGCACGTCGAGGTTTTTCTCGCGTACCACGCGCCTGGCCTCTTCTATGACCGTAGTCGTGGTGCTGTCGGCGAACTGTGGATAAAGCGGCGCCAGGGTGATTCGCTTGTGCCCCGCCGCGACCAGGCGCACCAGCGTCGATTCGATCGACGGCTCGCCGTAACGCATCGCCAGCTCGACCGGGCCGTGTTGCCACTGACTGGTCATCGCTTGTTGCAGGCGACGGCTGAGCACCACCAGCGGCGAGCCCTCGTCCCACCAGATCGAGGCATAAGCATGGGCCGACTGCTCGGGACGCTTGATCAGGATCAGCGACACCAGCAGCCGTCGAACCGGCCATGGCAGGTCGATCACGTACGGGTCCATCAGAAATTGATTGAGGTAACTGCGCACATCCGCCACCGAGGTGGAGGCAGGCGAACCCAGGTTGACCAGAAGCAACGCGTGATCGGTCATGCAACGTCCTATTTCAAAGGCGACTGGACAGATCGTCCAAAGCCGCGCGCAAATCCGTGAACTTAAAAGTGAAACCAGCCTGTAACAAACGCACTGGAGTCGCGCGCTGGCCGCCCAGCAACAACGAAGACAATTCGCCCAGGCCTACTTTCAAGGCAAGGGTCGGCATCGGCATGAACGCCGGGCGATGCAGCACGCTACCCAGTGTTTTGGCAAACTCGCGATTACGCACGGGTTCGGGCGCGCACGCATTATAGGGACCGCTGGCCTCGTTGCGATGCAGAAGAAAATCAATCAGGGCGATTTGATCGTCGATATGAATCCACGGCATCCACTGCCGGCCGTTGCCGACCGGCCCTCCCAGGCCCAGTTTGAACGGCAGTAACAGCCGCGACAAAAAGCCGCCCTCTGCCGACAGCACCAACCCGGTTCGAATAAGGATGACGCGGATACCCAGCACCTCAGCTCGCTGTGCGGTCTCTTCCCAGGCGATGCATAACTGACTGGCAAAATCATCGATGACCGGTGGCGACTCTTCGGTCAACTCACGTTCGCCACCATCGCCATACCAACCGATTGCAGAACCGGAGATCAGCACCTGCGGTTTCTGTGCGCGGCTTTCAAGCCAGGCCAGAAGGGTTTCGGTCAGCGTGATGCGGCTACTCCACAGCAGGGCTTTGCGTTTGTGCGTCCAGAGTCGGTCGGCGATCGGTGCCCCGGCAAGATTGATAATCGCATCGACAGGTTCTTGCCCCAGATCCTCCAGCCGTGCAACTCCACGCACTTGGGCACCACATATTTTCGCGACATTTTCAGGTTGGCGACTCCAGACCGTCAGGCGATATCCCTGACCCGACCAGTGCCGGCAAAGCTGACGTCCTATCAAACCAGTACCGCCGGTCAGCAATATGTGCATGACTTCTTCCTCGCGTGGCGTTTTACCTTGTCCATTAGTCTATTTTTATAAGCAGGGATCTTTGGTATCGAGCAGGCTCTATGTTTAACAATAGGCCAAGCTGTCAGATCGAGAACGCTAAAAGTTATACCAAAAAACAATATTGTACAGGTTTGAACCCCGGCGTAGTCTGTACAGAAAGGTAAACGAGGCCCCTATGACTGTACCTATCGCAATCATCGGCACCGGCATTGCCGGACTCTCCGCCGCCCAGGCCCTGACGGACCTCGGGCACGTGGTCCAACTGTTCGATAAAAGTCGCGGCAGCGGCGGGCGCATGTCGAGCAAGCGCAGCGATGCGGGTGCTCTGGACATGGGCGCGCAGTATTTCACTGCCCGCGACCGGCGTTTTGTCAACGAAGTCCAGCGCTGGCAAGCCAAGGGCTGGGTCGCCGAGTGGACGCCGCAGCTGTACACCTACCATGGCGGCCAACTCAACCTGTCGCCGGACGAGCAGACCCGCTGGGTCGGCACGCCTCGCATGAGCGCCATCACCCGCGCCCTGCTCGGTGACCTCGAAGTGCATTTCGCCTGCCGGATCACCGAGGTCTATCGCGGTGAAGAACACTGGCACCTGCAGGACGCCGAAGGCTTCACCCACGGACCGTTCAGCCACGTGGTTATCGCTACGCCGGCCCCACAGGCCACGGCTCTGCTGGCATCGGCGCCGAAACTCGCCGGGGCCGCCGCCGGGGTGAAAATGGACCCGACCTGGGCCATCGCCCTGGCCTTCGAAACGCCGCTGGAAACGCCCATGGAAGGCTGCTTCGTACAGGACAGCCCCCTCGACTGGCTGGCCCGAAACCGCAGCAAACCCGGACGCGACAACACCCTCGACACCTGGGTCTTGCATGCCACCAGCGTCTGGAGTCGCCAGCACATCGACCTGTCCAAGGAAGCGGTGATCGAACAGTTGCACGGCGCATTTGCCGAACTGCTGCACGACTCAATGCCCGCGCCGAGCTTCAGCCTCGCCCACCGCTGGCTCTACGCCCGCCCCGCCAGCAGTCACGAATGGGGCACCCTGGCCGATGCCGACCTGGGGCTGTACGCCTGTGGCGACTGGTGCCTGTCCGGACGCGTCGAAGGGGCCTGGCTCAGCGGTCAGGAGGCCGCCCGCCGCTTGCATGAGCACCTGCAGTAAAGAGCATCAATCCGAGCAAATCGCTGCTGTCGCCCTGACAGCAGCCCGTCAAAAACTTATACAAATAATTTGACTTGTACAACTTCGAATCTATGATGAAGTTATCTTGTACAGACCCGAATATTTGTATAGGTTTAGATTCGAGGTGCTCCGATGCTCCACTCCCCCGCCAAACCGAAAATCGCCATCAGCGCCTGCCTGATGGGGCTCGACGTACGCTACAACGGCGGACACAAGGAATCGCGGTTGTGCAGCCGCACCCTCACTGACTACTTCGATTTCATCCCGGTCTGCCCGGAAGTGGCCATCGGCCTGGGCGTACCCCGCCAACCGATTCGGCTGGTGGGCAGTGCAGATCAACCCGAAGCCGTGGGCACCCTCGATCACAACCTTAACGTGACACAACCGCTGGCCACCTACGGCCAGGAAATGGCAGTGCAGCTGGGGGAAATTTGCGGCTACATCTTCATGCAAAATTCTCCGTCCTGCGGCCTGGAGCGGGTCAAGGTCTACCACGCCAACGGCGCACGGGCGGACAGTGGCGGGCGCGGGATCTACGCCCGGGCCTTCTGCCTGCAGCACCCGGACTTGCCGGTGGAGGAAGACGGCCGGCTCAACGATCCGGTGCTGCGGGAAAACTTCCTCACCCGAGTGTTCGCCTACAGCGCCTGGCAGCAACTACGCCAAGAGGGCATGAGCCGGCGCGGTCTCACGGACTTTCATTCGCGCTACAAATACCTGCTGATGGCCCACAACCCGGTGCAATACAAAACCCTGGGCAACCTGCTGGGCAACATGGGCAAAACCGATCCACAGGAACTGGGCCCCCGATATTTCAGCGAACTGATGGCTGCGCTGAAAAAATGCGCCACACGTCGCACTCACACCAACGTCCTGCAACACCTCAGTGGCTACCTGAAACAGGCCATCAGCGGCGAAGACAAGCGGGAAGTGCAGCACGTGATCAGCCAGTACCGTCTGGGCATCGTGCCGCTGGTGGTGCCGCTGACACTGCTCAAACATCACTTTCGCCAACACCCCGATCCGTACATCGCACAGCAGGTTTACCTGCAACCGCACCCGGAAAACCTCAGCCTGCGAAACGCCATTTGATGAAAAAAGCACTCGACACCAGCGCCCGCGAAGACCTCGGCGATGACTTTAAAAAGGCGCTGGACGAAGGCTGGCTGCCGATCCGTGAGGTGGCGCGGCAGACCGGAGTCAATGCCGTGACCTTGCGTGCCTGGGAGCGGCGCTACGGGCTGATCGTGCCGCTACGCACGCCCAAGGGCCATCGGTTGTTCTCGGCCGACCACGTACAACGCATCCAGACCATCCTCACCTGGCTCAACCGTGGCGTTGCCGTCAGCCAGGTCAAACCATTGCTCGACACGCCGCAAGCCTTCAGCGAGTCCGTCGACAACGATTGGCACGCCTTGCTGCAAACGTTGCTGCAGGCAGTCAGCCGATTGCAGGAGCGCGCCCTGGATGACAGCGTCAATCAGGCGATGGCGCTGTATCCGCCGCGAACCCTGTGCGAGCAATTGCTGATGCCCTTGCTGGCCGCTCTGGAGCAACGCTGGCAAGGCCAGTTCGGGGCGCAGATGGAGCGGGGCTTTTTTTGTGCCTGGCTGCGCAGCAAGTTCGGTGCGCGCATCTACCATAACAATCGTCAGTTGCGCACCGCGCCGCTGCTGCTGGTCAACCACTCGGACCTGCCCGTGGAACCGCACCTGTGGCTCACGGCCTGGCTGATCAGCAGCGCGGATTGCCCGGTGGAGGTCTTCGACTGGCCGCTGCCTGTCGGAGAACTGGCATTGGCGGTCGAACTTCTGCAACCCCGAGGAGTTCTGCTGTACTCAAGCAAAGCCCTGAATCCGGCACAGCTGCCGAAACTTTTCAAAGGTGTCAGTTGCCCAAAAATGATTGCCGGACCAACGGTATGCATCCACCACACCGAGTTGTCCGCAAGTACTGCCGTGATCGCTGATCTGTACCTGGCCGAAGATCCGTTGTCGGCACATCAGGCACTCGTTCAGCGCGGGCTGATTTAAATGAATCGCGTGGATACCAAAATGCAATTGATCTGGCTGCGCAGCGACTTGCGCCTACATGACAACACCGCCCTCTCGGCCGCCGCGGCTCGCGGCCCGTGCTTGGCGGTGTATCTGCTGAGTCCGGAACAATGGCTGGAACACGACGATGCGCCTTGCAAAGTGGACTTCTGGTTGCGCAACCTGCGCGAGTTGAGCCGTGAACTGGGTCAACTGAACATTCCCCTGCTGATCCACCAGGCCCCTCGCTGGGATGACGCACCCAGCGTATTGCTGAACCTGTGCCGACAATGGCAGGTCGATGCGTTGCACCTCAACGAGGAATACGGCATCCACGAGTCCCGTCGCGATGCAGCGGTCGCCCGGACGCTACAGGCTGAAGGGATCGAAGTTCGCCGCTACCTCGATCAATTGCTGTTCAAGCCCGGGAGCGTGCTGACCCGCACCGGCACTTTCTTTCAGGTCTTCAGCCAGTTCCGCAAAGTCTGCTACGAACGACTGCACCACTCGCTGCCCAGCCTGGTACGCGCGCCGCACAAACAAGCGCCGCTGAACATTGCCAGCGATACGATCCCCTTGAGTGTCGACGGCTTCGCAACACCCGCTGATAACCTGCGCAACCTGTGGCCGGCGGGCGAAGCCGAAGCCCGGCGTCGCCTCGACAGCTTTAGCGATGTGCAGATCGAGCACTATCAAAGCGAACGGGATTTCCCGGCGAAGCCCGGCACCAGTCAGCTCTCGGCCTATCTCGCCGCCGGGGTGATTTCTGCGCGCCAATGCCTGCACGCCGCCTTGAACAGCAATCAAGGTGAATTCGAAAGCGGCAAGACCGGCGCCGTCACCTGGATCAACGAACTGCTGTGGCGCGAGTTCTACAAACACATCCTGGTAGGCTACCCACGGGTTTCCCGGCACCGCGCGTTTCGTCCGGAAACCGAAGCGCTGGCCTGGCGCAACGCCCCAGAAGAACTGGCCGCCTGGCAACAGGCACGCACCGGCTTGCCGATCATCGACGCCGCCATGCGCCAACTGCTGGCAACCGGCTGGATGCACAACCGCCTGCGCATGGTGGTGGCGATGTTCCTGACCAAAAACCTGCTGATCGACTGGCGCGAAGGCGAACGCTTTTTCATGCGTCACCTGATTGATGGCGACCTGGCGGCGAACAATGGTGGCTGGCAGTGGAGTTCTTCCACCGGCACCGACTCGGCGCCTTACTTCCGGATTTTCAACCCGCTGAGCCAGTCGGAAAAATTCGACCCCGAAGGCGTATTCATCAAGCAGTGGTTGCCAGAACTGGCCGGGTTGAATAAAAAAGACGTGCACAACCCCGCCAATCTCGGCGGCCTTTTCGGTGTTGTGGATTACCCCTCACCGATCGTCGACCTGGGTACTTCCCGTACACGTGCGTTGACGGCATTCAAAAACCTGCCCTCACGGCAATACGCCGCCGTTGGGTCATGAATTACCGCCACCGGGATTACTTCGATGCCGGGGGCTTTGCTTTATGAACATTTACCCGTATTGGGCCGGGCAATCGCCTGGCTGAAAAGGAGATTGGGATGAGTCGGACACTCGCACGACGATACTGGCTGACCGGTGCAAGCAGCGGCATCGGTGCCGCCCTGGCCGAAGAAATCCTGAAAGCCGGTGCGCACCTGGCCGTCAGTTCGCGCACCGTGGCCCCCCTGAAAGACTTGTCGCTACGTTATCCGGGGCAAGTGCTGGTGGTCCCCGGAGACCTGACCAACAGCCAGACCGTACGCGAGATCGGCGAGCAGATTGCCCAGGACTGGGGCTCGCTGGACACCGTGATACTGAACGCCGGCACCTGCGAGTACGTGGATGCCAAGCAGTTCGATGCGTCGATTGTCGAGCATGTGGTGCGCACTAACCTGTTGGCCAGCAGCTATTGCATCGACGCCGCCCTGCCATTGCTGCGTGCCGGCACCGCACCGCATATGGTGGCCATGGCCAGTACGGTGACCTACCTGCCGCTGCCCAAGGCAGAAGCCTACGGCACCTCGAAGGCCGGGCTACGTTACCTGTTCGAATCCCTGCGCATCGACCTGGCCCCGGAAGGCATAGAACTCACGGTAATCAGCCCCGGGTTTGTCGAGACGCCGCTGACGGCAAAAAACGACTCACCCATGGCCTTGAGCTGGCCGGTGGAGAAAGCCGCGCGGCACATCTTCGAAAAACTCAAGGACCGCCCGTTGGAAATCGCTTTCCCCGCAGCGTTCATGACCGCCCTCTGGCCACTCTCCAAACGGCCGGACCAAATAAAACTGGAGATCGGCAAACGCATGGTGCGCAGCCAGCCGCCGATCAAGGATCAACCCTGAAAGTCGTCATCAATGGCGGCGGTGTCTCGGACGCTCAGATATTTGAGCGTCCGTCAGACCTTTCACACAGTACCCGGTGACTGCCTTACACTGCGCGCCATGAAAACCATCCCCCATACGCAAATCGCGGAACCCGCGGTCACCTGCTCGACCTGCGCAGCCTGCTGCTGCCAGCTCGAAGTCATGCTGATCACAGATACGGGCGTGCCTGAACGGTTCATCGATACCGATGACTGGGGCGGGGAAGTGATGTTGCGCCTGGATGACGGTTGGTGTGCCGCGCTGGATCGCAACACGATGATGTGCACGATCTACGAAAAACGCCCGCTGATCTGCCGGGAGTTCGAGATGGGCGCTCCGGAGTGCATCGAAGAACGCCAGGGGATTTCGACGGCGTATCGCTGAACTGGAAAACCACGTGTCCCCCTGTGGGAGCGAGCTTGCTCGCGATAGCGATTTCAGACTCAACATTGATGTTGAATGAAACATCGTCATCGCGAGTAAGCTCGCTCCCACAGAGGGATTTACAACCCGCTGAAACCGTGGTGCTTACAACGGCATCGTGTAATGCAATGCGTAACTTTCTACACCATCGTTCGGAGTGGTGATCCCGGCGTTGGAATAGTGCGTCGCACGAACCCCGACTTCATGTCCGCCGGCAAAGCGCAAACCGAAACCAAAGCGGTCTTCGAACTGAAAGGCGCTGCCCAGATCGTTGCTTTCGACTTCGGTGCTGGCAAACGCCGCCACGCCAATCCCAAACTCGATGTAGGGTTTGACGTTCTGGCCGGCAAATTCATAAACAAGCACGGGTGAGAACGACAGGCTGTGGTTACTGGATTTCTCGTCACCTTCCCAATAGGTATAGGCGCCGTCCCAGTAACCGGTCAGACGACCAACGTCGCTCTGCCACCAGCTCTGGTCCCAATCGAATTGCATCCCCAATCGATAGGTCATGGTCGACTCGCCGGTTTGCCCCACGGCAAATTCCACACCTGCCGCCTGCGCGGTAAAAGTGTGCCCCAAAAGTGCGGTCGCAATCGCGGCCAAGCAGAATAGTCGCTTCACTTGAAACTTCCTTTTCCGAACGATTTCGTATGGTTTTTTTGTTACCAAGCCCTGCAAAACTATAGAAGTCAGCGATTTATCAGAAGTTTACCCCGACTCTTCGTATTCCCCCGGACAGCCATCTACCTGTTGAAGCTTCGCACAACACCAGAGGTATTCCACAGTATCGGCAAGATATTTCTGAAATGAAGCGGATCAGCGCTGGTCCAGAACTGTGCCTCACGGGAAGGTCCCTGGGCGAGCAGCTCGCCTTCGGCCAGCAGACGCTGAAGTTGTCGCGCGACGGCGGCGCCGGTGTCGATCAGGCTGATGTCCTCGGGGATCATCTGCCGCAGCATCGGCTTGAGAAAGGGGTAATGGGTGCAGCCGAGAATCAGAGTGTCCGCGCCGGCAGCCAGCAGTGGCTCGACATACCCGGCCAACAGCTTGCGCAACTCGGGGCTGCGCAGGTCGCCGTTTTCAATCAGCTCCACAAGCCCTGGACAGGGCTGGGTGATCACCTTCACGTCCGTGGCGAAGCGGTCGAGCAACGCGGCGAACTTGGCGCTCTGCAAAGTGCCTGTGGTGGCCAGCACCCCCACCACGCCGGAGCGGGTTGCGGCGGCGGCCGGCTTGACTGCCGGCTCCATGCCAACGATGGGCCATTCCGGATAGTCGCGACGCAGGTCGGCGACCCCGGCAACCGTCGCCGTGTTGCACGCCAGCACCAAAGCCTTGGCGCCCTGTTGCCGAAAGAAGTCGGCCATCACGCTGCAACGTTGCTGGATAAATGCCGGGGATTTTTCGCCGTAGGGAACATTCCCGCAGTCGGCGACATACAACAGCGACTCATTGGGCAGCAAACGCTGGATCTCGGCCAGTACCGAGAGCCCACCGACACCGGAGTCGAACACGCCAATCGGCGCTTCACGCATGTTTCGGCCCACAGACGCTGCAGCCCGGATCGCGCTTGACCCGCAGTTCACGGAAGCGCGTGCCCAAGGCATCGATCAACAACAGGCGCCCCACCAACGGCTCGCCGAATCCGGCCAGCAACTTCAACGCTTCAAGCGCTTGCAGACTGCCGACCAGCCCCACCAGCGGACCGACCACGCCGGCCTCGCTACAGGTCAATTCGGCTTCGCTGCCGTGCCCGTATAAACAGTGGTAGCACGGACTCTCCGGTCGACGCGGATCGAACACCGACAGCTGCCCTTCGAGGCGAATCGCCGCGCCGCTGACCAGCGGTTTGCCGGCCGCCACGCAAGCGGCGTTGACCGCTTCACGGGTGGAAAAATTGTCAGAACAATCGAGGACCAGATCCACTCTGGCCACTACGGCGGCCAGGGAGTCTTCGTCCAGCGCCGCACGATGGGCGATCAGTTGAATCTCGGGGTTGATCGCCGTCAGGCGCTTGATTGCCGAATCGACCTTGGTCATGCCGACGCTGTCGGTGTCGTGAATGATCTGGCGTTGCAGGTTGGTCAGGTCGACCGTATCGAAGTCCGCCAGGTGCAACTCACCAACGCCGGCGGCCGCCAGATACAGCGCCACTGGCGCGCCAAGGCCGCCAAGACCGACGATCAATACGCGGCTTTCCTTGAGCCGCAACTGGCCGTCGATATCGATGTGTTGCAGCAGAATCTGCCGGCTGTAGCGCAGCAATTCCTGATCATTCAGCACGGCAGGCGCCCCAGACTGATGCGTTGATGACCGCCCAGATCGGTGCGGCTGTGGACTTCTTCGAAACCCCGGGTCAGCAGCAAATCGCGAACCGCCTCGGCCTGATCATAGCCGTGTTCGAGCATCAGCCAACCGCCGGCGTCCAGATGGTCCGGTGCCTGGGCAACGATCAAGCGCAGATCGTCGAGCCCGTCGACACCCGCCACCAGGGCGCTGGCCGGTTCAAAGCGCACGTCGCCCTCGACCAGATGCGGATCGGCCGCTGCGATGTAGGGCGGATTGCTGATGATCAGTTGAAAACGCTGACCTTCCAGGGCGCTGAACCAATGGCTGCTCAGCACGGTGGCGTTGTCCAGGTGCAGGCGCTGGCGATTGCGTTCGGCCAGGGCCACGGCTTCCAGGACACGATCCACGGCAGTGACGCTCCAGGCCGGACGCTCGCTGGCCAGGGCCAAGGCAATCGCGCCGCTGCCCGTGCCAAGGTCGAGTACCTTGGCCGGTGTGGCCGGCAACAGCTCCAGCGCGGCTTCCACCAGCAGTTCGGTGTCGGGGCGCGGGATCAGCGTGTGCGGTGCCACTTCCAGGTCCAGCTTCCAGAAACCCTGCTGGCCGAGGATATAGGCCACCGGCTCGCCGCTGCGACGACGCTGCAAATACTCGGCGAACGTCAGCGCCGCTTCGCTCGGCACGATGCGCTCCGGCCAGGTATGCAGGAAACTGCGGGACTTGCCCAAGGCCGCCGCCAGCAGCAGTTCGGCATCCAGACGCGCCGTCGGCGAGTCGGGTAAATCGGCGGCGCGCAACAAACTGGCAATGATCGTCATTTACTCACCTATCGCTGCCAGTTGATCGGCCTGGTACTCGGCCAGCAACGGCTCGATCACCGCCTCGACACCGCCGGCGAGGATCTCGTCGAGGGAATACAAGGTCAGGTTGACTCGATGATCGGTGACCCGGCCCTGGGCAAAATTATAGGTGCGGATACGCTCTGAGCGGTCGCCGGAACCGACCAGCAACTTGCGCTCGCTGGCGATGGCGTTGGCCGCGGCGGAGGTCTGCTGATCGTTCAGCTTGGCCGACAACCAGGACATCGCCCGGGCGCGGTTCTTGTGCTGTGAACGTTCTTCCTGGCACTCGACCACAATACCGGATGGCAAGTGCGTGATACGGATCGCCGAGTCGGTCTTGTTGACGTGCTGGCCACCGGCGCCGGAGGAACGATAGGTATCGATGCGCAGATCGGCCGGGTTGATCTCGATGGCTTCCTGTTCGTCCGGCTCGGGCAATACCGCCACGGTGCAGGCCGACGTGTGAATGCGGCCTTGAGATTCGGTCGCCGGAACCCGCTGCACGCGGTGCGCGCCGGATTCGAACTTCAGCTTGCCGTAGACGTTGTCGCCCTCGACCCGGGCAATCACCTCTTTATAGCCGCCGTGTTCACCCTCGTTCTCCGAAAGGATCTCCACCCGCCAGCCACGACGCTCGGCGTAACGCGAATACATGCGGAACAGGTCGCCGGAGAAAATCGCCGCTTCGTCACCACCGGTACCGGCACGGATCTCGAGGAACACGTTGCGGCCGTCGTTCGGGTCCTTGGGCAGCAGCATGCGCTGCAGGTCGGCTTCGAGCGTGACCAGGCGTTCCTTGGCCTCGCGGACTTCTTCCACGGCCATTTCCCGCATGTCCGGGTCGCTGTCCTTGAGCAGTGCCTGGGCGCCTTCGAGGTCGTCCTGCACTTTCAGCAGTTCTTTATAGGCGCCCACGATCGGTTCAACTTCCGCGTACTCCTTGGAATAGGTGCGGAACTTGTTCTGATCGGAAATGACCTCGCCATCGCCCAACAGGGCGGTCAATTCCTCGAAACGGTCCTGGAGGATATCCAGCTTATTGAGCAGTGACGCTTTCATTGCGGTTTTTTATCCGAAAAGCTATCCGATGAGCCCTCACCGAGGGCAAAGAGTTCCTGGGCCATCGCCAGCGCATCCAGGCGACCTTCGGCAGAGAGCTTTTTCAACTGCACGCTCGGTGCGTGCAACAGTTTGTTGGTCAGCCCGCGGGCCAGTTGCACCAGCACCTCTTCGGCACTGGTGCCGTTGGCCAGCATGCGCTGGGCCTTTTGCAATTCTTCATCGCGCAGGCGTTCGCTCTGTTGACGATAGGCCTTGAGCACGTCCACCGCCGCCAATTCGCGCAGGCGGATCATGAAATCTTCGGCACCGATCGAGACCATCTCTTCGGCGGCCTGGGCTGCCCCCTGGCGGCTCTTGAGGTTCTCGGCAACCACTTCGTGGAGGTCGTCGACGCTATAGAGGTAAACGTCGTCCAGTTCACCGACTTCTGGCTCGATGTCGCGGGGAACAGCGATATCCACCATGAAGATCGGTTTGTGCTTGCGCAGTTTCAAGGCGCTTTCCACCGCACCCTTGCCCAGAATCGGCAACTGGCTGGCGGTGGAACTGATGACGATATCGCTGCGCACCAGCTCTGCCGGAATATCCGACAGCAGCACCGCATGGGCACCGAACTGTTCGGCCAGGATGCTCGCGCGCTCCAGGGTGCGGTTGGCGACCACTATGCGCTTTACACCCAGGTCATGCAGATGGCGGGCGACCAGGGTGATGGTCTCGCCGGCGCCGATCAACAAGGCCTGGCTGCGTTGCAGGTCGCTGAAAATCTGCTTGGCCAGGCTTACCGCGGCAAACGCTACCGACACCGGGTTCTCGCCGATGGCCGTGTCGGTGCGCACCTGCTTGGCCGCATTGAACGTGGCCTGGAACAGCCTACCGAGCAACGGCCCGATGGTGCCGGCCTCGCGGGCCACGGCATAGGCCGATTTCATCTGGCCAAGAATCTGCGGTTCGCCCAACACCAGCGAGTCGAGCCCGGAAGCGACCCGCATCATGTGACGAACTGCCGCATCATCTTCATGCACATAGGCGCTTTCGCGCAGCTCGTCGTAGCTCAAATGATGATATTCGGCCAGCCAGCGCAGCACGACGTCCGCCGACAGGTGATCCTGTTCTATATAGAGTTCACTGCGATTGCAGGTGGAGAGGATCGCAGCTTCGCGGCTGTCGGTGAGTCGGCAGAGCTGCTGCAAGGCCTCAACCAGCTGCTCAGGGGTAAAAGCCACGCGCTCGCGGACGTCTACTGAAGCAGTCTTGTGGTTAATACCGAGTGCAAGGAAGGCCATTCAAAGTCGCTGATGGTGACGTGAAGCCGGCAATTGTCCTACTTCGACGGAATCAGAACAACTACTCGATATCTATCGCCCCATCAGGCGCCGCCGCGGGTTGCGAGCGGTTCTCGTTTACACAAGCATCAGGGCGACGCGGATCGGGCTGGCAGGTAAATTGCCGGGCCGGTTATGTTTGCTCGAAAGCTTGTGTCATGATGATCCGACCGCAGGTTAGTCGTCCTCTTCCTATATGAATAGATCCTCCGCGTTGCTCCTCGCTCTTGTCTTCCTCAGCGGCTGCCAGGCCTTGGCACCCGTTTCGTCGGACGGTGCGCCGCCGGTTGAAGACAGCACCCCGGCCCCTGAAAAGCCCAAGGTCTACAGCCCATTCAGCGAGGAAACCATCTTCAGCCTGTTGAGCGCCGAACTGGCTGGCCAGCGCAATCGTTTTGACATTGCCCTGGACAACTATGTGACCCAGGCCATCAACACCCAGGATCCGGGCATCTCCGAGCGGGCATTTCGTATCGCCGAATATCTGGGCGCCGACCAGGCAGCCCTGGATACTGCGCTGATCTGGGCCAGGAACGCCCCCGACGACCTCGAAGCGCAACGCGCTGCCGCCGTGCAACTGGCGCGCGCCGGGCGTTATGACGACTCCATGGTCTATATGGAGAAAGTCCTGCAAGGCAAAGGCGACACCCATTTCGACTTCCTTGCGCTATCCGCGGCCGACACCGACCAGGACACCCGCAACGGCTTGATGAAAAGCTTCGACCGTTTGTTGCAGCGTCATCCGGACAACGGCCAGCTGATTTTCGGCAAGGCCTTGCTGATGCAACAGGATGGCGACGCCAAGGGCGCGCTGAAGCTGCTGGAAGACAATCCGCCGGAGGACGGCGAAATTGCGCCGATCCTGCTGCGCGCACGCCTGCTGCAAACCTTGAATCGCGGTGACGAAGCCCTGCCGCTGCTGCAGAAAAGCATCAAGAAATACCCGGACGACAAGCGCCTGCGCCTGACTTACGCGAGGATGCTGGTTGAACAGGACCGCATGGACGACGCCAAGGCAGAGTTCTCGAGCCTGGTCCAGCAATACCCGGAAGACGACGAACTGCGTTACTCCCTGGCGCTGGTGTGCCTGGAAGCCAAGGACTGGAATGAGGCCAAGGGTCATCTTGAAGACCTGATCGCCCGGGAAAGCCATGTCGACTCGGCGCACCTGAACCTCGGCCGCATCGCCGAAGAACAAAACGACCCGCAAGGCGCACTGATCGAATACGCCAAGGTTGGCCCGGGCAACGACTTCCTGCCGGCGCAATTGCGTCAGGCCGACATCCTGATCAACAACGGCAAGACCGCCGAAGCGCAACGCAAGCTGGCGGCAGAGCGCGATGAGCAGCCGGATTACGCCATCCAGTTGTACCTGATCGAAGTCGAAACCCTGTCCGCCAACAATCAGGGCGACAAGGCCTGGAATGCTCTGCAACAGGCCTTGCAGAAATACCCGGACGACCTGAACCTGCTCTACACCCGCGCCATGCAGGCGGAAAAACGCAATGACCTGGCGCAGATGGAAAAAGACCTGCGTACGATCATCAAGCGCGACCCGGACAATGCCATGGCGTTGAATGCCCTGGGCTACACCCTGTCCGACCGCACCACGCGCTACGCCGAAGCCAAGGCCCTGATCGAACAGGCACACCAGATCAGTCCGGAAGACCCGGCGGTACTCGACAGCCTTGGCTGGGTGAATTACCGCCTGGGCAATCTCGACGAAGCCGAGCGCCTGCTGCGCCAGGCCCTGGATCGCTTCCCCGATCAGGAAGTCGCCGCTCACCTGGGTGAAGTCCTGTGGGCCAACGGCAAACAGCGTGAAGCGAAACAAGTCTGGGGCAAGTTCCTCAAGGAACAGCCTGACAGCCCGACCCTGCGCGGCACCATCAAACGCCTGACCGGATCAGAGACTCTTTAAGATTATGTTTTTGCGCCATTTCATCGTTTTCAGCTTTATCGCCCTGCTCGCCGGTTGCGCGGGCCTGGGTCCCCGTGAGTCGGTCGAGGGCCATGGCAACGCCGCCCAATGGCGCGAGCACAAACAGCAACTGACCGGCCTCGATGGCTGGCAGATCGACGGCAAGATCGGCATCCGTGCCCCGAAAGACTCGGGCAGCGGCACGCTGTTCTGGTTGCAGCGCCAGGATTACTACGACATTCGCCTGTCGGGACCACTGGGCCGCGGCGCGGCTCGCCTGACCGGACGCCCGGGCAAGGTGTCGCTGGAAGTCGCCAACCAGGGACGTTACGACGCACCGAATCCGGAAGTGCTGCTCGAAGAACAGCTAGGCTGGAAGCTGCCGGTGTCCAACCTGGCCTGGTGGGTGCGCGGGCTCCCGGCTCCCGACAGCAAAAGTCGCCTGACCCTGGACGGCGACAGCCGCCTGGCGAGCCTTGAACAGGATGGCTGGAAGGTCGACTACACCGCCTACACCCAGCAAAACGGTTTCTGGTTACCCGAGCGCATCAAGCTCAGCGGCACCGACCTTGATGTCACGCTGGTGATCAAGATCTGGCAACCGCGCAAACTGGGGTCATGACATGCCGGCCAATCGCCTGACGCTGCCCTCGCCAGCCAAACTCAATTTGATGCTGCACATTCTGGGTCGCCGCGAAGACGGCTACCACGAACTGCAGACGATGTTTCAGTTTCTCGATTACGGCGACGAAATCACCTACGCCCTGCGCGATGACGGTGTCATTCATCTGCACACTGACTTCGAAGGTGTTCCCCACGACAGTAACCTGATCGTCAAGGCCGCCAGAAAACTTCAGGAGCAATCCGCTTGCTCGCTGGGCGTCGATATCTGGATCGACAAGATCCTGCCCATGGGCGGCGGCATCGGTGGCGGCAGCTCGAATGCCGCAACAACATTGCTGGGTTTGAATCATCTGTGGCAATTGGGCTGGGATGAAGACCGCCTGGCCGGGCTGGGGTTGACGCTGGGCGCCGACGTCCCGGTTTTCGTACGTGGCCACGCGGCTTTCGCCGAGGGCGTGGGGGAGAAACTGACCCCTGTCGACCCGGAAGAACCGTGGTATCTGGTGCTGGTGCCGCAAGTCTCTGTTAGTACGGCAGAAATTTTTTCAGATCCGTTGTTGACACGTAACACTCCTCCCATTAAAGTGCGCCCCGTTCCCAAGGGAAACAGTCGAAATGACTGCTTGCCGGTGGTAACAAGGCGTTATCCAGAGGTATGTAACGCTTTGAATTTGTTAGGTAAATTTACCGAAGCAAAACTCACCGGAACTGGAAGTTGTGTGTTTGGGGGCTTCCCAAGCAAAGCTGAAGCTGATAAAGTCTCGGCCCTTCTGACAGAGACCCTTACAGGATTTGTAGCAAAAGGAAGCAACGTTTCGATGTTGCATCGCAAGCTGCAAAGTCTGCTCTAAAGGAACCGATTACTGGGTAATCGTTGCAACAGATACAGGGGCGTCGCCAAGCGGTAAGGCAGCAGGTTTTGATCCTGCCATGCGTTGGTTCGAATCCAGCCGCCCCTGCCATTTTCCTATACTCATCCAGGTTACCCTCAGCCTTCAGGTACTGCGCGTGTCCAAGATGATGGTCTTTACGGGGAACGCTAACCCCGATCTGGCTCGGCGTGTCGTACGTCAGCTGCATATCCCTCTCGGTGACATCTCTGTCGGTAAATTCTCCGACGGCGAAATTACAGCCGAGATCAATGAAAACGTTCGCGGTAAAGACGTCTTCATTATTCAGCCGACTTGCGCTCCGACCAACGATAACCTGATGGAACTGGTAGTGATGGCTGATGCCTTCCGCCGCTCCTCGGCTACTCGTATCACTGCTGTTATTCCTTACTTTGGTTATGCCCGTCAGGATCGCCGTCCGCGTTCCGCACGTGTGGCTATCAGCGCGAAAGTCGTGGCTGACATGCTTACCGTAGTCGGCATCGACCGTGTTCTCACGGTTGATCTGCATGCTGACCAAATCCAGGGTTTCTTCGATATTCCGGTAGATAACATCTACGGCTCCCCGGTTCTGGTGGATGACATCGAAGATCAGCGCTTCGAAAACCTGATGATCGTGTCCCCGGACATTGGTGGCGTCGTGCGTGCACGTGCCGTTGCCAAATCCCTGGGCGTGGATCTCGGGATCATCGACAAACGCCGTGAGAAAGCCAATCACTCTGAAGTGATGCATATCATCGGTGATGTCGAAGGGCGTACCTGTATTCTGGTCGATGACATGGTCGATACCGCCGGCACCCTGTGCCACGCGGCCAAGGCCTTGAAAGAGCATGGCGCTGCCAAGGTTTTCGCCTACTGCACGCACCCTGTGCTGTCGGGTCGGGCGATCGAAAACATCGAAAATTCCGTGCTGGACGAGTTGGTGGTGACTAACACCATTCCTCTGTCCGCTGCAGCACAAGCCTGTGCGCGTATCCGCCAACTGGATATCGCACCGGTAGTTGCCGAGGCGGTCCGCCGCATCAGCAATGAAGAATCGATCAGCGCGATGTTCCGCTAAGGGCCCTGCCCTTCTCGAAATGTCTCGTTGACGAAAAGCGCCCCGCCCCGGCATTCCTGTCGGGGCGGGGCTTTTTTGCCCATATCGCCTTTAGCGCTGGTCGCAAACGCTGGGGCGAGTGTGGTTATTTTGGAGATACAACATGAACGATTTTACTCTGAATGCTGAAGTGCGTTCCGACCTGGGGAAAGGTGCGAGCCGCCGCCTGCGTCGTCTCGCAAGCCTGGTTCCAGCTGTAGTTTACGGTGGCGACAAAGCCCCTGAATCCATCAGCATGCTGGCCAAAGAAGTTGCCAAACTGCTCGAAAACGAAGCGGCTTACAGCCACATCATCGAGCTGAACGTTGGTGGCACCAAGCAGAACGTCGTGATCAAAGCCCTGCAGCGTCACCCGGCCAAAGGCCACGTGATGCACGCTGACTTCGTACGCGTAGTAGCCGGCCAGAAACTGACCGCTATCGTTCCAGTGCACTTCATCAACGAAGAAGCACCGACCAAGAAAGGCGGCGAAATCTCGCACGTTGTTGCCGAGATCGAAGTTTCCTGCCTGCCGAAAGATCTGCCTGAGTTCATCGAAGTCGACCTGGCTAACGCTGAAATCGGTTCGATCATTCACCTGTCGGACCTCAAGGCTCCTAAAGGCGTTGAGTTCGTGGCCCTGGCACACGGTGATGACAAGGCTGTTGCCAACGTCCACGCTCCACGTGTTGCTCCAGAAGCTGCAGAAGGCGCTGCAGAGTAATTTTACTCTGTACGCCGGAGTGACCGGAAACATCGCGGACTAGAGCATAGCGAGAAAGCGGGCGAGAACGCGGAGTTTACATCATGGTAAATGAGCAATTTTCGTCCACTTTCGCCGCTATCCCTGATTGCGGCGATGTTATCCACCACTCCAAGGAAGGGCCCCTATCGTGACTGCCATCAAACTGATCGTTGGCCTGGGAAATCCAGGCGCTGAATACGAACAGACCCGGCATAACGCAGGGGCCCTTTTTGTTGAGCGCATCGCGAACGCACAAGGCGTGAACCTTGTGGCGGACCGCAAGTATTTCGGCCTGACCGGGCGCTATTCGCATCAGGGTCAGGATGTTCGTCTGCTGATTCCCACCACGTACATGAACCGCAGCGGCCAGGCCGTGGCGGCCCTTGCAGGTTTCTTTCGCATCAAGCCTGAAGAAATCCTCGTGGCACACGACGAACTCGACCTGCCACCCGGCGTCGCCAAACTCAAAGTGGGCGGCGGACATGGCGGTCACAACGGACTGCGCGACATCATTGCGCAACTGGGCAATCAGAACACTTTCCACCGCCTGCGGCTTGGCATCGGTCATCCGGGCGTCGCCAGTATGGTTTCAAATTTCGTCCTGGGTCGTGCGCCACGCGCCGAACAGGAAAAACTCGATGCCAGCATCGACTTTGCCCTCGGCGTGCTGCCGGATATCCTCGCCGGGGAATGGAACCGCGCGATGAAAAACCTGCACAGCCAGAAGGCCTGACTCTTATCCGAGGGGAAACACCATGGGATTCAATTGCGGCATCGTCGGCCTGCCTAACGTCGGCAAGTCCACCCTGTTCAACGCCCTGACCAAATCCGGGATCGCGGCCGAGAACTTCCCCTTCTGCACCATCGAGCCGAACAGCGGTATCGTGCCGATGCCGGATCCGCGTCTGGATGCCCTGGCAGCCATCGTCAATCCAAAGCGCATCCTGCCGACCACCATGGAATTCGTCGACATCGCTGGCCTGGTTGCCGGCGCGTCGAAAGGTGAAGGCCTGGGCAACAAGTTTTTGGCCAACATTCGTGAAACCGATGCCATCGCCCACGTGGTCCGCTGCTTCGAAGACGAGAACGTGATTCACGTCTCCAATAGCGTCGACCCGAAACGCGACATCGAAATCATCGAACTGGAACTGATCTTCGCCGACCTCGACAGCTGCGAGAAGCAACTGCAGAAAGTCGCGCGCAACGCCAAGGGCGGTGACAAGGACGCAGTGGTCCAGAAAGGCCTGCTGGAGCAACTGATCGCTCACTTCACCGAAGGCAAGCCGGCGCGCAGCCTGATGAAGAACATGGGCACCGACGAGAAAGCGGTGATCAAGGGCTTCCACCTGCTGACCACCAAGCCGGTCATGTACATCGCCAACGTCGCTGAAGACGGTTTCGAGAACAACCCGCACCTGGACGTTGTACGCGCCATCGCCGAAGAAGAAGGCGCCGTGGTTGTTCCGGTGTGCAACAAGATCGAAGCGGAAATCGCCGAGCTCGATGACGGCGAAGAAAAAGACATGTTCCTCGAAGCCCTGGGCCTCGAAGAGCCTGGCCTGAACCGCGTGATCCGCGCCGGCTACGAAATGCTGCACCTGCAGACCTACTTCACCGCCGGTGTCGAAGAAGTCCGCGCCTGGACCGTCCGCGTCGGTGCCACCGCACCACAAGCCGCTGGCGTGATCCACACCGACTTCGAAAAAGGCTTCATCCGCGCCGAAGTGATCGCCTACAACGACTTCATCCAGTACAAGGGCGAAGCCGGTACCAAGGAAGCCGGTAAATGGCGTCTGGAAGGCAAGGATTACATCGTTAAAGACGGCGACGTGATGCACTTCCGTTTCAACGTGTAAGCCATACGCCCAAGAAAAAGCCGCGTTTGATACGCGGCTTTTTTTGTGCCTTGTTTTTGCTTTTCTGTGGGAGCGAGCTTGCTCGCGATAGCGGTGTGTCAGCCAACAAAGATACTGACTGACACTCCGTCATCGCGAGCAAGCTCGCTCCCACAGGGGATTTGTGCTGGATCAGGACTTTTTCGTACGCGGCAGGAAGATCGCCAACACCCCGAACAGCGGCAGGAACGAACACAGGTAGTACACGTATTCGATGCCGTGAATATCCGCCAGATGGCCCAGCAACGCCGCGCCAATCCCGCCGAAGCCGAACATCAAACCGAAGAATATCCCGGCGATCATCCCGACATTACCCGGCACCAGTTCCTGGGCGTACACCACGATGGCTGAGAATGCCGAGGCGAGAATGAAGCCGATGACCACGCTGAGAATGCTGGTCCAGAACAGGTCGACATGGGGCAGCAGCAAGGTGAACGGCGCAACGCCGAGGATCGAGAACCAGATCACCGCCTTGCGCCCGATCCTGTCACCGATCGGCCCGCCAAAGAACGTCCCCGCCGCGACCGCGCCGAGAAACAGGAACAGGTGCAGCTGCGAGCTGGCCACCGACAGGTCGAACTTCTCGATCAGATAAAAGGTGAAGTAGCTGGTGAGGCTCGACATGTAGAAATACTTGGAGAACACCAGTAACCCGAGCACCACCAGCGCACTGGTCACTCGGCCCTTCGACAGGCCGTGAGTCGCCGCCTGGCCCTGCTTGAGCTTGAACAGGTTCAAGTGGTTGGCGTACCAGCGGCTGATCCGGTAGAGGACGAACAGCGCAAACACCGCGAACAGGCCGAACCAGGCCACCTGCCCTTGACCGTAGGGAATGATGATCGCCGCCGCCAGCAACGGGCCGAACGCCGAGCCTGCGTTACCGCCGACCTGGAAGGTCGATTGCGCCAGCCCGAAGCGCCCGCCTGAAGCCAGGCGCGCCACGCGGGACGCTTCCGGGTGGAAGGTCGATGAACCGATGCCGATCAGCCCCGCCGCCAACAGGATTAGCGGGAAGCTGCCGACCACCGACATCATCAGAATCCCGACCAGGGTGCAGACCGTACCCGCCGGCAACAACCACGGCTTGGGATGACGATCGGTGTAGTAACCGACCCACGGCTGCAGCAGCGAGGCCGTCAACTGGAACGTCAGGGTGATCAGGCCGACCTGAGTGAAGGTCAGGCCATAGTTGGCCTTGAGCATCGGATAGATCGACGGCAGCACCGACTGGATCAGGTCGTTGATCAAATGCGCCAGCGCTACCGCGCCAATGATGCGCATCACCAGGGGACTGCTTTGGGGCGTAGCGGACGCCGGCACTGAGCCGGTCTGGGCGTTGCTGATAGCCATGGGAATTTCCAGACAACAGGAGGTACGAACGTGCAGGTGCGCCAATGTGCCATTTTTCGGTGCGGCAACGCCATCCCCTTAGCCTGCTAACGACCTCGTTTTTCATCACCACAACCTTGATGGCGCAAAGCCATGGTCTGAATCTTGCCTTCCTTGTCTGCTTGAACGCGGCCTCCTTACAAAGGAGACCGACAATGGGAAGTTTCGCTACAGAGTCGGCCTACAGAGCGGACAAGGGTGAACTTTCGAGGCCTTTTTAGAGGGCACGAGTCGGGGGTGCGACAACCTCCGTCGCACGCCAATAGTGCGTGGTGTCCAGAGGAGTCATGGGGCATGCAGGCTTTTTTATCACCGGGGATCGGGCTGCTGGGGCGTTTTGGCTTCGCACGTAAATTCCAGCTGTTGTTTCTGCTGTTTATCCTGCCGCTGGCCGGCAGCCTGTGGATGATCGGCCAGGACTATCGCGACAAACTCAGCCTGATCTCCGGCGAACGCGCCGGGGTGCGGCAACTGCTTGCGCTCGATGCGCTGGATGACCTGCTCGCCGCCCAGCGTGATCGCGCCGCCAGGTGGCGCGCCACGGAAACCAATCGCCAGCCAACGCCGGCCACCCTCGCCGCGATGGCCGCCTTCGATGGGGTTCAGCCCGCCGTCAGCCAGGCCACTGCCGAATTGGGCAATGCCCTGCAAAAAGAAAGCGCCGAGGGCGAAACCCTGTCGCGTTATCAGGCCCTGCAAACCGCCCTCGATGGCCTCGACTCAAAAAGCCTGAGCAATGTCGGTTGGTGGCCGGATGGATACGATCGCTTCACTAACGCTTTGAGCGCCCTGCAAGCCTTACGCGAGCAGATCGCCATGGACAATCGCCTGACGCTGGCACCGTGGCTGGAAACCTACTTGCTGACGCAGATCTCCACACAGCATGCGCCGGACCTGATCGAACGGGTCGGTCGTCTGGCTGCTGTGGGCCAGGCCTCGGTGGTGTCCGGACAGTTCACCCTGCAAAGCCGCCTGCAACTGCGCGACCTGCGCAGCCGCATCGGCGATGCGCGAGAGCAGCTGGTGAAAACCGCAGGCCTGCTCGAAGCGCGCTTGCCCAGCGCCCTGCAAACCTGGGCCGGGCAATACCACGACAGCCTCAAGCGCCTCGATGCGGGCCTGAAGGTGCTGGATGACGGCGTGTTCGGTGGCAGCATCAACCTCAAGCCGGAGGACTTCGAACGCAGTCTCGACGCCCTGCTCTCTGACCTCGCCTCGTTGCGTCAGCAGTCGCTGGTGTCGCTGGATCAACGCCTGGATTACTACCACGACTCGGCGATCCGCCAGTTCGTTGTTGTGGCCGCCGTGTTGGGCTGCCTGCTGTTGGCCGCGCTGTATCTGTTCATCTGTTTGCAGGCCTCGATCCGCCGCAGCGCCAGCGGCATCACGGTACTGGCCGAGGCCCTGCGCGATGGCAATCTGAGCCTGCAAGTGCCGGTTCAAGGCCGGGACGAACTGGCGGTCATCAGCACCGCGCTGAACGTCGCCGTGGTGCAACTGCGCACCAGCCTGCAAGGGGTGGATCACGAAACCCTGCAACTGAGCAACGCGGTACAAACCCTCAACCATCATTCCAGCGACGCCCTGGGCGAAGTCGAAGCCCAGAAGCTGCAGATCAGCCAGATTGCCGCTGCGGCGACGCAACTGGCCGCCACCTCACAAGGGGTGGCCCACAGCTGCGAACAGGCGTCCGGCAGCGCCCAGCACACCCGGCGCATTGCCGCAGACAGCAGCCGTGACAGCCAGCGCACCACCGCGAGTATCCAGCAGCTCAATCAACGTCTGAACGAGACCGCTGCGGCGCTGGGCCGGGTCAGTGAACAAGGACAGCAGATTCAACTGGTGGTCGACACCATTCGCGGTGTCGCCGAGCAGACCAACCTGCTGGCACTCAACGCCGCCATCGAGGCGGCCCGGGCGGGCGAGCAAGGGCGTGGCTTCGCAGTGGTGGCCGATGAAGTGCGCAGCCTGTCCCAACGCACCCAGTCGTCGACCGCACAGATCGCCGGCACGGTCGACAGCCTGCGCAACACCGTGAATGAGGCCGTCAGCCTGATGCAAGCTGCGTGCAATCAGGCAGAGAGCGATGCGCAAGCGGTCACCGGCCTCGGTGAACGGCTCGGGGAAATCGCCAGTGCGGTGCAGAGCGTCACCGATACCCTGGCGCAAATCGCCACGGCGGTGGAGGAACAGGCCAGTACCGCCGACGAGGTCAGCGGCAATATCCAGCAGGTCGATCAAGCGGCGGTGCGCTTGCTCGAAGGGGCCCGCGCGGTGAACCAGGCCGCGGACACCCTGAGCCACGGCAGCAAAGCCTTAAGCGACAACACCGGGCGCTTCCGTTTGAGTTGAACCCGCCAGGACTTCTCAGGCGCGGATCACCGCCTCCGGGAAGTCCTGCTCCAGTTCGCTCTTGAGCCAGTCGATAAACCACGCCGCGTCTGCCGAGAGTTCGGCGGACGGCGTCAGCACTCGATAGCTTTCCAGCTTCACTTGCGCGTCCACCACCCGCACCAGCTTGCCGCTATGGAGTTCGTCGCGCACCAGCACTTCGTTGGCCAGTGCGATGCCCTGCCCGCTCTCGGCCACCGACAGCGCGTGGTCGTTGTTGACGTAGAGCATGTCCGAATTGAGGTGCATGTCGAGGTCGTTGGCGGCGAACCACAGGTTCCACCACTCGCCGTCATCCACATGGATCAGGTTGTGTTTCACCAGGTCCGCGGGGCTGTCGATGGGCTCGACGCTGGCCAGATAGTCGGGGGAACAGATCGGAAACACCCGAGGACAAATCAGGCTGGTGCGCGAGTGCGCATATTGGCCGTCCAACCCGTAGACGATGCCCAGGTCAGCGCTTTTGCCATCCACTTCGGTGAAGGTGGAGTTGGGCTCGATGGCGAACTTCAAGCCCGGGCGCAGATGACGCATGGCCTCGATGCGCGGCATCAGCCAGCGCTTGGCAAACCCTGGCACCACCATGATGCGCAGCCAGCGTTCGGCGTGTTTTGGCTGCGCCTCTTTTCCAGCTTCGATGATCAGCTGCAAGGCGGCGGTGATCTTGCGGTGGTACTTCTCCCCCGCCGTCGTCAGGTTGACCCCGCGAGAGGTGCGCTCGAACAGTTGGATGCCCAGCCAGTCTTCCAGCAATTTCACATGACGGCCGATGGCCGGCTGGGTCACGTGCAGGGCTTTGGAGGCTTCGACATAGCTGCCCAACCGGGCCGCGGCATCAAAGGCACGCACCGCGTTGAGCGGCGGCAAACGGTGGTCAGGCATGGTTTCCGGGCGCCTTCTGCTGTTAAATTTTTTAACAGCCCCTATGTTAAAATTGAAGTTTCGCCCCCGCAACCCCTCGCTGATAATCGATCCACAGCAGAACAACAAAACAGCTGGTTACAACACCCGAACGCAATCTCGATCCTGCCCAGAAAAATAATATCCATGGCCCGACGACACAGCTGTTTTCAGCACGTGCGCAGGCGATGGGGGAATCGGAGGTAACGCATGAATGCCCTGCATTCGCTGCAAACGCTGGCGGTGTCCATCCGCTCAGTGCGCAAAGTCTACGGTGATCCAAAGACTGGCCCGGTGGCGCTCAAAAGCATCGACCTGGACATTCGCGACAACGAGTTCTTCACCCTTCTCGGCCCTTCGGGCTGCGGCAAAACCACGCTCCTGCGGATGATCGCCGGGTTCGAATTCCCTACCGAAGGCGAAATTCTGCTCTACGGCGAAAACATCGCCGACCGCCCGCCCTTCCAGCGCCCGGTCAACACGGTGTTCCAGCATTACGCGCTGTTCCCGCACATGACCATCGCCGAGAACCTGGCCTTCGGCCTTGAGTCCCACCCGATGGGCAAAGTCCTGAACAAAACGCAAATGGCAGAACGGGTGCGCGAGATGCTCGCCCTGGTGCAGATGGAGCGCTTTGCCAACCGCAAGCCGGCGCAACTGTCTGGCGGTCAGCAACAGCGTGTCGCCCTCGCTCGTGCATTGGCGCCGCATCCCAAGGTCTTGCTGCTCGACGAACCGCTTTCGGCGTTGGACCTCAAGCTGCGCCAGGCCATGCGCGAAGAGCTGAAAACCATTCAGGCGCGCACCGGCATCACCTTCATCTTCGTCACCCACGACCAGGAAGAAGCCCTGACCATGTCCGACCGTATCGCCGTGTTGTCCGAAGGCGAGGTGCAGCAGGTCGGTCGTCCGGAAGACATCTACGAACGCCCGCGCAATCGCTTCGTGGCGGACTTCATCGGTGAAACCAACTTCATCGAAGGCACGGTCACCCGCGTTGCAGACGGCCTCGCCTGGTTCGCCGGTCCGGCCGGTCATCCATTGCCTGCACAGCCATGCAGCGATGTGCGAGTCGGTGCCAACGTCGCATTGTCCGTGCGCCCCGAGCGTTTGCATCTGGTGCCAGCCACCACTGAGAACGCTCTGCCGTGCCGGATCGAAGCGCAGATCTACCTCGGCACCGACCTGCAATACCAGGTCAGCCTGAGCGACGGTTCACGCCTCACCGTGCGCACCCCCAACTGCGTCGACCAGAGCAAACGCTTCGCCGTCGGCAGTCAGGCCGGTCTGTTGTTCGACCAGGGCAGCGCCAGCGTCCTGCACGATTGAGCACGAGGAATTGCCATGCACGCTTTACCGATTGCCAACACACTGGAACGTCGGCGGGCCTTCCAGAGCTTTCTCGGTGTCAGCCCCGCGCTGATCGCCATCGGCCTGTTTCTGATCGTGCCGATCCTGATCGTCATCGGTTACTCGCTGATGGAGGCTAACCCCTATGGCGGGGTGAACAAGGTATTCAGCAGTGACGCCTACACCTCGCTGCTGTTCGAGCGGCAACTGGACGACAGCCTGGCCTTCGCCGACTCCTACCTGATCATTGCCCTGCGCTCCATCGGCATCGCCGGGCTGACCACGCTCATCACCCTGTTGATCGGTTTTCCGGTGGCGGTATGGCTGGCCATGCAACCGGCCCATCGCCGTGGCTTGCTGATCTTCCTGATCACCGTACCGTTCTGGGCCAACCTGTTGATCCGCACCTACGCCTGGATTCTGCTGCTGCGCAACACCGGGGTGATCAACAACAGCCTGATGGGCCTCGGGGTCATCGACCAGCCGCTGCAACTGCTCTACACCGACGGTGCGGTGCTGCTGGGGCTGGTTTATACCTATGCGCCCTTCGTCGTGCTGCCGATCTACGCCACCCTGGAAAAAATGGACATCCGCCTGCTCGAAGCCGCTCAAGACCTCTACGCCGGACGCGTTCGAACCTTGCGCAAGGTGGTGTTGCCGATTGCCAAACCGGGAATTCTCGCCGGCGCCATCCTCACTTTCGTGCCTTGCCTGGGCGCGATGATCGCTCCGGAACTGCTCGGTGGCGGCACGCGAATGATGCTCGGCAACCTGATCTTCCGCCAGTTCAGCGATGCGCGTAACTGGCCTTTCGGTGCGGCTCTGTCGCTGGTGCTGATGGCGGCGGTGATGTTGGTACTGACGGTTTATGCCTTGCGTGCCGAACGCCAGCGCATCGCCAAAGGAGGTGCGTGATGATCGGCCTGTTCAAACGCAACACGCTGGGGGTGCAGGACTTCCCCGGCTTCGGCGGTTTCAGTTTCCTGTTCTACCTGTACCTCTACGCGCCGATCGTGGTGCTGGTGGTGTTTTCGTTCAATGCCAACCAGTCGGCCACGGTGTGGACCGGTTTCAGCTTCGACTGGTATCGCGCCGCATTCGCCAACCAGGCCCTGCGCCAGGCGGCTGGCAACAGCCTGTTGATCGCGGTCTGCGCCAGCATGGTCGCCACGGCCATCGCCACCCTCGCCGCTCTCGGCACTTCACGGGGTGCGAAGTTCAAAGGCCTGCAATTGTCCATGGGCGCGATCATGTTGCCCCTGGTGCTGCCGGAAATCGTGGTCGGCGTCGCCACCCTCGCGCTGTTCTCCACCATCGGTCTGTCCCTGGGCTACGGCAACCTGATCATCGCGCACACGGTGTTCTGTATCCCGTTCGCCTTTCTGCCGATACGGGCACGCCTGAACGACATGGACCTGTCCCTGGAACAAGCCTCGGCCGACCTCTATGCCGGCCCGTGGCGGACCTTTCGCAAGGTCACGTTGCCGCTGCTGATGCCGGGGATTTTCTCCGGGTTGATGCTGGCCTTCATCGTGTCGCTGGATAACTTCGTGATCTCGATGATGGTCTCCCAGGCCGGCACCACCACCTTGCCGATCTTCATCTTCGGCCTGTTGCGCATGGGTGTGACACCGGACGTCAACGCTGTCTCGACCCTGATCCTGGGCGTCTCGGTGCTGTTCGTCACGCTCTCTTATCTGCTGGGCAAAAAGAAAACCTGAACCTTCTACGTACTGTGGGGAAATAGCATGAGCAAGTGGATTAAAAGCATCGGCACTTCGTTGTTCCTGACTTTACCGCTGACCATGGTCGGCAGCGTTCAGGCCGCGGAAAAACTCAACGTGGTGAGCTGGAGCGGCTACTTTTCGCCGGAGATTCTCGCCAAGTTCCAGAAGCAGACCGGCATCGAAGTTACAGTCGACTCCTACGATTCCAACGAAACCCTGCTGGCCAAATTGAAACAGGGCGGTGCCGGTTATGACGTGGCGATCCCCTCGCACCAGTTCGTGCCGATCCTGATCAAGGAAAAACTGCTGGAGCGCTTCGACCCGGTCAACGAGCCTTACTACGCCAGCGTCGTCGACAACCTGAAAAAACCCACCTGGGACCCGGAAGGTGCCTATTCCGTGCCGTTCATCTGGGGCACCACCAGCGTGGTGCTCAACACCGAGCGCTACAAGGGGCCTGCCGACAGCCTCAAGGTGCTTTACGAGCCACCGGCCGAGCTGCAAGGACGAATCAACATGTTCGACTCGGTCAGCGACGTGGTGGACATGGCCAGCCTGTATCTGAACATTCCACTGTGCAGCGAAGACCCGAAGCAGATGCAGCAGATTCTGACCCTGCTCAAGGCGCAGAAACCCTTCGTCAAAACCTACAGTTCCAAGGCCGGTTCGATCCGCGAAAACCTCGCCTCCGGCGAAATCGACATGTCGACCTTCTGGGGTGGCTCGTCGATGCGCGCCCGGGAGATGAAACCGAGCCTGAAATACCTGTACCCGAAAGAAGGTGTGCTGGCCTGGGTCGACAACATGGTCATCCCGACCGGCAGCAAGAACCCGGCAAACGCCAAGGCCTTCATCGCGTTCCTCAGCCAGCCCGAAAACGCGGCGATGACCCAGAACTTCCTCAAGCACCAGAGCCCGATCAAGGGTGTGGAGCCGTTCCTCGACGCGGGCCTCAAGGATGCCCCGGAACTGCACATTCCCGAAGGCACCCAGGTGGTGTTCAGCAAGACCTGCGGCGAAGGCGCGATCCGCCTGGCCGACCGTCTCTGGACCAACCTGATGCGTTGATCTCTACCGCCCCGACGCGATGACGGGGCGTTTTTCCAGCCGTCTGAAAGGCCGCTTGCAATGAACTCTAATAACATCAGCGAACTGGTCCTGTTGCAGGCCCACGAGCTCGCCGAACGCATCCGCCTGCGCCAGGTTTCCTGCCGGGAAGTGATGCAGACTTATCTTGCCCATATCGAACGTTTCAATCCGAAGATCAATGCACTGGTGAGCCTGCAAGCGCCGCAAGACCTGCTGGCCCAGGCCGATATCCGCGACGCCGAACTGGCGAAAGGCCAATACCGTGGCTGGATGCACGGCCTGCCCCACGCCATCAAGGACTTGTCCCTGACCCGTGGCATCCGCACCACGCTGGGTTCGCCGCTGTACAAGGACTTCATCCCCGAGCGCGACGGCATCATGGTCGAGCGAATCAAAGCGGCGGGCGCGATCATCATCGGCAAGAGCAATACCCCGGAATTCGGCCTCGGTTCGCAAAGCTATAACCCGCTGTTCGGCGCGACCGGTTGCGCCTACGACCCGAGCAAGACCGCTGGCGGCAGCAGCGGCGGTGCAGCGGCGGCGCTGGCGATGCACCTGGTGCCGGTGGCCGACGGCAGCGACATGATGGGCTCGCTGCGCAACCCGGCGGCTTTCAACAACATCTTCGGTTTCCGTCCGTCCCAGGGCCGCGTGCCTTTCGATGACAGTGCCGACCTGTTCATCGACCAACTCGGCTACGAAGGCCCCATGGCTCGCAGCGTGCGCGATGCGGCGTTGCTGCTGTCAGTGCAGGCCGGGGCCGATGCACGGGCGCCGCTGTCGATTGCCGAGCCCGGCAGCGCCTTTGCGGCACCGCTGGATCGGGACTTCAAAGGCACGCGTCTGGGCTGGCTCGGCGACTTCAACGGCTACCTGCCGATGGAAAAAGACATCCTCTCGCTGTGTGAAAAGGCCTTTGCCGATTTCGAAAGCCTGGGTTGCCACATCGAGCCCGTTCAATCCGGATTCGCGCCAGAGAAGCTGTGGAGCAGTTGGCGGACGTTGCGCCACTGGATGGTCGCCGGCTCGTTGGGCGCGACATACGCCGACCCGCAAAAACGGGCGCTGTTGAAACCGGAAGCCTGCTGGGAAGTCGAAAACGGCCTGAAACTCTCGGCCACCGACGTGTTTGCCGCCTCGGTGACGCGCAGCGACTGGTATCGGGCGATCTCCAGGTTGTTCGAAAAATACGACTACCTGCTGCTGCCCAGCGCCCAGGTGTTCCCCTTCGATAAAACCCAACCGTGGCCCACCACCATCGAAGGCGTGACCATGGACACCTATCACCGCTGGATGGAGGTGGTGATTCCCGGCACCTTGTCCGGCTGCCCGGTAGCCAACGTACAGGTCGGCTTCAACGCCAGCGGCCTGCCCATGGGCCTGCAAATCATCGGCAGACACCAGGCCGACTTCGCTGTCCTGCAACTGGCCCACGCCTACGAACAGGCCAGCCGCTGGTTCCAGCGCTGCCCTTCACCGCTGCTCAGAGGATAGATTTTGATAAACGGTTGAAAGCGCAGAGAAATATTTTAGATTTATGCTTGACGCATCCCCGTTACCGGTGAATAATGCGCGCCACTTGGCTACATAGCTCAGTTGGTTAGAGCATAGCATTCATAATGCTGGGGTCCGGGGTTCAAGTCCCTGTGTAGCCACCAAGTACTAAAAACGGCTTACCGAAAGGTAGGCCGTTTTTTTATGCCTTGAAAAAGTACGCTGCGGTTGCAGGAAATCCTCAACCGCATGCGCGCATCGATCAGACGCCAATGGTCGGCAATGCCGATAACGCCCGCTCCCAGATCTGCCAAGTGCGCAACCAGACCATCGCCTGCCAATCGCTATCCGCCGGATAGAACTGCTCCAGCAGATTCAACTTGATCCCGCGCCCCGTTGCGTCGCTCGGGTTGCCATGCAAATGCAGCCAGTGATCATCGCGCAGATGCCGGTGAACGTCCGGCCCCGGGTAAGTCCCACACTCAATGACAAACGGCATCAGCCGTACCTGCGGCAGCGCATCGATCAATGCCTGCGAGGTATAGCCGGTGGCCGTTGCCGCCACGCCGGTTTCGCTCAGGGTATCGGCACCGGTCTGCAGGCTGTAGAGCCACGGGCCATAAATCGCCTGCGCATCCGCCAGCGCCGGATAGGCGGACTCGGTGATGGTCAACAACATCGGATGACCGTATTCGCCAGCGCCCGTGTGCAAGTCGAAACACATGGCGACCTCGGCATGGGCTACGTGCATTTGCACGATCTTGTGCAACGTGCGGTTCGACCAGCTCGGCGCCAGCCCGCCGAAAAACAGACCGTCGGGGTGAGCATGCTGACCGCCCTCGACAATCGACATGACTGCCGGCCAGCCGTGCAGGCGAATCTGTTCGTCGAGCAAGGCATCGGCACGATCACGCTCCGGACCTTGCAACTGTGGGCAGGCATAGATTTCATGCAGGGCGTCATAGGCCTGGTTGTCCGGCAGCGGTCGCTGGAAATCCAGGTGATTGCGGTTCAGGTCGATGTTGTCTTCGTTGACCCGGCGCAACCACGCCATGCCCCAAGGGTTGATGGCATGGACCATGACCACGGCGACATCCGCTGGCAGGGAGCGCTTGTCCAACTCCTGCAGCCATTTGATCTGGCAACCCGAGCCGTAGAAGCCTTCGACTCCGTGGGTGCCGCTCAGCGCGATCAACAGGCGCTTGGCGCCCGGATCACCCAATACCGCCACATCCGTGCTCAGGGACTCACCAAACGGCCCCTTGAGCGGGTGTGGATACTCCGTCAGCGTTGCGCCTGCCGTGGTCGCGGCGACCAGGAACTGTTCACGCTGGGTGCGATAGCTGGACTGGGTGGGGAACTCGGTTTGCATGTCTGCCTCTTGTTGATTTTCCGGCCTGCCTGTTGGCAACGACCCTACAGAAAATCCCGCTTTTGATGAAGGACAAAAGCGTCAATGCCGTGGGACCTGGTTTGCGTCCCTCCCGGTCGGCCGATAGAGTCCACTGATCGTAGATCCAACGGACGGAGTACCCCACGTGTTCTCAACCTTTCCATTGCGCCGCTATCGCCTGCCAACCCTGGTTCTGCTCGCCAGTGCCTTGACCCTGGCCGCGTGCAACAACGCTTCGGTGCCGACGCTGCCGCTCGCACCGGAAAGCGCTTCCGGTTTCCGCACCGACCTGAAAACTCAACATGCCGAGAAATTCATGGCAGCGGCGGCCAATCCGCTGGCGGCCGAAGCCGGGCGGGAGATGCTGCGCCGGGGCGGCTCGGCCATCGACGCGGCGATTGCGATGCAAGCCGTGTTGACGCTAGTCGAGCCACAGTCTTCGGGCATCGGCGGCGGCGCATTGATCGTCCTCTGGGATGGCAAGGCCGTGCGCACCTACGACGGACGTGAAACCGCTCCGGCCGGCGCCACCGAAAAGCTTTTCCTGCAAGCCAACGGACAACCGATGGGGTTCACCCAGGCGCAGATTGGCGGTCGTTCGGTGGGCACACCCGGCGTGCTGCGCGCCCTGGAACTGGCCCATCAAAAACACGGACGCCTGCCCTGGGCGCAGCTGTTTGAACCGGCCATCCAGCTCGCCGAACAAGGCTTCGCCATTTCGCCACGCCTGCACCGGTTGATCGCCGCGGATTCGTCCATGCCTCGCTCGCCGGAAATGATGGCTTACTTTCGCAATGCCGATGGCAGCCCAAAAGCCGTCGGCACAAACTTGAAGAACCCGGCACTGGCCGCCGTGTTCAAGCGCATTGCCCATGAAGGCCCGGATGCCCTGTACAAAGGCCCGGTCGCCGAGGAAATCGCGGCCAAGGTGCAGGGGCACGACAACCCCGGCAGCCTGTCCCTGACCGATCTCGCCAACTACCAGGCCAAGGAGCGCGCGCCGCTGTGCACCGACTACAAGCGCTGGCAGGTCTGCGGCATGCCGCCGCCGTCGTCGGGCGGGATCGCCGTGGCGCAGATCCTCGGCACGCTGGAAGCCCTGGAGACCCGCGATAAACGCCTGGCGCTGGCACCGCTGCAACCGGTCAAGACCACGGCCCCGGCCGGCATCGAACCCGACCCGCAAGCCGTGCACCTGATCTCTGAGGCCGAACGCCTGGCCTACGCCGACCGCGCTCAATACTTAGCCGATACAGACTTCGTCCCCGTGCCGGTCAAGGGCCTGGTCGACCCGGCCTACCTCGCCAGCCGCGCCGCCCTGATTGGTGAACGCAGCATGGGCACGGCCAAACACGGCACTCCGCCGGGCATCCGTGTGGCCTATGCGCCGGACCGTTCGCCACTGCGGATTTCCACCTCGCAAGTGGTGGCCGTCGATGACGCGGGTGGCGCCGTGTCGATGACCACCACCATCGAGTCAGCGTTTGGCTCGCACATCATGGTTCAGGGTTTCATGCTCAACAACGAGATGACCGACTTCTCGTTCATCCCCGAGGAAAACGGGCAAAAAGTCGCCAACCGCGTCGAGCCCGGCAAACGCCCGCGTTCGTCCATGGCCCCAACCCTGATCTTCGACCGCCAGAGCGGCGAATTCCTCGCCACCGTCGGTTCCCCCGGCGGCTCGCAAATCATCGAATACGTGGCCAAATCCACCATCGGCCTGCTCGACTGGAACCTCGATGCCCAAGCCGCCATCAACCTGCCCAACTTCGGCAGCCGCAACGGCCCGACCGAACTGGAACAGGGGCAGTTCAGCCCGACGCTGATTCAGGCGCTGAAAGACAAAGGGCACAACGTGAGCGAGATCGACATGACCAGCGGGACCCAGGCGATTGTTCGGGTCAAGGACGCCCAGGGGAAAGCATCGCTGACGGGAGGCGCCGACCCACGGCGTGAGGGACAAGCGTTGGGGGATTGAGTCGTACGCAGGTGTGAGAAAGGGCTTACAGGTGAGTAGGCCCTTTTGTTTACGAACAAGCGAAAATCAGCAGCGCATTTATCGACTGATCTTCAACCCCTGCCGAACCTGGTGCTTTTCCAGCGCCAGCTCGATCAGTCGCGTCACCAGCTCGCTGTAGGTCATGCCGGTGGCCTGCCACAGTTTCGGGTACATGCTGATGCGGGTGAAGCCAGGCAGCGAATTGATTTCGTTGATCAGCACTTCGCCGCTGTCAGTCAGGAACACGTCGACGCGGGCCAGGCCGGAGCAGCCCAGTATCTGGAATGCTTCGACGGCCAGGGCGCGAATGCGCTCGCTGGCCTCGACACTGATATTGGCCGGCACCACCACTTCAGCAGCCGTGTCGTCGATGTACTTGCTGTCGTAGGAATAGAACCCGCTGCGCACCACGATCTCGCCGCAGCCACTGGCGATGGCGTCTTCATTGCCGAGCACTGCGCATTCAATCTCGCGGCCGCTGACGGCAGATTCGATCAACACCTTGGTATCGAAACTCAAGGCCAGCTCCACCGCTGCGCTGTACTCAGCCTCGTCGGTGACCTTACTCACACCCACGGAAGAGCCCTGATTCGCCGGTTTGACGAACAGCGGCAAACCCAACTTGCCCCGCACCTCGGCAAACCCGGTGCGGGCCGCCGTGGCACGGGTCAATGTCACGAACGGCGTCACGGCAAGGCCGGCATCGCGCAGCAGGCGCTTGCTGATGTCCTTGTCCATGCACACGGCCGAGCCGAGTACATCGGAGCCGACAAACGGCAGATCGGCCATGCGCAGCAAGCCTTGCAGGCAACCGTCTTCACCGAGGGTGCCGTGGACAATCGGGAAGATCACATCGACGTGGCCAAGCAGTTCCTGGCTGGAGGTTTCCACCAGTTGCTGACTGGCTTTACCCGGCACCACGGCCAGTTCGCGGTTGGACTGGTTGAGGGCGATCAGCGCCGGATTTTCCTGATTCAGCAAAAAATTCGAAGGATCGTTGAGGTGCCAGTGGCCTTGTTTGTCGATGCCGATCAGCACCGGTTCGAAGCGTGAACGGTCCAGCGCATCGACGATGTTTTTCGCCGATTGCAGCGACACCTCATGCTCAGCCGAACGGCCCCCGAAAATGATCCCCACGCGCAGCTTGCTCATGACCTGGCCTCACCTGACGAATAGAAAAACGACCTGCAGAGAATGCGCCACACAGTGCAGTATTTGCCCTTGGTTTTCTAGCGTACCTGTCGCCTTGCGATCAGAAGACAGGGAGTCGCTGACTGGGTTACCGTGTTGCGCATCGAGCTCAAGACAATCATCACCATGGCCAAGTACCCGCCTCGCAATGACTGGTTCCATCGCGCGCCCGATGTCGGCGGGCTACAGCGTTTCGAGGCGTTTTTTGCCGGCCATGGCTACGATCTTCACCGCCACGACACCTATGCCATCGGCCACACCCTGGCCGGGGTGCAGAGCTTTCAGTATCGCGGTGGCTGGCGTCACAGCCAGCCAGGCGCAACGATCGTGCTGCACCCGGACGAAGCCCACGATGGCGAGGCCGGCACCGAGTCCGGTTTCCAGTACCGGATGATGTACATCGAACCGGCGCTGATCCAGCAGATGCTCGGCGGCCAACCGCTGCCGTTCATCAAGACCGGACTGTCGAACGACCCCCGCCTGTTTGCTACTACGGGAGCCTTGCTGCGCAGCCTTGATTGCCCGCTCGATCCACTGGAAGAACAGGATGCGCTGTTCGATCTGGCGCAGGCCTTGAGCAGCGTTTCCGGTGTGCCAGCCAAACGCTCGGGTTTCGATTACGTGGCCGCGCAGCGCGCGCGGGAATACATCCACAGCGCCCTCGATCGCACCGTGACACTCGATGAGCTGGCGCAACACAGTGGCCGGGATCGCTGGAGCCTGTCCCGGGATTTTCGCCTGTTGTTCGGTACCAGTCCCTATCGCTACCTGACCATGCGACGCCTGGACATGGTCCGCGCGCTGCTGACTCAGGGGCAGACACTGGTCAGCGCCGCGCTGATCGCCGGCTTCACCGACCAGAGCCACATGACTCGGCAATTCAGCAAAGCCTACGGCTTGCCACCGGCCCGCTGGCTGAACCTGCAGCGGCGCTGAGCCACGCACAATCGTTCAAGAATCGCGTCGAATTGCTGGCTATCGTGGCCCAGGATCAACCACGAGAGCCCCATGATGAACGCCTACGAAAGCCTGAACTTCGCGGAAAAGCTCACCCGGATCGATTCGCACTGGTCGCCCCGGGTCATCGCCGAAATGAACGACTACCAGTTCAAGGTGGTGAAGCTGCTGGGGGATTTCATCTGGCACGACCACTTCGATACCGACGAAACCTTCATCGTTCTGGAAGGCCAGTTACGTATCGACTTTCGCGATGGCCATGTGCTGGTGAACGCCGGGGAGATGTATGTGGTGCCCAAAGGCGTCGAGCACAAACCCAGCGCGGGGCAGGAGGTAAAACTCCTGCTGATCGAACCCAAGGGCGTGCTCAATACCGGCCGCGAAGGTGGCGAGCGCACGGCCGAGAATGATGTCTGGATTTGAGCGCTGGCCGCCTCACGCCTGCAAGGTCTTGCCGTCCACTGGATCACCAATGGTCAAGAAGTGCCCGCCCGCCACGTGGTGCAAGGTGCGCAAGGCGTCTTGCCCTTCGAAGTGCCAGCGGCCTTCGCTGAACACGCGCTCGTCAGCCTGGGCGGCAATCACTTCAGCCAGGAACAGATCGTACTGCTGGTGGTTGTTCGGCTCCGGCAACAGGCGACATTCCAGCCAGGCCACGCAGCCTTCGAGCATCGGCGCATCAACCGACTGGCCGGTGAACGTCTGTAAATCGTAGGTCTCAAACTTGTCGCGCCCCTGGCCCTGGGTCAACTCCAGGCCGGAGGTCGAACCGACGGTCTGCACAATGTCGGCCTGTGCAGCGCACGGAACGTTCAACACAAACGTGCCCGAGGCTTCCAGCAACTGGCGAGTCCAGGTGGACTTGTCCAGCACCACGGCAATTTTCGGTGGTTCGAAATCCAGCGGCATGGCCCAGGCTGCCGCCATGATATTTTGCTGGCCATCGTGGGCTGCGCTGACCAGCACGGTCGGGCCATGATTGAGCAGACGATAGGCCTTGGACAAGGGAACCGGACGGCGGTGGGGAACGCTCATGGAAGTCTGCTCCTGGGGGAAAAGAGCCGATTGTAGCGCCCACGTAACCCTGTGGGAGCGGGCTTGCTCGCGAAGGCGTCAATTCAGTCACCGCTGGGTTGAATGACACACCGCTTTCGTCGGAACGCCGCCCGGAGCAAGCCCGCTCCCACCAAGAGCTGATCTCAGGTCAGTTGGTGAGTTGATTGGCAAACTGCCCCACCGCGTTGACCACTTTCTGCGCGCCGTCCTGGATCTCGACAATCACCGTACCCGCTTCCGCCGCCAGTGCCAGGCCCTGCTCGGCCTGAAGCTTGCCGTCGGTCATCAGCGCTACGGCGTTGCGCGCCATGTCCTGGTTCTGCCGCACCACGAGGACGATTTCGTCGGTGGCCTGGCTGGTGCGCGAAGCCAGTTGCCGGACCTCATCAGCCACCACGGCGAACCCCCGCCCCTGCTCGCCCGCACGGGCCGCTTCGATGGCCGCGTTGAGCGCCAGCAGGTTGGTCTGCTCGGCAATGCCGCTGATGGTTTTGACAATGGTACCGATCACCAGCGACTGCTCGTTCAGCGCTTCGATGCCATCGCCGGCGGTTTGCATATGCCTGGCCAGGTTGCGCATCACGTCCACGGCCTGGGTCACCACGGCGTTGCCGCGCTGAGCGCTTTGGTCGGTTTGCTGCGAGGTGCTGTAGGCGATGTTGGCCGCCTCGGCGACGGCTTGCTCCTGATTGACCTGATCGGTAATCACCGTGGCGAACTTCACCACCTTGTAGAGATTATTGTTGGCATCGGCCACCGGGTTGTAGGACGCCTCAAGCCAGACCGCACGACCATGGCTGTCGACACGTTTGAAACGGTCGGCCACGTACTCGCCCGCATTCAGGCGACGCCAGAAGTTATGGTATGCGTCACTGTTGTATTCTTCCGGCAGGCAGAAGGTGCGGTGATGCTTGCCCTTGATCTGCGCCAGGCTGTAACCCATACCGCTGAGGAAGCGGTCGTTGGCGGTCAGCACGTTGCCGTTGAGGTCGAATTCGATCACCGCCGTGGAGCGCACCAGCGCGCCGATCAGGTTCTCGTGTTCGCGGGAGGCCTCGATGGTGCGGGTCAGGTCGCTGGAAAAGATCGAAAAACACTTGATCCGCCCGTCCGCCGAGCGCACCGGTTGCAGGATCGAACGCAACCACGCTTCCTGGCCGGTACCGCGCAACAGACGCACTGCGCCGGCGAAGTGCTCGCCACGGGTCAACGCGTTCTTGAAGCGCAGCTGGAATTCATCGGATTTCACTTGATCCGGGACCAGATCGTCGATGTGTCGGCCAATCAGGTCGCCGCTCTTGTAATGCATTTCGCCAAGGAAGTTCTGGTTGACCGACTGAACCCGCCCGTTGCTGTCGAGGGTCAGCACCAGCATTTCGCTTTCCAGACTTTCCTTCACTTGCTGGAGGCTGGAGAGTTCTTCACGAAGAGCCGACAGCTCCTGCTTCAAGCGTTTATTGAACATGGGAAAGCACCGATGGACAGGGGTAGAAAGCGATATGCAGCCTAACCATCGGCCTTGGAAACATTTTCTTAAGCGTGCTTCAGGCTTGTCCTACAAAAAATAGTTACGACATGCCCGATCAATACGCGCCAGCCGCAGGACAGCCTGCGATTCTCGGCATCCGCGCACCGAAGTACGCCGCACTGCCCATGCCCACCGCGCCCATCACCGCACTGAACATCACGCAGATCCATGGGCTCCATGGCATCAGACCGATCAACAACAGCGGTGTGACACTCGCCCATGCGGCATAGGCAATGTTGTAGGTGAACGAGATCCCCGAAACGCGAATCCGCGCCGGGAACAGGCTGACCATCACCGATGGCACCGCGCCAACTACCCCGCAGGACAGCCCGGCCACCGCGTAGGCCAGGCCGATCCAGTCGCCGCCCATGATCAGGCAGGCATACAGCACGCCGATGCCCAGCGGCAGCAGCAGGCTATAGAGCATCACCGTGCGCCAGGCGCCGATGCGATCGACCAGCAGCCCGGCGAGCACGCAGCCGATGTTCAAGAACACGATGCCCAGTGCGCTCAAGGCAAAGGTATGGCTGGCGGTCATGCCAAAGGTTTTCTGCATCATGGTCGGGGTGATGACCACGAACACCACCACGGCCGAGGTCAGCACACAAGTGAGAATCATCGCCGGCAAAATGGCCAGGCGATGCTCGCGCAAGACCGTACGCAGCGGCAGTTCGCCAGCCGCCTCGCGCTGCGCCTGCATGGCCGTGAACACTGGGGTTTCGCTGAGCCAGCGACGCAGCCACACGCCAATCACCCCAAACACGCCGCCCAACAGGAAGGGATAACGCCAGGCGTAATCGAGGATTTCCGCCGCAGTGAACGCCTGCGCCAGGAAGGTCGCGGTCAATGCCCCGATCAAATAGCCGAAGGTCAGCCCCGCCTGCAAGAAGCCCAAGGCATAGCCGCGGTGGGCAATGGGTGCGTGCTCGGCGACGAATACCCAGGCACTGGGTACCTCGCCGCCCACCGCCGCGCCCTGGAGGATGCGCAGGGCCAACAGCAGCAAGGGTGCGAAATAGCCGATTTGCGCATAGGTCGGCATGATCCCGATCAGCAGACAGGGCAACGCCATCATCAGGATGCTCAGGCTGAAGACTTTCTTTCGCCCCAGACGGTCGGCGAAGTGCGCCATCAGGATGCCCCCCAGCGGTCGCGCCAGGTAACCGGTGACGAAGATCCCGAAGCTTTGCAGCAATCGAAGCCACTCGGGCATTTCCGGCGGGAAGAACAACTGGCTGAGGGTCAGGGCGAAAAACACGAAGATGATGAAGTCGTAGATTTCCAGCGCCCCGCCGAGAGCGGCGAGCCCCAGGGTCTTGTAGTCCGAGCGGCTGAACGGCGTCGGGCGCGAATCGGTGTTAGTCATGAAAAGAACTCTGGCACAGGCAAAAACCAAGGCGCCCATGGTCTACGTAAATGCACCGGCGGACAACCCGTTAGACCAAAGTCCCATAGCCACGAAACAGCCCCACAAAAAACCTCGGCTTGAATTAATGTTGGCGCCTGTCCAGACGGGCGGTTACTGCCCCGAAGACCACTACAAACATAATAAATCCGAGGTACCCCCCCGTGGCCGCTGATATCGAAGATAGCCGCTCCGCCCGCTTTGCCCTGCGCTGTTCAAGTTTTGCCGAACGCTGGTTTCCCGACTCCTGGGTGTTTGCTGCCCTGGCGGTGATTATCGTGGCCCTGGCCACCATGGCGATGGGTGCCAAGCCCACCGATGCCGCGGTGGCGTTCGGTGACGGCTTCTGGAGCCTGATCCCTTTCACCATGCAGATGGCGTTCGTGGTAATCGGTGGTTACGTGGTCGCCAGTTCGCCACCGGCGGTGAAGCTGATCGACCGCCTGGCGAAAATCCCGAAAAACGGCCGCTCCGCCGTGGCCTGGGTGGCGCTGATTTCCATGGTTGCGTCGCTGCTGAACTGGGGTCTGTCGCTGGTGTTCGGCGGTTTGCTGGTGCGCGCTCTGGCCCGCAGAACCGATCTGAAGATGGACTACCGCGCCGCCGGTGCCGCTGTCTACCTGGGCCTCGGCGCGGTTTGGGCCCTGGGCCTGTCATCGTCCGCTGCGCAATTGCAGGCCAACCCGGCCAGCCTGCCGCCGTCGATCCTGTCGATCACCGGGGTGATCCCTTTCACCCAGACGATCTTTCTTTGGCAGTCCGGTGTGATGTTGCTGGCTCTGATCATCGTTTCACTGATCGTTGCATACGCCACCGCCCCCGGCCCGAACTCCGCACGAGACGCCAACGCCTGCGGGATCGACCCAAGCTTCAACCTGCCACCGCTGCAACCACGCACCCGCCCCGGCGAATGGCTGGAACACAGCCCGCTGCTGACGATTCTGCTGGTGCTGCTGGCAGCCGGATGGCTGTTCCATGAGTTCTCGACCAAACCGGCCATCAGCGCGATTTCCGGGCTGAACACCTACAACTTCCTGTTCATCATGCTGGGTGCGCTGCTGCACTGGCGTCCGCGCAGCTTTCTGGATGCCGTGTCCCGTGCAGTACCGACCACCACCGGTGTGTTGATCCAGTTCCCGCTGTACGGCTCGATCGCCGCACTGATGACTACGGTCAAGGGGGCCGATGCGCAGACCCTGGCGCACCACATCTCGACCTTTTTCGTTAGCATTGCCTCCCACGACACCTATGCCCTGCTGATGGGCGTGTACTCGGCGATCCTCGGCTTCTTCATTCCGTCCGGCGGCGGCAAGTGGATCATCGAAGCGCCGTACGTGATGCAGGTGGCCAATGACCTGAACTATCACCTGGGCTGGGCCGTACAGATCTACAACGCTGCCGAAGCCTTGCCGAACCTGATCAACCCGTTCTACATGCTGCCGCTGCTGGGCGTACTGGGGTTGAAGGCGCGGGACCTGATCGGTTTCTCGTTCGTGCAGTTGCTGGTGCACACGCCACTGGTGCTGTTTTTGCTGTGGGCACTGGGCACGACGCTGACGTATACGCCGCCGGTGATGCCGTGACCCAAATGGTGGTGATGACATAGAACCCTGTGGGAGCGAGCTTGCTCGCGATGACAATGTCACTGACATATTGATACTGAATGTGCCGACGCCATCGCGAGCAAACCCGCTCCCACTGTGGTTTCTCCCACATTGAGAGTGCACTTTGCCTGACAGCTTTTTACCTCCCCCCTCTAGACCAACCGCCGCCTGCGGTTTCAGTATGTAGCACCCACGCCAACGGGAAACCACGCTGAAAAGGATCTGAGCATGCTAAAACTTGCAGGACTGACTCTCGCGGCCCTCACCCTGAGCGCCGCTGCCCACGCCGATGTCGCCCTGAAACTGGGCAGTACCGAACGCGTTACCCGTCTCTTCGCCTATCCCAACAACTGCAACGTGATCTGCTTTCGCAACTGGACACTTGAACAGACCGTCGAGCATTACCTGACCCAAAGCGTGCAGCGTGATGGCTACACCGGGGCGAAGGTTCTGATCAAGACCGATAACAATCAGCTTTATGCCGAAATCAGCGGCGTACCCAACGGCTATGAAAAGCCTCTGGCCGCGCTGCTCGACGCCGGTGACCTGGCCTACAACGGCGCCAGCAAACTGAATGCCGATGGCAAGTGGGCGTATAGCTGGTACCTGTTCCTGCCGTTGGGCATGGCCCTGGAAAATCGCAAAAGCGTCGAACTGCTGCACTTCCCGCCAGACTATTCGCTGACCCAGGCCCAGGATTACCTGAGGTCCGCCACTACGGATCGCTGGGCCACGCTGCTGACTGCCAACGGCATCCCGGCCGGGCAGACGCCGGGCTACCAGACAATCATCGACATCGCCCCGATTGCCGCGCCGTCCAACGCGGGCAAAGACCTCGAAGGCGTCTACGGTTACTTCAAGGATTACCAGACCACCATGGTCAAGGAAGTCAGCCTGAACGCCAGCGGCGCAGCCCTGCCGATGGTCGCCTTCGGCGCACCGGTGCGTAACTGGATCAAAGAGCAATACGGGCAGACGGTGAACGTGTTGGGCCTGGTCCAGATCACCCCGGACAACGGCGTGAAAGTCCCCGTGCTGGGCTCCAACCATCCGAGCTACATTTGGTATGCCGCCGATCCGGCAAGCTACACCGGCAGTGACGCCCAGGCCAAGGCCGATGCGGCAGGCCTGAAAGTCATGGGTCAGGATTTGAGTGCTGCGTGCTGGCAGGCCGCCATGGGCCGCCAACCGGACAGCAATCCGGACGTTGAGCTCAATACCTGCAGGCAAACCTGGCAAGTGGCCCAGAAAGAAAAAACCTGCGAGCTGTTCTACACCTCGATCCGCAACCTGTCGCCCCAACAGGCTGTGGGCAAATGCGCGACAGCTTCGATCGTGTCCCAGCTCAAGCAGCTCAAGGCCCCGGCACCCGCCACGGCGAAACCTGCTCCGCCGTTGTAACCCGATGAACGGCGAAAAATCTGTCACTTATGACAGTAGACCGCCCGTGGTATCTGCGAGAGGCTTGGGCTGAACCCATGTGCTGCTGTGCTGACAGGACCGTCGGTGCAAAGAAGTAGCAGCACCCAGCAGACAGGGATTGTTATGAAAGCTCACGCCCCTCAACGAAAACGCCCACAACCGCCGCAAGGTGTTTACCCCTTTTCGGAGCTGCCCGTTCGCCTGGGATTTCCTTCCCTGGCCGACTTCGAAATCATTGAAAACGCCAAGGGCGAAGCCACGGGTATTGCCGCACGGCGCGAATTCCCGCGAATCACCCGTATCTGCCGGGCGTCGGGGCATTTGCTGCCCTACCGCTGCCGGCATACCCGCCAGCTCGCCCCGGGCATACACGTCTACGACCCGCGCTTCTGCGGACTGTTGCGACACTCCTGCGACCCCAATGTCTTTCTGGACTTGAGCGAGTTGTGGTTATGGGCGCTGAAGGACATCAGCAAGGGGGACTGGCTGACCATGGACTTCGCCGCCACCGAAGACAAACTGCAACGCCAATTTGCCTGCCAGTGCGGCTCATACGAGTGCCGTGGCTGGATTACCGGCTACGACGAGTCGCCAAACGCCGACGGCCAGGCGTTTCTGCAACGCTGGCGTCGGCAACGTCATTATTGACGGTATTACTGAGGGTCGACCGGACGCAGGCGGTACTGCGGCGGCAGTTGCTCGAAGCCGCTGATGGTGGTGTTCAGGCTTTTCCAGCGACCGTCCTTGATGCCGTAGATGCAACCGTGGACCGACAGGCTCTGCCCGCGGTGCCAGGCATTTTGCACAATGCTGGTATGGGCGACGTTGGCCACTTGCTGAATCACGTTGAGTTCGCAGAGGCGGTCGACCTGTTCCTCTTCGGTGGCCAGTTTGGCCAGCTCTTCGCGCTTCTCGTAGTAGAGATCGCGAATCGAACGCAGCCAGCCGTCGATCAGGCCGAACTGGCGATCCTGCATCGAAGCGCGCACACCGCCGCAGCCATAATGGCCGGTGACAAGGATGTGTTTGACCTTGAGCACATCGACCGCGTACTGAATCACCGACAGGCAGTTGAGGTCGGTGTGCAGCACGACGTTGGCCACATTACGGTGTACGAACAAATCGCCCGGCAGCATGCCGACGATCTCGTTGGCCGGCACCCGGGCGTCGGAACAACCGATCCACAGGAACTCTGGGGTCTGTTGGCGAGCCAGCTTGGCGAAGAAGTCAGGATCTTCCTCCTTGATCGCAGCGGCCCAACGCTCGTTGTTATCAATCAGATCTTGTAATTCGTTCATGCTTTGAAGCCTCAAGAATGATGCGCAGCTTTGACTGACAACCGTCCGTCGGGGTCACGCGCGAAAATGCAGATGCTCTCCTGATCCGGAACACGGGGCTCCATGCCGGTGGAATTCTCGGTAGCCACGGGGGTCAACCGTAGTAGGGACTACAGTATGAGGAATTGCCATGAATGATTCACGACGTCCGTACGATGCGGTGCAACCGGAACCCGTCGATGACAACGAAGACCGCATGGGCTCGGTGCGTGAGCTGGATTTCGACGCTGAAGAACCCAGCACCAGAATCGGTGACGAACTGCCGGAAAAGGAGCGCGAGCAACTGCTGCCGCGCAAGCGCGGAAGTGAAGCGGGCCTGACCGCTGCCGCGACCGGTGACCATCAACCTACCGATGACGATCTGAGCCCGGAAACCCTGATCCGTGAGGACGGCGCCCGGGATGCCCATGAGGCGGGCAATGATAGCCGTGCGGATTGGGACCTGAGCATCGTCGATGAGGACGATATCGGCGGTGGCAATGGCCTGGATGAGGCTGAACTGGCTCAGCGCGATCCGATGGACGGCAAGCGCTGATCTTCAGTGTCTGAAAGATCGCCATCGCGAGCAGGCTCGCTCCCACAGGTTTTATGTACGACACAAATCTCTGTGGGAGCGAGCCTGCTCGCGAAGCTTTTGAAGCTCAATCCACCAAAGTGCAGGCCATGACCACCGCATCTTCGCGCCCGCCCACCGCCGGGTAGTAATCCCGACGCCGGCCGATCTCGTTGAAACCATATCGCTCATACAGCTTGAACGCCGCGGTATTGCTGTCGCGCACTTCCAGGAAACACTCCCGGGCGTCGGCCTTGTAGGCGATCGACATCAAATGCTCAAGCAATGTCAGCCCCAGGCCACGCCCCTGGTTTTCCGGCTTGACCGTAATGTTGAGCAGGTGCGCCTCGTCGAGGATGATCTGCACCACACCGTGGCCGACCTGTTGCTGACCTTCGAACATCAGCCAGATCTGATACTTGCCCAGGCCATCGAGGAAAATCCCGCGGGTCCAGGGATGGCTATAGGCCGCATATTCGATTTTCAGTACAGCTTCCAGGTCCGACTCGGTCATCGGGCGAAACGATACAGCGTCACTCATTCGATTCTTTCCAGCGCGCCATCAGCCGACGCATGGCTTGCCAGACATCAGCCTTACGCTGTGGCTCTTCCATTAATAATTCCAGGCCCGGCACCGCCCAGGCCGAGCCCAGGCCTTCGATCTGCAATTCGCGATTGAACGCCTCGGCATCCGCTTCGCCGGCAAATCGCACCGCAGGCAAGCCGATCAGCCACAAGCAGGCGCAGGGCGTTTCTTCCATGCGCACCGAGAGAAAACCTTGCACGAAGTCACGGGCCGCTTCCGGGCCCTGATCCATCGTGCCACGCACCAACAGCGGCCAACGCACCGGCTCACCGACGATCTGCGGACTGTCCGGCAGACCGGCGGCGCGCAGCATGTCCTTGAGCAGCAGGTAGGCAGGATCGCGAGTCTGGAAGGATTCACCTGTGGGTAACTCCACCAGCAGCAGGCAACGCCCGGCCCGCAATAATTGCAGGGCGAAACGCGGGGGCGGCACGATGGGTGCCTTGACCACGGCTGGCGTCTCTTCGGCCTCTTCCACCGGTTTCGCGCCGGTGCGGGTGCTGGCCAGCGATGGCCGTGGCACCTCGATCTTCACCCGCTCGGCCGGCTTGGCCACAGGCGCCACGGGCGTATCGGCCACAACAGCGGGCACGACAGGCGCGACCACAACCGGCTCGGGAATCTCGAGCAGCTCGGGCCGCGACGGCGCGGCAAAGGGCAATTCGGTGCGCGGCAGCCAGTTGACCACCTGCATGGCGGCCAGATAAGCGCGACGACGGGACTCGATAAGCAAAGGTCGGCCACTTGTGGATAACTAAAGTGCGCTGATTCTACCGCCGTTCGCTGAAGATCGCCCGCAGTTGATCGATGCACCTTACCGAAAAGAAGGCGACAGTCCGTCCCGAGAGTGAATCGCATTGCCCCCGATGCAGTACAATCGCGGCTTTTAATCGCCAACCAGCCGGCCATTCCGATGATCGAACCCAAGCGCGTCTTGCGCGCCCTCGCTGAACACTGGGCACTTCTGGAGCCACTGTGCGAGCACTTCGACCAAGGCACTCTGAGCCTGAACGAACTGCGCACGCAACTGGCCGCCCAGCAACTCGACAGTACGCCGCAGGACATCACCAGCCTGCTGGATGTGTGGATTCGCCTCGACATCCTGGTTCCCGTGGCCAAAAGCCCGAACCGTTTCGAGCTCAATGCGCAGATTCACGACTTTCTCGCCTATCTGCGCCGTGAACACCGTCTGGGCCTGTGCCTGGAGATCGAAGCCTACCTGCGCCACCTCGAGCGTCTGGCCGGTTATATCCAGGACGCATTCGATATCCGCGACGGCAACGACCTCGCCCGCCAATTGCGCCTGCTCGACATGCGCGTGCGTGACGTGCTGAAAAAACTCGATAACGACGAACAGGCACTGGTGGCCGTCGCCGAACGGGCGAAAACCAGCGACCGGCAGATTCCGTTGCGCCAGCGTTATGCTGAAGTGCTGGCGACCTGGGACGAATACGTAGAGCCAATGATTGATCTGGTGAACGCCGACGGCGCCTTCGAACAAGGCGTGCGCAAGGTCGAAACCGTCCTGCTGAAGATGCTCAGCGAACAGCAGCGCCTCGGCCACCTGGTCGACGACGACATGTTGCTGCGCACCCACGCGCGCATCCTCGAAATGCAGACCAGCGCCCAGCTGACCCTGCGTCACGCCCGCGAGCTGCTGCTGCCGCTGCGCGAAGAAGCGCGCCGGCACAACGCCGTGACCCGTGGCGCCGCATTGGCCCTGTCGATGATCCGCCGCAAAGGCATCGACGCCGTGCCGCAAGCGGCGATGCCGATGTTCACTCGCCCACAGAGCACCTTCCTCGGCAGTGCCAGCCAGGTCGAAGCCTACGTTTATGCCCTGGCCCGCTTCGAACCGAAACCGGCGCGCTTCCCCAAGGCTCACAAGACCCAGAAAGGCGAAGCGCCACGGGCGCCACGCACCGTTCGGGAAATGCTCGAACGCTGCGAAGACGCCCTGCCGATGCCGGACCTGATGACCTGGCTGCTGGAGCAGGAACCGGACGGTGCCACCGACGAACTGTTGTACTGGTTCTCGCGCCTGTCGCGGGAAAAACGCTTCAAGCGCGAGCGCCTGGAACGTCGCGAATACCATACTCACGAGCACCAGGTCAGCCTGCGCTCCTTCGCCCTGCTCTCGGTCAGCGACACCGCCGCCGAGGATTCTGCGAGCACTCCCTATGCATCTTGATCTATCCGAACTGTCCCAGCTGGCGCCGATCTTTCGCGAGCTGTTCAAGGGTTATCACGTCAGCCGCCGCGATCCGGAGCTGTACGCACAGTTGTCGAACTTCCAGGACCAGTACCGCACGCTGTTCAAGGCCCTGGGCTTTGAACTGGTCTGCGACACCCGTGGCTTCTACTACTTCGTGCCGGACCTCGCGGCGGCGGCGGTGAACAAGACCGCCCAGCGTCTGGCGCTGTTCACCTTTATCCTCGTCGAACACCTGGCCGATCAGGGCCGCGACCCGATCGCCGTGCTCGACGGCGGCAGCCTCGGTCGCGATGAATTGCCGTCGCTGCTGGAAAAGTACCGCGACCTGTTCATCCAGGCCGAAGTGCAGACCCAGGACGAGCTCGAAGAAAAGATCATGCGCCGCATGACTCAGCTCGGTTTCGCCAGCGAAGAGAACGGCGTCTACCGTTTCCTGCCGCCGATGCACCGCTTCCTCGATGTGTGCCTGTCGGTGCAACAGGACCGCGATCTGGCCGCCAGCCTGCACAGCGTCCTGCCGTTGCCGGTACCGGTGCTGATCGACGAAGACAGCGACGAAAAGCTGTTGCAGACCGATGACCCGCTCGACCTCGCGGGTTTTGAAGACGAAAGCGAAGAAGACGCACTGGCCCGCGCCATCGCCGAAGAACAGGAGCTCGACGCATGAGCAAGGAACGTTACGGCATCCGCCGCTTTGCCCTTTTGAACACCGCCGGCTACAGCCTCGGCCTGTTCCCGCTGGAAGAGCCGCTATCGGTATACGGCGCCAACAACCTGGGTAAATCCGCCTCGATCAACGCCCTGCAGTTCCCGATCCTGGCGCGCATGTCGGACATGAGCTTCGGCAAGTACAGCCTGGAGCAGTCCCGGCGCTTCTACTTCGCCTCGGACACCAGCTACATCCTGGTGGAGGTGAACCTGCCCCACGGCCCCCACGTGATCGGTGTGGTCGGCCGCGGCCCGGGCGGCGGCTTCGGTCACCAGTTCTTTGCCTATGCCGGCAAACTGGACCTGGCCCACTACCAGAAAAACGACACCTGCCTGCGCCAGAAAGAACTGTTCACCAACCTTGAGCGCGAAGGTCTGAAAGCCTACGAACTCAAGCCGGACGAACTGCGCCGCCTGCTGGTTGGCGGTCACACTTCGATCCCGCTGGACCTGACGCTGATCCCGCTACGCTCCACCAGCGAGCAGAGCCTGAAGACCTTCCGCGCCCTGTTCATCAACCTGCTGCACATGCGCGAAATCACCGCGGCCAAGCTCAAGCAGCTGTTCCTCGATGCCTTCGAGCACAGCCTGCGCTCCGGCAGCGTCGACTACATCGCCGCGTGTGAAGAAGCGTTCCGCGATGTACGACGCATGGAGCAGGACTACAACTCGCTGGTCGCCGCCGGCCCGCTGGTCGAAGCCCTGGCCAACGGCGTGAAGCAACGCGACATTCTGCGCGGCAAACTGCACCGGATCTCACCGCTGCTCGACTCCTTGCTCGGCACCTGGTCGGACTACGCCAGTGCGCGCAAGGAAGAGCTGACCATTCAGGCCGAGCACTACCGCAACGAGCAGGATGCCCTGCAAAACGACCAGCGCGGTGGCACCCAGGAACTGATGCGTCTGGAACGGGAAATCACCGGCATCCAGCGCTGGCTCGGCGAATTGTCGGTGCTCAAGCATCGCTTTGCCCTGGTCGATGACGTCAAGGTGCTGGAGCAGCAGCTGCTGGCCGCCAAGGACGCTCACGATGAACTGGCCGGTGCGCTGGCACAGTCCCGCCAGTTCAGCGCCGAAGACCTGGACGAGCGCCTGCGCGACCTGGAAAAACGCCTGAAGTCGGTCAAGCAGCAGCTCGATCACGCCGACAACAACAGCTACGCCCGTCTGCGTGAAGAATTCTCGCAGCAAGACGTCGAACGCCTGATGCGCCTGTTCAACAGCGCACTGTTCAGCCTGCCGCTGGGTGAACACGGCATCACCCTCGACGACGACGGCGAGTGGGTCAAATCCGTGGAGCTGATCCTCGACGGTTTCAAAGGCGAACGCTTCGAAGTGCCGGGCCTGTCCATCGACATCTCGCACATCGAACCACCGGCGCTGCAGGCCCTGGCTGACCGCGCAGCCCTGCGCGACCAGAAGGAGCGCCTGGACAAAGAACTCAAGCAACTGAAGACCCAGCAGGCCGTGGCGGCCGACCGCGCCGCGAGCAAGACCCAGACTGAAGTGCTGTACCAGCAAGTGCTGGATGCGCAGAAAGCCCTGGAGGATTTCCGTCGCGCGCAAACCCTGAGCGCCGAGGAAGGCGACAAGCTGGAACAGATGGCACAGATGGAAGCCGCACAGGACGAATTGAAGCGTTCCAGCGATGCCTTTACCGAGCGCGTCCAGCAACTGTCGGCCAAGCTGCAACTGGTCGGCCGCCAGATCGGCGACATGGAAGCCAAGCAACGCACCCTCGACGACGCCCTGCGCCGCCGTCAGTTGCTGCCCGCGGACCTGCCGTTCGGCACACCGTTCATGGACCCGATCGACGATTCCATGGACAACCTGCTGCCACTGCTCAACGACTATCAGGACAGCTGGCAAGGCCTGCTGCGGGCCGACGGCCAGATCGAAGCGCTGTACGCCCAGGTACGCCTCAAGGGCGTGGCCAAGTTCGACAGCGAAGACGATATGGAGCGGCGCCTGCAACTGCTGATCAACGCCTATGCGCATCGTACCGACGAAGCCCTGACCCTGGGCAAGGCTCGCCGTGCCGCCGTGACGGACATCGCCCGGACCCTGCGCAACATCCGCAGCGACTATGACAGCCTCGAACACCAACTGGCACTGTTCAACCGCGAGATCAACAAACGCCAGGTCTCCAACCTGCAAAGCTTCCGCATCGTGCTCGCACCGAACAAGGAAGCGCTCAAGCACATCGACCAGATCATTCACAGCGCAGGTCAGTACGAAGAAGGCGAAACCCTGTCGGTCTTCGATCTGAGCCAAAGTGCCGAGCAGGACAACAAGAACGAAGAGGCCAAGGAATACCTGGCGCGGCTGGTGGCGGCCAACCACAACCAGCTCGGCCTCAAGGACTTGTTCGAACTGGCGTTCGAGATCACCAAGGTCAACGGCCAACCGGTGATCCACACCGACATCGACGGCGCGGCGTCCAACGGCACCACCATGACCATCAAGGCGCTGACCAACATGTACTTGTTGCTGCACTTGATGGACCGTGACCAGGCAGGTCGCGTGCGCCTGCCGTACTACCTCGACGAGGCGGCGGACATCGATGAGAAGAACCAGGCCGCATTGCTGGAAACCAGCCTGCAACTGGGCTTCGTGCCGATCCTGGCGAGCGTGAAGCCGCAGGTCTGCGCCAGTGTCGCCATCGACCTGGAAGGTGGCAGCGGCCCGGCCGGTATCTACATCGATGAGGCGGACTGGAAGTACATCCGTCGTCACGATCAGGTAAGGGCGACGATCAACGAACAAGCGGATGAACCGGAGCTGGATGCGGTCTGAGGCTTGAATCGAAGGCAATAAAAAGGCCGCGGTCCAATGGATCGCGGCCTTTTTCATAGATGTGTCATTTAGCTTTGCAGTGAACTTCAGAGCCTCTTCGCGGGCAAGCCCGCTCCTACATTTGATCGCATATCTTCAGGAACAACCCAGTCCCCTGTGGGAGCGGGCTTGCCCGCGAAGGCGTCATCACTGACGCCACATAACCCTCCGACTATTTACCGAGGGAGATCTTCGGCGCCCAGCCCAGCCACTCCTCTTCGAACTTGTCGAACAGCGCGAACGTCTGCTCCGGTCGCGCCGGGCTACCCATGCGCTCGCCATCCGGCGTGGCAAAGGCGACACCGCCCTGAATCATCGTCTCCAGTGATTCAGTACGCACCGTTGCACCTTTGAACAGGCCGACATCGAAGTCGAAACCGCTGGTGTTCCAGAATCGTGTACCGCTGCGTACCAATGGCGCGTACTTCGGCTCGATCAGGATATGGATCAGCACGCGATCAGCGGTCTGGCCCAGTTCATAACCGGTCACCTTGCCCACGGTGATTTCGCGATACGTCACCGGCACCCCGGCCTTCAGCGAACCGCGACGTGCCGCGCTCAGCACCAGACTCAATCCCGCTTCCTGCTTGGCAGTTTCGGGCGCGGCTGCCAAAACGACAAAGTTCTTCTGCGGTCCCAGGTTCTTCGGCGCCGGTTGTACCTCGATGTATTGCCCGGTCACCAGGGTTTCGAGGTTGGACGTCTTGATCAGGCCCAGTTCAGGCTTGACCACCCAGAACTGACTGCCGACCCGGGCAATGCGCTCTGGCACTTCGGTAATCCGCGCGGTCAACAGCACCGATTGCAGGTCCTCGCTGAGATCAACATCCTCCACCTTGCCGACATCCAGCCCCTTGTAACGAATCGGAGTGCCGGTACGCAGGCCATCAGCGCGATCGAGCTTGAGCGTGATGACTTCGCCCTTCTGCGTAGCGTCTTCATGGTTCGCGAACAGACGGAAACGTGGAATACGCTTCTGCAACGGGGCGTTGTCCTGCGGGGTCTCGAAGGCAATGCCGCCGGCCATCAAGCTTTGCAATGACTCGCTTTTAACCTGGACCCCGCCGGTCAGTCCGCCCGTGAGGGTGATGCCACTGGCGTTCCAGAAGCGCGTCGAGGCGTTGACCAGGCCTTCATATTCCTTCTCGATGTGCACTCCAATGATCAGTTGTTTCTTTTTGCGGGAGAACTGATAGCTCTGTACGGAGCCGACTTTGACCTGCTTGTAGAGAACCGGGCTGCCGACTTCCAGCGAACCGAGGTTTTCCGTGAACAAAACAAGGTGCAGGCCCGGTGCACGCAGATCCAGCGGCGGTGCCTTGGCCCGGGCTACAAACTCCCGCTGTGGCGCCGAACCCTTGTCGCCAGGCCGCACAGCGATGTAGTTGCCTTTGACCAACGCTTCGAGGCCGGTAATCCCCGCCAGGGAAATCGACGGCTTGACCACCCAGAACTGGGTGCCTTCGACCAGGTAATCCTCGGCCAATGGGTCCATCGTCAACTCGGCGGTTGCGCCAGACAGATCCGCATCGACCTTCAGCGTTTTCAGGCTGCCCACCTGAATACCCTTGTACATCACCGGTGTGCGACCGGCCTGCAAGCCGTCGAAATCACTGAGCTTGACCTTCACCCGGATACCGGCGGCGGCGGCGTCAAAGTCTTCATAGAGTCTGAACGGCAGGCTCGGATCGGTAGGCGGACTGTCCTTGCGGTTTTCGGGTGTGGCGAACGCAATACCACCGGCGACGATGCTGGCCAGGGACTCACTGCGGACCTTCACACCCGACAGATTGGCGTCGATGCTGATGCCGCTGGCATTCCAGAAACGTGTGTGTTTGCGCACCAGTTTGGCGTAAGTCGGCTCAATGAAGACCTTGAGCTCGACAGTGTTCTGGTCCTCGGACAATACATAGCTTTTGATCTGGCCCACTTTGATCTGTTTGTAAAACACCGGACTGCCACGGTTCAGCGAGCCCAGGCGGTCGGCCTTGATAGTCAAGTGCAGACCGGGCTGGGCATCGGAGAGCGGCGGTTCCTGGGCCAGGGCCTTGAACTTGCGGACCGGCTCGCCTTCCCCCGGGCTGATGGCGACATAGTTACCTGAAACCAGCGTCTCGAGACCGGTAATCCCTGCCAGCGTCACGCTCGGCTTGACCAGCCAGAAACGCGTGCTGGTTCGCAGGTATGGCTCTACGTCCTTGTTCATTTCGATGCTGGCGATCACGCCTTTGGAACTGCCTTCGTCATCGAGCTTGAGACTTTTGACCTTACCGACCGACATGCCTTTATAGACAACTTCGGTCTTGTTGGCCTGAATGCCCTCGCCGCTCTCAAAACGCACCTGAATCTCGATACCGGTCTCGTTATAGGCACGCCAGCCGAGCCAGCCGCCAATGATCAAGGCGATCAGGGGCAACACCCAAATGGCAGACCAGTTCGAAGCCGGTCGGGTTTTCGCTACAGGCAAATCAGTCATGGTCGTCGTCCGACTCCGTGTTATCCCAAATCAGTCGGGGATCAAAAGTTACCGCGGCAAGCATCGTCAGAATCACCACCGTGGCGAAAGCGATGGCGCCAAGATTGGCTTCGATGCTGGCAAGCCGCCCAAAATTCACGACCGCCACGAGGATGGCAATCACAAAGATATCGAGCATCGACCAGCGGCCGATGAATTCAATGAAACGGTACATCCAGATACGCTGGCGAGCCGAAAGGGGCTGACGGCGCTGCACGGAAAACAGCAGCAGAGCGATACCCACCAGTTTGAACGTGGGCACCACGATACTGGCGATAAACACCACGGCCGCAATGGGGAACATTCCGTAGTGCATCAGTTCGATCACACCTGCCATGATCGTGCTCGGCGCACCTTTTCCCAAGGAGTTCACGGTCATGATCGGCAACAAATTGGCCGGTATGTAAAGAATGGCGGCGGTAATCAGCAATGCCCAGGTGCGCACCAGGCTATTCGGGCTGCGGGCGTGCACCAGCGCCCCGCAGCGCGTACAGACTTGCTCATCGGTATCAGCTTCCTGCCTGTTCAATTCATGACATTCCTTGCAAATCAGAATGCCTGCATCAATCGCCCGCATGGGCATCCTCTCCTGATAACGCTTGCCAGATCTGGTGAGGCGACATTACGACCTCCAGCCAGACTTGAACCAGCAACAAACCAATGAAGCACACCAGGCCGAGGCCTACGGTGATGGCTGCCATATCTGCCAGTTTTACGATCGCCACCAGTACGCCCATGAAGTAAACCTCGAGCATCCCCCATTCGCGTATATGGTGATAAATGCGATAGAGCAGCAAGCCGTAGCTGCGTCCGACATCAAAACGGATACTCAACAATACGGTCAGTTGGCACAGTAGCTTGAGCAGCGGGATCCCCATGCTGCACAGGAATACAATCACTGAAACGCTTTGCATACCCGTGTCAAAAAGGGCAACAACGCCGCTCCAGACAGTGTCTTGCGAAGACTGCCCGAGTAGATTGAGCTGCATGATGGGTAAAAAGTTCGCCGGAATAAACAACAACAAAGCGGCTATGACAAGGGCGAGACTGCGCTGTACGACGTTGTACCGATTGGCATAAAGCTCGTAGCCACAGCGCGGGCACATGGCTTTTTCGCCATGGGCGAGTTCGGGTTTACGCATGAGCAAGTCGCACTCATGGCAGGCAACCAGATTTTCCAGTGGTATTTCTGACAGCTCTTTGGCGTCAACCGAATCCGGCATAAGCGCTCTGACTCTGAAAAAGTTGGACCTATTCTAGTGTCCCGGGACAAAAATAACTGCGCCAATTTGTGCTTGATTGATCGTGCTTTTTCTACGACAAAAACAAAACCCCTACCTGCATACGCAGATAGGGGTTTCGGAATTTAATCTTGACGATGACCTACTCTCACATGG